>NZ_CALXYQ010000009.1 GCF_944393015.1 uncultured Brachyspira sp.
TTCTATAAATATCATATCTTTAGCATTTTCATAAGGCGGCTTTAATATATAATCCTTTATTAAAGTTTTTGCCTTATTAGTAGGCTTTATAAAAAGATGATTATCGCATACATAAGCTGTTATTTTTTTGTTATAATAGATTATGTATTCCCCCATCATCTGTTTATAATTAATATCATCTAAAGATTCTAGTTTATTTAATACTATATTAAGAAAGTCTTTAGATGATGGCATTAATTAACCTTTTCTATTTTATCAAATCCTGTAAACGGTCTTAAAGCATCTGGAATTATTACGCTTCCGTCTGCCTGCTGATAATTTTCAAGTATAGCAATCCAAGTTCTTCCAACTGCAATACCTGAACCGTTTAATGTATGTACTAATTCTGTTTTGCCGTTTCTTCTAGTTCTCATCTGCATTCTTCTTGCCTGATAATCCCAGCAGTTACTTACACTTGATATCTCTCTGTACATGTTTTGTGAAGGAAGCCAAACTTCTATATCAAAAGTTTTATAAGCAGCATTTCCTATATCTCCTGAAGAAAGAACAACTACTCTGTATGGAAGTTCTAATGCCTGTAAAATACTTTCTGCATCTTTAAGCATTTTTTCATGTTCTTCTTTAGATTTATCAGCAGCACATATTTTTACTAATTCTACTTTATCGAATTGATGCTGTCTTATTAATCCTCTCATATCGCGTCCGTAAGAACCAGCTTCAGAACGGAAACAAGGTGTATAAGCAGTACAATATAAAGGAAGCATGTTTTCAGGTATGATTTCTTCTCTGTATATATTTGTAAGAGGAACTTCTGCTGTAGGTATAAGGTATAAAGCAGGATCATCTGTAGTTTTAAATAAATCCTCCTCAAATTTTGGAAGCTGACCAGTACCTGTCATAGTTCTGCCATTAACAAGTATAGGAGGTACATATTCTGTATAACCATGTTCTGTAGTATGTTTTTTTAACATGAAGTTAATTAAAGCTCTTTCTAATGCTGCACCTTTTCCTTTCATAAGTGAGAAACGAGTTCTTGACATTCTAACAGCTCTTTCTATATCAAGAATATCTAAACCCATAGCTATATCAACATGGTCTTTTACTTCAAAATCAAATTTACGAGGCTCTCCCCATCTGATAATTTCTTTATTTGCTTTTTCATCATCGCCGTCTGGAACATCTTCAGAAAGCATATTAGGCAAATAAAGTATTTCATTATTAACGGCCTCTTCCAACTGCGATAACTTCTCTTCTTTTTTATTTAAGGATTCTGTGAAGTTTTTCATTTCTTCTTTTATTTTTTCTGCCTCTTCTTTATTGCCGGCTTTCATGCATTCGCCAATTTTTTTTGAAGATTCATTTTTTTTAGCTCTATCCTGCTCTACTTCTTTCAATAAATCTAGTCTTTCATGTTCTAATGCTTTTAACTTGTCTAAAGATACTTTGCTTCTTCTCTTTCTCAAGTTTTCTTCTACTAATTCAATATTTTCTCTTATTAATTTTACATCTATCATAATAAAAATCCTTAAATAAAATTTGTATTAAATTATACAGCTTTTTAAAAAATAGTAAATTGTATTTTATTAAATTTTATTCTCGCCTCCCCACCCTCTAGGCTTGATAATTTTGATTAGAATATTTTGTTTTTAATATATTTGATAATCTCATTAGAAATTTCAGCACCCCCCCAAGTTTTTTTTAAATTTGTAGCTTATACACCCGCACGCAGAGTGAAACCATAAATATAAATTAAATTATTAATAGAAATGAAATTATATATAAAAATACGTTCACCGTGCGGTTAATATACTTTAAATCTAATAAACGCTTGGGCGGGAATACTTTTTCTGAATTGGCTTTAAATGTGAATAAAGCTATTAATTGTAAATAAAGTTAACAAAAATAAGGGGCGGGATTTGTAATAAAAATTCAAAAATATGTATATTGCCTATTGACATTGGAGTACACTTCAATGTTATAATAATGCCATATTTATAAAAAGGAGTTATTTATGTTACTTGATAAAAACTTAGAAGAAGCTAATTCAGGCCAGAGAATAAATGCTAAAGGTTATGCCGTACATAGCAAAACAGATACTTTTAAACCATTTGAATTTTCAAGACATTCTATGGGTGATAATGATATATTAATAGAAATAATGTATGCCGGAATATGCCATAGCGATATACACTCAGCAAGAAGCGAATGGCATGAAGGAATATACCCTATGGTTCCGGGACATGAAATTGCCGGAAAGGTTGTAGCAGTAGGAAAAAATGTTACTAAATTTAAAGTAGGAGATTATGCAGGTGTAGGATGTATGGTAAACTCATGCGGGGAATGCGAAGCATGCAAAAGAAGCCATGAACAATTTTGTGAAAGAGGTCAAACTGTATTAACCTATGACTGTAAAGACCATTTTCATGATAATGAACCTACTTACGGCGGATATTCTAATAATATAGTAGTAAGCGAGAAATTTGCTATTACTGTACCAAAAGATGCCCCAATGGAAAAAGTAGCTCCATTACTATGTGCAGGTATTACAACTTATTCTCCTTTGAAATTCTCAGGAGTAAAAGAAGGAGATATAGTAGGTGTTGCAGGTTTCGGAGGACTTGGCTCTATGGCTGTAAAATATGCTGTTAATATGGGTGCTCAAGTTTATGTATTTGCTAGAAATGATAAGAAGAAAAAAGAAGCTTTGGAAATGGGAGCAAAAGATTTATTTACTTCTACAAAAGATGTTCCTGTACGTTTCGATTTAATCATATCTACAATTCCTACTGGTTATGATGTTAACAATTATGTTGATCTATTGAAATACGGCGGAGAAATGGCTATAGTAGGACTTCCTCCAGCAGAATTGAAACAAAGCATAGATTTGGCAAGATTAATATTCTCAGGCGGAAAAAAAGTTTATGGTTCTATGATAGGCGGTATTAAGGAAACTCAAGAGATGTTGGATTTCTCATTAAAACATAAAATATACCCTGAAACTGAAATTATTGCCGCAAATCAGATTGATGAAGCGTATCAAAAACTTACAACAGGTCAGGCAAAATTCAGATATGTAATTGATATGAAAACTCTTCAATAAGTAAAAAAATTTTTGTTCATAATATTCTTTATAAATTTGAGGCAGCATTAAAAATATGCTGTCTCTTTTTATTATAAATGATATAATTAAAATAAATTATTGATAACTATTAATATAAAAAAGGATTATTATATGACTGCCGATTATCATGTACATACAGAGTTTAGCGACGATTCTAATTATCCATTAGAAGAAGTTATAAAAGATGCTATAAAACTAAATATAGATGATATTTGTATTACCGATCATGTGGATTATGGTATAAAAAAAGATTGTGACGAAATTGAAATAAAAAATGAAAAAACTATTTCAAATGTGAATTATCCAAAGTATATAGAAGATATTAAAAGAATGAAAGAAATATACGGAAAACAAATTAATATAAAAACAGGACTTGAATGCGGCATACAAACTCATACTATCGATAAATATGAAGCTCTTTTAAAAAAATACGATTTCGATTTTATTATATTTTCAGTTCATCAAGTAAATGATAAAGAATTCTGGACTCAGGATTTTCAAAGAAACAAAACACAAAAAGAATATAATGAAGCCTATTATGAAGAAATGCTAAATGTTGTAAAAATGTTTAAAAATTATTCAGTGCTTGGGCATTTAGATTTGATTATACGATATGATAAAAAAGGCGTTTACCCTTTTGAAAAAGTAAAACCGATTATAGAAGATATATTAAAAATCGTTATAAAAGACGGTAAAGGAATAGAATTTAATACTTCATATCATAGATACGGTTTGAAAGATACTACGCCTTCAATAGATATATTAAATCTGTATCATAAATTGGGAGGAAATATTATAACCATAGGAAGCGACAGTCATCAGCCTAGTCATTTGGGATTTCATATAAATGAAGCAAAAGAAATTCTAAAAGATATAGGATTTAAGCAATTCTGCACTTATAATAAAATGATTCCATCTTTTCATGATCTTTAAAATGTATATAAACAAATATATTTTGTCAAAATAATTTTTTTAATTTAAAATATTTGCAGGGCTTTGCCCCGCACCCCAGTTCTTTTGTTGGCACAAAGAACCAAAAAGACTGCATTTTGGCTTTAATTTTATGAATTACCTTACATTTAAGATAATTTTAGTATTATTTAGTACTAATTTTATACTTGCACTTTTTGCAACTTTTTGCGGCGGGAAAAAGTTGAATAAAAAAATTGACAAACTTAAAAATTTTTAGTATATACCTAAACAAATACAGTTTGTCAAAAATATAAATTTATTTTTGTTTTTATATATGGGGCTTTGCCCCATACCCCAGTTCTTTTATTGGTATAAGGCACAGCCCGCCTTCGGCGAGAACCAAAAGAACTGCATTTTTAGTATAAATATAGGTTATATCATACATTTAATACATATATTTTTAATATAAAGTTCTAGTAATTGCGTTTTTTGCAACTTTTTTGTGCGGCAAAAAAGTTGATAATAATTATATAATGTGCAGTGGTCGGCAAAATGAAATCATTTCAGTATATATAAAAATATTGACAGCTAAAAAATATCATATATAATAAAACTCTATTTAGGAGGTTGTATGATATTAGACGAAGTAAAAAAATACTTTGACATGGTAGAGTATGATGAATTAAGAGCTCTTTATGAAGATGATTTTCAATTTGAAGTTTTAAAAAATAGAGAAGAATTAGAAGATCATATATACGATTTAGACGATGATGAAAAAGAAAGAATCAGAAATGCTGTGTCGAATGAATTAAGAAATAATAATGAAATAGTTTTTTATACTTCAGAAAGTGCCGGAGAAGTATATTCAAGTGTTGAAGATTTTCTAGTTTATCTTCTCAATGAAATTTTATATCAGAAATTATTAATAAAAAGCGAAAGAAAAACATTATCCAATAACTTTATGGAATTAGAAATCAGTATAAAAAAATTACTTATACTAATTTGGACTAGATAAAAAATATATAAGTTAATTATGAGGTTTATGATTATGAAGAAAGTTTATATTTTATTGTTTTTAAATTTTATTTTTATTTCTTGTTTTGCACCGTCAAAATCATATTTTGAAGTTGTATCAGCAAGTAAGGAAAATGATAGTATAAAAGTAGTAGTAGAAGCTAAAAAGTCAGGCAGACAATCAGAAAATATATTTTTAGTTTCTCAATTTTTAAATGATGATGATGTCATAGTTAATACTTCTATGTCACAAATAGGTCCTATGATGTTTGATAAAGGAAAGTACGAATTTAATGTGCCTTTTCCTACAAATAGTTTCACTAAATATACAAACTTCATTGAAGAAATTCAGCCTGAAAGAGCTCAAAGAATAGTAAATAACAGCGGATTTGGAAGCAGTTTCTTTACATATATGATGCTTATGAATATGATGGACAATAGAAGACCTGTATATTATGATGATTATGGTCAAAGAAGAACTATTAATAGAGATTATTATGATGACAGATATACTAGAACTTCAACAAGAAGAAGCATATTTAACAATTCAAGCTCTACAACTAAAACAACAACTGTCGATAACAATAGTTCTACCACCAAAAGAAGAACATTATTCAAACCTAGTTCAGGAAGCTCTACAAGAAAACAATCTACTTTCAGAAGATCTTCTACTAGAAGAAGATAATATTAATAAATTATATTTTATACTATATAATATTAAATTTTTATAAATAATACATTTTTGATATTGACTTTATTTTTTAAAAATATAAGATTACTAATTAGTTTTTAATAGAAAACATATATTCCGTTTTTATAACTTATAATCATATAGGAAATTGTATGAAATTACTGCAGTTTTATTTATATTATCAAATATATACATTTGATAATATTGCTGTAAAATGTAATTTGTTTCTATCTCTAATTGGAAATACTATTAAATCTATTTTGCTACATAATAAATATAATCTTCTGAATTATATTTATTGAATGCTTTTATACTTTTTAAACTTTTTTCTATAAATAAAAAATAATAAAAAAGTTATGAATTGGTTTTGAAAATATAATATGTTTCAAACCTCATTTTTATGAAAAGATTATGATAAAAATAAAAACACTACACAATTATAAAAACTTATGAATGAGGACAATCATGGAAAAAGATAAGATGTTGGAGCTTACCGAGGGTAATGTAAGCAGAGGACTTATAAAATTAGTTATACCTATGATATTAGGAAACCTTTTAAATATTGCATACAATATAGTTGATACTATTTGGATAGGTCAGATGATAGGACCTAAAGGACTTGGTGCTATTGCTGTTAGTTTTCCAATAATATTAATACTTATGGCTATAGCTTCAGGCGTTACAGTAGCTTCCAATATTTTAATAGGACAGTATTTCGGTGCTAATGATAAAGATTCTGTAATATATGTTTCAAGAGTTTCAACTACTATAAGTTTGATAACTGCTTTAGCTTTGGCTATTATAGGATATATATTTGCTCCTGCTATGATGAGATTTTTAAATACTGCAGATAGTATAATGGAATATTCTGTTAGCTATTTCAGAATAAGCATGATAGGTTTTCCATTTATGTTTTATTATTTTCTAGTATCTGCTTTGCTTAGAGGAATTGGAGATACTGTAAGACCTTTGATATTTTTAGCTATTGCCTCCGTTTTGAATTTAATATTAGACCCGCTTATGATAAAAGGAATAGGACCTTTTCCACCTATGGGACTTGACGGTGCTGCTTATGCTACAGCTTTCTCACAATTTGTTTCAGTTGCCGTATCTATGATATATTTAAAAATGAAAAACAGTATTGTAAAAGCTAATCCTTTTGATTTGGCTTTCGATCTTAATATAACTAAATTAATGTTTAGAATAGGGCTTCCATTTGCAGCTATGCAGTTAATAGTGTCTATAAGCTGGTTATTTTTAAATAGACTTATAAACACTTATGGAGAAGCTGCTTCTGCATCTGTTGCTGTGTCTATGAGAGTAGATTCTTTATCATTTCTTCCGCTTTTAGCATTATCTGCTGGTATTGCCACTATGACAGCTCAAAACATAGGTGCCGGAAAAATGGAGAGAGTAAAGGAAATATTTAAAGCAGGAATGATGATTTCTGTAGGAATATCAGCATTTATGGCTATTTTTTCGGTATTGTTTCCAGAGATCATTGTAAGAATGTTTACTAAAGATATGAGTGTTTTGAAATATACTAAAAGCTATATTTATGTTGTTATGCCTTCTATAATAATGCTTGCTGTAATGTTTACTGCAAACGGTGTTATTAATGGAGCTGGTAAAACTTTTATGCTTATGCTATTTGCTTTTTGTGCTCATATAATAATCAGAGTGCCTCTTGCATATATGATATCTCCTCAAATGGAATTATGGGGAATTTGGACTGCTATGGCTGTAAGCAACTTCTTTAGTATGAGTTTAAGTTTATTATATTACTTCTCCAACAAATGGAAAAAAGATGCAAATATAGCCTCTCATTCGGCAGCTGAACATAATGTATAAAAAATAAAAAATACTGCTTATTGACTTTTATATATCTTCTGTATAATATTACCTAATATAAAATGATTAAGGTAAATTAATAATGGCAAAAGAAGAAAAAGTATTAGATTTAACAGAATGTAATGTATCCAAAGGTCTTTTAATATTAGTTATTCCTATGATATTTGGAAACCTATTAAATGTGGCATACTCTACAGTTGATGCCATTTGGATAGGTCAGATTGTAGGTTCTAAAGGACTTGCAGCTGTTGCAATAAGTTTCCCTCTTACAATGGTTGTTACAGCCATAGCTTCAGGAATAGCAACTGCTGTGAATGTTTTAATAGGACAGTATTTCGGCGCCAATGATAAAGAATATGTAACATACATTTCTAAAGTTTCAACTACTGTAAGTTTAATAACTGCTTTAATATTATCAGTATTAGGATATGTATTCGCTCCTGAACTTATGATATTTTTAAATACTTCCGAAACTATAATGGAAGATGCTGTTAATTATTTTAGAATAAGTATGATAGGTTTTCCATTTGTATTTTATTATACTTTCGTTTCTGCTTTGCTTAGAGGTATAGGAGATACTGTAAGACCTTTAATATTTTTGATAATATCTTCTGTAATAAATATAGTATTAGATCCTATTTTAATAAAAGGAATAGGTCCAATTCCAGCTATGTGTGTAGAAGGTGCCGCTTATGCCACAGTATTTGCACAGGCTATATCTGTAATAGTAAGTATGATTTACTTAAAAGCAAAAAACAGTATTGTAAGGGCTAATCCGCTTAATTTCACATTTGATTTAAACATAACAAAATTAATAATTAAAATAGGTTTGCCTTTCACTCTTATGCAGCTGATATCTTCTATAAGCTGGCTATTTTTAAATAAAGTTATTAATTCTTATGGAGAATTAGCTTCAGCATCTTTTGCTGTAGCTGCTAGAATAGATGCTTTATCATTCGTACCGCTTTCTGCTATTCTTTCAGGTGTAGGAACTATGGCCGCTCAGAATATTGGTGCTGATAAAATGTATAGAATAAAAGAAATATTTGGTACCGGATTAAAAATTTCTTTAGCTATAGCATTGATTATGACTGCATTATGTATGCTTTTTCCAGAGTTTATTATAAATATATTTGTACAAGATGACAATATAATGCCTTACATGAAAAGCTATATATATGCCGGCGTACCAGCAACGATATTAGTTGCCATTATATTTCCAGCAAATGGTATTATTAATGCTTCAGGAAAAACTTTTGTAATTATGCTGTTTACTTTATTCACACATTTTTTAGTAAGAATTCCTGTTGTTTATTTATTATCTCCAAAAATAGGTTTATGGGGAGTGTGGATTTCTATGTCTGTTAGTAACTTCTTTAATATGGTTTTCCATTTAGTTTATTATTATTCAAATAAATGGCAAAAGAATGCTAATCTCACATTGAATTCTCCTTCTAAAGATGATAATTAAAGCGTTAAAATAAAATTCTAAATTTAAAAAAAATTAATTACACTTGCCCGCCCTTTAGGCTTTTTACATCGTTAAGTAATTTCTACATTATTTTTCTTTTTTGTTTCAAGCTGTTATTTTAGCTGCCCACCCAAGTTATTTTTAAATTTGTTGTGTATTAACCGCACGAAGAGCAAAATTTGAAATATATGTTAATTGTGAATTACAATTTAAATTATATAAAAAACGTATTCACCGTGCGTTAAATAGGTTTTAAATCAAATTACATCTCAGTTATAACTACATCTGTAGGAATACCATGCTTGCCTTTTAAAGATTGATAAGCCGCAGATGCACCTGTAGGCACGTATATAGTTTTTAAAATAGTACCTTTAAAAGTATTATCTCCATTTATTGAAGGAGGATTAGCTGACAAAAATGTTATGCTTGTTAATGACTCACAGGTAGAAAAAACAAGATCTCCAATGCTTATAACATTAGCAGGTATTGTAATAGTTGTTAATTTTCTACAATATCCAAAAGCAGAGTCCCCTATAGTTGTTAATTTTGGATTTGCACCTTCAAACACAATATTTTCAGCACCGCTGCATGCATAAAAAGCTAAATCTTCTATAGAGGTAACAGACTCTGGTATAGTTATAGTTTTCAATCCAGAACAGCTAGTAAAAGCAGATTTAGGTATAACAATTAAATTTTTAGATAATTTCATGCTTTGTAATTGCCTGCATGCCTCAAATGCCTCTTTTCCTATACTTGTTACAGAATCAGGCATATCAATACTTTCTATAGCAGAAATTTCAAAAGCATAATCATTTATAGTTTTTAATCCATTAGGTAAATTAATATTTTTTACTTTTGTATTATAAAAAATACTGCCTCCTATTTCTATTAAGCTTTTAGGCATATTTACTTCTGTTAAAACTTTGCAATTAAAGAATACTTCGTTTCCCAAAATAGCTATATAATCAGGAAGAATAACTTTTGCTATATTATAATTGTCAAGAGAAGTATTTACTAATATATAATCAGGAAGTTTATTATTTTGAAATTTCACGTTTTCAAATGACACTATTATATCTTTAATCTCATTTATTATAGTACCAAGACTGCTAGATTTATCATAATATTTTGTAGAAATACCTTTAAATATTACTTTATATTCGCCTTTATCATTATAATATTTTTCTAATGATTCCCTTACATTTTTAGCAGTAGCAGTGTTTATTTCTATACCATATTTATTTAATTCTTCTTCAGTTATTGGTGGTTCAGTGGTATTTCCGTTATTATCAATATTATTAGGAGACGTTACTGTTCCTCTGCATGATAAAAAAATCATAAAAGATAAAATTATTAATATTATTTTTCTCATATTCAATTATCTTATTTATATAACTATTCCAAATCCATAACTTTTTGAGTACGGCAATACTATAAACTATATCTCGCTTATAACTACATCTGCAGAAATACCATGTTTGCCTTTTAACGATTCATAAGCTGAAGATGCCCCTCTAGGTACATATATAGTTTTTAAAGTATTTTTAAAAATTTTATCTCCATTCATTGAAGGAGGTGTTGAAGATAAAAATGTTATACTTGTTAATGAATTACAAGGATAAAAAGCATAATCATTTATAGAAGTAATATACTTTGGTATGTTTATAGTTTTTAATGCAGGACAGTCTGAAAAAGTAAATTTATCTATAACACTTAAATTTCAGATAATTTCACACTCTGTAATTTATAACATGATGCAAATACATATTCCCCTATTCTTATTACAGAATCAGGGATATCTATATTTTCTATATCAGACATTGAGAAAGCATTATCATTTATAATTTTTAGTCCATTAGGTAAGCTAATATTTTTTACTTTTGTATGAACAAAAATACTGATTCCTATTTCTGTTAAGCTTTTAGGCATATTAACTTCGGTTAATGATATACACTGGAAAAATACTTCGTCTCCAAAAGCAGTTATATAATCAGGAAGAATAACTTTTGTTATGTTATTATTACCAAATGAAGTACTTCCTAATATATTATCAGGAAGCTTATTATTTTGAAATTGTACATTTTTAAACGATACTGTTATATCTGTAATGTCTTTAATCTCACCTATTATAGTAGCAAGATTAACATGTCCAGTATACATTTTTGTAGAAACGCCTTTAAATATTAATTTATATTTACCATTATCTTTAAAATATTTTTCTAATGACTCCCTTATATTTTCAGCAGTAGCAGTATCTATTTCTAAACCATATTTATTTAATTCTTCTTCTTCTGTCATTGGTGGTTCTGTAGGCTCTTCAGTGATATTTCCGCTATTATTATCAGTATTATTAGGAGATGTTACTGATCCTCTACATGATAATAAAATCATCAAACATGAAATTATTAATATTATTTTTCTCATTTTTTAATTCCTATTATTTATATAACTATTCCAAATCCATAATCTTTTAATATATTGATGCTTTTTTCTGAAAATAAATAATTAATAAAATCTCTTGCCTCTTTTTCTTTCAAAGATTTTTTAAGTACAGCAATACTATAAACTATATCTGTATGAGTTTTAGGCTCAGCAGCTATTTGCAAATCATTATTATTATTAAGTATAGCTTCTGTTATATAAACTATTCCGCAGTCTATTTTATCATTTTTTACCAAATCAATTACTTCTTTAGTATCCTTACCATATATAATTTTATCTGAAATCATATCATATATATCAAATTTTTTTAATATTTCCTCTGTATATTGTCCTATAGAAGAAGTCATTGATTCTCCAACAGCTATCTTCGTTACATAATCATTAGTTAAATCCCAAAAAGAGTCAAGATATATATTTGAATTTTTTGGCACAACTAATACTATATCATTTTTAAGTACATTTGTTATACTATCATTGTGCAATAAATCTATACTTTTTAATATATTCATTTCTCTAGCAGAAGCTGAAAAATATAAATCAGAATAAACTCCGGATTGTATCTGTTTTCTTAACCTTCCAGATGAATCAAATGTACAGCCTATCTTTTTACCTGTTTCTTTTTCATAATTAGTGCATATTTCAATTAATGGATTCATTAAGCTAGCAGAAGCAAATATAATAATATCATCTTTTTCTTCTTTATTTTTCAAACATGAGAATAAAAATATTGATATAACAATAAAGTATAAAATTACTTTTAATTTATTTGTTTTCATAAATATTTCCAATATATGATGTACAAATTTATTTTTTAATTATATATAATTTACAGAATTAGTCTATATTTTTATGATATTTTTTAATATTGAAACGAATAAAAATTGAATTTATATTTATATATGTTTTATGATCCACTCATAACGTTTTTTGAGTTCTCTCTCTTCGCCTATATCCACAGGTTCATAATACTCTTTTTTTATCCCATGCTCTAAATAGTCCTGCTTTACTATATGATAAGGATAATCATGAGGATATTTATATTCTTCATTACTTTTTTTATCGAATGTTGCTGAATGATTATCTCTTAGATAGTTTGGAATGGAATATAATTCTCCGTTTCTTATATCTCTAATAGCTTTATTAATGGCATTGTAAGCGGAATTTGATTTAGGACATAATGCTAAATAAATAGTAACCTCAGCTAAAGGTATTCTTCCTTCAGGCATACCTATAAAGTCAACAATACTCACAAGAGAAGAAGCAATATTCATAGCATTAGGCTCGGCAAGTCCTATATCTTCAGAAGCTAATATACATAAACGTCTTGCTATATACCTAGGGTCTTCTCCGGATTCAAGCATTCTAGCTAAATAGTAAATAGCAGCATTAGGATCGCTTCCTCTTACACTCTTTATAAATGCACTTATAGTGTTGTAATGTTCATCTTCATCGAAAGTTATAGACTGCTTGCTTGTAACATCTCTTACTATCTCTTCTGTAATGGTGAGTTTTTCTTTAGTTTCATCTATTTGAGTTGCCAAGTATGATGCTTCAAGATATGTGAAGGCCTTTCTTACATCGCCATGAGAATAACGTACTATTAAATTAACAGCCTCATCTTCAACAGCCACATCATCTTCACCAAGTCCCCTCTTATCTGTAATAGCTTTTAATACAGCTTCCTTTATATCATTATCATCAAGATTTCTAAACTCGAAAAGCATTATACGAGATAGAAGTGCATTATTAAGATAGAAATAAGGATTTAATGTTGTGCTTCCTATAAGTATAACAGATCCGTTTTCAACTGCAGGAAGTAAAGCATCTTGCTGACTCTTATTGAATCTATGTATCTCATCTATAAATAGTATAGTCTTTTTTCTGTTTTCTAAATTCTTTTCGGCTTTTTTTATAGCTTCTCTTATTTCAGAAACATTTGAAAGTACGGCATTGAGTTTTATATATTCGCTTTTAGTTTTTTTAGCTATAATTGATGCAACAGTTGACTTTCCTACTCCAGGAGGGCCAAAGAAAACCATAGACGTAATTTTATCATTATCTATCATTTTCCTTAAAGTTTTATTTTTGTCTAATATATGATGCTGACCAAAAACTTCTTCTATAGTGAGAGGACGCATTCTTTCAGCCATAGGTCTGAAATTATTAAGGTCCTCTTCAAAATCAAACATTGAGTTTTTCAATATGTTCCTCTACAAGCGGTATATAATTCATAATATTTTCTATTCTTTCTTTGATTTCATATTCAAGCAAATCGGCTATTGATATATAATCCTCATTTGCAAAAGCATCTAAAACATTATTCATCATTTCATTAAAATCGTTTATAGCATCTGTAAGAGTTACAGAATTTAAAGAAATTTGAGAATAATCTATTGAATAAATAGAAGCTACATTTGAAAGTATGCTGAATGCATAACTTACGATACGGGAAAATTTCTCAGCATATATAAAAGCCTCTTTATCATTTCCTGATTGAAGTTTATTAACTATAGAATCAAGTATATCCAATATTAGAGGAAGGAATTTAGGAAGACTTCCTACTTTATATAAAGCATTACTTCCAGTGATATTTCCCGCAAAAAGGAATATTGTATTTATTTTAGCTTCTTCTATTACTGTGTACATAGTAGGAAGCATTTTTTCAGTTAGGAAAGGTTTAAACTCATTATTAAAAAACTCATTGAATTTATCTATATTATCTGATGCATTGTTAAATTTTTCTAACTTCACTTCAAGCATTTTTAATATATGAATGATTCCATAAGAATCCAAACTCATATTAAATAGGAATATAGTTCTAGGTATAGAATCTAATACCCAATACATACCGTCTTTCAAATCTTCTATATCTTTAGCAGTAACTGAAACAGTATTTGATACTTTTTCTATATACTCAACAATAGACATAATAGAATATAAGGAATATTCCGCCTGACTTAATGCTTCAACTTCTATTTTCTGTATATTTTCTACCGGTATAGTTTCATATTCTTCATCTATATAAGGCTGCATTTCTTTATTATCTATAATGATTTTATTTATTAAAAAGTCATTAGAATTGCACCATTCTTCTATTGGTTTTAATACTTCATAAGCATTAGTTTCATTTTCAAGCATTACTGATAATTCTTTGCCGTTAATAAAAATATTCATAATTTTCGCACCATAATTTATATTTAAAAATTCTATATCATCGATAATATTCGGATTTTATCAATCATTAATGATTACTTTTTAATTATTAATTAAATTAAAAATATCTAAATTTTTTTTAGAAAAATGTAAAAATATAAAAAAATTTATTGACTATGTAAAAATAATTATTAAATTCAAAGCGTTGATAATTTTTTCATAAAATATATGGAGTATATGGATGAGTAAATTTAATAGTTTGGCGGTAAAAGTTCCTGTAATTCTTTGTATTGTTACCACTATATTGATAACTGTAATGCTTATTATTTCGCTTACAATAGCAGAAAATGGAATATCTAAAAGCAGATTCGAAGGTTTTGAAACAACAGTAATGGGTTATGCTTCAGTATTTGATGCTTGGTTTAGAACTCAATCTTATATACTTGAAACTTACGCCTCTGTTCCAATAATAGTAGAACAGGTATCTAATCCTAATGAAAATAGTTTAACAACATTAACTTCAACTTTAAGAACATTCAGAGAAAAAAATGCCTGTGCTATACATGTAGGAATAGTTGATAGAAATGGTATTATAATAGCAGACAGCGATTACCCTAAATGGATAGGTACTAAATTCACAGATAGAAACATAAATGTTTGGAATAAACTTCATAATAAAGAATATGGATATGGCAGTGTAAGCTATGGAAATGGTCTTGCTCCTTCAGTAGTTAATGGTGAATTATCATTTATTTTTGCTGCTCCTATAAAATATGAGAATAGAGAAATAGGTTATTTATATACTGTTTTTAACTGGAAAGAATTTTATAAAAATTATATAGAAGGCATAAAATTAGGAGATACAGGCGGACTAGATGTAATAGGTCCTAACCTGAAAGTTCTTATGAATACTGATTATAATAAAGTTAATACAGATGCCCCTCAAGTTTATAAAGAAGTATTTGATAAAAAATTATCAAAAGGAGTTGTTGAATATACTGCTAATAATCATAAGATGATGGGGTCATATACAAAAATGAAATATGTACCTTGGATAACTTCTATGACTATGACTTCATAAGAAATATTTGCTGAAAGCAGAAAAGCTATATTAAGCGGAATCGTTTTGGGAATTATTACAATAGTAGCAATAGCAATATTCATTAATATATTTATAAGGTCTATAACAAAACCTTTATCTTTAGTAGTAGATGAAGCTCAAAAGATAGAAAGAGGCGATTTAACAGAATTCACAGGAAAAATAAAACCTAGAAAAGATGAAATTGGAATACTGGCAGATAGCTTTGCTAATATGAGACATAAATTAGTTGAAACTATAAAAGAAGTTAATGATGCTTCTATATGTATAATGAATGCTTCAGAAAAATTAGCTAAAGGTAATATGGAATTATCAAGAAGAACAGAAGCTCAGTCAGCTAGTTTGCAGCAGACAGCAGCTTCTATGGAACAGATGGCTTCTACTATAAAATCATCTACTGAATACTCTATAACAGGAAATAATATGATGATATCTTCAAAATCTTCTATAGACGAAGCAGGAGATATTATTATACAAACTACTAAAAATATAGAGGAAGTATATGATGCAAGTACAAAAATAAAAAATATCACTAAAATAATAGAAGATATAGCATTCCAAACTAATATATTAGCATTGAATGCATCTGTAGAAGCAGCAAGAGCTGGAGATCAAGGAAAAGGCTTTGCTGTTGTAGCAAGCGAAGTAAGAAATCTTGCTCAAACTACTCAGTCATCAGTAAAAGATATCACAGATTTAGTAGAAAATGCTTATGATAAAATTAATAAGGCAACTGAAACAGCTCATCATTCTCAGGAAATATTTGCAGATTTAAGAGCAAAAATCGATGAAACTGCCAATATAATGAGAGGAATAAGTTCTGCAGCAGTGGAACAGCAATCAGGTGTTGAGCAGGTTAATAGAGCAGTATCCGAAATGGACGGAGCTACTCAAATGAATAATGCTTTGGTAAATGATGCTGAAAATGCCTCAAAAGATTTAGTTGCTCAAGCCAATTCATTACAGCAAGCTATGAAGTTTTTCAAACTATAAATAATATTATACTAAAAAAAGCACATATATACAAAATATATGTGCTTTATTTTTTATAAATTATTTTCTATTATATTCATTAATATTAAATAAAGTTCTATATCTTTCTTTCTATAATAGTAATGCATGGTATTTAATATACATTCGGAAGTATGGTTAAATAATTCTTCTATATCATCTATAACTTTTTTGGCATACTCTATTTCTGAATCATTGATAACACCATTTTCTATATTATAATTTGTTATGATATTTCTTACTGATGTTATTTTATCTGTATTATCAAAATTATCTTTTACAGCATTATTAATTATATTTCTATATGATAAATAATTATCTATGTTAAAATCATTAAAATCTATATAGGATTTTTTTTCGGTATTAGATGAATATAAATTGTATAAATCATTCTCTTCTATATCTTGAAATAAAAGATTGATAAAATGATAAATATCACTCTTTTTTGAATGGATTTCTTCATTATTATTTACTATTTCTTCTTTTTGATAAATAGTATCCGACTCATTATCATATTCATTATATTCAAATACAGCACTTATATTTTCTTGAGAATCATCATATCTCTTTGAAGTATTATTGTCATACATATTAGCGTTTTTTATAAGTTTTTTATATTTACTTATATAATTATTATATTTCTCTTTCTTCCCTACTTTTAAATACAATTCGGATATCAATTTATAAGCTTCTGCCTCATTATCTTTAATTTCTATAGATTTTTTTAAATTAAATAAAGCTTTTTTATAATTACCCAATCTGAAATAACAATCGCCAAGCCATAATAAAACCAAGTAATTTTCTTCATTATCATCGTTTAGATTTAAAGACTTTTCAAAATACTTTACTGCATCTTCATATTCGCTGTCTATATAATTAATATACCCTATCCAATAATAGGCTAAATAATTATTTTCATTACTATATTTTTCATTTATAGCTATGGATTCAAGCAAATAATGTACAGCATTTTTATAGCTTTCTAGTTTTGCATAGCAGATGCCAAGATACAAATAATTCAAATATTCATCATTTTGGGAATCAGTAAGTTTAATAAAACAGTCAAGCTCTTCATCAATATCATTATTATCCAAAGCGATATTTCTAGCCTTTTCAAAACATTCATCTGATAATGAATTCTCATCTATAACTTTATACAGCAAACCTAAAGTAAACCAATTATCAAAATCATCATCTTTTAATTTAACAGATTCGCTTAAATGCTCCAAAGCCTTATCATATACCTGCATTATAAAATATGTATTTCCTAAATAATATCTGCTAAGATAATCATTATCCTTCAAATTTACAGATTTATTTAAATACATAATAGCTTTATCATAATTTTTTAATTGAATATGACAATACCCTATATATCCGTATACTAAATAATCTTCCGAACCTAAAGACATAGATAAATACATTAATGCTGTATTATAATCATTATCATTTACAGCTATTTTAGAATATGTTATTCCAAGCCATAGAGTATAATATTTATTGTTATTATCCAAATTGTACGCATTTTTAAAATATTCAAGTGCTTCTTTATATACTCTCAATGAATAGTAGCATCTTCCTATATAGTATTTATATATAGCTTTATTGGTGCTGAATTTCTCTAATGAAGAGGCCTTTATAAAATGCATCATAGATATATCATATTTTTTTAATCTATAACAGCAATATCCGGCTTTAAACATTGCTTCTATATTATTAGGGTTTATTAATAAAATATCATTGCATAAGGAAAATGCATCATTATAGTTCTTATTTTTTATATGTTCATCTACTTCATGCAGATATTTATTAATATTTTCCATAAGCTCCCTTACACTATTAGTGATATATTATAAATCATATTTAATAAATTTGAAGCTACTTGTAAATAATTATATATACATTATTATAAAAAATTGTTTTATTTTAAAATATATAAAAATAGTTGATTTTATAGCTTAAAAACAATAATAATATACAAAAATTTTTGAAAAAAGGACAATTAAATGGATAATATCAATTTTGACATACAAAGCACTAAAGAAAATTATTTTGAAAGTGAAACTACTGCCTACATTAACCCGCCTAAGAAAATACCATTCTTTTTGAAACTGCCTATGTGGATAGCAAAAAAGAAAGTTAAAAAAGATTTACTCCTTCCAAAGATTTTAGCTTGGAATCCTAAAACTGCAATAAGTTCAGGTGTAATGGAAGCCTTAATAACTCATGATGATAAAGAAGTACCTAAAAGACTTTTAAAACTCATAAGGATACAGATTTCAATAGATGTGGTGTGCCCATTTTGTATAGATATGAACAGCTTTGAATATGATAAAGAAAATGTAACTGATGAAGAAATAAAATATTTACAAAATAAAGATATAGATTCCTGCCCTACTCTATCAAACAAAGAGAAAACAGCTTTAAAATATATTTCAGCTATAACAAAAACACCTGTAATAATATCAGAAGAATTAATCACAGAAGTAAAAAAAGAGTATTCAGAGCGTGCAATATTAATATTAGCTTCCACTGCGGCACAGGTTAATTATTGGGCTAGGCTTATAAGAGGTTTAGGAGTGCCTACTGCTGGGTTTACAAATATATGTAAGATTAATAAATAAGAATTCACAATTAGATAAAATACAATGTCAGATTATATTTATAATACAGATGATATTACAAATACTATTTTATATTGGACTAGAAATATTTTTGTAATAGAAAATAATATTTGTAAAAAAGACGATAAAGAAACAGATTTTAATTTTGATTTAATGAGTATTAAAGAAGATAATAAAATAAAATTATATAAAATATTAGATTGGATTGTTCTAGCATTTCAATTTATAAAATCTAATAAAGAAAAAATAAAAAATTATTATAATGAAAATATTTTAGATTATATACTTTTTGAAGAACCTGAAAATTATGAATTGGATATAAAAGATAAAATATTATTTTCTTCATTATTATATTTATGCCAAAACAAAAATGGTATCATATCTTCATCTGATTTAGAAAAGATAGTATTATTTAGAGATTTAATATTTAATGCTAATATTGAGTACACATCTAAAAATATTATAAATACATTATCTGCATTGAAAGAAATAATAAAGTTAAATGACATAAATAATTTTAATTCTATTGGATTCATATAACTTATATTGACAAAAGAAATATTATAAGTTTTAATAAAAATATAATAAACAAAATTATAACTCTAATACATGAACATAGAAGTTAAAGTAACAGCGGGAGCTAAATCCAACAGTTTTAAATTTGAGAATGGGGCCTATTCCATTCGTATTATGGCTAAGGCTATAGACGGCAAAGCTAATAAGGCTATAATTGATTTTTTGGCTGATGAGCTTAATATCAAAAAAAGAGATGTTGAAATATTAAAGGGTGAGAAAAACAGCAAAAAACTTATATCTATTAATATAAATGATGATGATTTAAAAAAGTATTTTAATAAATAAAAAATTGCATTTTAATGTTGACATAATATACATATTCATTGTAAAATATTTACAATAATTGTATACGGGGTTTTTATGTACAATACAAAGATGGAAAATCTTTTAAATGAAGTTTCATACAGACTTAATAATGAAGATTATCATCAGACTCTTGAAATATTAGATGTTATACTAAAAAAAGTTCCTAAAAATTATAGAGCAAATCTATATAAAGGACAAGTATGCGTTGAGCTTAAAGAGTATGAAGATGCTGTAAGATATTTTGAAGAAGCTAAAAAAGTAGATATAAAAACTTTTAAATCTTATAATCTTCTTGGTATAAGTTACCATGCTATAAAACAGTATGACAAAGCTATAGAATGTTTCAATGAAACTTTAAAAATTACCCCTAATTCTTTTAAAGCATATAATCTGCTTGGAATAAGTTATTTTGAAAAAAAAGATTATACTAATGCTATAGAAAATTTTAATAAAGCTATAGAAATTAATCCTAAATATGATAAGGCTTTTAATAATCTAGCTTTATTCTATTATAAAAATAAAAAATATAATGAAGCAATAGAGTTTTTTGAACATTCAAAATCTTTAGATGAAAGAGTTTTTAAAGCTTATGATATGCTTGGAATGAGCTATTATAATATTAGTAATTATGAAAAGGCAATAGAATGCTTTACTAAATTCCTTCAGTATAATGGTAAGTCATGCAAAATAGCTAATACTTTGGGAGCAGTATACTCATTTTTAAAAGATTATGATAATGCAATAAAATATTTCAATATAGCTATAGATATTAATCCTAAATATGCAAATGCCTATAATAATTTAGCTTTAGTTTATTTCAATAGAAAGATGTTCGATAAGGCGGCACTTTATTTTGATAAGGCTAAAAAATTAGATATTAATACTTTTACCGATTATAATAAATTGGGCATAAGCTATTATTCTAAAAAATATTATTATGAAGCTATAGAATGTTTTGAAAGAGTGATAGAAAAAAACTCAAATGCTTATAAGGCTTATAACTTTATAGGTATATGCTACTCATCTAATGAAGAATATGATAAAGCTATAAACTATTTTAATAAATCCATAGAAATTAATGACAGATATTATAAGGCTTATAATAATTTGGCACTAGCTTATTATAATTTAAAAGACTATAACAATGCAATAGAAAATTTCAATAAATCAATAGATATAAATAATAATAATGCTGATTCCTATAACGGCATAGGTTTATCCTACTATTATTTAGGCGAAAAAGAAAAATCATTAATCTATTTAAATAGAGCATTAGAACTTAATCCTTCATACAGCAATTCTTATGAAATATTATTTAATATATATCTTGATTTAGAAGAATATGATGATGCTTTAAGTATTGCAGATAAAATTATAGAAGTAAATCCTAATTCATTTAAACATTATGATAAATTACTTTCAATATGTTTTGATAATAAAGATTATAATAAAGTCATAGAATATGCATCAAGAATAGATAAAAGAGATGATGATATTTATAATATTCTAGCTCAGTCATACTATAGAATAAAAGATTATGATAATGCCTCTATATGCTATAATAAATTAATAGAAAATAAAAAATCATCTTTCGAGCTTTATAATAATTTGGCTGTTATATACTATTTGAAAAAAGATTATGATTCACTTCTTAATACTTATAATAGATATATAGATAATTTTGATTTAAGAGAAGATAATTTTGCAAGCTATAATATATTTTTATTATCATATACTTTATTGAAAGGAAATATAATAAAATATAATGACTTTTTAGACCTATTTGAAAAATCTTTAAATAAAACTATAGAGTTCCATAATATACATAAAAATAATTCTTCTTACAATCTATACAAAAATATTAATTATAATACAGATACTCTTAAATTATTATTGGATAAAAAAACAGAAACAGAGAATATATTTGATATTTTAGAGCAGTCAATAGATTCAGGAAAACTAACAGCAATAAAACCTGTTATAGAAAATTTTAATAAGAAAATGAATATTGATTTCTCTTCATTTAGTTCATCTATTAATAATTTAGATGATAATATTATATGTATAGAATATGAATCCAATGATTCAATTATAATTAAAACAAAAAATCATAATAATGAAGAAAATATTTATGGAAAAACTGCTAAGTTTATCACTAAAGAAGATAATATTAATTATGACACTTTATTTTCTATGTTCAGATATAACTCAGAAAATTACGATTACAGAGCAATTTTAAATAACAGTAATATAAAAATAAAAAGCATATACTTCCCTAAAAACTTCGATGATTCTAATATAGAAATTATAAGAAGAATAATTAATGATGAAAGTATTAAACTTTGCAAATTAGATAATTGAAATATAATTTATAAAAAATAATCTAAATAATTTTCATTGGTAAAATATAAAAATTGTGAGCCTTTGCCATAAGCACACAAAGTGAGAAAACAATTTTTATTAGCAATAATAAAAAATAGGAGCATAAAAAATGAAAAAATATTTATTGCTTATATTATTTACAGCTTTATATTTTATTTCATGCAATAATACAAAAGATGCAAATAATAAAAATAATATCAATAGACAGAGGCTTCATACCTCAAACTTTAAAAGCATTAGGAAAAGATAATTTATTAGCAGCTACAGGAGGAGTATATCCTCAATCAGGTCCTTATAATGCAGACAGATCCGATAACTTTTATATAGTAACAAATATATTATCGATTCCAAATGTAGGCTGGGCAGGATACGGCAGTTATAATTTTGAAAAAATATTAGAAGTTTCACCAGACGTTATTATAATAGTTCCTTATGGTTCTTTATCTGAAAACAGTTATCATCAGGAATTAATTAATAGAATAGAAAATGAATTTAAAATACCAGTGATAATATTGAATGATCATACTATAGCAACAAATTTAAACGCCTACTATAATAATATAAGAATAATATCAAAAGTTGTTAATGCTGAAGACAAATCAGAAGAACTTATAAAAAAACTACAGGGATATGTTGATTTAGCTTCATCTTTCAAAAAAGATAATGATACAGATAAAATGCTTTTCTTGGGACTTACAGATTCAGAAACAGGTGCAGGATATGTTCATGGAAAAGATTATGGCGGAGCAGCATATACAACATCAATATTAGGCATCAGCAATTCTTATGAAAAATCAGAAATGCCTATTCTCGGTGCTGAAGAAATATTGGAAATGAATCCTGACATCATAGCAATGATAGATTCTCCTCAATATTCAAAAGCTGTAGAAACATATACAAAAAATGCAGTATTTCAAAATATTAATGCTGTAAAAAATAAAAGAGTATATAGTATGGGACAGGTTTTATGGTGGTCAGATCCTAAATTATTACTTCCAGTACAGCTTCTTTTATTCAGCTATATATATTATATGCCTGAAAATGTTAATATTAGAGAAGTATATGATAATTACATGTCAGATATATTTGGTATAAAAAAAACTGATAAACTTATTGTGCTTCATAAATTAGAACCATTTTTTGAACAAATAAAGAATTAAAAAATATGAAGAATAAATCATTAATAATATTATCATCTATACTAGTAATATTATTTATATTATCTATATTTATAGGTTCATGGGATATTTCGCCTTTAGAAATAATCAATATATTTTTTAATAAAACAGAAGATATTAATAAAGCAATAGCAATACTCAATGTAAGGCTTCCAAGAATACTTTTAGCGGTATCAAGCGGAGCCATACTTGGAGTATGCGGAGTTATATGCCAATCATGTTTTCAAAATCCATTGGTTGATCCTTATTTCTTAGGCATATCATCAGGTTCAGCATTCGGGGCTGCTTTTGCTATAGTATTCTCATTACCTATATTTTTAATAGCACCATTATTTACTTTTATAGCGGTACTAATACCAATGTTTTTCTCATTCAGAAGTTCATATGTATTAAAACTTCTTTTTATGGGTATAGTAATTAATTCAGTATTTTCTTCAGGTCTTTCTATATTAAAAGTGGCCGCAGAAATTGGCAAACTTAGAGAAATAACTTTTTGGCTTATGGGCAGTTTAGGAAATACTAATATAAGATACACATTAATATTATTAGCTGTATTTATAATAGCACTATTTTTCTTTTTAATGCAGTCATCAAAGATAGATGCTCTTACATTAGGAGAGCTTCATGCTTATGATAAAGTAAAGGATATTAGAGTTTTTAGACTTCAATTACTTTTTGTAGTTTCAATATTAATGTCTATGTCTGTACTTGCAACAGGAATAATAAGCTGGGTGGGATTGGGTGTGCCACATCTTTCAAGAATAATATGGAAAACTTCAGCTTCTTCAAAATTGCTTATCAATTCTGCATTCGGCGGTGCAATACTTCTATTATTATGTGATTTAGTCATAAGGTCTATAATAAAGATTCCTTTGTTTGGAGGAAGAATCGCCGGCGAACTTCCTATATCTGTTGCTACTTCATTATTCGGAGCGATATTTTTATTTGTATTTTTATTTAGAAGAAGTAAATATGATTAATAATTTATAAAGAGATTATTATATGATATATTGTAAAGATTTGATTTTAGAATATAAAAACAAAAAAGTTCTGCAATTAGATGAGCTTAGCATAAATGAACATGGAATATATATACTTTTAGGAGCTAATGGAAGCGGAAAAAGTACATTTATAAAATCTCTCATAATGGACGGCAGTGTAAAAAGAAGCGGAATTATAAATGTCAATAATAAAACTCTTTCAAAAGAAGTAATATTTAATGATATAGCCTTTATGCCTCAATTTTTAAATGTAAATTTTCCTTTTAGGGCTATTGAAGTAGTGATGATGGGACATAAAGAGTACGGTATATTTTCAGATGAGAAAAAAATAAGAACAAAATCTTTAGAAGTGATGGAGTCTTTAAACATACTGCATTTACAAAATAGAAATGTTGAAAACTTATCCGGAGGCGAAAGGGCTTTAGTATTTCTAGCTAAAACATTATGCAAAAATACAAATATCATTCTTTTGGATGAGCCTGACAGTTCATTGGATTTTCAAAACAAAGTAAAACTTTTTCATTATTTAGAGGCTAATAAAAAAAATAAAATTATTATACTATCTTCTCATGATATAGTTTCAATTACAAAAACTGATTATATAATAAAATTTTCAAAAAACTCCAATTATAAGCCTATACATAAAAAAGATATAAATAAAAAGGAATTAAAAGATATATTTCCAGATGTAAATTATGATGAAATATTAAAAGACATATATTCTATAATTAATTAAAAAATAAATTTATATTCCCATAAAAATATATACACAAAATTATGTCTAAACGATTGAAAAAAGTTTTTAATATGCTATAATCTGCCTATATTAAAAAATAAAAAGGAAGTTATTTTTTAGGGATATAAATATTATGGATGAAATGATTGAAACAAACGGTGCTCTTTTGGAGAATGAAATTTCAGAAAAGAATTCTGAAAATAATGCAGATACTCAGGCAGTAAATACTAAAAACAGTTTAGAGATAGACGATTCTATACTTGCAAATGAAGAAGAACTTGAAAAGATTATGGAAGCTATTATATATGTTGAAGGCAATGTTCCAATAAGCAGATTAAGAACTCTTTTCAAATGCGAAAATTCTGATATAAGAACTCATATAGAAAATATCAATAATAGATATAGAAATGCTAAAAGTGCTATAGAGATACTTGAAGTAGGAGATTCCATACTTATGACTATAATACCTTCTACATTCGGTACTTTATCAGCAATATATGATAAAAAAAGAAAGAAAAAAATATCAAAAGCAATGCTTCAAACTCTTTCTATAATAGCATATAAACAGCCTTTAACTAAAGCAGAAATTGATGATATAAGACAAAGCGACAGCGGTTATCATTTAAGGGCTTTAATGGAAGACGGTTTCATTGCTTGGAAAGGAAGAAAAGACTATTTAGATAAAAGACAAACTTACGGCACTACTGATAAGTTCTTAATGCATTTCGGTATAAATAGTTTAGATGATCTTCCAAAATTAAGAGAGCTTAAAGATTTGGAATTCAATAAAGATGAATAATTATTAGAATACAAATATAAAATAATTGAGAATAAAATATTAATAAATGATTGGGCTTTACTTTATAAGAGTGAAGCCTTTATTTTTGTATTTTTTATAAAATTCATTCAACGCACGGTGAGCTGATTTTTATTTATTATTAACATTATAATTCAAAAATATTCTGTATTTTAAACTTCACTTAGCGTGCGGTGATTACACTATAAATTAAAAAAAATCTTGGGTGGGCAGCTATAAATTCTAAGTGAGCAAAAAGAAAATACTAAATTAAAATTGCATATAAAACTCATAAATCTAAAGGGCGGGCAAATGTAAGTAATTTTTAACACTTAAATTGTATATCCTTCCAATAGACATTTTATGCTGCAATAAAAATTATAATTTCATACTAATATTTAATCTAACAAAAATCATTTACACAAGCTGTAATTATAGCAAAAAATTATATATTTTTTGCAAAAATGATATTTTAATATTGTTTTTTTTTTTTTTTTTTTTACAATACTTGTAGTTAATAAAACTTTTTTCAATGCCGGACAAAACAATCTTGTCCGGTACTATATTTGGTGCTGATACTCAGAAATGAGTAATAGTATAAAAAATATTTAGGAGATAACTTTATGGTAAAAAAAGTTAGCAAAAAAGTAAAGTTCCTAGCTGCTGTAATAGGTTCTTTATTAATTACAACAGTTTCAGCATTCGGTATGTATGGTGTAGACGGTGATGACTGGATTGGATTTCTTACTCATGGAAACCAATTCAGAGCTAGAATGGACCAATTAGGTTTTGTTTTAGGCAATGGTACAATTAAAGGTACTGTCGGATTCAGATCTGATAACGGCTGGTTAGGCAGTATTTTATCATCAGAAGGAGGTGCACAAAATAATGAATCTCTTTCTTTTAACCCTACATTGTCTTTAGGTATAGGATATACTTCTGATATGATAGGTGTTGGTATTGGATACAATTTCACTTATATAAACAGATTTATACAAGTACATACTCCTACACTTGTTCTTAATGCTTTAAATAACAATCTAAGATTTGCAGTTCCTATACAAATAGCAGTATCAGATCAAAATGAGATTTACTCTAAAGATTTAGGATATAAGTTTACAGGTATAGGATTCAATAATATGGAAGTTAGATATTTGACTGGAATAGATGCTTTCAATCAAATAAGAGTATATGCTTCTTATAGAAATTGGAAAATAGAAAACAAAAATATAGGCGGTCATGATTTTCTTTCAGAAGATATGCATTTACAGTTGAGATTATATTTCTTGAATACACAAATAGGAAATGTTACTATTAATCCATATATTAGAATAGATTATGCTACAGCTTTAAGAGGCGATTTAATAGATGATAATATCACTATAATAAACAATGGTTATTTCAGCCCTAATGTTAATGGTAACAGTGGTTATGATCGTAGCAGACCTTATGAATGGTCAACTGGAAGCGGCTACTATTCTGTAAGACCTTATAAACTTGCTATTAAACCAGTATTATCTTTGGCAGCAAACAGCGATATAGTTTCTTTATATTTTGAACCTTCTTTAGGTTATGAATATACTTATAAGAAATTTAAATCTATTTATAATGGCGGAGAAGAAATTGTTTCTCATAAATTAACATGGGGTGCTTATGCTGAAATGTATGTAAGACCAGTTCAAGACTTAGAATGGTACTTTGAAATGGATATTAACGGCAAATATGGAAAAACTCCTGCTGCTGCAGTTGTTGCTGAAGTTCCTGTATACTTTGAAACTACTACTGGTATAACTTGGTACTTGCCTTCACTTGGCGGAGATACTGCTCAATAATAAAAATATAAAAAAGTATATATAATTATGAGGGGGCTTTTTATAAGCCCCTTTTTTAATATAGTAAAACTATATTATTCTTTTCTTTATAATTTTTAATTATAAACGCATTTTATATATAGTGTAAATTATAATTATTAACATCATATATAGATGCGGTAAATAAACAATGCATATGAAATAAATTTTGGGCGGGCAGCTATAAATTCTAAGAAAACAAAAATAAAATAGAAAATTAGAATTACAAATAAAAGTTATAAGCCTAAAGGGTGGGCAAATGTAATTAATTTTTTAACTTTAATTACATACCCCGCCCTTTCAAATTTATTGCTATATTTTGAATTTTGGTTTTAATTATCTTTAAAGCCGAATTAGAAATTAAAGCACCCGCCCAAGTTTTTATTAACTTTAAAACTTAACTAAACGCACGGTGAGCTAATTTTCATTTATTATTAACATTGTAATTTAAATATTACTCATATTTAAAACTTTACTCTGCGTGCGGTTATTAAATCCAATTTTTAAATACTAGTTTAAAAATATTTCTTTGACAATAAAAACTTTTTAATATATTATCTTTTTAATAAAAATTTAATTTTCAAATGAGAATATTATATATGAATGATAATAAATACAATGTTATAGTAGTAGGTGCAGGACATGCCGGAATAGAGGCTGCACTTTCATCAGCAAGATTAGGAATGAAAACTCTAATTATATCTATTAACTTGGATACTATAGGACAAATGTCATGCAATCCTTCTATAGGAGGAGTTGCCAAAGGCACTATCGTTAAAGAGATTGATGCCCTCGGCGGCGAGATGGGAATATTAATAGATAAAACTATGATGCAGTTTAGAATGCTTAACAGAAGTAAAGGCAAAGCTGTATGGGCACCAAGAGCTCAGGCTGATAAATACGCATATAAAGAAGAAGCTGCTAAAACATTGTATGCCGAGAATAATCTATCACTTCATCAGGATATTGTAACAGAAATAATTGTAGAAAATAATGTACTTAAAGGAATCAGAACAGAAAGAGGAAGAGAGTATGAATGCCAAGCAGTTATACTCACAACAGGAACATTTTTAAATGGACTTATTCATATAGGTAAATATCAAAAGCAGGCAGGCAGAATCGGAGAATTACCTGCAATAGGACTTTCTGATAATTTAAGAAGTTTAGGGCTTGAGGTTGGAAGATTAAAAACAGGAACGCCTGCAAGAGTAGATTATTATTCTATTAACTTTGATATATTAGAGATGCAAAAAGGCGATGATGAAATAACACCATTCTCTTTTTTAGATGAAAAAATTGATATAGTTCAGGAACCTTGCTATATAACTTATACAGATACTAATATTCATAAAATCATTCAGGATAATATACATTTATCCCCAATGTACAGCGGAGTTATAACTGGTATAGGTCCAAGATACTGCCCAAGCATAGAGGATAAGGTTGTAAGATTTGCAGATAAACCAAGACATCAGCTCCATTTAGAGAGAGAAAGCTACAGAACTAATGAAGTTTATATAAACGGATTTTCTTCAAGCTTACCGGAAGAAGTTCAGATAAAAATGATAAGATCATTGAAAGGACTTGAGGAAGTAAGAATATTAAAACCAGCCTATGCAGTAGAATATGATTATGTGAACCCTATAGAATTAAAGCCTACGCTTGAAACTAAAAAAATTGAGGGATTATTTCTAGCAGGACAAATTAACGGCACAAGCGGATACGAAGAAGCTGCATGTCAGGGACTTATGGCAGGAATAAATGCAAGCTTAAAAATAAAAAAAGAAGCTCCATTCATATTAAAAAGAAGCGACGGATATATAGGCGTTTTAATTGATGACTTAACTACTAAAGGAACTAAAGAACCTCATAGAATGTTTACTTCTCAGGCAGAACATAGAATGCTTTTAAGACAAGATAATGCAGATGAAAGATTAACAGAACTTTCTTATAATATAGGGCTTGCAAGCAAAGAAAGACTTGAAAAGGTAAGAGATAAAAAACAAAAAACTCAAATACTTGTGGAATATTTAAATAAACGCACGCTCACTCAAAAAGAAACAGAAGATTTAGGATTCACAAAAGAAGCTAAAGAATATAGAACTATGAGTTTAGCTTCTATAATAAAGCGCCCAGAGTGCGGTATTGACATGCTTAAACATTTGATAGACGGCGATTATAATAAAAATGTTTTGGAGAATGCCGAAATCGCTATTAAGTATGAAGGCTATATTGCAAGATATTTAAATGAAATAAGAGATATAGAAAAATACGAGAACATGCTTATACCTGAAGATTTTGACTACTCTACTTTAAAAAGTGTAAAAATTGATGCTATTAATAAATTGAAACAGTATAAGCCTTATAATATATCACAGGCTTTAAGAATACCTGAAGTAGATAAATCAGTTGTGCATATACTAATACTTGCACTTACTAATAAGAAAAAATAATTTATTATATTATTATGCCGTTTTATTAATTATGTATTTCATAGATAAAGTAATTACTGAAGAAGATGAAAAAAATATCAAAAAACAATAAAATAAGATTGTAATAGTTTATAAACAAAATAACCTGCTCATATATAGGGCAGGTTATTTTGTATATACATCAAAATTATTAGTTACTTTTTTATTAAGTCAGCTTTTTGTATTACTAAATTAAAAGGGTTTAATCCTGCTCTACCTTGAAGAATCATATATATTTTGAGTGAATTATGACTAGTAAATTCAAGTTTATAATAAGCTCCATTAACTTGTCCACCTTGCATAGCAATGATTGATAAATACTGAGGAGGAACATAATCAGTCGAAATATATAAATAGTAACTATCAACTGTATCAGGTAAATGCCTAATTGAAATAGGAACAATATTATCAATCACTATATCAGTATCGCTATTTATTTTAATAGTGATTCCCTCTGCTGTAATCCATACATCATTATTAAGATCAAGCATCTGAACATTATCTGCAACCCAAGTTCCTCTATATTTTCCTAATTCTTCAAAAGTACTGGGATTTGTAGCATTACTTTTACATCCTAAAATAAAAATTAATACAGAAATAATAAAAATAATATATTTTACTTTTTTATTCATTTTTTACCTCTAATAATTTTATTATAAAAAATACAATAACATCTATTCTAAATTTATTCAATATTAATAAAAAATTAATTTGATTTTTACAAAATATTTGATAACTTCATATTGTAATAATAAGTAAAAAAATTTACTATTAAGCAAATAATATTATTATTTACTTAAATCAAAAATTATAAGGAATAGCTTATGAAGAAAAGTCATATATTTTTATTCATTATTTTTATGTTTATTATTTCATGCGGTAATAAAGTTACAGCACCTTCTGTAAGTGATATAACATATTATGATCCTAATAACACTATAATAAAAACATATACTTATAATATAAAGGATAACAAAGATCAAAGTATGATAGCTAAAGAAGGAGCATTTAAAAAGATAGCTGAATCAGCAAATGCAATTATCTATGTAGAAGAAAGTCAGATTGATAAAGGCATCACAAAAGCTGGTATAATATCTTTTTTAAGAAAATTTGAAAATTACCTGCCTAGAGAAATAGAAATATATGGACAATTTCCTGATATTGACGGAAATGGAAAAGTAATATTTTTAATGGCTGATCTTAATACAAATGTAACTACATCAGGACTGGGAGGATATTTTCAGCCATCTGATTTAATGAATGGTAAGAACGGAGCACCTGGAGAATATTTACATGTTAATCTTCCTGTTTCTGATATGACATTGGGTATTATGATGCATGAATTACAGCATTTAATTAACGCTTATAACAATCTAATGCAAGGCAAATCAATGGATATATGGCTTAATGAAGCACTTTCAGAATCTACTTCTCTTATATTTTCAGAACCTATTGCTAAAGAAAGAGAATATATTTTTAACACATCTCATTATTATTCTTTTTACACTTGGGATTTAGCATATAGAAGTACTTCAGGAATAGTTCCAGTTGGAGGAGATGGAAATATATTGATGAGTTACGCTTCTTCATCAATGTTTATGAAATGGCTTGATAGTAAAACAGGCGGAAAGCAGGAAATTTATAAAGAAATAGCACATTCTCCTTCTGCACCAACAAGCGAACAAAGACTTATGAATGTTTTATCAAAACATGGTTTTGCAAATGATATGGATACTGTATTGCTTGATTGGATAGCAGATATAAATAATGGAGCTGTTCCAGGACTAAAGCTATCTGCTATAGATCCAACTGATCCAAAATTTAATATAAATGGAAAAATACCATTATTGCCTAAGTCATTAGTAGTTTATAGCACTGCTGATAATCCTCAAATAACAACCGGCGGTAGATTAGAAACAAGACAATTAGGACAAACAGAACTTTCTGTTGTAATAAATAATTCTGAAAATCAAGGACAAAATTGGGTAGCAGTAATTGCTGATAAAGCAAATGTTGAAGAACTTACTATAAAGAAAGCAGCTAATTTGAACTCTTCAATTAAATATCAAAGATTCAATTTACAAGATAGAGAATATTTCATAGATAAAGTAATTGATTAATAAGATATATAGATAATAAAAAATAAAATCAGATTGTTATTATAAATGGCAGTCTGATTTTTTTTTCATTATTGCTAGCATAAATGAGCATCTTATAACTTTGTTTATCAGCTTTTTTAAAATAAAAAAATATAGCATCTATCACACTTTATATTATAAAGGTTTTAAAGCGAGATTTTTTATATATAATAAAAAGTTTATCGCTAGCAACTTTAAAGCGATAAATGAGCAGATGATAACTTCAGTTGTCAGCTACTATTGGCTCATTTATCACTAGCAACAATAAATTTTTTTATTTAAAATTATTATTTAGTATTGATTTTTTATAAAATAGTTATATAATTAGTAATTATTATCAATAAGGACAGAGTATATGAACGATTTTGCTTTAACTAAACTTTCTTATGGAATGTATATTTTAACAACTATGGATAATGATAAACCTGTAGGCTGTACTATAAATACTTCTACTCAAATAACAGCTACACCTACAACTATTATGATTAGTGTTAATAGAAATAATTATACTAATGAATGTATAAAGAAACATGGTAAATTTGCTTTATCTATACTTTCAGAAAAAAGCGATCCTACATTAATAGGAGGGTTTGGATTTAGAAGTTCAAGAGATAATAATAAATTTGAAAATGTTTCTTATGAAATGAAAGAAGGTTTGCCTGTAATTAAAGCAGCAAATGCATATTTAGTATGTAAAGTAGTGAATAGTTTTGAAGTATATACTCATACTATATTTATAGGAGAGCTTCTAGATGCTGATATATTTGATAATAATACTCCTTCTATGACTTATGCTTATTATCATAATGTTGTTAAAGGCACTACTCCTCCTAATGCTTCCACTGCTAATGCTTATAAGAAAGAAGATAGCAATAGTAATAAAGCTGTTTATAAATGTAAAACTTGCGGATTTGAATATAAAGGCGATACACCTTTTGAGGATTTACCAGAAGATTGGGTATGCCCTATATGCGGAGAACCTAAAAAGAATTTCGTAAAAGTAGAGCCTAATAAAAATAAATCATCTGCTGTTTATAAATGCAGAACTTGTAATCATATATATAACGGCGATATACCTTTTGAGGATTTACCAAGCGATTGGAAATGTCCTATATGCGGTGAGCCAAAAAGTAACTTTGAAAAAATCTCATAATAATAAATCAAACTAATTTTTACCCCAATTTTACGGCAGTGTATAGAAATATGCACTGCCTTATATTTGCATAAAATCATTCAATTATATTTATATAATAATTTTTTATTATAATTTTTAAAAAAATAATTAATTAACATAATATTTTTAATTGACAAAACAATATATGTATAATAGTATATTTACAATAAACATTTAACTTTTTCAATTATATAAAGGTTGTAAATAAACATGTTGTATCAAATTTTTTACCCACTAAGAGAATCATTTTTTGGTTTTAACCTATTTAGATATATTACATTCAGAACTGCAGGTGCTGTAGCTACTGCATTGATATTAGTACTTTTATTTGCACCTAATATCATAGAGAAATTAAGAAAATTAAATTTCGGACAAGTAGTAAGAGATGACGGCCCTGAAACACATTTAGTAAAAACAGGTACACCTACTATGGGCGGTATATTTATAGTAGGAAGCATATTGATTAGTGTGCTGTTATGGGCTGAATTAGATAATTTAAAAATAATACTTCTAACTGTATCATTAGTAATACTTTCAATAGCTGGATTCTTAGATGATTTCCTAAAAATAAAATATAAAAATTCAAAAGGGCTTCCGGGTAAATATAAAATATTTTTTCAAACTTTTGTAGGAATAATAATAGGTGTTTACTTATACTATTTTGATAAATCAACATTCTTAATGACATTTGAACTCAATCAAGGCATAGGAGTATTGGAAGCTGTAAAAGTTGCACAAGTTCCTTCTTCAACAATATTCCTTCCATTTGCAAGTACAATATATATAGACTTAAAAATTTTGTATATACCATTTGCTACATTTGTTGTAGTAAGTATGAGTAATGCTGTAAATTTAACTGACGGACTTGACGGACTTGCTATAGGACTTTTAATAATAATGTCTATGGCTTTGGCCGTTCTTTCTTATGTATCAGGAAACTCATTAATAGCAACTTACTTAAAAATACCTTTTATATCAGATGCAGGAGAGGTTACTGTTTTTGTAGGCGCTTTAATAGGTGCAGGTTTAGGATTCTTATGGTTTAATGCTCATCCTGCTCAGGTATTTATGGGGGACGTTGGAAGTTTATCTTTAGGCGGAGTTTTGGGTATTATAGCCTTATTCATAAAACATGAATTACTTCTTGTTATAATAGGTGCTGTTTATGTGGCAGAGGCTTTAAGTGTAGTTTTACAAGTATTTTCTTATAAATTCTTTAATAAAAAACGTATATTCAAAATGGCTCCACTACATCACCATTTTGAGAAATCGGGTTGGAAAGAAACTCAGGTGGTATTTAGATTCTATATTATAGGAATAATAATGGCTCTCATTGGTATAGCTACGCTTAAAATAAGATAATTACATATAATTAAAATATAGTGATTGGTCAATTTGTTGACTAATTTATTGGAGATTAATATAATAATAAAAAATTGTAGATATATGTAAAATTGATTTATCATCATTGTAAGAAACAATTTTTTAGCAATAATAAAATAAAAATTATTCTAAACTAGGATAAATATTTTAAATAACAAATAAATATTTTTTATCAATAACATAAAAATTTTGACCGTTTTTCAAATTAACCGAAATCGGACAAACATTTTTCAAAATGATATAACAATTTTTATTAAATAATTTGATTTATTTTTAATAATTGTTATATTTATAATACGGGTAGGGTGTAAATATAATTTAGGAAAAAATAATATGAAAGGAAAATTAATAGTATTAGAAGGTATTGACGGTTCAGGAAAATCAAGCATTGGCATGATGCTCACTGATGCTTTGAATAGTCTTGGAATAAAATCAATATATACTTTTGAACCGACTCACGCCTATTATGGTTCTAAATTAAGAGAAAGTATGCTCTCTAAAGATTTAAAACCTGAAGAGGAATTATCATTATTTATAGCCGATAGAAAAGAACATATAAAACATATGATAAGACCTGCTATTAATGACGGATATGTAATAGTATTAGATAGGTATATGTATTCATCTATAGCATATCAAGGTGCTAAAGGAATTGATAAAGAATATATATACAATATGCATAAAGATTTTATATTAGAAGCTGATTTAGTATTTATATTACATCTTAATATAGAAACTGCTTTAAACAGAATCATGGAAAAAAGAGGATTCGTAGATAGATTTGAAAACAAGCATTATTTAGAAGAGGTTGATAAAATATTTTCATCTTTTAATGCCGCATACATACATCATATAGATGCATCCAGAGATCAAAAATCAATCTGCGATGAAATTTTAAATACTATAAAAGACTCTAAAATACTTCCTCTAGATTCTCTTCTATAAAATCTGATACTATTTGATTATTGGCAGTTTTTGTATAAGAAGTATTTCCTATAGATTTCTTGTCTAAATTTTTTATATCCAATGCTAGTATGTAAATATCATTTTTTTTAGTACCGTCTTTTGCAGTATAAATATTTTGTCTTAATTCTCCGCTTACAAGTACATGTCTTCCTTTAAATAAACTAACTGCGGCCTTATCAGCATTATATCCCCAAGTAACTAAATCAAAGAAATATACTTCCTTTTGCAAAGTTCCGTTTGTATAATAGAATTTGTTATTAGCTATAGAAAATTTGCATAGAGATCTTCCATTTTTAGTTTTCATATAAGTTGGATCTTTTGTTAATCTTCCTTCTATTACTATAATATTAGCATTTCCTGACATATAAAAACTCCTATTAATTTATTGTCTTTATGCTAATAGTTAAACAAATTTTTTTATCAATTTAAGCCTAAATTTAATAAAAAAATTATAAAAATAAATAATATAAAGGAGAATCTTCTTTTACATAAGGTTTTAATTCTTCAAATGTAAAACTTATCTCTGTTATTCCTACTGTATATGGAGATATATCATTAGCCTGCCATACAAAATTTATAGAATTAGGAAGTATTCTAAAAGATGAGCTTTCCAATGTTATAGAATTAAATTCATAATAGTCTTCTCTGGCAGAACCAGTTTTTAATATTTTATCTCTCATTAATGATATTAGATCAGCATTATTGAAGTCTGATATTAAATCCCTTATAGTAATAAGGTTAGAACTTTCTAATGAAAATACTTCTTGAATATTAGCTTTTTCAATATGATCTCCGCCAGTATACATAGATGAATAATTATCAAGTGCTATTATTTTATTATCTATATAACCCACATTAATTGTATTATCTATTTCATAAGTGGTATTACTAGCACCTACATATAAAAGTGCTTTCCACTCATTATAATAATTATCACATTCTTCTTCAACATAATTAATAGATGATTCCATATCAACAGAATTCATATCACCGCTTTTACTAAATAAAAATAAAGTTCTATGATAAGAGAATATAGAATTACTTATGCTTTCATTTTTATAATAATCAACTATATCAGCATAATATACAGGGAGATTTCTATTTAATGAAAACTCCATATCTTTAACTTCCTCTGATTCTTCATATCTTATTTCAGCACTCAATACTATATCATCGCTTAAATTACCAACTATAGAAGCATGCATATTATTGTTTTCATCAACTTCTTGTAAATTCAATTTCTTATTATTAATACTACCTGTAATTACTGATTTTTTATTTTTCGTATAATAATAACCGCTTACTTTTTTATCTTTTTCATTTACATAAAGATACATATCGGCTTTTTCTCCAGATATGTTTCCTTCAAGCAAATAGAATTTAGACTCTTGTATTTCAGAACCATTTTGATTTTTTTCTGATGAACTATTTTGATTATTATTCTTACATGAAATAAATAACATAATAAGAATAAATACATACAAAGACTTCTTAAACATATATACACACCCTTAATTTTTTACTATAATATTATAATTGTTAATATATAAATTAATGCCAATAAATCAATACAAATCATCAAAATTATTATAAATAATTGACTTTTTATAAAATTAATAATATCATTGATCAAATATAAATTTCTTAAAAAAGGCTTAAATATGGAAAAAGTGCAAATAGAAAATGTTGAACTTACATTATCACATCCGGATAATTTGAATATAAAATGGACAGGACAGAATGATTTAGTAAGACAGATAATGGCTTCTTGGCATTTAATTTCAGAAGACGATATACCTCTAAACCCTAGAATCGTAGGAAAACCAGGGGCTGGAAAAACTACTCTTTCATATTATGTAGGAAAAGAGCTTCTTAATAGAGATGTTTATATTTTTCAATGCACTGTAGATACAAGACCGGAAGACTTAATAATTATTCCTGTAATATCTGAAAACAATAAAATAAGTTATCATGCTTCTAGTTTGGTTACTGCTATGATAAAAGGCGGTGTAGCAATACTTGATGAAGGAAACAGAATGAGTGAGAAGACTTGGGCTTCGCTTGCTCCGCTTCTTGATGACAGAAGATATGTAGAAAGCGTAATAGCTGGAATAAAAATTAAAGCTCATCCTGATTTCAGAGTAATAGTTACTATGAATGATGATGCCAGCACTTTTGAGCTTCCTGAATATATTCACTCACGTTTACAGCCTACAATAGAACTTCCATTTCCTGATGTTAAAGAAGAGTATGATATATTGAAAATGAATCTTCCTTTCGCTGATGATGAGATATTAAAAATCACTGTAGGATTCTTACAAAAATCACATATTAATAATGCTTCTTTTTCTGTAAGAGATGGTATTAATATGGCTAGATATGCTATGAAACTATATAAAAGTAATATAGCATCAAGCAGAGATACAGCATTTTTAATAGCATTAAAATCCGTACTTGGTACTGAAGGACTTAGAATATTAAGTCTTAATATGGACGATAGAGATAATAAAGATCATAGAAGAAATATGGATGATGATGACAGCACTAGTATATACTAAAAATTTTTAAGTTTGTCAACTATTCGCCATAGTGGCTTTCCGCACGGTACTGCAAATTATTATGGATAGCTAACTATACGTGCGGCTGATTACTCATTATTGTACAAAAATTAATAAGCTATATTACAGATAAAACATATTTACTAATATTAGATAATATTTGATATTATAAAAAATAATAGTTTATATTCATAAAAAAGCAAAAATTGACAAATATAGTTGTTATAGTTGTTTAGGTATATTATAATCATATAATGCATTTCTTATATGCACTATATGATTATTTGTTTTGCTTTATCCTATTTTATGTAATTTAAAATATTCTAATTCCGAATAAACGCTTTCTGTATTATTAGAAACTTCTCTTCCCAAAATAGCACTGTTATGTACTAGATTAGCATTTTCCTGAGTGATATTATTTAATTCATTCATGGCAAGTGCAATTTCTTTTACGCTTCCTTCCTCTTCTGAAACAGCATTATAGAGATTAGTTAAAACTTCTGAAACTTCATTTGCAGAAGACTCTATATTTAAAAGTATTTCTAAAGAATGTTTAACAGATTCATCTCCGGTTTCTATTTTAGCAACAGTATTTTCTATAATAGTAGTAATTTTTCCGGCAGCATCATTAACATTTTGAGCAAGCGAACGTATTTCTGATGCAACAACTGCAAAACCTTTTCCCTGCTCCCCTGCCCTAGCCGCTTCTACAGCTGCATTCAAAGCAAGTATATTTGTCTGAAATGCTATAGACTGTATAAGCTTTATTATATCCGATATCTCTTTACTAGACTCTGATATATCAATCATATTATTTGAAATTTGTGTTACAGCCTCAACTCCAAGCTTTGTAGAATCCGCTACTTTATTACTCATCTCTTTTACATCATTAGTATGCTTTGATGTTTCCGATATAGAAGAAAACAAATTTTCTATAGCACCGCTTACTTGTTCTATAGCTGCTGCCTGCGAAGATGTTCTATCCGATAAATTATCTATACCATTTGATATTTGCCCGCTTGAATTATTAATAGAAGCTATATTCATTTTTATTTCTGATACTATAGATGATATTTTGTTTTGCATATCATTAACAGAATTAACTAAATGTCCGGACTCATCTTTTAATGCTAAATCTTCTTTATTAAATACGCTATTAAAATTACCTTCTTTCATTAAGTCTATAATCTTTATTGTATTCTTTAATGGCTTTACTATTTTATAAACTAAAAATCCTTCAAGGAATAAAAGAATAACCATCACAACAAATACCACAAGCATTAAAATCATAAATTGATTATTTAATTCGCTGGCATCTCCTTTGAATATTAATATCCATGGAGCATTATCCGTTTTTTGTACAGCATACCATTGATTGCCTACAATTTTCACTTCTCCTATATGCGATATTAGATTGCCTTTGAAAGAACTAAAAAGAGGATCTGTAAATAAATTCTTATTTTCCTCTAAAACATAATCGCTATTTTCATGAGTCATATATATTCCGTTAGGCGATACTATATAAAAACTTTCATCAAAATTTTCTTTTATATCTTTCATGATGCTATTCATATCAGCAAAGTCTATAGCAAATACTCCTTTTAATTTTCCATTTGTGTATATAGCCTTACTAAATGTAACTGTAAGTTCATTAACAGCAAAGTCTATATATGGATCGCTTATTGCTATATCATTTGTAGCTACGGCATCTTTATACCATGGTCTTGAAATTTGATTATATGTACGCGGATATTCTTCTAAAGTATTTATATATATTCCCCCTTCTGAATATGGTACTGTATCACCAAAATACATGTTTAAATAACCTGATCCTGTTTTTTGAACATTGGTTATAAAATTTCCGAATGTTTCTAAATCTGGATTAGCTTCCAAATTATTAACTATCAAATTAACTGTGTTTTTTATTTCCTTTACATAAGCTTCTGTTTCATTTTTTGAGTTTAGAGTTTGAAAGTATTTTTCCTTTAAAAATTTTGATTTATATATTGGCTTGTATATAAATAATATTGCTAAAAATGCTGCAAAAAGAAATACAGAAAAAATACTCAAAAACTTGAACATTAATCCTCTTTTCATAAATTTCTCCACAATTTACTTTTATTGTATTTCTACAAGATTAAATATAAAAAAATTTTTTAAAAATACAAAATTTTTTAGAAGAAAAATAAAAAAAATTTATTCTTTATGTAGTTTTGAAAATCATATATAAAAATTAAATTTATTATTTTTTAAACGCACGCAGAGCAAAGTTATAAATATAGTTTTATTTTTATTTCAAATTTTATTATATTACAAATTTAGTTAATCGTGCGTTGAGTAAAGCAAAAAATTTAAATAAAGCTTGGGCGGGTGCTAACAAATTCTAATTAAGCTATAAAGACAATCAATATTAAAATTAAAAATAAAGCAATGAATTTTAAAGGGTGGGATTTAAAATAAATTTGAAAACTTATTTTTTATCAACTTTTCCCGGACTTCGTCAAAGTTGCAAAAGTGCTAATTTTTTATAATATAAAATTTTATAAATCATTCTTAAATTTAATAAATATTTGATCTAGTGCTAAAATTTCTAATTATCTATAAAAATTAAAAATGAAGCAGTGAATTTTAATATTTAAGTTTAAAAATTTAATTACATTTGCCCACCCTCTAGGCTTATTACTTTAATTTGCAATTATGACTTTTTATTTCTTTGAAGTATAAACAAAATTTCTAACAACCCACCCAAGTTGTATTTAAATTTATAGTGCATTCACCGCACGCAGAGTAAAGCTATATATACAGATTTATTTGCAATTAAAATATTATTATATTAAAAATTTTGTTCACCGTGCGTAGAGTTTAACTATTATAAAAATGAATTGTTATAAAATTAGTCAGCTTTATTTTAAAAGAGGTAAAACTATGCTTGAACATAAATGTGATAAATGCGGTGTAGAATTGGGTTATAAAGGTTTATGCTTTAAATGTAAGGCAGAAGAAGAAAGAAATAAAACTCTTGCTTTAACTGATGATGAAATAAAAGAGATTATCAATAAATATGTAAAAGATTTAAAAGAAAAAAATGTTGATAAAGAATTATTAAATGGCATTTACATTTATGATTTGATTGCATATAGAAATATAGATTTAAAAGATATAGCCAAAAAAGCATTAAAGAAAAAAATTTATTATCCTGAAGTATTTTATTATAAGGCAAGCGAAGAAATAAGAGATGAACTTATAAAAAGAATAAGAGCAACTAAAGATTATTCTGAAGGAGCTAATTTATTATCATGTTTAGCTATGCAGGGAGATGATGTTGCCCTTGACTGTTTGTATGATTTTGAAATGAATCCAAGAGAATGGAGAAAGCAACTTTATGTTGATCCTTCAGTTTATGCTGAATGTGCAGGATGGACTTTTGATAAAGACAAAAAAAGACAAATACTTAATTTCGATAAATGCTATTATTTAGATAAAGCCCAAAGCAAAGAAGAAAAAGAACAAAGCCCTATTAAAATAGCTTCATTAAGAGATGATAATTGTCCTGAATGCGGATGCAGAAATATTGATATGGCTATTATTGACGGAAGAGATGAAAAACTTAAATTTATAGGTGTTGATGGAATAATAAAAGCTTCATGCTGTCCTAATTGCGTAACATACAATATAACTTATTCAAAGTATGACTTAAAAGGAGGAAGCGAGATACTTCCTCTCGATAAAGAGTCAGAAAACTATTATGCTTCTGAAGAAAATTATATAGAGGAAGAAGAATTAAATTCAATGCATAATAATAATTATATACTTTCAAAAAATGAAGTTCCTTTGTTTTATGGTGCATTCGATGATACTTTAAATACAATAGGAGGATTTGCTAATTGGGTTCAGGACTGGGAATATATGAAATGCCCAATCTGCGGAAAGAAAATGAAATACTTAATGCAAATTCAATGGCATACTGTTGAATCTATGGCTGAAGGTACTTTATTTATAGAAATCTGTACTGATTGTAATATTACGGCAATGTTACACCAGCAAACTTGATTTTATTTATTACTGCTTATACGCTCTTTTATCATTGTCTCTATATCTGTAGGAGTATAAACAATCCACTCATTATATTTATTCGTATCATATTTTTTTATTGTTTTTATTTTACCGCCTATACGCAATTTCGGATCATATTCATCACCTAATAAAAAAGTTATTTTTGAATAATTGGAATCTCTTTCTCTATCATAATTCAATTCTTCAAAAATGAATCTCCATCTTTTTTTAGTGAATGCCATTGATATATGCAGCGGCTCAAACATAAGTCCTGATTTAATTATATCATCTTTATCATTAGGAATATTACCTGTATAATTAAATATTTCGATTAAATCACCTCCAGATTTATCAATTTCAATTAGTCTTCCAAAAGCGTAATTTTCTTCAGAAGTAAAATTTGTTTTTGAATAGCTTTTAATATTATCTTTTATATCATTTGGTAAAAACAATGGAATAAAAAATATATTGCCTTCTTTTTTTTCAAAATATTTCATTATTGATTATACCTTTTTTATATTCAGAATAGGATTATAAATATACATTAATTAATAATCGAATTTTGATAATAAAAAATTAAATATTAATCGTGCGTTGAGTAAAGCAAAAAATTTAAATAAAGCTTGGGTGGGTGCTAACAAATCATAATTAAGCTATAAATATAATTAATATTAGAATTCAAAATAAAGCAATAAACTTTAAAGGGCGGGCTTTTAAATAAATTTGAAAAATTATTTTTTATCAACTTTTCCAGTGGAAAAAGTTGCAAAAGCACATTTTATAATTAAAAATACATTTTAAAATCATGTTATAATCTGCTATTTTTACAAATATAAAAATACTATTATAAATAAATTCAAAATCTTATTATATTTTAATTTAGTTCATCGTGAGTTAAGTAAGCAAAAAATTTAATTACCGCTTGGGCGGGTGCTAACAAATCATAATTAAGCTATAAATATAATTAATATTAGAATTCAAAATAAAGCAATAAACTTTAAGGGGGGATGTAAATAAAGTTTTAAAACTTATTTACATTTGCCCACCCTTTATCTTTATTGATACAATTTACAATTATGATTTTTTATTTCTTTGGTGTTTAAAAGAAATTGTTAACGCCCACCCAAGATTTTTTTAAATTTATAGTGCATTCACCGCACGGAGAATAAAGCTAAATATATAGATTTATTTGAAATTTAAATTTTATCGTATTGTTAATTTTGTTTACCGTGCGTAAAGTCATTTCAAACCATATTTATTTTGAAGATTTTTTATATTATTTTTAGCTATGTTATTATTAGAATCTAATTCCAAAGCCTTTTTATAATCTTTTAATGCATCTTTATACTGTCCTAAATTTTCTTTAGATACTCCTCTGTTATTATAAACATCGCTATAACTAGGGTTTAACTCTATAGATTTATCAAAATCTTTAATAGCTTCTTTATATTGTCCTAAACTTCCTTTAGCAAGTCCCCTGTTATTATAAGCATTACTATCATTAGTGTCTAACTCTATTGCTTTATCATAGTCTTTTATAGCTTCTTCATACAGTCCTAAATTTTTTTTAGCAATTCCTCTGTTATTATAAGCATCACTATCATTAGTGTCTAACTCTATTGCTTTGTTATAGTCTTTTATAGCTTCTTCATACAGTCCTAAATTTTTTTTAGCAATTCCTCTGTTATTATAAGCATCACTATCATTAGTGTCTAACTCTATTGCTTTATCATAGTCTTTTATAGCTTCTTTATACTGTCCTAGATTATATTTAGCAATTCCTCTATTATTATAAGCATCACTATTATTAGTGTCTAACTCTATTGATTTGTCATAGTCTTTTATAGCTTCTTTATACTGTCCTAAATTTTCCTTAGATACTCCTCTGTTATAATAAGCATTACTATAATTAGGGTCTAACTCTATTGCTTTATCAAAAGATTCTATAGCTTCTTTGTATTTTCTATCTTTATGATAATTAATACCTTCTTTATAATATTTTTCTGATGATGACATATTTTACCTCAAATAATTTTTTATTATAAAAATAATTATATTTCGTTTTTTAGTATTTTCAAGTTAATATTATTAAAAATCCTACCCTCTATGCTTATTATTTTTATTTGAAATTATGACTTTTTATTTCTTTGATGTTTAAAAGAAATTGTTAACGCCCACCCAAGATTTTTTTAAATTTATAATGCATTCACCGCACGCAGAATAAAACTAAATATATAGATTCATTTGAAATTTAAATTTATCATATTGTTAATTTTTTTTTTACCGTGCGTTAAATAAATTTTAAATCTAATCAACATTTGGGCGGGTGCTAACAAATCATAATTAAGCTATAAATATAATTAATATTAGAATTCAAAATAAAGCAGTAAATTTAGAAGGGCGGGGTATGTAAATAAAGTTTTAAAACTTATTTACATTTGCCCACCCTTTAGACTTATTACTTTAATTTGCAATTATGATTTTTTATTTCTTTGAAGTATAAACAGAATTTCTAACAACCCACCCAAGTTATATTTAAAATTATAGTGCATTCACCGCACGCAGAGTAAAGCTATAAATATAGCTTTATTGGCAATTTAAATTTTATTATATTAAGAATTTAGTTTACCGTGCGTTAAATAATTTTTAAATCTAATCAAAACTTGGATGGGTACTGAAATTTATAATTATGAGTTTTAAAGTGATAAACGAGCAACAATAATAAATTAAATATACTTGCTTGCTTCTTTGATGCTTAGATTAGCCAAGTTTTTCTTGTGCCTCTCTATAAAATCACGAACCCAATCAGGATTAGTTTTACTATAATCCCTTAAAGACCAGCCTATTGCTTTGTTTATAAAAAACTCTTTGTTGTTTAGATTATTTATGATTATTTTTTCTAATAATTCAGTATTCGTTTTATCTTTTCTTAAAAGCTGATGATCTATAGCTATTCGCCTAAGCCAAATATTATCAGATAAAGACCATTCTAAAAGTATATTATTGACAGACTCATCTCTTAAAGCAATTGCTCCAATTATCCTGTCCAAACAATCTATGCTATCCCACCAAGATTTTGTAAAAGCATATTCTTTTAATTTTTCTATATGAGTTTTATTTAAATATTTCTTTTTTGAATTTAAGTAGTCTAAAGCAGAATATTGAAATTCTCTGTATTTATTCTCATAGCATTTATCTGTAAAATAAAAATCAATAAACTCTTTTTCATTTTTTGGAATAGTTTTAAATACTTTTTTCTGAGCTTCTTTTCTCTCTTTTGAATGAATACCTAAAAACTCAAAATTGTTTTTCATGTACTTAGCCATTGGTATAGCTTCTTTATCATTTTTTAGAATATCAAATTCTACTGAAAGATTATTATATAAATTATTAACTTTGTATTTTATATAATCCATTGCTATCAATTTCTCCGAAACAATTATGACAATTATATTTTCTATTTGAGTTATTTATAACTCCGTTTGATATTTCTATAACTCTATCTATCATAGGAAATATATGACAATGGCTTACTATTAACATAGAAAGCTTATTAAATCTTTTATGTATTTTTGTTATTATATTACTAACTAAACATGAATTATTAAAATCTAAATTGTTAATAGGCTCATCTATAATAAATATTTTACTCGTATTTGCTCTTACTATAGTTGATAATATGGAAACTATCTTTTTTTGCCCTCCGCTTAAATTATTCGGATTTTTATTAATATAATCTTCCAAACCGTATTCTTTAAACATATCAATAATTTCGGACTTATTTATATCAGCCTTTGCATATTTAACGCTCATCATTATTTGTTTTAAACATGTATTCTCTGAAAAAGTATCTGCCTGTTTCATATATCCTACTACGCTTCTAAAGTATTGTATATCTTTTTCTTTAAGCAAATTCTTATTATCATAAATAATTTCACCCGATATATTGCTTGGATATTCTTTAAAATCATGCATAATTGAAGATATTATAGAAGATTTTCCGCTTCCATTATGACCAGAAAGCATTATTAATTCTCCTTCATAAATATCAAAACTTACATCTTTTAATATTTGAGATTTTTTATAAAATAAATTTAAATTTTTTATTTCTAAAATTTTATTTTTCATTTATAAATCCTATTTTATTTTTTATTTAGAATAATTCCGTAACAAAACGATATTATAATAATAGGTATTAATAATATTGGCAATAATATAATTATAGAAAATAGGCTAGCATAGCTATTGAGTATTATATTAGTTAATGACGCAAATATTAATATTATTGTAATTGATATAAAATAAAAAGCTGCAAAATCTTTTACAATATTAAGTTTTATTATTCTTTTAGAACAACCGTATATTATCATATCTTCATATTTAAATTTTCTATAATATCTAAATAAAGATATATAAAGCAAAGAATATGATACAATTAAGAAAACCATTAATACTAATATATATTTAGGAAAATAATAGTAATTAATATCTTTTATGTATATTTCTTCTATAGGTATTTTATTTAGAATAGTGTCTATATTAGATATTGAAATAATCTTTTGCGTATTTATATTATTTGCATATTCTTTATTAAACCCCATTAAAATAATACCATAATGATTATTTACATCAGTTTTATATATACCGTAAGCATCCTTAAAAATATATTTTATTTTATATTCTTCAAACTTACCTGTAGATTCATTATTAAAATATATGGAATTTGCTATTTTTAATTTTAGACTATCAGATAAGTTTTTTGATATTGCAACCTCTTTACAAGTCAAAATATCATATTGTCCTTCAACTATATTATTGGTATATATTATGGCCTCATCATTATATTGAGATTGCGTTTCCATTAGAATGAATGCAATTATTTTTTCATTATTTACAGCAAAATAAGTTTTATTAGCATAATATAAGTAAGTATTATATTTATACATGCTATCGGATAGAACTATATACAGATAATTATTGTTTATACCAAATTCTACCTGTCTGTAACGTTTTTCAATGTATGAAGATATATAGCATGAAAGTACTATAACTATAATAGATAATATTAATATAATTTTTTTAATTATCATTCTTATCTTTTCTTATTTTTTATTTTTACAATTTTCAATATTTTAGATATGCTTTTAGTATTAGATATATAAGATATAATAATAGCGAATATACTTGCTATTCCAGTAATATGAGATTCTATAAAAATATTATCTTTAGCAACATAATACGCCGTATTATTAGACAATATATTTCCGCATACTGCACTTATTATTATAGATACTATAAAAGTTAATAAAAATATCTTGGTATAAAAACTTTTTACCTCTCTTATATCTGCTCCTTTCATCAATATATCTTCTATATTATTTTTATTTTTTAAGAACAAGAAATTATTCAAAAGCACAAATGCCAAAAATAATATAACTGTTCCAAAAGAGCATCTAACAAAAACAGACAAATAATTGCTTTCAAGCATATTAATATCGTTTCTAGCTTTTATATTAAAATCTGTAATCTCATTATTATAATCCCATGACATTATAGCATTACTATGTATATTATACGCTTCATCTGTTTGGAATTCGCTTCTGTCTCTTAATCTACCCAAAGATTTATAATTTTTCAAATAATTTTCACATGCCGCTATATCTTTAGCCTTAATAAAAGCTCCGGAATAAGGTATATATCTATTTCCTACATAGCTAGGATTCCATATACATCCTGAAACGCCATCTGAATATATTAAATTTTCTTTATATATTCCTCCTATAGAAAGTTCTATTTTTTTACCGTTAATATTTATATCAGCCAATCCGTTAATATCCATACTTAAATCCCTAGCTAAATAATAATCGGCAAATATAGCATTTTGAGATTCGATTCCTTTATATATTTCCATATTATCGCTAAAAATATATTTCAAATCTTCCATATTTTCAAAAAATAGTATATTTGAATCTCTTTTATTTCCTGAATAATTAACATCCAATCCCACATAATAGTAAGGTATAACTTTTTCTATAAAATTTAATCTTCTAAACTCATTAATTTGATCTCTTGACGGGCTTGGAATATTAAAATCCAATTGAAAATTATCATAAAAACTTGAATATGCATATTGCTCAGATTTATAATCTATATAAGGCGACACAAATACAAAAGAAATAAGCAAGTTCATAATTATAATTATAATAGTCCAAGCCAGTATATTGTTTATAATTTTTTCTTTCATCTTCTTCCTCTTAATAAAAATTATTCAACAAATTTTAAAGTTATTCTTTTATCATGTACATCAGATACATTATCATCAAATATTAAATCCATATGTATATATCCTTCTTCAATAGGTTTAAATTCAATATTGAATTCATTTGTAACTGGTTTTTTTATAGAATGTGGTACACTAATAATTAATTGGCATTTTAATGCATTATTTATATTATCCACCACTGATGGAATTGCATTACCATCAAGATATTTTGCCTCTACTATAGTTGATTTTGGTATTATTAATTCAGCTCTTATAGACCTATCTGCCCTTTCTCCGCTGAGAAATGGAATATGCTGATACCATCTTTTTTTCCAATCTACTGTCACATATAATTTCAGATACACGCTTTTTCCAACTTTATATTCTTTTGTACTATCCCCATGACTTTTACCACCATCTTCGCTAAATAAAAATCTACACTCGGGCAAAATATATTTTTGATTTTTAATATCATCTTTTTGAGCTCCTTGTATATAGAATGAACATAAAGATAAAATAAGCAAAGATAATAAAATTTTATTTTTCATATTATTTATCCTCCAAATATTTATTTTAATTATCCTGATATATAAACTTCTTTAAAATTATAATTGTTATCAGCATTAATTGTTATTAGATGACCACCAAATATTTCTCCATCATCAAAACAAAATTCAATATAATCTTTATATATATTTATTGATTCTAGTATTATTTTACTAATGAAATCTTTTTTAGTAATAAAATTTTTATACTCTTCCATTATGATATTAGAGTATATATACTCCTTTAATTTTTTGTCTAAATATTTTTTATCTTGTATGATTTTTTTTAAAGAGTCCGTAAAATATTTATTATATTTTACGTCTAGGTTATCAAAATATATTTTAATTTCATTACCTATCCAATTAATTTTATTTTCAAACATACCTATAGTTTCATTAAGTTTGAACGTACCTAAAATATTATCATTATAAAATTGAAATCTATTATAATTTTCCAATATAGACGAAAGACTTTTATCATTGTAATTGTTTGATATTAGTTTTATAAATAAAAAACAATTATCATCAAACTTACTATGTCTTACTTTTAATTTTACTATGCTATTATCTTTTATATTATAATCATAATATTTTGTATTCTTATCTTTTTTAGATATAGTTATATTTCCTTCTTTTATTATTGAATTTGATAAATCTTTATAGGCTATTGATTTAATATCAATAGTATAATAATTTTCATTTTCAAATTTTATACTGCTAACACAATTATTAGATAAAACAAATACAAATTCTTTAGTCTCTTTATAAAAATTTTGCTCAAATTCTTTTACTTCTTTTTTCATATTTTCAACTTAAATTATTAAAATAATATTTTTTAATTATAATCTTTGCCATATGCTAAATCCACCTGTATGACCTGTTTGACTATGTATTACATCTTCAACTAATTGCATAACCCCTTTTTCCTCATTGTGATGCCAAGTTAATCCTGATATTTTAGGTCTACCATTCATTATATCTATCAACTGATCTTTTGAAAATTTACCTTCTAACTTTGTATTTCTTTTTATTTGTTCTCTTAAAATATCAGTAGCTTTTTTAAAGTGAATATCTCTATTGGAAATAGATGCTATATTCATTGGTAATTTTACTTGAACTTTGTAAGGAAATTTAGCAACAACTATCTTGAACCAGTTTCCGTATTTATCTTTTACATATTTAGTTATAAAAGGGATTCCAGTTTTTGGATGCAACTTTCCAGCTAAAGACATATTATCTGTTTTAATAAAAGGTACATTTTTAAAATCTGTATAGCCTTTAATTGAACCTCCAACAGCACCAATAATGGCTCCCCACATAAAGCCGTCCGCAGAACCTTTTATTGCATATTCTTTTGCAGAGTTAACGCTTCCTTCTTTTTTTAAAATTTGTATTCCAGATTCTACAGCTCCACCCATAGCCATTCCAGATAAAGCACCTGCAACACTTCCTTTAAATGAAGTTATAAAAACACAATGCAATGGTGTATTAATAGAAACAACAGATAGTATTGCTGTTATAACTATAATACTTGAACCTATTGCATATTTTGATGCTATAGAACCCCAGTCTATATTAGTTCCTAAAATTGGCGATATAAAATTATTGTTTTTTAAATCGTATACAGTACCATATTCAAAAATCTTGTCTTCTATGACAGCATCTTTATATATAGTCTCTTCAAAAATTGTCATTTCATGAATAATCTCTTCATAGATTTTCTCTTCTTGAATAATCTCTTCATAAATTGTTTCAGAAAACCCTATGTTTGTTTTATATGGTAAGAGCAAAGCCGCTATCGTTATAATAAAAACTATTTTTTTAAACATTAATATGAATACTCCTTAAATAAAAACGTTATTAAACGTTAACATCATAAACCCTTATTATTAAGATGAACTTAAATGCAATGCAAAAAGAAACTGCATAAAATATATAATATATTTTTTTACGACTGTAGACTGTATTTAACAAAATTAATTTTTATGCTCATGCAATTATTATAACATGTACTATGATTATGTCAATGAAAATTATGAAATATTTTGCAATGTAGTATGGTTTTTTGTATATTTTTTATATATAAAAATAATACTTACAATATGTTTTAAATATTTTCTGCCAATTTCTCTCTTTTGAATGAATACCTAAAAACTCAAAATTGTTTTTCATATATTTAGCCATGAAAATAGCTTCTTTTTCATTTTTTAATTTTTCAAATTCTCTTGAAAGAATATTATATAAATCACTCATTTAATAAAGCCTAAAATTTATTTATCGAAAATATATTTATAAACATGTTCAGATAAAGGTATTCCATTTTTTAAATAGTTGGCAGAACAAGCCTCTTTTCTCTCACCTGGTATAGATATAGTTTCTCCTTCTTTTAAAGCAGGCTCTTTTCTTATATCATCAATAAACGACTGCACAGTATTTAAATAAGTATCTAAATCATTATAAACAGCAGGATCAACAACGAGTATAAATGTAGAAAGATTTCTTTTTTTATCCATATCGCCATACATTTTCACTAAATTATTGCAATATGCCTGTCCTATTAAAAGCCCCGTAAATGCCTCAACCATAGTCATTATTAAATATCCCTTAACTCCTCCGAAAGGCACAACATATTTTATCTCATTAGGATTTGAACTAGGATTACCATTCTCATCAACACCCCAATGCATAGGCACTGTTTCATTATTTTCACGAGCAGTGAATATGCGTCCAAGTGATACCTCGCTTGTTGCCATATCTCCAAGTATAAAATCTTTTTTTGCAGGAAATCCATAACTTATAGGATTAGTTCCGAAAAATGGTCTCTTTCCGCCAAAAGGTATAACACAAGGATCAGTATTAACCATTATTAAAGAAACCTTATTTTGATGTATAGCCATTTTATTATAATAGCCTAAAGCACCTGCATGACTATTATTTTTTATTCCTATTAAAGCAATACCCTGTTTTTCAACTGTTTCTAAAGCCCATTCCATAGCATACTGCGTTGCAACATGTCCGAATCCGCCGTCAGCATCCATTAATGCAAAAGAAGGTCTTTTTTCTTCTATATTGAATTTTGAATTTAAATTTATTCCGCCCGCTTTTATTCTTTCTATATAATGTTCAACTCTTAAAACTCCATGAGAATGTATACCGCTTAGATCAGCGTAAATTAATAAATCTGTTACTATAGCAGCCTGTTCATTTGATACGCCTGCTGCTTTGAATTTATCATATACTTTTTGCATTAAATCATTTACTTTCACTATAACCATTATACAAATACCTTCTGTAATTTAGCAAACATATTATAGTTTACATAATTACAGAAGTAATGTCAATAATTAAAATATTAAATTTAAAAAAAGAACAAGGGATTTTTATGTATCCCTTGTTCGAGTTTTATATTAAAGTTTATTTATATTAATCGTCCCATTCCTGACCTAATAACTGACCTGATTTGTCAATGTATAATTCCATCATATTATTCATTTTTACTTTATATACATTGTAATGCTCCATCTCTACTGCCCAAATCTCAGCTTGAGGATAAGTTCTCTTAGCTGTTGCTATTACAGCCTGAGGAACTTGATTAAGAGGTACATACCAATCAGCAAATAAAGCTGAAGTACTTAAAACTGTTAAAGCCACTAATAAACAAAGTATTTTTTTCATATTTTCTCCTTTTAATTAATATTTTATTTTTTATTATAAATTATTTGTATTAATCGTCCCATTTTTGACCTAATAACTGACCGTTATTATCAACATATAATTCCATCATATTGTTTAATTTTATTTCAAATATAGTGAACTGTTTTTCTATTTTCACTATAGCAGCATTAGGATAAGTTCTTTTTATTGTATTCATAACATTAGCAGGCAATATAGTAGCAGGCATATTTCCATAGCATTTAACTTCTTTCCAATCACCATTAGGGAAGAAATCTATTTGAGTTCCATTTTCTAAATATACTTCTATATCTTCCCAATCTCTTTCAATGAAAGTAACTTTTATATTAGGGAAATGCTGTTTTATAAAGTTCTGAGCATTCTGAGGTATAGAAGATAATTGAACTCCATATCCATATTGCTGCTGACCACCTTGCTGAGCATAAGGATCCTGTGCAGGAGGCTGAGCATAAGGGTCTTGATAACCACCTTGACTGCCTTGCTGTCCATAAGGATCCTGATATCCTCCTTGACCGCCTTGCTGTCCATAAGGGTCTTGGTATCCACCTTGTCCGCCGCCTTGATTATTATTATCATAATATCCGTCATATTGAGCAAACAATGAACCTGTAAGCATCGCTGAAACAAAAAGTATAAATAAAGCTTTTTTTATAGTCATAAAAATTCTCCTGTTTTTTATTTTGTAAAGACAATTTAGTAACAAGTAAATTATCTTTACATTTAGCATTATAGTACAATTTTATAATTATGTCAATTAATTTTACTAGTTTTTTACTAAAAATTTACATTTTTTTTAAAATTATATTAGCTTTTTATGTTAGACTTGTTTTAAAAATATTTAAAAAAATCATATTCAGAATTGTTTTAATATTAAATTATAAAAATGAGTCATTATAAGTTTTATAAAGAATTATTTTTAATGTATAAAAATCTTTTTTCTTACATACACTTATGTACTCTTAATCATAAATAAATTATTGCTTACTGCTAAGTCAAAATTTATATAATAATACCTAAATATTCATTAATTTTGAAACATATACAAAGTTTTTATTTTTAAAAAATTTTATATCATTATAAGAAAACAGTTTTAAATCAATAGTCTAATTACAGACATTTATTTATTGATTATATAATTTTAATAATATCAATCAAATTAAAAAAGAAATATTTCTATATATAAAAATTCTTGATTTTAATATATTATTAATATATAATTGCAGGAACAAAAAATAAAAAATAATTAATGGTACACTATTATGAAAAAAGTAAATTTATGTTTATTAGGGGCTTCCGGTGCTGTAGGTCAGGAAATGCTTAAAGTATTGGAAGAAAGAAAATTCCCAATCAATGAGTTAAGACTTCTTGGAAATAGAGAAGCAGGAAAAAAAGTAAAATTCAACGGAAAAGAATACACAATCGAAAAGACAACTAAAGATTCATTCAAAGATATGGACATAACATTGGTTGCTGTAGGAGCTGATTTAAGTAAGAAATTAAGTCCGTTAGCTGTAAAAGCTGGAAGTATAGTTGTAGATAACAGCAGTGCTTTCAGAATGGACAAAAATGTTCCTTTAGTAGTTCCTGAAGTTAATCCTGAAGATGTTAAGCTTCATAAAGGAATAATAGCTAATCCTAACTGCTCTACAATAATAGCTTTAGTTGCATTAGCTCCGCTTCATAAATTCGGAAAGATAAAAAGAATCATAGCTTCTACTTATCAGGCTGTTTCCGGTGCTGGTAAAGAAGGTATGGAAGAATTAGAGCAGCAGATAAAAGATTATGTTGCAGGAAAAAAACTTAAAAATAGTACTTTCAAATATCAAATACTTCACAATTTAATTCCTCATATTGATTCTTTCGATAAGAATGGATACACTAAAGAAGAATTAAAAATGACTAATGAAGGAAGAAAAATTCTTCATGCACCTGATATGCAGATAAGCTGTACTTGTGTAAGAGTTCCTGTTATAAGAAGCCATAGCGAATCTATCACAATAGAAACTGAGAAAAAAATCACTGCTAAAAAAGCTAAGGAATTATTATCTAAAGCAAAAGGAGTAAAAATAGTTGATGATCCTGCTAAGTTTAAATATCCTATGCCTTTAGATACTTCTAATCAGGACAATATATATGTTGGAAGAATAAGAGAAGATATCAGTGCTAAAAATTCATTGGTATTCTGGTGTGCAGGAGACCAAATAAGAAAAGGTGCTGCTACAAATGCTGTACAAATAGCTGAACTTCTTTTACCTGAATTAGAAAAAAAATCTGATGATAATTCTGTGGAAAAGAAAACAACAGAAAAGAAAGCAGCAGCAGAAAAAAAACCTGCTAGAAAACCATGTGTAAGAAAATCAACAAAGAAATAATGATTTAAGTAAAATATAAAACAAATAAGAGGTTCTATATTATTATAGACCTCTTTTTTATTGCAACAAATTAATTATTTATAATTAATTTGTTATTTTAGTATTTTCATTGATTGGTTTTTATTATTTTCTTGATTTTAGTATATACTAAAAATTTTTAACTTTGTCAACTATTTGCCATAGGGGCTTTCCGCACGGTACTGCAAATTATTATGGATAGCTAACTATACGTGCGGCTGATTACTTATTATTGTGTAAAAATCAATAATTTATATTACATATAAAACATATTTAGCCAATATAAAATAATATTTTATATTATAAAAAATATTATTTACATTCATAAAAAAGCAAAAATTGACAAAATGTAATTGTTTAGGTATATACTGAAAATTTTTAGTATATTTCAAATTAATTTTCTATGCTTATTTTGGCAATTGCAATTTTTACAATCGCATGAACATTTATTATTATGATTATTTAATTTATTTATGTTTTTTACTGCCTGAGTTATTAAAAAAATTAATGCTGCTACTACTATAAATGCTACTATGACTATATCCATAACATTCCTTTATACATTTGTTTGTATTAATACAAAATATGTTTTAATATTCTAACAAATTTTATACAATAGTCAATATACCTATAAAAATAATATAATAAAATATATAAAAAAACAGAGAGATATAAAAATCCCTCTGTTTTAATACTCACATTGATCAATTAAATATTAATTATCCTAAATGCTTCTGTATTATAGGCATAAGTATTTTAATTAAAAGAAGTGCTGATAATATCCAAGTTAATAATGATATATCTCTATTTTTACCAGAAACGAATTTTAATATAGTAAATGATAATACTCCGAAAGTTATACCTTCAGCTATACTATAAGCGAAAGGCATAAATATTATACATATAAAAGCAGGAATTGCCTCTGTATAATCATTGAAATTAATCTCTAATATAGGAGTCATCATGAATAATCCAACTATAATCAAAGCAGGTGCAGTAGCAGCAGAAGGTATAGCTAAAAATATATGTGATAAGAATAATGAAACAGCAAATAATATAGCAACAACAAGTGAAGTTAAACCTGTTTTACCGCCTTCAGCAACACCTGATGCACTTTCTACATAAGTAGTAACAGTAGAAGTACCTAAGCATGCACCTACAACTGTTCCAACAGCATCAGCAAATAAAGCCTGTTTACATCTAGGAACTTCCCCATTTTTTGTAAGCATATCTGCTTTAGTACATACTCCAACTAATGTACCTACTGTATCAAATATATCAACAAAAAGGAAAGTAAATAATACTATAAACATATTAGGAGTAAGTATATTGCTGAAATCAAGTTTGAAAGCTATAGGTTCTAATGAAGGAGGTATAAAGCTAGCATCAGGAGACATTTTTGTAAGTCCCATAGGAATACCGATTATTGCTGTAATAAATATACCTAAAAGTATTGCACCTTTTACATTATATGCTAATAAAATTGCTGTTATAAGGAGTCCTATAATAGCAAGTAATGCACTGCCTGAAGTGATGTTGCCTAGTCCAAGTAAAGTAGCATCATTATTAACTATAATTTTAGAATTTTGAAGCCCTATAAAAGCTATGAATAATCCTATACCTACTGAAATAGCTCTTTTCATATTAACAGGTATACTATTAACTATAGCCTCTCTTACATTAAAAATAGTAAGAACAACAAATATAATACCTTCTATAAATACGGCTGTTAAAGCAGTTTGCCAGCTATAGCCCATACCCAATACTACAGTATAAGCAAAGAAAGCATTAAGTCCCATACCAGGTGCTAAAGCAAAAGGAAGATTAGCAAGTAAAGACATTATCAAAGTTGCTATTATTGCAGATACTACTGTAGCTGTAAATACTGCTCCTTTGTCCATACCTGTGGCACCAAGTACATCAGGGTTTACTGCTAGTATATAAGCCATTGTCATGAAAGTAGTAAAGCCGGCTATTACCTCTGTTTTTACATTAGTACCATATTCTTTTAACTTGAAAAATTTGTCCATAAAATATATTCCTTATAACAGTTTTTTCTTCATAACTATTTTTAATTATGAAAGCTATAATATATATGAGATTATAATTTTTGCAATATTTTTTTATTTATAAATACAGATTAAATCCTAATTAAGAATAAAGAAATAAAAAATGAAATTCTAAAAATTTGAAAAGCAGTATTATAATTAATTAAATAAGAAATTTAAATTTAATATAAAAAAACATATACGCATAAATATAATTTATTTGCATATATGTTTTGTATTTTTCGCAGTATTAATTATAATTTTTTATTATTCTATTTTTGTCAAATCATAATCATTCATTTCACCAGTACTAGAATTATTTTCTAGTAATTTTCCGCCTGATATTTCACTATCACTATTAAATTGTATTGTGTATGTAGTACTTTCTAATACAAAAGAAAATTCTGTAGCTGTAGAATAAATATCTTTTGAAATATTTATTTTCTTATCCTCAGTTATTACCGGTTTTCCGCTAGACTTTTCCAAATAAATTATATTTGCTTGATCATCAAGTTTAAACATTATTCTAATTCTGAAAGTTTCTCGAATTGCAATACCTTCATAGGTTCCCTTTCTTTGAGAAATAGTTATTATATTACTACTAGGATTAGTTACTATATCACCGCAGCTTAAAATAAAAACAGACACAATTAAAATTATAATTTTATTAATATGTTTAGTCATTTTTCTATTCTTTTATTAATATTGTAAACACAAGTTATCTACAATAATTATTACAGCTTAATACTTATTGTAAAATAGCAAATGTTTTTTGATTTTATATTTCTTTTATTCTATAAAAAATAATGAATTGTCAAGATTACTTGAAGAACAATAAAAAATATAATACTATTACCCATGCTAAGCAAAACAAAAAATATAATCAATATTAAAATTATACTTTCAATAAAAAACAATATTGTATAAAACATGCGTTAATCAAAGCTATAAATTTAAAAAAACTTGGGCGGGCATGCTTTTTCTAACTAATCAGAAAAAATATTTTAAATAAACTTTTCAACAAAAAACGATAAATATAAATAGATTGGAGTAAAAATAAAATTAAAAAATAATATTTTATTAACTATAAGGAAATATATTTATGAAGAAAAATAATGTATACAGAAATGAAAAAATAGAAGGAAGAAGTTTTTTCGGTATTATTAAAAATAATTCTTATTTTCTTTCTAATTTAGCAATTTATGAAGATGGTATAGTTAGTGCTTGGTCTAAATTTGATATTTATCAGTTTGAAAAAGCATTGGAGAGAAAATGGGTTGTATCATTTACAGAAGATAATGAAAAATTAGATATTCATGGTATAGGTGATTTTAAAATTTTAGAATCACAGTGGTTTCATAAAGATGATTATTATGAATACATTAAAAGCATATTAAAAGAAATGAATCCTAAAATGCAGAATATTTATAAAACCACTCAGAGAGAGATAGAAAAATGGGAAAAATTAAAAGTATCATTTATGGCTAATCCTATTGATTTTAAAATGAAAGGACAATTCGGGTATGATTTATCCGACGGTAAAAGTTATTTTATATTCAGAAAATCTTCTAATTACTCATCCAGCAAAGAAATATTTTTAACCTGCTATACCATTTATGATGATGAAACAATATCCATATATAATGATGATAATATATATAATTTTGATGATATAAAAAAGATGTTTGATAAAAATGAACTACTTTTATATCCTAAAGAAGATGATACCATAATAATAGAGAATCTTTCCAAACTTAAATTAAAACCATCTATAAAATACACAAATAAAAAAGAAAAATTAAAAGAGATAGAAGAAAATATAAAAGAGATTTCAGGTAAAGAAAATGCTTTTGATTATGCAATAAAATGCTACCATGATTATCTTGTATATCCTTCAGATGATAATAGAGAATTATTAAAAGATGCTTATGAGAAAGTACCTGAACATGAAAGAATGTTTTTAGGTGATATGGACAATAAAGATACTGATTTTAGAAGAATAATATATACTCCTAATATAAAAAGAGAAGTATGAGATTTATTATCTCGCATGTTAATAAAAACAAAAAATATAAAAAAATTAAAATTACACTTAAAATAAAAAACAATATTATATAAAACATGCGTTAAGTAAATCTATAAATTTAAAAAATCTTGGGCGGGCATCTTTTTTTCTTAATTAAGCAAAAAATTTAAATAAAATATTATATTACAAAATAGATAATAAACCTAAAGGGCGGGGTATGTAATTTAAGTTTTAAAATTTAATTACAACCCCACCCTCTATATTTTAAATATTAATCTGCAATATAAATTTTTATTTTCTTGCTGCCAAATTAGAATTTGTTAGCACCCACCCAAGCAGATATTTAAATTTATAGCATATACAACGCACGATTAACTAAACTTAAATATTATAAAAAATTCATAATTATAATTTTTATTATATTAAAAATTCAGTTCACCGTGCGGGAATTCTTTTAGTTATTCTCACCATACCAATCAACATTGCGAGTGAAGTACATAGCAAGAGCAATAACAGCAAATAACCCTAAAGTTCCCATAAGCAATGCATAATCAGTAAGCTGAAGTATTCCAAATAAGAATATGTATATCAAAGCCTCTACAATAGCCATTGAAATAGTGTACTTCGGAGATTTTATAATGTAGCCTATATATATTGAAGTTAAAGCCGTTACCATCAATGCACTTATAAAATAACTAATGTTGAAGTTTATGTGCTCTGATATAGCTAAAAGTAGTAGGTAGAATATTGCATTAGCTATACCTATTAATATATATTGAACAGGGTGTATTCTTTTCTTTGAAAGTACTTCGCATAAAAATAATACAAAAAACGGAATGAATATAAATAATATTGCATACTTCACGCTTCTTGATGTTTTCTGATAATTATCATTGAGAAGTAGAAAAGATATTAAAACATTGTTTGATGATCTATTAACATTTTGATCGGCAGTGAAGTATTGAGTATCATCAATATTATCTGCTCTATTTGCATTTTCATCGCTAGTCCAATACTTAGTAAATGCTGTATTAAAACTGGCTATATTCCACTCGGCATTGAATCCCTCATTATTAACTTCTCTCTTTGTAGGTAAAAATCCTCCTGTAAAACTAGGGTCTTTCCATTTTGAAGATATTTTAAAAGTGTTTTCAGAAGCTAATGGAGTTATCATAAGAGAGTTTCCTCCTTGAATGTCCATTGTAATATTAAAATCAAAACCATTTAATATTCTATCTCTTGAAATGGTATAGAAGAATTTATTATTAAACATATTTAAAGCTATACTAATATTTTTCTCATAATATTTAAGTTCTTCATTTTCATTAACTAATATAGTAGGAAGCTTCATAAGATTCTTTTTATTTCCTATTCCTAATATAATCATAGCCTCATCATAAAGTATAGTATCATTATTTTCATCTAAATTATATATTTCAGCATTGTACTTATCGAATCTTCCTGTAATATTTAATTTAGAATTGAATATAGGTGCTTTAAATATTCCTCTATTTAAACTTGAAACTTCAACATCGCCCGTAACATTATATTCATTAGGCATATAAAAAATATATTTTCTTATATAGCTTATCTCTTTAGTTTCGCTGTCAATAACCCTAGTTAAATAAGGTATTGCAACAACTATACCTTGTATATTGGCACTGCTTCCCACAGGCTCTATTATAGAAGATACAGCCTCTCTTTGATAACTGATTCTATCTCTTACAACACTGTTTATAAAAGACATAGGTATCAAAAGCAAAAGACCTAATATCACTATTATAAGTATTTTAAAACCTAAAGTTTTTGTTATCTCATTAAAATTTTTTATCATTATATTTACCCCATAAAAAGTTATTTTCTAAAAATTTTGTTTGATATAAAAAACCATAATACCATAAATAGGTAATAAAAAATAGTAATAATAAAAATATATTAAAAAATTATTATATAATATGATTTGTAGTATAATAGGTAGAATAATTTAAATATTATCTTTTTCTTAATATAACAATATGTTCATTGCACATCGTTTCTAATTTTTTACCAACTGTATTTGTCGGAGAGTTTAATGAAGGCATAACTTTATTAATTATATTCCTATCAATTGTATAAACATAATCCATATCATATTTACTTGCAATTTCTTTTATTATCTTATCTGTCTTTAAAAGTTCTCCTTTAACGGTTCTATTGCCTACAACCCAAAATTGATAACCGCCTGTTTTAGTTTTTTTAGAAATAGCTGATATCGCCTTTTCTAAATCTAAATAAAAACTATATACATCGCCTGCACGCTCTAAATCAATATCTTTAATAATTTCTAAAGATTTAGTTAAAGTTTTGCTTGGAATCGAAAATTCAAATCCCTTTCTAAACTTAGCTCCTCCCATCAATGTTTTATCAATCATCATTATTTCTTTTTCAGAAAGTCCGAATAAATCTATCCATTGAAGTGATAATCTGCTGTATTCTCCATAAGCAACCGTTGTTCTGTTGTCTCCATAAGGCGGAGATGTAATTACTAAATCAATAGATGAATCATCAATATCAAACAAGTCTATAACATTATTATTAAATATCCTAACTTTTGAAATGCTTCCATTTTTATTACAAGCTTCAGCAAAGCCATTCATTTTTTCTATATTTTTATCTAAAATATCAGTGAATTCTTTTAATACATTAGGCTTAAAACTTTTTACTTTTATCGGAGGCATTCTAAACATTTTAAACTCTCCGTTTCTGCGATTAGATACAAGCCTAACTGATTCGCTAAATGCCGCAAATACAAAATTTCGTATATTTTCATCTTCAATTTTTAATATATGATTTTTAATCATTTGAAGCTGCAATATTACCCTTGGCTTAAACCAATAGCCTATATTTTTAAAATTAGGTACTTCAAAATTAATTTTTTTTGAATCTACATATTTTTTAAGATATACAGGAGCATCATTTCCCCATCCGTCTTTTGAGGTAAGATCAAGAGTTTTTTCAAAATACTCATCTGCCATTTCATAAAAATCTATATTTTCATTATAATCATCATTAATTTGTTTTAATAAAATCGAAGCTTCTTTTTTAAGTTTATTTATATTAAGTTTATTAGTTTTTACTTTTGAAATAAATATTGCAAGAGGATTGATATCATTTCCATATATAGTCTTAATATTAGCAAGCATACCTTCAACAAGTACTGTACCTGAACCGGAAAATGGATCAAATAAAGAATCTACTTCCATAATTTGTCTAACTATATTAATAATATTCCTGCTTATAGGAGAAACCATTACAGCTGGATAACTATGGATGCTATGTGTATATTCTTTTGTATTCTCATATTTAAAATCCCAATAATTATTAGGCAATTTTTTAAGTATAGATATTAATTTATTATCTGTTTCTATATGATTAATTATTGATTTTTTATTCATAGTTTTATTATAATAGACTGCTTAATATATTGTCTGCATTGTATTATTAATAATAAATAAAATCAATAATAATAAAAAAGTGCAGAATAATTAATCCTGCACCTTTTATTATTTTATATTATAATTTTTTATTTACTTTTTTGTCTGTTTTTTTATTTGTTTTTTGTTTTCCGATTTATTTGATTTATTTAGCTTATTCAATTTAAACATAAAATCAAACACCTCTTTAACATCTTTTACAGGATGGAAAGTTAAGCCCTTTTTAACATTTTCAGGAATCTCATCTAAATCCCTAATATTCTCATAAGGTATTATAATATGCTTAATGAATCCAAGCCTTTTTGCCGCTATAGTCTTTTCTTTAAGTCCGCCTATAGGCAAAACTTTTCCATTCAATGAAAGCTCACCTGTCATAGCAGTATCATTTCTTATAACTTTATTCATAGAAAGCGAAAGCAAAGCAGTAGCCATAGTAATACCTGCTGAAGGGCCGTCTTTAGGAGTAGCTCCTTCAGGAATATGCAAGTGAATCATAGCATCATTAAAATAATTTTCAGGAACGCCATAATCTTTGGCAACGCTTTTTACATAACTATAAGCTATCTCTACACTCTCGCTCATAACATCGCCAAGCTGTCCTGTTACCTGTATGTTTCCGGAATCTTTTTTCTCTGATACTTTTATCGATTCTATAGTAAGAGTTGCACCGCCTAAAGATGTCCAAGCTAAGCCTATAGAGTTTCCAGGCTTCAAATCCTTTTCTGTAAAGTCTTCTGTGAATATTGGCTTTTTAAGATACTTCTCTAAATCTTTTTCATCTACTGTATAGCTGTAAGTTTTTTTATTATGCTCTACAATATCAGCAGCGATTTTTCTGCATATTCTCTCTATTCTTCTTTCAAAATTTCTAACTCCAGCCTCTCTAGCATATCCGTCTATTATCGCACTTATAGCCTTATTAGTAAATTTGATATTTTTTATATCAAGTCCATGAGCTTTAACTTGTCTTGGTATAATATATTTAGAAGCTATTTTTAATTTCTCTTCCATTATGTATCCTGAAAGTCTTATAACTTCCATTCTGTCAAGCAAAGGTCTAGGAATTGTATCAAGAGTATTTGCTGTAGTGATGAATAAAACATTTGATAAATCGAAAGGCAAATCCAAATAATGATCTCTAAATGATGCATTCTGTTCTGGGTCTAAAACTTCAAGTAAAGCACTTGAAGGATCACCCTGAAAACTTGTTCCCAATTTATCAATTTCGTCAAGCATAAGAACAGGATTCTTAACTTTTACTATCTTCAAAGCCTCTATAATTTTACCAGGCATAGCACCTATATAAGTTCTTCTATGTCCTTTAATTTCAGCTTCATCTCTCATACCGCCTAAAGAAAATCTAAAGAAAGGTCTGTCTAATGCCTCAGCTATACTCTTACCTATAGAAGTTTTACCAACTCCCGGAGGGCCTACAAAACATAGTATAGAAGATTTTTTCTCCGGATTTAATTTTCTCACTGCTAAAAATTCGTATATTCTCTCTTTAACATCTTCAAGTCCGTAATGATCTCTGTCTAATATCTTTTTGCTTTTTGATATATCTTCTCTTTCTTTATTTTCTTTATTCCAAGGCAAAGCGAATAAGGTATCCAAATAGTTTTTAGAAACAGTATATTCCGGGGAATGAGTATCTATTGTAGAAATCTTTTCTATCTCCTGTTCCATTCTCTCTTTAACTTCATCTATAACATTAATCTCTTCAAGAGTTTTTTTGTATTTCTCTATATCTCTTTGTTTAGGGTCTGTATCATAACCTAATTCTTTTTTTATTTCTTTTAACTGTTCTTTTAAGAAATATTCTCTTTGCTGTTTTTGTACCTTTGAATTTATACTGCCTTGAATCTTTTGCTGTATTTCAGATATCTCTCTCTCTTTTTGAAGAAGAAGATGAACCTTTTCAAGTCTTTCCTGAATATCAAAAGTTTCAAGTATTTCCTGCTGACTTGCTCGCTCTACATTAAGCATAGATGTAACAAAATCGGCTAATCTTCCAGGATCATCAACATTAACCATAGTAAGACGCATTTCTTCAGTGAAAAGCGGATTATTCTCACTTATAGCTTTTATATCTGAAAGCAAAGCTCTAGTATATGCTTTTATTTCTTTGGCTTCTTTCTCATTTCTAAAAGGGTCTATATCAGGTATATAAAGAGGCTCTGCTCTTATTACAGGGTCTGTAGTTACAAATTTTATAACTTTATATCTTCGTATGGAATTTATAAGAAGATTAAGTCCGCCGTCAGGCAAATTTAATTTTTTGAATACTTTTACAACAACACCAACTTTATAAATTTCATCAACAGAAGGTGTTTTATTTTCAGACGGAGTATCAGAAATATATAAATTAAGTCCTAAAAATCCGTCATTTTCGGCTATAGCCTTATTCACAGCATCTGCATGATGAGCCGGTATCGGAAATGGTGCATAAAGCCCAGGAAATAAAGGCTTTCCCATTACCGGTATGATTATTAATCTTGAAGGTAATTTATCTTCCACAATTGCAACCGTATTATCATCTTTTTTACTATTATCACTATTTTTATTATTATCTAATTTATCCTTAGCCATTAACAAAACTCCTAATGATATTGTATAGTATAATATAAAATATACTTATAAGTCAAATAGCTTGTTAAGTATTTTATGCAATAAATATACCAATTTTTAAATTTATATTACTTTTCATACTGTATTTATTATATTTTATGATAAAGATAGACAAGGTGAAGTATATATATAGAAATAACTTTATTTATTTTGATAATTCTTCATTATTCTTACTTATTATAAAAATAAAATTATTATAATATCACAATAATAAAAAAGTGTTTTATTATATTTGTTTAATAATAAAACACTTATAATTATATATTGTATTTAATTTATACTGGTATTAAATAAAAACTATCTTAATTTGAAGAAATCAATCAATTTATTTAAATTTTTAGCCTCATTTAAAAGCAACTGAGAAGAAGAGCTAGCCTCCTCTACTAAAGCAGCATTTTGCTGAACAGAAGAATCCATTTCATTTATAGCAACATTAATCTGCCCTATTCCATTTTCCTGTTCTTTAGCAGCTATATTAACTTTCTGCATCAAATCAGAAACTTTATCCATTCTGTCTGCTATATCATTAAAAATATCCTTAGATTCATTAACGCTGGCAGCAGCTAAATTTATTTTATCATTACTATCAACTATAAGAGAAGTAATATTTTTTACGGATTCTTGTGTATTCTGTGCTAAATTTCTAACTTCGCTGGCTACAACAGCAAAACCTCTTCCCTGCTCTCCAGCCCTTGCCGCCTCTACTGAAGCATTAAGTGCAAGTATATTTGTTTGAAAGGCAATAGATTCTATCATTTTAGTTATATCCATTATTTTAGAACTTGACTCATAAACAGCATCCATTTTATTAACGCTTTCTTCTATTATCTTGCCTGCCTTGCCTACATAATCCTTTGCTTCAACAACCATATTTGTGCTGTCATATATATCAGAAACGGCAAATTTTACATTAGAAGCCATTTCATTCATAGTTGATGCTGTTTCCTCCAAGCTGGAAGCCTGCATTTCTGTTCTATTAGATAAATCATTATTTCCTGAAAGAACTTCATTGGCGGCACTTTCAACTTGTTCCGATGATTCTTTAACAGTATTCATAACATTATTTAAATTATCTAATATGCTTTTTATTGCTCTTGCTATATCTCCCCATTCATCTTTAAGTTCTGTAAATCCTGGAGGAGTATCCCAAGATATATCTCCTTTAGATAATTTAGTTAAATCCTGAGCAAGTAATTTAATGATAAATACAACTTTTTTCTTTATTATTAGAGGTGTAATAATAAATACTATTACTAATATTACAGCTAAAATTATAATCATAATATTTCTTATATTATTACTGTCTTCAAGTATTACATAATTAGGAACTAATATTTTCATACCCCAATTCTGACCTGTTTCAAGTTTTATGGGTACGAATATATATGTGGACTTAGTATTCAATGATGCACTGAAATCCTCAAATATCACAGTTTGACCTGCTTTTATACTTTCTAATACATTATTATCCCTATAATAAGGATATGCCTCATAAATATTTTTACCAACATGTGTTTCATTTTCTTTATTATAAAGAAGCGTACCATTATGATCAAATAAAGAAGTGAGAGTATTTTCAAAAGGATTAATATTATCCATTATAGGGGCTAATGATTCTATAAATATATCAACACCAGCAACGCCTATAATTTGACCGTTATTTTTTAAAGGTATAGACCAAGTATTCATTTTTACCATTTTTCCGCCTACTTCAAAATCATATATAGACGTAATATTAATATTTCCTGTAGTTACAGGCACTGAATAATAATCGCTTTTTAATTCTTCGCTTGTCATACCTCTGTCGGCAGCAGAACCATTATTTCTATATACATAATCAGAGAACATACCACCTGCTTCTGAATAGTTAGGATCATTTACATAATCAGCATCATTGCCCATCACATTATTTTTAAATATAAGAAACAAAGCTCCTGTATTATCAGGAAGAGTGCTAAAAAAATCTTTAGTTGTATTTTTATATACTTCTCTGTTTCTCTCTCCTGATCTATATAAATTATTTATTGTATATTCAAATGTACTTAAACTATCGAACGCTTCCTGAACAAGCGACTGCACTTTAGCGGCTTCACCTTTGGCACTTTCATCCAATACCTTATATGAAAGTTTTTTAGTAACATTATTAACAGAAAATATGTTAAATAAATTTGATATGATAAGCATGATGATAAAAGGAACAACTATAACCATACTTATTTTAAATTGCAGGCTATTAAAGATCTTCATTAAGGTATCTCCCAAAATATATTATAAATTATATTTATATTATTATACAATAATATGTATTTATATACAATTGTTGCTAATAAAAATTGTTCACAATAAGGCTCTGCCAAGTAAACTTAGCAGAGGTTCACAATTTTTATAATTAGATTTACAATATTTTAAATTATTATTCTATATTATTGTTGTTAATAAAAATTGTTACCCCATAAGACTAGCAATAATAAAAAACTATTTACACACCCCGCCCTTTATTCTTTATTATCTAATATATAATTTTCACTTTATTCTATCTTTTTGCTTTATTAGAAATTATAGCACCCGCCCAAGATTTTATTAAATTTATAGCCAATTCAGCACGCGTTTAGTTGACTGTGTATAATAGAATAATACTTTAATAATAACTGTTTTTAAATATAATATCATCTAACCGCGTGTTAATAAAATTTGTTATTTAAAGAATTTTAATATATAATTGCACAAACTATGGATAAAGAAAGCATAACAAATGCTGAAGAAAACTCTTATGATAAGCCCAATAATAATATAAGACCTCAAGGTTTTGATGATTTTTTGGGACAGAAAAATATAAAATCAAAATTGAAAGTCTTTATAGATAGTGCTAAAAAAAGAGATGTTTCTTTAGATCATATATTATTTTACGGTCCTCCAGGACTTGGAAAAACTACATTAGCTCAAATAATAGCAAATGAAATGGGAAGCAATATAAAAGCTACATCAGCACCCATAATAGAGCGTCCAGGAGATTTGGCTTCTATACTCACTACTTTGGGTGAAAAAGATATACTATTCATAGATGAAATACATAGACTTAGAACTGTAGTTGAAGAGGTACTTTATTCAGCTATGGAGGATTTTTTCGTAGATATAAAGGTGGGAGAAGGAACATCTGCTAAAAGTTTCAGAGTGAAATTACCGCATTTTACTTTAATAGGTGCTACAACAAGAAGCGGTTTATTAAGTACGCCTTTATATGATAGATTCGGAATAGTAGAAAGACTGGAATTTTATACTAATGAAGATTTGGCTAATATAGTAAAGAGAAGTTCTGAATTTCTTAATATAGATATTACAGATGAGGCTGCAATTTCCATAGCTTCAAGATCGAGAGGAACACCTAGAATAGTTAATAGGCTTTTAAGAAGAGTTTTTGACTTTGCCACCGTACATGATGTTTTAAAAATAGACGAAGAATTTGCCTGTGATTCTCTTGAAAAATTGGGAATAGATAAAAACGGTTTTGAAGCACTTGACAAACTTTATTTAAATACTATTATTAAACATTATAACGGAGGCCCTGTAGGAGTTGATACTTTATCAGTATCTTTATCCGAACAGATAGAAACTATAGAAGATGTAATAGAGCCTTATCTTATACAATGCGGCTTTATAAAAAGAACGCCAAAAGGCAGAGTTGCTACAAATAAGGCTTATGGTTACTTAAATCTTTCTTCAAAGTATGACGATAATTATGAAGAAGAAAGAGGATTATTTGATTTTTAAGGAGCTTACTATTTTAATTACAGACGATACTTTAACAAAAGAAAAAAAGTCCAATGCTCAGTTGGATAAATATTATTTGGAAGAAACTTCGAAAGATGTAAAAAATTTAGCTAAACAATTTGTAGGAAACTTCAAAGATGCTAATAAATCTGCTGATAATTCAAATTCTAGATTCGATATAAGCTATAAGAAAAATGTTAAATTAACTCCTTCTTCAAGATATAAAGCCCCAAGAGCAAAAATAAAATTTAATAGAACTAAAAAAATACTTAATAAATTATATAATTCTACTTACGGAATAAGACATATATTTAAATCAGTTGTGGAAGCTATTAAAAGAAAGGGCAACCATGAAAGAAGCATACTTATATTCTATGATGATGAAGAGCATGGTGTTAGACTTCCTATCAATAATTTCATGATTTTATTTCTTGTATTAGTATTTTCTGCTTTAATCTATACAGGTTATGATGCATATATTAGACAGAAAGAAGCTAGAGAATTTTATAATACTCTCTCAGCAAGAGAAGCTAAAACTTATACATTAATAGAAGATTATAAAAAATCTCTTAATAGATTCTCTAAAGCATTAACTGAATATAATAATGTTATCAAATCTATATCTTATGCAATAGATTATAATGATATGGGTACATTTAACAATAATAATAATGAATCCGGAAACATTGAAAAGATGTTAAGCGAATTAGATTCATATCAGAAGAATATTCTTTCATTTATGGAAGTATCTCCAAAAATACATAAAGAAATTCCTTTAGGCTGGCCCGTTGCAGGAGGCGGAAGAATATCAAGCGGATTCGGAGCCAGACTTTCTCCTTTCAATCAGGAAAAAAGTTATCACTATGGTGTAGATATAGCAGGTCCTTATGGTACTCCTATACTTGCTGTTGCTGATGGTACTGTTACATTTGCAGGATGGAGAAACGGTTACGGTTGGTTTGTTTTAATTACTCATGCTAATGGTTATCAAACTGCTTATGGGCATAACTCTAAACTTCTTGTTGATTATGGTCAGAAGGTAAAAAGAGGCGAAAAAATAGCACTAATAGGAAATACTGGAAGAACTACAGGAATACACTGCCATTTCGAGATTAGAGTTGGAGGAGATCATAAGAATCCTATGCCTTATTTGAGTGCTAGATTCTAATATTTATATTTTTATACTAATCTATTTACTCTAGTATTATATGAATGAACATGATTCTAAACAGAGATATTTAGGAGAATTCTATACTCCTTTAAATTTTGCTGAAAAATCTTTATCATATATATTTGATGTAATAGACAAAAAAGAATTAGAAAACGGCAATTATCGAATATGGGATATGTCCTCTGGGACTGGAAATTTAGAATATTATCTTGATAAGAAATATCATAAATATCTTTATATGTCCACAATAGATGAAAATGATATAGAATATTCCAAAGAAAAATTTAAAAATGCCTGCTTGTTTCAATATGATTATCTCAATGATGATATAAAAGATAATGATTTTGAATATAATAAACTTCCGCAAAAACTTCAATATGATTTAAATAATAAAGATATAAAATGGCTTATATTAATCAATCCGCCTTATGCCACAAGTCAGGTAGCAGGTACAAACTCGAAAAGCAAAAAAAATGTAAGCATAAGCAAGATTAGAGATTTGATGCATAAAGAAAAACTTGGTGATGCATCAAGAGAATTATATGCACAGTTCATGTTTAGAATACATAAAGAGTTTAAAGATAAAAATAAAGTTTATCTTGCCATATTTTCTAAAACTAATTATATAAAATACAATAACAATGAAAAGTTTAGAAATAAGGTATGCAATTACAAATTTTTAAATGGCTTTATTTTCTCTTCATCTAATTTTGACAACACATCAAAAACTACCCCATTTCCTGTAAGCTTTATAATTTGGGAAATAAATAATAATCATAACATAAAAACAGAAAATATTATTCTCGATGTTCTTGATGATAATTGCAATATAATAAATAAAAAAAGTTATAATGTAATAGAAAGCGATAATCTTCTTAACAAATGGATAAAAAGAATAAAAACTTCCTCAACATTTGTACCGCTTTCATCAGCAATAAAAGTAAAAACATCAGGAAAAGACATAAGAGATAAAGTATGCGATGGCTTTATAGGTTCACTTATGAGCTGCGGAAGTGATTTGCAAAAACAAAATCTTACAGCAATATTTTCTGCTCCTCAGGCTTCTGCCGGCTCTCTTTCAATCACAAAAGAAAATTTTGAAAAAGCCATGATAATACATGCCGTTAGAAGAACTGCTAAAGTTGACTGGCTTAATGGAAGCGATCAATTTTGCATACCTAAAAATGAATTGAAGCGAAAATTTATATTAGATTGTGTGATATGGACTTTATTTTCTACTTCCAATCAAACATCCGCTATGGATAATATATTTTATAAAGATAAATACTATACTATCATAAATCATTTTTACCCTTTTGATTATAAAAAAGTATATTCCGGCTGTACTTTCTTCAAATACGATAATGAAAAAAGATTCTGCTTTGAATATTTAGAAAATAACAAAGACTATATATCTGATGAAGCATCTGAATTGATGAATAGTGCAGAAGAACTTTATAAATATTTTTATTCCAATATAGAAAAAATCAATAAAGAAAAATTCAAAATATCTTTATGGGACACTGGATTTTGGCAGATAAGAAAATCTCTTAAAGATGTTAAATTAGCTTCGGATATATTAAAAGAAATCAAAATAAAAAGAAATATATTAAAAAAGAAGATATCAGAAAATACAGATGATTTTATTTTTTAGTTTTATGTATTTTTTAAGTTTTTAATTTTTTTAACGCACGCTAAGCTAAACTAAAAACATAAATAAAATAAGTAATACAACTTTTATTATATTAAAAAATCTTCTTACCGTGCGGTAAATATACTGAAAATTTTTAAGTTTGTCAACTGATGCACTTTATATAAATTTTATCTACTTTTTTGGCGCACAAAAAAGTAGCAAAAAACGCAAATGATAGAACTTTATATTAAAAACATGTCTATTAAATATAGGGTATAGCCTATAAAAATGCAGTCTTTCGCCGTAGGCGTACTTCGTATGGTTCTCGCCTGCCGAAGGCACGCAAAGCGAGGCGGGCTTCGCCTGTGCCAATACCACAGGCACTCCCTACAGTCACAAAAGAACTGGGGATGTTACGGCACGACTGTGTGCTTCGCAGGGCTAGTCCCCACAAATAATAAAACTAAGAAAATAATTTTTGACAAAATATAGTTGTTTAGGTATATACTAAAAACCTAATCACAACTTGGGCGGGCATGCTTTTATGTTTTAAGCTTTAAATATAAATAAATCTATCAAATCTAGAAAAAATAAAAAACTAAAGGGCGGGGTATGTAAATAAAGTTTTTAAATTTAATACTTGAAAACTATTTGTATTTATTATAATATTTCTATTATGGTTATTTTAAAAATGAAATTAAAAGGCGATAAGATACATATCAAAGTATCAGGCGGAGATGTATTCACTATACCAAAAAACGGACTCTATGAACTAGATTTATACGAGGGAATGGAGCTTGAATACGATGAAATACCTCATATAAGATTCAGAGCTTTCGAGTCTGCCGCAAGAAAATCTGCAGTATCTATACTTAAACGCGGATTTATAAGCGAGGGTATGCTTAGAGAAAAACTCACAAAAAAAGGGCATAAAAAAAGATTCATAAGACATGCCGTAAATTACTGCAAAGAATATGATCTCATAGATGATAAAAGATTCGTAAAAATAGCTATTAATAGTTTAAAGCTTAAAGGCAAAAGCAAAAGACATATAATAGATTATCTAAAGAAAAATAAAGTAAAACCAAGTTTGATAGAAAGAGCACAAAACTCTATAAGCGATAGAATAGATGATAAAGCTTTAAAAGATGCTATAAGAAAATATTATAAACTATATGAACATAAAGAAAGAAAAGAAGATTATATTATAAAGACATTAATGCGTAAAGGTTTCAAATACGATAGAATCAAAACTCTAGTGAGAAAATATATAGATAAGAAAGAAAATTATAAAGAGTAGTTATTTATAATAAGAAAAATACTAAATTGCATAATATTGCTAAAATAAATAATGCTGAAATTAATAAAATACAATTTTATCTTAATAATTGCTTCACTGCATTTATAATGCTATTTATAAAAAATGTAATCATATATTATTTTTGAAAAAACAATATTAAATATTGAATTATAAAAACAAAAATAATATAATATAAAAAATATTCATTTGAGTAGGATTTAATTATATGATTGACAATAAAGTTAAAGAGCTTGCAAGAAAAATAGAAACTGAATCAAAAAAGCTGGATAAAAAAATAAAGGATATTGAAAAAATTAAATCATCTATAACTAAAGATTTAAAAAAGAATGTTAAAGAATTAAAAACAAATCAATTAAAAAAACTTCAGGAAGAAAAGAAAAATATTACAGATAAAGTAAAAGAAATGAAGTCTAATCTTCTAAATGCCAAAAAAGATAATACCACAAAAGAAGTAAGTAAAAAAATAGATGAAAAAAAGAAAGATATAGAAAACAGTCAAAATAAAAAGCCTATAGATAAAACAGCAAAAAAAATCATGAATATGATGGCTTTATACAATAAAAATGCCAATAAAAAACTTATTGAAATTCTTCTTACAGTCAAAGAAGAAGATTTAATAAAAGAAACTAATGCATATTTCAAATCTGTGCTTGGAACATTTAAACATATTATTCAATGCGATATATATTTCTTTAATGTATACAGGAAATATTCAAGCAAAAAGAAAATAGAAAATGAAGATATATTAAACTATCTAAATGAAGATTTTACTTTCAATATAAATATAGATGAAAATTTAAACAGTTTAATAGATATAAGAAAAAAATTAGATGATGTTATAATAGCCATTGTTAATAGTATAGAAGATTTTAATATATCAGGAAAAGTAATTATTCCTAATGCTGTAATAAAAAAGCCTAGATACCATTTGATAATGCATGCCTTAAATCATAGCACTCATCATAGAGGAGAGATTTCTGTAATGCTTGATCAAATGGAATATAAAAACGATTATTCAAATTTAATGACTATGATATAAAAAATTAATATATAGCTAAACAAATATATTTTGTAAATTTTTGCTTTTTTATTAATTTAAAGAATATTTTTTTATAATATAAAATATTCTTTAGTATTACTTAAATATGTTTTATACGTAATATAAATTATTGATTTTTATACAATAATAAGTAATCAGCCGCACGTATAGATGGCGTTTGATAATATGAAACGCTACCGTGCGGGAAGGTGCCGCAGCTCGCGGTTGAGAAACTTTAAAATTTTCAGTATATAATAAAACAGATATGCAAATAAATACATGCATATCTGTTTTTTTATTTAATTAATATTAACTATTTAACAAAGATTATTTTAAAAGACCTAATATATATAAAACAAGATCATTAAAATCAAGATTTACATGCTTAGCCATTGCAGGTATGTCAGAAGTATTTGTCATACCGCCTTGAGTGTTTACTTCCATAAGATAAACTTCATTATCATCGCCGACTATAGCATCTATTCTTGAAAGTCCGCTGCAGCCTAAAACTCTATAAGCCTTCTTACATGTTTCTACCACTTTGTTTTCCATTTCTTTTGATAATTTGGCAGGCATTTCCATTTCTGTTTTTCCCGGAGTGTATTTTGCCTCATAATCGTATATTTCATTTTTAGGATTTATTCCTAATATTGGAAAGACATAAGTATTATCATCATCTTGTTTTACTAGTCCAACTGTAATTTCTTTTCCTTTTATATAAGGCTCTAAGAAATAATTTTGAATATCTTTTATATCTTTTACTACATTTTCAAATTCTGATTTTGTCTTTATCAAATGAACTCCTACACTTGAACCATCTGATATAGGCTTTAATATTATAGGGAAATTAAAAGAAAGTAAGCTTCCTTTTACATTATTATCATTAATTTCTTTAACATCTTTAAGAAGCATAAAATCTGCAGTAGATACATTTGATGACTTCCATATTCTTTTAGTATAAACCTTATTCATACAAACGGCACTAACTAAAATATTTTCGCCTGTATATTTAATATTAAGACTCTCCAAAAGTCCCTGAATAGTTCCGTCCTCTCCTGATGTGCCATGCAAAATATTATAGCAGTATTCAATATTATTTTCTTTCAATGTTTTTACTAATTCATAAGAATCTTTAACATCTATTAAAATACAATTATCTTTAATTTCATCGAAGCTAGTTAATGCTTTATAAACATTCTGTCCGCTTCTAAGTGAAACTTCTCTCTCAGAGCTTAATCCGCCATGCAAAACTGCTATTTTTTTATTTTTAAACTTATTTAAAATATTTTGTTTTAATTCGCTGTTTAATATCATTTTGTATACCTATTATATTTTAATTGTATTTATCAAAAAATAATCTTAGTCTTATTATATCGTATAATTTTACATTTTTATAATGAAATTTTTAAATTGAACAATTATTTTAATATGAAAATAGTTATAAATTACCATTTACTTTATTATAAATAAGGGTTATTATATAAAACACTATGAATGCTGATTTGAATAATAATATAGTAAAAAATTCTGTTTCTAAGATAAGTGCAGTTATATGCATAATATGTGCTAGTTCTGCAATAGCTGTCTTAGTGCTTTTAATAATTAATTCTAAAACTGCAAGAGAAATTACCTCATTTTCTCTATACTCAAGTTTTTTAACAATATTTTATATAATAAATTCAATATACCATTTTTTCCCTTTTCATAATAAAGCCAAAAAGGTTTTTTATATATTATCGCATGCTTTTTTTATTATGATGATATGGGGTGTATATATTCCTCCATGTTTAATTTCATTACAAAACGGATGGGGCTGGAGTTTCTTTGGAATTATTACAGGGCTTTGTGCATTAGGTATTACTTTAAGAAGCATATTCGGATACAGATGGCGAGGTGCTACTGAAACAATATATTATTTTTTATTAAATTGGGTTTGGCTCATAGCTATATCAAAAATAGCCGCAGCCGTTGGCGAATACGGAGCTATATTATATTTAACAGGCTTTCTTCTTTTAAATATAGCAATGGTATTTTATAGGCTTGCTATGTATGAAGCGAATAGAAGATATACTTTATTTTTACCTTTATTTTATTCGCTTTTAATAATATCTAATGTATGCCATGCAGTTTTTATGTTTAGATATGTTGCTAACATTTTCTAATTTTGTTATATTTTATATATGAAAAATACATATTGATTGGGAGGAGATAAAATATGATTAAAGAAAGACTAAGCGACTATATTCAAAATACTATAAAAGAAAATTGGGATATTAATGCATTAGCTGATTACGGCACTAATAATATACTAAAATATTCTGATATAGCCAAAAATATTCTAAAAATACATACAGGTTTTAAAAAGCTCGATATACATAAAGGTGAGAAAATAGCTCTATGCGGTGCTAATTCTGTTAATTGGGCTTTAACATACATCTCTACAGTAAGCTATGGAGCTGTGGTGGTTCCTATACTCGTGGACTTTTCAAAAGAAGATATAGCTTCTATCATAAAAGATTCAGGTGCTAAATTTTTATTTGCTGATTCTAATATATTAAAAGGAATAGATACTAACACTTTATCACTTCTCACTAAATCTTTTTATTTAAATAATTTCGATACATTCATTATAGAAGAAAATACAGAAGAAAAAAAAGAAAGCAATAAAAAAATAGAAAATATATTCAGCGATATAGAAATAGAAGATATAAAAAAAGAAGATTTTAATCTTACTATATTTGAAAATGATACTTTGGCTACTATTATATACACTTCTGGAACTACAGGATTTAGTAAAGGTGTTATGCTTAATCATAATTCATTAGCTGCTAATATAAGATTTGCAATCAATAATATGCCTATAAAGCCTAATGATCATATACTTTCTTTCCTTCCTCTTGCCCATGTATTCGGCTGTTTATTTGACTTTTTATTTCCATTTTCAAGAGGAGCATGCATATATATGCTTAATGCTATACCTAGCCCTAATATATTACTTAAAGCATTCGATGAGGTAAAACCTAATCTTATATTGATGGTTCCTCTTATCATAGAAAAAATTTACCTTAAAAAAATACTGCCTACTATAAGCAAGCCTTTAGTTGCTAATTTATTAAAAATGCCTATTATATCATCTATACTGAAATCAAAAATAAGAAATACGCTTACTCAATCTTTCGGAGGAAATTTTCATGAGGTTATAATAGGAGGAAGTGCTTTAAATAGTGATGTAGAAAAATTTCTTATGGATATAGGTTTTAAATTCACAGTAGGATATGGTATGACTGAATGCGGTCCTTTAATAAGTTACGGTCCTTGGAATAAGCATGTACCTAGAAGCTGCGGATGCATAATAGATACTTTAGAAGTAAAAATAGATGCTGAAAAAGAAGGCGATGTGGGTGAGATTATGGTTAAGGGTGAAAATGTTATGCTTGGTTATTATAAAAACTATAAAGCTACTGCTGATGTACTTTCTAAAGACGGCTGGCTTAGAACTGGAGATTTAGGTGTGCTTGGTGAAAATAACAGGATATTTATAAGAGGAAGAAGCAAGAATATGCTGCTTGGTGCAAGCGGACAGAATATTTATCCTGAAGAGATTGAAAGCAAGTTAAATGCTATGCCTTATATATTAGAGTCTTTAGTTTTACAAAGAGATAATAAACTTCATGCTTTACTATATTTAGATGCTGAGAGAATAAAAGATGAAAAATTAAGCGAAGAAGAAGTTAATAAACTTATAGAAAATAACAGAATAGAAGTTAATAAAGTGCTTCCTGAATTTGGAAGGATATCAGGATTTACTATTCAAAAAGAAGAGTTCATTAAAAATCCTACTAAAAAAATCAAAAGATTCCTATATAAATAAAATATAATTAAAATAAATAAAAGGCTTGAATAAATATTTATTCAAGCCTTTTCACTATTAATATACTAAAAATTATTCAACTTTTTCCCATATCTCATTTAATTTAGTTTGAAGCATATAGAATGCTATTATTTGAAACAATATAGATAATATAAATATTGTTCCTATTTTTCCTTCTTCAGGTTCAATACCAACTTTTTCTGACATATCTTTAAGTACTATAGCTGCCATCTTTTTATACCAAAAAAATGAATATATTCCGCATGTTATTATCATAAATAATATTGTTTTTACAGGATCTAAATTTTCATCTCCTGTAAACTCTTTTATTTCTTTAGTAGTAGTATAAAACCAATAATAGTAATATACTCCGCATGTAACCATAGTAAGTAAAATAACAATAATAGGTTTTCTTATAACGCCTTTATTCATATATTTCCTCCTTCTTTTTTTTACATTATAAAAGTACATAATATAAAAAACAAGTACAATCATATAGTATTTATACAAAATAATAAAAAAATGTTATTTTTTTTAATAAAAAATCTATTTATAATACAAAAACATCATATTTTAATATTAAATTTTATTTTATATAAAATACTATCTAACTTTTATGCTTATTAGAAAAATAATCTTATTAGAAATAAATACTAATATCTTAAAGTTTTATCCTATTCAACGCACGCAGGTAAAAATTTTAAGCTTATCATTAATTAAAAATACTAACATAAACAAACAACAAAATTTGATTAACCGTGCGTTAAATAAAATTCTAAATTTAATAAAAACTTGGGCGGGTGCTGTAATTTCTAATTTGGCTTTAAATATAATTAAAACTAAAATTTAAAATATAGCAGTAAATTTTAAAGGGCGGGGTATGTGAATAAAATTTTAAGCATGAATACTTTTAGGGATTACATACTTTGCATGCGGAATATCCTATTGATTTAGCTTTACTTAGTGATATGGCTGTAGTATTTGAATTTTTGATTGTTCTGCAATATTCTCTATGATATTTTTTGCCTTTCTCTGTGATGTAAACTGTTTCATCTTGAGCGTATGATAAAGATGTGATTATTAATAGTAAAAATAAAAGTTTAAAAATCTTCATAATATTATTTATCCTATATAGATATTATAGAAATAAAGATTTTTATAAACCTTATATAAGATGTTTTTATATAAAAAAATAAATTTTTAGGAACTTTTTATTTGTATAATTCGTCTAATAAAGCAAATAAAACATTTAATTAAAAGAGAGGTTTATTATGAAACGTATTTTTAGCATTATTTTATTCACAGTTATATTATCAGTATCAGTATATGCCAAAGAAAAAAATATGACTGGAAAGATTATAACGGAAAATGCAATTATGAATATTTTATTTATAATGAAGCAGGACTTACACAGGAACAATTAGCAGAAGTTATGAAACTAAAAGCAGAATATCAATCAAGATTCCATGACTTAAAAGAAAAAATTTATTTAGAAAAAACTAAAATGGATTTAGAAATGTCTAAAAAGAATTCTGATCCTAATGTTATAAGCAATTCTATGAATTTAAATATTCAGTATTCAAAAGAACTTCAAGATTTAGCAGATGAATTTTTAGCAAAATATAATGATATAAAAAACAATAAATAAATACTTATTAAAAAACTACCTTAAAATAAAAAATAGAGATGTAATTAATTTTATATCTCTATTTTTATTTTTAAAAATTTTAATCAAAATTCGTACTATTATATTTAATATATACTATAATAAATATTTCCATTTTTATTTTTTATTTTCTCTAATATAAAACTTGTTTTGTTATACATTCTCACACAATCAAATATTACAGTATTTCCTCTATGATCAATAATATCTTCTTCTTTACATTTACTGCATCCTACAGACATACTTTTCGGACAGAATGCAAAGTTCATAGCAGGAATAAAACCTTCTTTTACAGATAAAGTATGTTTTAAATTTTTACCTGCTTCTATAGCCGATATAACAGTGTCAATTCCTAACTTATATAAAAGATTCACACTGTAATTATTAATTGCATTAAGCCCAATGCCTGCCCATAATATAGCTTTTCCTTTTAATGCTTCAATATGTCCCAAGTTATTGCATATTACTATCATGTTATTTGTTTTTTCTGCTATGCTTTTTATAACTTCAATATCTTTATCAAATGTTACATGAGGCAGAAGTATACCATCTATTTTTTTATCTTTAAAAAGCTTAATTATATTTTCATCATAAACATTTGGAAATAATATTTTTTTATCATAATGAATATCAGAATATAAATTAATTTTTTCTTCGCTGCCAGCAATTAAAACTTTTATATCAATATTAGGATAATTAATATTTTTTTCATCATATAAATTTTTATCATAATTAATTTTTTTAGACTGCATTAAAATATTTTCAATTTTTTCAATTATGCATCTTCTAGCTTCATTTAGAATTTTAACAGGTATAAAAGGATTTTTAAAATTTTCTTCAATATTAATATTTTCAAATTCAAATACAGTGCCGCCTGTTTTTAAAAGAGAATTAAAAATATCTTCTTTAGCTGTTGCTTTAGTTTTAGCTTCCTGAAGCTTATAATCACTTATATATTCTATATTGTTTAGTCTTTCATCATATTTACTGTTGACTATTAATTTTATTTTTTCATTATTGAATCCAATTATACAATTTAAATCGAGCAAATGTTTAAAATGATCGCTTTCAATTATTTTATCTGCTTCGTCCATTTGTAATTTATCAGTGGTTCTATAAACTTCATCGCCAATATTTACATTTTTTAAAACAGCTGAAAAACTTAAATTTCCTTTCGCTCTTTTTACCCTTACATTATCTTTATATAAATCAGAAATCTGCATTCCAACTTTTCCGCTATCTCCAAATGAAAGCCCATCATAAACATTCAATTCTTTTTCTGCTTTTATATATATTTTATTTTTCTTATATGCTGTAACTTCTCCTATATACTCACCGTCATGGCTAGGCTTATAATTTTCAAAAATATCTTTTGAATTATAATAATAACCTTGAGAAAATCCGCCTCTATTAAAAATCTTCATCAAATCTTCTCTATATTTTTGGGTAGGTATATCTTTATTTTCTAAAGCTAAATCAATAGCATGTCTATATATTGAAGTTGTGATTGCAGCGTATTCGCTTCTTTTGGCACGTCCTTCAATTTTAAAAGAAGTTATTCCGCTTTCAAGTAAATTTGGAATTATATCAATTGTCATTAAATCTTTAGTACTTAAAGGATAATCAGTTTTTCCTCCAGTATATTCCATTCTGCAAGGCTGGGCACAGGCTCCGCGGTTTGCACTTCTTCCTCCATGCAAATAAGAATAAGCACATTGACCTGAAAAACTTACGCATAAAGCTCCATGCACAAAAGTTTCAAGTTCTATATCCGTATTATCTCTGATATATTTTATATTATCTAAACTCATCTCACGTGCTAACACTACCCTATCAATGCCAATACTTTTAAGAAGTTTTACACTATCCAAATTATTACAAGACATCTGTGTGCTTGCATGCATTGGAATATTTAAATTATTTCTTACAATATCAATAACACCTAAGTCCTGAACGATAATGGCATCAGCTCCCAAATCCGAAACAGTTTTTATTAATGGAAGTACTTTATCAATTTCATCGTTATAAACCAAAGTATTTACTGTTATATAAACATTAACATTTCTTAATTTTGCGAATTTTATATTTTCTTCAATCGCCTTTTCATCGAAGTTTTCAGCAGCACCAACTCTGGCATTAAAACTTTTAGTACCGAAATATACAGCATCAGCCCCAGCATTAACAGCCGCCTTCAAACCTCTTTCATCTCCGACAGGTGCAAGCAGTTCTATTTTTTTGTTTTGTGTTTTTATATTCAATTTGTTTTCCATTTATTTTAATTAATATTTAAACTATAGCATATAAGAAAATGAATTCAAGTATTAAATAATTTTTATATAATTTATATTTAAGATATATTTTTTAATATAGAATTTATTCAACTTTTTCCCGCCGCAAAAAGTTGCAAAAAATGCAAGTAATTAATATTTTATAAATCATTATAATATATTAATTAGAAACTCTTTTAAATCATTCAAATAAATATTATAAAAATCAACATAAGGTGTTAAATCAAAATCTTCGGCTTTAATATTGTTCTTAAAACCAAATTCACTCATATAGGCAAATACTTTTGATTTTTTAGTTAATGAGGATTATTGAATCTCCCGCTATTTATCAAACTTGATATTATATGATTTTTGGATTTATCTTTAGCTTCTAATATTTCATTAACATCATTAATAAAATCTTGAAACTGTCTGTTATAGCAAAGCTTATGCATAGTATCTATATCTAAATAATTTCTTTTTTTGGCTGAAAATAATATCTCAGAATCTTCAGGATTGTTATAATCTAATTTAATTACACCTACTCCGAAAGATTGATTTAATCTTTTTATTTCTTCCATCAATTCATCATAATTATTTTCATCTATTTCCATAGCCACAAGCCAAGATTCATTAGCCCAACCGGAATTTGATAATGCCTGAAAATAATATTCTGTCAAACTTCCAAGTGTAAGTTTTAATTTTAATTCATAAGCATAAAGCTCTGTAGTAGGTAAATTGATATGATTGAACAATTCCAAAACTGATTTATTAATATAATCTTTAAAAGTAACAGCCACTATATCAGGAGTGCCCCATTTCATCTTGCCTTTCAAGTTAACATCAGTAGCATTTGCATTTATAGTTTTAGAATATATTTTCATTGAGTACAAATATTTTGTAAGAGGTATATGCAAATCTTCTTCTAATATTTTTCTATTTGTAATTGTATTTTCAGTAACCTCTTCTGCATCTTCTTCTTCGCTTAAATTATTAATTTCATTTATTAAATTCTGATTAGAATTATTTATTTTATCTTTTAGGAAAAATTTACCTTTACCAACTTTAACAAATATTGTAGTATCTGGATTATATTTTATATCTGTATAAATACTAGAGCTTAAACTATAAGTTGGAGTTTTACTCATTTGATAATCAGAATTTTTTTTCTTACCAGTTTCTTTTATTTCTTTATCATAACCTAATTCGCAAGCCTTCTCCCATATTTCATCAACTTTCATGGGAACATCGCTTTGCTCTAAAATTTTTTTAGCTGCATCATAATATGTCATAATTAACTCCTAAACTTCATTGTTGTATTATACCATATCTACATAAAAATTAAACTAATTATAATATACTTTTTTACAGCATTTATATTTGATATATACATTTTTTAATGATATAATATTACAATTCACTTAAAAATATTGGACTTTTATGAATCATTTAATTACCGGACCTATGTTCGCAGGAAAATCAAAATATCTAATTAAAACCTTAGATTATCTTTTACTTGAAAATAAAAATATAAAAATATTATTCATATATCCAGCAATTTCTTTTAGAGGATATTTCTGCCGTGATAAAAATGTTTATTTAGATAAAAGAATAGATATAATCACTGAAGAAGAAATTGAAAATAATATTGGAAAAGATGTTGAAAATATTTATAATTATATTGCAAGATATGATATTATAGGAATAGATGAATTTTGTTTTTTAAATGATACTTCCATTTTTATAAAACTCATAAAAACATGCACTCAAAGAAACTGCAAAACCAATTTTTGTATAGCCTCTCTTGATATGGACTATAAAAGAAATTATTGGGAAAGCGTATCGGCATTAATAGAAGAAGATTTGATTGATATACATACAAAAGTTTTCGGTAAATGCGACTGCGGAAGAAAGGGAATATATTCAAAGAGAATAGTTAAAGATGTTGACAGAGTTGTAATAGGAGATGATATATATAAATGCGTGTGCAGATATTGTTATGAAGGCGAAGACGAAGTAAAATTTGATTTATAAAATTAATTACCTTTTTAAATAAGGATTTTATTACGATTAGAAAAAGTTTATTTATATTGTTATTCGCTTTTATTGTATTATCCTGCAATAGTAAATATGAGCCTAATAATGATAATAGTGAAATACAGGAAGTTTTTGAATTAGTAAATCAAACTAGAGCAGATATTGGCAGATATGCTTTGATATTAGATGAAAAATTAAATAGAGCAGCTGCTATAAGAGCAGAAGAAATATCAATTCTTTTTGATCATATTAGACCAGATAAAACTGCTTATTATACAGTATCTAAAGAAGTAGAAGGATGTCCGGAACCTTCAGCTGAGAATATAGCAAGATATCAAAAAACGCCTCAGGCCGTAATGGAAGCATGGATAAATTCACAAGGTCATTATAATAATATTATAGGCAGTCATAGCTATATAGGTATAGGAGTTTATAAAGATAATGATGGAAAATTATATTGGGTACAGCTTTTTGATTAATTTCATTACATTCGCCCGCCCTTTATATTTATTGTTACAATTTGAAATTTTGATTTAATTATTTTTTTAATTTGATTAGAAATTAAAGCACCCGCCCAAGATTTATTTAAATTGAGAATATCCGTTCCGCACGCTGAGGCAAATCATAAATATAAGATTGCATATTAATTAAAATTTAAATTATATCTAAGAATACATTCACCGTGCGTCTGAATATATTAAAAATGTAAATAAAACTTTTGGTGGGAACCTTCATTTCTAATTAGTTCAAAAATATAAATAGAAAAAAAATTAAAATTTAAAACTATAAATGGCGATTTTTTTCTTAATAAATTAATAAAAATAAAAGCTGGCAGATATTTTTAATACCCACCAGCTTTTCTATTATATAAAACGATTATTTCTCAATTCTTACTACAGGTTTAATTAAATCAGCAGGTTTATCTCTCATCATAAATAAAGCCTTTTCAAGATTTTCCCAACCCTCAAATACATGAGAAACTAAATGATGAACATTTAATTTTCCAGAAGCTACTAATGCACCAAGTTTTTCCATTCTGAGTCTTCCACCAGGCATAAGTCCGCCAAGTATAGCTTTATGCCCCATACCAACACCCCATTCAGCTCTAGGAATTTGTATATAATCACCTTTACCTAAATAGTTAACATTTCCAATTTTACCGCCTGGTTTTAAAGAACGAACTGCTTCAGCAAAAGTTTCAACACCGCCGCCAGCAATAATAACTTTATCAACACCTTTACCATTAGTCATTTTCAAAACTTGCTCATCAATAGTTCCGTTTTTATAGCTAATGAACTCTTCAGCACCATATTTTTTAGCAGCTTCAACACAATTAGGTCTAGTACCAACAGCAATAATTCTTGAAGCTCCTCTTAAAGCAGCGCCAGCAACTCCCATAAGACCAACAGGTCCAATACCAATAACAAGTACACTATCTCCATATTGTACATCAGCTAACTCAGCACCATGGAAACCAGTAGGCACCATATCAGAAAGCATACAAGCATCTACAGGATCAATATTGCTAGGTAAAAGAGCCAAGTTACCATCAGCATCATTAACATGGAAGAATTCTCCAAATACACCATCTTTAAAGTTAGAGAATTTCCATCCGGCAAGCATACCGCCTGAGTGCATAGAATATCCAGCCTGAGCTTCTACACTATTCCAATCAGGAGTAATGGCAGGAACTAAAACTTTATCTCCTGGTTTAAAGTCTTTTACTAAACTTCCAACTTCTACAACCTCACCACAAGCTTCATGACCTAAAATCATATTATGTCTTTCCCCTATAGCACCTTCCCATAATGTGTGTACATCAGAAGTACATATAGCAACAGCAAGAGGTTTCACAATAGCATCAGCAGGACCGCAAGCAGGTCTTTCTTTCTCAATCCAACCTGATTCACCTATTTTTAACATCGCATATCCTTTCATATTTACACTCCTTTTTTTATTTTATATATATGATTTTAAAAGTAAAAAACTATACATTTTATTTAAAATAAAATTTTATTATTATAAATTTATTTTGTAATAAAATACTGTCATATAAAAAATCTATATATTAGTACTCTATTTATTATTACTAGCTTTTATATACAAAGCATTATATAATGATTATATAACAGTATTAATGGAGAAATGTAATATATGAAAATATTGATTGTTTCAGGATTTTTAGGTGCTGGAAAAACTACCCTCATAAAAGAAATGGCTAATAAAACCAAAAGAGATTTTGTTGTAATGGAAAATGAATATGGCGATGTCGATATAGATTCTAATATATTGAAAGATGAAGGCATGAATATCTGGGAACTTACAGAAGGATGTGTATGCTGCACTATGAAACAAGATTTTGCTTCTTCTATACTCACAATAGCTAATTCTCTTGATCCTGAATACTTAATAGTAGAACCTACAGGAGCTGCTAAATTAAGCAATATTATCAACAATATAAAACAAATTGAATATGAAAGAATAGTACTTTTGAAACCTATAACTATAATAGATGGAAATACATTTGACTCTTTTATTAATTCTTATGATGATATTTATGCAGATCAAATTTTAAATGGATCAAAGATAATAATATCTAAAATAGAATCAAAAGAAGAATATGAAAAAGAAAATCTTATAAAAAAAATAAAGTCATTGATTATAAAAAACAATTTGCCATTATATAATATAGAAATACTTAAAGAACATTATTCTAATAAAGATAAAAAATGGTGGGAAAACATTTTAAATTCATTTTTAGATGATAAATATGCTATAAAAGAATTGGAAAAACCAAAAAATGAAGAAATGCCCGACTCTATAAGTATGAAAGGCTGCTGTGTTGAAAGTGAAAATAAATTTATGACTTTACTTGAAGATATTATTCACGGACGCTTTGGATTCATAGCAAGGTCTAAAGGTTTTATAAAATGCGGCAGTAATTATTTTAGATATGACGTTGTAGGAGAAAGATATGCTGTTACAGGGGCAGATGAAAATGATAAGCTTGAAGTAGTATTTATAGGCAAAGATTTGAATAGAAAACTTTTAAGGGAAGAATTTCAGCCTGTATATAGAGATAATATCAAACATAAAGAAGAACATTGTGAAGACCATAAGAAATAGTTTTTTATTTGATTGCATTTAGATTTAATGAAAAATAAATAATTTATTTTTTAAATTTTACTTACATTTCCCACCCTTTATATTTATCATTACAATTTGAAATTTTGATTTAATTATTTTTTTAATTTGATTAGAAATTAAAGCACCCGCCCAAGATTTATTTAAATTTAGAATCTATTTAACGCACGGTAAGCATAATTATAAATATAGTTTAATTTCTGTTTAAAATATATCTATATATTTAGCTTAATTAAACGTGCGTTTAGTGATTTTTTAAATTAAAAAAATACTTGGGTGGGCAGCTATAATTTCTGATTAAAGTATTAAATATGATGAGATTGTAAATACATATAAAAGTGATAAATCTAAAGGGTGGGAATTCTAAATAATTTTTGTTTTAAAAAATTAATTACATACCCCGCCCTTTTTCCTTTTTAAATTAATAAGTAATAAAAATACAAAATTTCTTTTTTATCAAATTAGAAATGTTAACACCCGCCCAAGCGAATATTAAATTTATAGAATTTATATAAAATGAAAAAAAAATAAAAAATCCTTTAATATTAAATGAATAATATTAAAGGATTATTTTTTATATTTTATTATCTAATTAGCTTTTCTTAAAACTTGAAATTTTATCATAAAAATTAGGAGCAAGTAAGGCAAGTACACACATTACTATAAAACCTGTTAATAATGCAGCTATAGGATTTAAAGTTATTCCTCCAATTATTACACCAATGAAAGCAGATATAGCAACCAAACCAGCATAAGGAATCTGTGTTGCAACATGTTCAAGTAAAGGACAGTTACTTCCAGTAGATGAAAGTATTGTAGTATCAGATATAGGAGAACAATGGTCTCCAAATACAGCACCGGAAACAACAGAACCAACATTTATAAGAAGAACATTAAGAAGAGCATTATCAGTATAACCATTGGCAGCAGCAAGTCCATTAGCAATAGGTATAACTATAGGAATAAGTATAGCAAAAGTACCCCAGCTTGTACCAGTAGAGAAAGCTATAACACATCCAAGTAAATAACCTATAGCAGGAAGAATCCAAAGAGGGAAACCGCCGCCTTTTACAGCTTCAGATAAGAAAGCAGCAAGTCCAAGTCCGCCGTCTGCAGGAGATGATTTGATAACGCTTCCTATAGACCAAGCTAATGCTAAAACTACTAATGCAGGAACCATAGATTTAACGCCTTCCATAATAGAGTTTCCGGCAGAACGTACACTTAATAATCTTCTAGCTACATAATAGATATACATTATCATAAGAGAAATAACAGCACCGTAAAATAAAGCTTTAGAAGCATCTGTATCTAAAAATGCCTGATTCAAAGATATGCTTGACATAGCTTGAGAGAAAGTTTCTATTCCATCGCTTCCAACTAATCCCATATATGTAGTAACAGGGAACATCACTATACAAACTATTATAAGTACAAGTATAGCTATAACCATATCATACCATTTAGCCTGATTGTTTGAAGAAGTTTCCATATTACCAGGACAAGCTCCATATAATTCCTCATCAAAAAGTTTTCCATTTTGAGCATTGTCTTCACTTCTTTTCATAGGACCGAAATCTTTAAATACTAAAGAAATAAGAACTACAAAAGCTAAAGCAAGAAGCGGATAAACAGAATAAGGTATCATCTTTATAAAGAAAACAAATTCACTTATATTTAAAGATTCAAAACCTTCTGAATCTCTTATATAACTCATAACTGTTACTACCCAAGTTGATATAGGAGCAAGTATACATACAGGAGCTGCAGTAGAATCTAATATGTATGCAAGTTTAGCTCTTGAAATTTTATTCTGATCTGAAACAGGACGCATAACAGTACCAACAGATAAACTATTAAAATAATCATCTATAAATATAATAAGTCCGAAAAACCAAGTAAATATAAGTATGCTTTTCTTAGTTTTTAAATATTTACTAGCCCATAAACCGAAAGCCTTAGTAGCTCCAGTTTTTGATAGCATACTAACAAAAGCACCAAGCAAAGCACAGAATAAAAGTATTCTTATATTCCAAGCGTCCCCGCTCATCTCTGCTACCTTATCAGTAAATATTGTAATAGCAGTAAATACATTACCATGAGCTATTATTAAAGTTCCAGATAGTATACCAAGCGTAAGCGAAATAATAACTTCTTTGGTTACTAAAGCAAGTATAATGGCTAAAAGAGGCGGTATAATACCCAACAGACCATAATGTTCCATAAGTTACTCCTAATTAATATATACACCTTTATAATCTTGAATCATTTCTTGAAAAATAATTGTTAAAATATAAAAAAGCCCCCTTATTTAGGGAGGCTAAATATTAAAAAATTATTATATTTGTCAAAATATAATAATTCAACACTCCCAAAAACAGAAGGTTTCTTTTAACTTTTTATATAAAAAAGAATTATTCATAGAAAATATCCAAAATTACTCTTACTTTTTGTAGTAAGAATCATTTTATATTAAAAATATTACTTTGTCAATAGTACTTATCAATTAAAGATGTTTAAGAGCCATAGATATTGCACACTTTTAGTTTAAAAAAAAGATGGTATTCCTTATAATTTATAATTGCTATA
>NZ_CALXYQ010000010.1 GCF_944393015.1 uncultured Brachyspira sp.
AGCAGAGAATGTTTTTATGAATGACAATGCTATAGTACCGATATATTTTTATTCTGAGGCACTTTTAGTATCTCCTAAATTAAAAAATGTAGAATATGATTCTCAAGGTTTATATAGATTTTTTAATGCGTATTTAGAGTAGTTTTATTTATTTCCAAGACGCACGGTAAGCGAATTTTTATATATAATTAAAGTTATATTTATAATTAAATTCATATTTAAAATTCATTTTATCGTGCGTTAAATACATTTTAAATTTAATTTAAACTTGGGCGGGTGCTAAAATTTATAAATAAACTATAAAGATAATGAAAGTTAAAAATTCTAAATTAGATAAAAAGAAATAAAGGGCGGGGTTTTTAAATATAGTTCAAAAATTATATTATTTTATATCAACTTTTCTCGGACTTCGTAAAAGCTGCAAAAGAACATATAGCAATGGGACTTAATTAAAAATTCTATCAGCATTAGATATGGAATTCCATCGATACGCAACATATTATTTTTACAAATTCATATTAAAACATTTATTTTATTATTAAGCTAAAAATTATAAATGAAATAAAAAATAATTTTTGAATTTTACTTACACTTGCCCACCCTCTAGGCTTTTTACAATAATAAGTAATTTTTGTATTATTTTTCTTTTTTACTTTTAACTGTTATTTTAACACCCACCCTAGATGTTAATTAAATTTTTTGTGCCTATTAACGCACGATTAACTTTTTTATAAATTGGGATTAATTTTATAATATAATCCTATTATGTTTATAATCTTCTCTGCGTGCGTAATATAACCTAATAAGCCATATTTTTTAATTTACTCATCAATTCAAAATTTCTTTTATAGCATTCTTTAAATACTTGATAATATTCAAAGTCAATTTTCACATTCTCATTAATTGAGTTATAGGCTTGTCATTGTAAGTTATAATATTTTTTACAGCATCTTCATAGCTTGAATACTCTTTATCAGAAACAGCCGAAGTTATAGCTGCCCCTAATGCGCCTGCTTCTTAATCTTTGAAATATAAATCTCCCTATTTAAAATATCAGTCTAAATCGAAGCCATACATCACTATAAGAACCTCCACCAGAATCTATTAATTATTGCATTTAATATTAAAATCATCAGTCAAAATCATAAAGCAGTCTTTTAAAGAATATACAACTCTATAACAGCAATTAAAATATGATATCTATATGATTTAAGTTAATACTAAAAACATATCAAAATCATAATCCTTTTGAGATAATACTGCCATTTCTATATTTGATGTCATTATTAAAGTTTTTACAGATGAAGTTCCTAAATCTATACCAATATAGTAATTCATAATTAGTTTATTAAAAGCAGTATTTTTTAATTGATTTTTTTCATAAAAGTATTATAATAAAAAGCTGTGTAATTGTTTACATAATTATTTTTAAATAAAACGAGGTGTTATATGGAGTTAAAAGACTATATAAGAAATATTCAAGATTATCCTAAACAAGGCATACTTTTTAGAGATATCACTACATTACTTCAAAATAAAGATGCTTTCAAATATGCAATAGATAAAATGGCTGAGCAAATAAGCAGCGAAAAAATAGATTATATAGTTGGAGCAGAAAGCAGAGGTTTTTTAGTAGGTTCAGCATTAGCTTATAAACTAAACTGCGGATTTATTCCTGTAAGAAAAAAAGGAAAACTTCCTTACAAGACTATTTCAGAAGAATATGCTCTAGAATACGGCACAGATACTTTATATATGCATGAAGATGCACTTAAAAAAGGCGATAGAGTTTTGATAGTAGATGACCTAATTGCTACAGGCGGAACTGCACTTGCTATGATCAAAATGGTTGAAAAATTAGAGGGTATAGTTGTAGGCTCTTCTTTCTTAATAGAATTAAAAGAATTAAACGGAAGAAAAGAAATAGAGAAATATCCGGTTCATGTTCTCATAGAATATTAAGGAATATTACTATTTAATCAGTTATTGACTTTTAACATTTTTTATTATAGAATATAGCAAAAATTATTAAAAAAAATTATCGAAATAAATACATTTTAAGGAGATATAAAATATGTCATCTATTAAACCATTAGCAGATAGAGTTCTTTTAAAAGTATTAGAACAAGAAGAAAAAACTTCAAGCGGAATACTTCTCCCAGATACAGCTAAAGAAAAAACTCAGAAAGCAGAAGTTATAGAAGTAGGAGACAGCGAAGATATAAAAGTAAAAAAAGGCGATATAGTTATATATGATAAATATGCTGGTATTCAAATAAAAGAAGGCGATACTGAATATTTAATAGTAAAAAATGAAGAGATAGTTGCTCTTATAAAATAATTAATAGCTATACAAATAAAAAATAAAAAGAACACTAATCTTTAAAAAAAAAGATGGTGTTCTTTTTTACTAATTAGGGTTTTTGGCAGTTTATATTATTGTTAATAAAACTTTTTCGTATCATAAAGAATTAATAAGGTTAAATAATATAACAAATTATATTATTTAATTTTATTAATTTATTCGATAATTAAATCATTAATTTCATTTCTTTAATCAGGAGATTTTTATAAATGCTAAAATATTTCATAATATTTCTTGCAATATTAAATATAGTGTATGCTCAAGATAATACCACTAACAAAGATCCTGAATATAAATTCACTTACGAAAAAGAAAATAATTTTACTATATATAAAGAAACAGATGAAACTAATGAATCAGATACTACAAATACTCAAAATGAAATATCTATAATGCTTGAAAGAAGAGGCTTTCCTCTTGTTAATAGATTGGTAAGATTCACATCATTACATCCTGATATGTTTGATTTTGAAATAGATGAAAATCAAAAAGAAGAAATACTTTTAAAAGAAATTGATGAAAATGAAGAAGCTGCAGTAAATACTAATGAATCAACTAATATGTATACCAATATATACGTAGTTCCTACAGATGAAAACGGAATAGCAAAGGCTAAATTAAATTTAAAAAATCCTGGAAACGGCGTTGTGCTTATGCATATACTTTATGTTGGGTCTACCGGAAATACAAATATATCTTATGAAGAATATGCCTATGTAAATATAGAAGAAAAAAAAGAAAATCGAATATCTTCAAAACTATTAATTGGAGATAGCGATGATGTAAATATTAAAAGCTCTGTATTAATAACATCAACTTTATTTCCGTCTTTATTTTTAGTATCTATAGCATTAATATTTATAAGCTACTTTAAACATATATATGAAGAATATAGAAATAGTAAATCTAAAATCATCATATATACTTTCTTTGGATTTGCATCTATAAAAAAGAATTTTGCTCTTATGATATTCATAATATTGACAGAGCTATTAATAGTAGCTTGTTTTCTGCTTTTAGATAGTTATATATTCTCTGTTATACTTATAGCATTCTTTATAGCCGGCTTCTTAATGAAAAGAGAAAAAATATATGCTATAGCCTTTTTTATACTAGCTTGTATTTCTACAATATACCTTTATCTTGAAACATTTTCCACTCATATTGCTACAGAATATATAGTCAATAATGCTGTTATGGGAAATCCTGTATTTGTGTTCTTTTTCTTTTTAATATTCACTGCATTAGCAGGAGGAATATATATACCTATATGTGTATTAATATTATATCAAACTGTATTTGTTATGAGTGATACATCTTTAATAACAGCTTTAATTGGAATATTTGTATCTTCTATATTCTATATCGTAAAAGTAAAAAAAAATATTCCTTTCCTATACAGACTTAATTTATTGAAAATAAAAGATAATAATAGGTAATATATGGTTTTTAATTTATTAAGAGACTTAGAACTGCTTTTATCCGATATAGTTTTTAGCGGCGTAAACAATATAGATTACAGCACTATAGACAAAATAGAAGTTTTAGCAAAAAGGTTTGAAAAAATGTCTATGGAAAATATAAAAAATTTATTAATGGAATTTATAGATTCATTAAAAAAATATAAAACAGATGAAGATAAAAAAACAAATATAAAAGAAGTATCAGACAATATTGCTAAAATAGAATTTTATATAAGAAACGCTTTATCTTATGAATAAAATTACTTTATCTTTTTATATATCTTTCCATTTCTCTATCTAAAGTCTTTCTTTTTAGAGTTTCTCTTTTATCATGAAGCTTCTTACCTTTTGCCAAAGCTAATTCTACTTTAACTTTTCCTCTAGAAAAATATAATTTAACAGGGATTAAAGTAAGACCTTGTTCTTTAATTTTTCCGTATAATCTTCTTAATTCCCTTTTCTTCATTAAAAGTTTTCTTTCTCTTAAAGGTTCATGATTATTTCTGTTTCCGAAATGATAAGGAGATATATGCATATTAACTATAAAAAGCTCACCCTTTTTGAAAGAGGCATAACTATCAGACATATTAACACTTCTCTCTCTAAGAGATTTTACTTCTGTACCAAGCAAAACGATACCTGCCTCAAATTTCTCTACAAGCTCATAATTAAAGAGAGCCTTTTTATTTTTTACTATTTCACCAGAAGAAATAGTATTGCTGCCTGATTTTTTATCCTTTTTACTAGCCATAATACATTACCATAATATTTAAGTATATAGATTATACTAAAATAAATAAATTTGTCAATTATTCAATATATACAAAAAGAGCCGGAATTTTTAATTCCAGCTCTTTTATCAAATTTTATAAATTTTAACTCATAGAATTAATCATATTATTCATATCTTCTATTTCTTTTTCCTGTGCTTTTATTATTCTGTTTGCTATCTCTTTTATTTTATCATCTTTAGTATATTCTAATATCTTTTTAGAAACATCAATAGCTGCCTGATGATGAGGTATCATGCCTTTAAGAAAATCTATATCATTATTTCCTGTCATTTCAATAGCAGACATATCAGACATCATATTGTCCATAATGATCTGCATTTCATTTCCTATAGCTTCAGTATCTATACCGCTGTAATCTGTATTTTTAGCATTTAATTCTTTAATCAATGCATCAAATTCTGTAACTTCTTTATTCTGTTCTGTTATTATATTATTAGCTAACTCTATTAACTTTTCATTTTTAGTAGTTTCTAATAATTTTTGAGAAGAAAGAATAGCACCTTTATGATGAGGAATCATATTAAATAAAAAATCAGCATCTATATTAGCAGTTTTTTGAAAATCCTGCTCCATCATAGGCTGATGCATTAAATCTATAATCTCAGAACCTCCTCCTTGATGCATAGAATGAGCTGAATGATCCATACTGTTTGTATCTGCTGCTGCATTGGAATTATTTTTTCCTGAGCATGATATAAATAATAAAGCAGCTAAAGAAATAATAAATGTTGTTATAATTTTTTTCATTTTCCATCCTTTTATTTATTTTTTATCATTGATTTTTATTCAATCTAATAACTTTTATAATATGAAAAAAGTAAAAAATTATAATGATATTAAAAACTATATCTAATTAAACAATATTAATCATCATCAAATATAGGTTTCTGTATTATGCATATAGTTTTATTGATTTTATCAGAATCTCCGAAATATGCTTTAACGAAAGGTATTGAAACTATATTATTATTTTCTTTTAATTTAATTTCAAATACATAATTAGAAGGAAGGCTGTATACATCAATTATCTCACCATAAATATTATTATCAGTATCTATGATTTTGTAGCCTATTAATTCGGCCTCATAGAAAGTATCATCATCTAATTGAGGCAAATATGAAGAATCTATAAATATGTCAAGCCCTATTAACTTTTGAGCAAGTTCTATAGTATTTATATCTTTTAATTGGAACACAAAAGATTTGTTCTTCTTTTTGACATTTAATAGAGTAAATGTTTGATTGTTGATGATAACAGGCGTATTGTTAGTTAAAACAGGAAGAGAGGTAAAATAACTCTTATCAGAAAAAGCAATTTCTACCTCTCCTTTTAAACCATGTAAACCTGTGATTTTGCTGTAAAAAAAAATCAATTGTCAATAATCTCAAGCATTACACGTTTACCACTTTTCATGGAAGCTGCAAAAAGAATAGTACGTAATGCATGGGCAATACGACCTCTTTTACCTATAATTTTACCTATGTCGCTTTGGTTCACTTTCAATTCCAGAATCGTACTCTTCTCACCTTCAATAACCTTAACACTAACACCATCGGGCTCATCCACTAATTTTTTAGCCAAATACTCAATAAGCTCTTTTTCTTCCGTCATAGCACACTCCTTTATATATTATAAGACGTAAATTAAGCTTCGCTCTTCTCCTCAGCAGATTCAGGCTTAGCTTGTTTACGATGTTTGCGCCTTTTTTCAGGATTTTTCAATGCTCTTTTTTTCTTTCTTTCAAGAGGAGCACCTTTATCTTTTTCCATTAAGCCTTCTTTTACAAGAATGCTTTTTACTACATAAGTTGGCTGTGCACCATTAGAAAGCCATTTTTTTAAGCCTTCTATGTTCAACTTATATAATACATCTTTAGCTTTAGGGTTAAACCAACCTAGCTCTTCAATAAAACGACCATCGCGTGGGAAACGAGCATCTGCAGCTACGATACGATAATGAGGCTCATGTTTGCGACCTATACGTTTTAATCTTAATTTTACCACCTTTCTTTTCCTCCAAGTTTATTTACATTAATTTGTTTAAATCATCTATAGACATACCCATACCCTCTAGGGACTTTGCGAGCTTATCCATCTTTTTAGTACTGCCCATCATGTTTTTCATCATAGTAAATTGCTTTATAAGCTGATTTACATCATAAACACTTTGACCGCTTCCTTTAGATATTCTCATCTTTCTTGAATTATTCAAAGGAAATAGGGCTAATCTTTCTTTTTTAGTCATTGACTGTATAATAGCTTTATACTTTTTAAATTTCTCTTCTTCACGGATTAAAAGTTCTGTATCTACATTAGCCATACCCGGAATCATAGATGTCATTTTACTGAGTCCGCCCATTTTAGCAGTAGCTTCTATCTGCTTCAAGAAATCATTATAATCGAAATTATTCTCTATAACTTTCTGAAGCATTTCCTGAGCTTCTTTTTCACTTATAGCAGCACGGGCTTTTTCTACCAATTTTACTATATCGCCCATACCGAGTATTTGTCCTGCTACTCTCTTAGCATCAAATACATCAATATCATCTAAATGCTCACCTACTCCGACAAACTTAACAGATGAACCAGTGGCATATTTTAGAGATAAAGCGGCACCGCCTCTAACTCCGGAATCGAATTTTGTAAGTATAACACCATTAATTCCAATATTGTTTTGGAAACTTTTAGCAACATCATAAACACTTTGACCTGCTGTAGAATCCACAACCAATAATTTTTCTGTAACATTAGCAGAGTTTACAACACGTCTTAGTTCAAGCATCATTTCTTCATCTATCTCTAAGCGTCCTGCAGTATCCACTAATATCATATTATACTGCTCTTTTTTAGCAATTGAAAGTGCTTTTTTAAGTATTTTATATGCTTTTTTCTCTTTAGTGTCTATATGATAAGGAACACCAACTTCTCTAGCCAAAACGGCAAGCTGTTCCATAGCGGCAGGTCTATGAACGTCAAGTCCTACAAGCATAACACGTCTTTTATCTTTATAATACTTAGCTAATTTAGCAGAAGTAGTAGTTTTACCAGAACCCTGAAGTCCGAAAAGCAAAGTTATAGTAGTTTTCTCAACAGGCTCTAATTTTAAACCGCTTTCACCCTCGCCTATCATATTAACCAAAGTATCATGAACATCGGCTACAAATTGATTAGCAGGCTCTACACCTTCTAATTTTTCTTTTCCTATAGCTCTGTTAGTAGCTTCTTCAAGAAACTTATCTGCAGCTTCTAAAGATACGTCAGCAGACAAGAGTGCTTCTTTTATAGTTAATAAACTATCTGTTATATCCTTATCTGTTAGGACTTTTTTTCCTTGTATTTTAGAGAATACATTAGATATAGATTTAGTTAAATTACCAAACACTAAAAAACAACCTTATAAACATATTAATTCCTAGTAATATTATACATAATATATTTTTAAAGTCAATATTTAGCACAATTTTACAAAAAATTACATACGATAATAAAGAATATTATAATACATTTAATACATTAACATCAGTTTAATTTAAGTTTACTGCTTAAAGCCTTACTTATATCTTTAGTTCCTTTTGCTCCTACAGATGTTAAAAAGAATTTTTTATTCATCAATTTTTCATCTATTACTTCATTAACTAGTTTCAAATCTATTTTATCTATTATATTATAAAGCTCTTTAAATGAAATATACTTAGATGAATACAGCTCATGTCTGGCATTTTTATTCATTATAAACTCTGCACTGAATTTACTGAAAGCCATAGAACCTTTATAACTCTCTTTTGCCTCTTCAATCTCTTCTTCTGATATCCTTTCATTAACCAATCTTTCTATTTCATAATATATGCTTTCTATAGTTTCTGCATATCTGTCCAAACTAGTAGAACCATGTATCTCAAATGTACCGCCGTTTATAAAGCTGGAATTATAACTATATATATTATAACAAAGTCCTTTATTCTCTCTTATTGATTGAAATAATCTTGAATAAGAACTTCCCCCGAATATATCATTAACTATATTCATAGCATATCTTTTTTTATTATCGCAGGCATTATACGAAGGTGTTACTAATGAAAAATAAACCTGATTAATTTCTTGTTTTTCTTTAGTGATGGTTTTATAATAAAAAGGAAGCTCATCATTAACCGTTCTAGTTCTTTTTTCTAATTTTATTTTTTCAAGTCTATCTACAGCATAATCAATATCAAAATTGCCGGCTATAGATATAATTAAATTATTAGAATTAAAATGCTCCTTAAAATAAGAATAAATTTTTTCTCTGCTTATCTTTTTTATATTATTAATATTTCCTCCTATAGGAAAACTCATAGAAGTACCTTTATAGGCAGCAGCAAAAAATTGATTAGCTGATATTTCTTCAGGGGTATCATTTGACATTTTAAGCTCTTCAATAATAACCTTTTTTTCTCTGTTTATATCATCTTCTCTAAATGCAGAATGAAGCATAATATTTTCTAAAGTATCAACTGCCCTATCAAAATATTTAGATATTATGTTAATATAAAATGAAGTTAAATGTCTTGAAGTAAAAGCATTAAACATGCCTCCTACACCTTCTATATTTCTAACAAGTTCTTTTGAAGTAATTTTATCAGTTCCTTTAAAAAGCATATGCTCTATGAAATGGGTATAACCATTTTCTTCTTTTTTCTCATTGGCACTTCCTGTTAAAAATATAAAACCTATAGATACGGTATCAAGCATCTGCATTTTTTCTAAAATAACTCTTGTACCGTTTTTTAACGTTAATCTTTTTACCATATTTTTTCCATAAATATTTTTTATACTAAAATTATTATATATTAATTTTATAATTTTCGACAGTGTAATACATAAAATATAACACTAATGATTTTTATATAAAAAAAACCCTATTTAAATCAATAAATAGGGTTAAGCATTGTTTAATTATTAATTTATTTTTTATCTAATCGTATGATCTCTAATCAATGAAAGAATGTAAGAAGTATACCCATAACAATAGCACCAGATATTATACCTGAAATATTAACTGCCATCGCATGAAGAAGAAGACAGTTAGATGAACTATTCTCCTGTCCGTAAACATGGGCACCCCAAGCAGGAATAGGAAAAGCACTTAAACCTGCAGAACCTATTATAGGATTAACTTTTCCGCCTGATAATATATTAATAACTTTAGCAGCAATTATACCTATAGTAGTGCTTAATATCAATGACAATAAACCAAAAGCAAATATTATCACTGTATTTAATGTCATAAAATAATCAGCTGAAGCGGAAGAACCTATTGCTATACCTATAAGCATTGTAAGTATTCCTGTTAAAGATTTCTGCAAATTGATTGAGAAATTTTTTATAATATCTGATTCTCTTAAAATACTTCCGAATAAAAGAGCAGCTATAAGAGGAAATGAGTTTGCCAAAAATATTCCGCAAAGTCCCATAGCAATAACTGCAAATATGATTTTCTCTCCTCTTGAAACTTGTCTTAAATAATTCATAGGGATTTTTCTTTCTTTTGTAGTAGTTAAAACCTTTGTAAGTCCTGACTGAAGTAAAGGAAGAAGCTCCATATAAAGATAAGCAGACATAACAATAGCAGCAAAATATTTAGGTTCTGTGATCAAAGAAGCCATATACATAGCCAAAGATCCGTCAGCAGCACCTATAATTGCAGTAGCAGCAGATAAATCTTCTCCCAAATTCAAAGAGCTCATAATATAAAATACTACAAGTATGCCAATCTGAGAACTAGCACCTATAAAGAAATTCTTAGGATCAGCAAGCACAAGCCCTAAATCTATCATAGTACCAACTGCAAAAAATACAAGTACAGGATAAACTCCGCTGTCTGCACCGCTATGCATTAAACCCAAAAAACCGCTTACTACATCTTCTGTCATTTTAGGAAGAGGCATATTAGCAGCAAGTATTGCAACTCCCATAGGAAGAAGAAGCAAAGGCTTTTTCTTATAATATATAGACATATATATAAGATATGCTCCTAAAAGCATCATTATAATTTGGGCTACAGTTGGCGGATAAAAACCTGTAAGTAAATTGTTAAAATCCAAACCTAAAGCTTTATTCATATTCACCCCTTTATATTACTTGATTTGTAATATAACCTGACCCTCTACAACTGAAGAACCTTTTTCAACATGTATAGATTTTACTTCACCTGAAGCAGGAGCTGTAATTTCATTTTCCATTTTCATAGCTTCTAATGTAGCTACAACCTGACCTTCCTGTACCTTATCTCCAACTGCAACACTGAATGATACTATAGTACCAGGCATAGTTGCTTTTACTGATATAGCATTCTCATCTATTGGAGCTGCCGGAGCTGCTGCAGGTTTTGGTGCTGGAGCTGCTGCAGGTTTTTGCGTATTTACTGGAGTACTAACTATAGTAGATACTGTTTTATTTGAAGCTACAGGTCTTATCTCCTCTACTGATACATCATAAGTTTTTCCATTAACTGTGATTTTATATTGCTTAGTCATAATATTATTCTCCAAAAAAATATTTATATATAAAAAATCTTTCTTTAAAAACTCTAATAAATAAAATTAATAGAGTCTTATAATTTAATTATTATTTTAATTTATTTACTCTGTCTACCATTCCCCATATAGGAGTTTTAGATTCTTTAATAGATGTAATAATAAATCTATTATTAGACATACCTGTATAGGATGATATTGCAGCTGTGATCACTGCTACAAGTTCAGTATCATCTATTAAATCTTCTTCTTTAGTTTTACTTTCCTCTACTACTTTTATAATTTCTTCTTCTTTCTTTATATTTCTAGTTTTGAAAATCATTCCCAAAACTAAAGACAATATATAAAAAACTAAAGCAACTATAAAAACAGACATTATACCAAATACGGTAATAGCTGCATTATGTTCCATTCAATTCTCCTTTTAATTTAAAATCAAATTTTATAGAGGTATATTGCCATGTTTTCTAGGAAGTCTAGTTTCTCTCTTGCTTGCTAAAAGATGCAATGCATTAATCAAATAGCTTCTAGTATATTCAGGCTCTATTACATCATCTACATAACCTCTAACAGCAGCTCTGTAAGGATTAGCAAATTCTTTTTTATATTCTTCTATTTTTTCAGCTCTTACTTTTTTAGGATCCTGAGCATTATCTATATCTTTTTTGAATATGATATTAGCAGCGCCGTCCGGTCCCATAACAGCGATCTCAGCAGAAGGCCAAGCATAAACCATATCAGCACCTAAATGCTTAGAACACATAGCTATATAAGCTCCGCCGTAAGACTTTCTTATAATAAGAGTGATTTTTGGTGCAGTAGCTTCTGAATAAGCATATAAAAGTTTAGCACCATGTCTTATAACTCCATTATGCTCCTGTCCCACACCAGGTAAATATCCTGCGGTATCAACTAATGTGATCAATGGAATATTAAAGCTGTCGCAGAAGCGAATGAATCTTGCAGCCTTATCTGCAGCATTAATATCTAATACACCAGCCATTTCATTAGGCTGATTAGCTATTATACCAACTGATTTTCCGTCAAGACGGGCAAAACATATAACTATATTTTTAGCAAATAATGGCTGAAGTTCAAAAAACTCTCCATTATCTACAACCCTTTTTATTACTTCTTTTATATCATAAGGTTTATTTGGAGCATCTGGAAGAACATTTGATAATTCTTCATCTGATCTGTTAGGATCATCATCTGTATTTTCTAAAGGCACATCTTCCAAATTATTCTGAGGTATATAAGATAATAATTTTTTAACACCTTCTAATGTAGAAACTTCATCAGGGAACATCAAAGAAGCAACTCCTGAAGTTTTACTATGAACAAAAGCTCCTCCAAGCTCTTCAGCAGAAACCTGTTCACCTGTTACAGCTTTTACTACCTGAGGTCCTGTTATAAACATGTTTGAACTTTTATCAGTCATGAATATAAAGTCCATCAGTGCAGGAGAATAAACAGCACCTCCTGCACAAGGTCCCATTATAACACATATTTGAGGTATAACTCCTGAAGCCTGAACATTTCTATAGAATATATCACCATAACCTCTTAATGAATCAATACCTTCTTGTATTCTAGCTCCGCCTGAATCATTAATACCAATACAAGGACAGCCTAATTTTATAGCCATATCCTGTACCTTACAAATCTTAGCAGCATGCATCTGTCCTAAAGAACCGCCTATAACAGTAAAGTCCTGAGCATATATACATACTTGTCTGCCGTTTATCTTACCGTATCCTGTAACTACACCTTCGCCTGGAACTTTATTCTTTTCCATACCGAAATCACTGCATCTATGTTCTATAAAAGCATCAATCTCGCAGAAAGTACCTTCATCTAAAAGCTGTAATATACGTTCTCTTGCTGTTAATTTACCTTTTTTATGGCGTTCTTCGTTTTTTTCTTTACCGCCGCCTTCTTCTATCTTTTCTTTTCTTTTTCTTAATTCATTGATTTTTTCTTGCATATTTCTTTAAGTCCTTATTAGATTTTTTATCTAACTATTAGATTTTAAACAAAAATTTAAATGACTAGTTAAAGAAACATATAACTATTTTTTATTTATTGCAATGGTGTTTTATAACTTTTGTATGTTTTAACAATTTAGTCGAAAGTTTAATTTTTTTATATATAAAATATATCAAATAAAGTGATAAGATATTTTTATATACTTTAAATAATATTATATTTTATACTACAAACATATATATAAAATATTGACTTTAAAACATAATCTGTTAATATTCTACTATATTAAAAATATGATAAAAATTAATAGGAAATTATGAGTAAAAAAATTTTTTTATCTCTTTTATTTGTTTTAGCATTGGCTGTAAGCTGTAATAAAAACAACACAACATCACCAACAACAAATAAAATAACTTTTGAAGATTTAAAAAATGAAATAGCAGCATTAAATGGTCTTAACATAGCTGAAAAAGGTACTATAACTTTAAGTGATATATCTTCTGCAACAATATCAGCAAATAATATTGATATTCAAGCAAATGGAGGCTCTGCTAAGCCAGATGATAATACAACAACAACTGATATAGCTGAATCAAAAATACAAGAGAAATTAAAAGCTATACCAAATTCAAAAATAACTTATACTATAGGATTAGGTTCACAGCCTATCTCAGAAACTGAATCAGATTTTTTTATTGACATAACTCCCAAAAATGGTGAATTTGATTTAGATAGCTTCAAAAAAGCAGGTTTTACAGCTACAGATAATACTACAGCTTCAAAAATATCATTTATTATCAATATGACACTTGTTAATGCTAAATGGACAGATTTTACTCCCGCTTCAAAATAATTAAATAAAAATTAATTGATAATAATTAGGGCATTTTCTTTAATAGAGAATGTCCTTTTTTATTTCACTAATAATTAAAAAATTAAAGCTCTATTCTTAAAAAAGAAATATTCATTTTATATCTACAACTTTTGTACATTTTAACCATTCGGTCGAAAATTAAAAATATACAAAAAATACTTGAAAAAAGTTAGATTATTCTTACAATTTAAATATATTAAATAATTCAAATTATATTATAGCATATAGAATAAATGAACTAAAAACAAACTATATATAGTTTATTTTTTATGCTTATAATTTTATATATAGATAGATACATAAATTATTTTAGGAGAAAATAAAATGAAAAAATTAATTATAATAACAAGTATATTAGTAATGAGCTTAAGCAGCGGACTTATGGCAAAGACAGGATTCAGTTTAGGACTTATTATTCCGCTTGGAGCAAGTTTCAGCAGTTTCATCGGAAATGATGCTTCTATTATAAAATCTGATGCTGGTTTTGAATTTGGTATTCATGTTCAGCCTTCTTATTATTTTGGATTTGAATATTTATCATTTGGTTTAGGTTTGGACTTAGGATATAACAGAGATGTATTTGCATTCAAATCTGCAATAGATGAAAAATCTAGAGGCGGATTAAGTTTTGACAGCTTAATGATAGGGGTACTTCCTAGAATAGATATTGCTTTTGTTTCTATAGGTGTAGGAGCCGGAGTAAAAATACCTTTGGCAGGAAGCAGCTATTTCAGAGAAAGTGATGGAGGATATACTTCTCAAGGATATGATTATAAAAAACTTAAAGATACTTTTAAAAATCCTTATATGCCTTATGTGAAAGCTGTTGTTGATTTCTTATTGCCTTATAATATAGTTTTAGGAGCTTATTTCTCCTATGATATACCTTTAGTTGAAACTAAAGACCCTACTCTTCATGTAAAATCTTCAGCTTTTGACTTAGGGGCAGAGGTTGGTTTAAGATTCTAATTAATATGAAATAATCTTTTGGGAATGCTTATATATAGAAGCATTCCCATTTTTTTTGATAAGTACATAAACATAGTATTTTTATTTATAAATATATTATTATCATTGTCGAATATATAAGGCAATAAAATAAAAGGACTATAAAAAATGAAAAAAATAATAACAATTACATGCTTATTAATTGTTACATTAAGCGGAAGTTTGATGGCAAAAACAGGATTTGAGGTAAATGTTCTATTTCCTTTCGGAGTAAGTTTAGGAACATATACTGGAACAGATGCCGCTAAATATACTAAAGCTGATGCTGGTTTTGAATTTGGTATTCATGTTATACCTGGATATTATTTCGGAATAAGTAATATAGCTTTAGGAATAGGTCTTGATATAGGTTATCAAAAAGATGTATTTGCTTTCGGATTAAAAGGAGAAAAAGGAAGATATGGTGCTTCTTTTGACAGTTTCAATCTTGGTTTAATGCCTAGAATAGATTTAGCTTTCATATCTATAGGTGTAGGAGGAGGATTCAAATTCCCTATAGCAGGACTTATGTATGATAAAAGAGGAGAAAATGGAATAGCTCAAGCTAGTATGTATGATACAAAAACTATATACAGAGAATTTAATAAACCTTTTATACCTTATGTAAAAGTTACTCTTGATTTTATTTTACCGCTTAATTTAACTGCTGGTATTTATATTTCTTACGATATACCATTTATGGAAAGTAAAACTTATGACTTTAAATTATCAAGTGTAGATTTAGGTGCTCAGCTTGGTATAAGATTCTAATATTTTATTTATTGAATTTAGTTAGTTTATAGGATGCATATAAATAATGCATCCTTTTTTATGTATAAAATTATTATATTTTTTTATTTTAATTTCACTCCCCACCCTTTAGGTTTATAGATTTAATTTTCAATTTGAATTTAATTTTTATTCAATGCCTAATTAAAATTTTTTAGCTGCCCACCCAAGATTTTTTTAAATTTATTATTTTACTTACCGCACGAAAAACTAAATTAATAATATAGTATTATTGTAATTTAATTTTTTTATATTAGAAATTTTGTTTACCGTGCGTTAAAATATAAAAACTGTATTTTTAACAAATAAAATAAATACAAAAAATAAAGGACTTAAGTATTATAACTCAAGCCCTTTTATTATTATATTTATGTTTATTTATTATTTACCTGGAGTACTCAAAGCATCATCTATACTAGTTTCAACACTAGCTATATCTTTAGCATCATAGTCTTTAAGAGGTATTCTATTTCTAATAGCCGCATAAACAGTAGGAACTATAACAAGTGTAAACATAGTAGAAACTGTCAAACCTCCAAGAAGCGCTAATGATAAAGGCTGATACATCTCATTACCTTCTCCGTTGGATAAAGCCATAGGAAGAAGTCCTAATATAGTTGTAAGAGAAGTCATCAAAACCGGTCTTAATCTTCTAGGGCCAGCAATCAAAGCTGCTTTATCTCCATTAATTTTCTTTTCATGCATAAGCTGATTCATATAGTCTATCAGTACTATACCATTATTAACTACAATACCTATAAGAACTATAACACCTATACCGCTGTATACACTTAAAGTCTGTCCTGCAATGAGAAGCAATACAAGAGAACCAGCAAATCCAAAAGGTATAGCAAGAGCAATAACGAAAGGAGCTATATAAGATTCAAACTGACTAGCCATAATAGCATAAACTAATACTAAAGCCAAGAATAAAGCCTGTAAAAGCTGTCCGAATGCTTCCTGCATGTCCTCATAATCTCCTGAATAAACTATAGTAAATCCTGAAGGTACAAAAACTTTTTGATTGATAGTAGCCTGTACATCATTCATTATTTGGTTCATAGGTCTTCCATAACCTGAAGCAGTAATAGAAGTGATTCTGCTGTCATTTTTTCTTGTTATCTCTGTAGGAGCAAAATTTTTATCTACACTAGCAACTGCTGATATAGGAACCATACCGCTTGGAGTTGGTATAAGCATTCTCTTAACATCTTCTATATTTATTCTGTCTCTTTCATTAAGTCTTACTATAACATCAATATCAGTAACATCTGAATTATCCGGAGTCATTCTTGTAGCAGTAGTACCTCCGAAACTTGTCTTAATAGAATTAGCAACAGTATTTATATTAAGTCCCATCTTTGAAGCCAAATCTCTGTTAATTACAACATTAAGCTCAGGACTAGCATCACTTTTTTTAAGACGAACATCTCTAAGTCCAGGAACATCTTGTAATGCTGCTATTACATTGTTTGCTAATTCTCTAGCTCTAACTAAATCTTCACCAACAATATCTATATCTATACCGCTTGAATCACTGTTTCCGCCGCCTTTCATACTAGTTACAGAGTCAACATTGATAGTAGCAGGATAGCTTGCTAATTTTTTCCTTACAAGCTCAACATATTCTTCTGTTTCTCTAGTTCTTCCAGCTGATTTATCTATAAGTTTTGCTCTTATCTGTCCTTTATTGGCATCGGAACCGGATCTAGCTCTTGATTGTATTCTGCTTAAATCCTTTCCTATAACATCTTCTATATCTTTTCTCATTCTATCAACAAATGCCCCAGTCTGCTCTTTTCTAGTACCTACAGGCATAGTAATACTTGCCATTAACTGACCTTCATCTGATTCAGGGAATCCTTCCTTACCTATTAACATCAATCCTACTATTATAACAGCAAATACTATAGTTATAACAGGAATTAATACTCTGTTTTTATGATGAACAGAAAAAGTTAATACTTTCTCATATATATAATTAACCTTAGAGTGGAAATATTTATCAAAGAAATTTTCAAATTTAGATAAGAATTTAGATTTCTTAGTAGTTACAAGTCTTGCCCCAAGCATAGGAACAACTGTCAAAGCAACAGCCAAAGAAGCTGTCATAGAAACAGTAACTGTAATACATAAATCTCTGAACATCTGTCCAGTTTGACCTTCAACGAAAAGGAAAGGTAAAAATACTGCTATTGTAGTAAGAGTAGAAGCAGATATAGCAAGTGCCACTGTAGAAGTACCGTCTATAGCAGATGAATATTTACCATAACCATTATTCCTATAGAAGAATATATTCTCAAGTACAACAATTGAGTTATCAACCATCATCCCAATACCAAGTACAAGTCCTGAAAGTGATATAATATTCAAAGTAGTTCCAAAGAAGTACATCAAAGTAAATGTAACAATTATAGACATAGGAATGGATATAGCTATTATAAGTACAGTTCTTACATTCCATAAATATATCATAAGAATAATAACAGCGAATAATCCTCCCTGCCAAGCAGTATCAAGAACCCCTTTTATAGCATTATTAACATTATCAGCACTATTGAATAATACCTCATATTTTATACCTTCAGGTAAATTAAGAGAATCTAATCTTTTCTTTATACCATCAGAAACGGCAACAGTATTTGCACCTGATTCTTTATTTATAGAAACGTTAACGGCAGGAGTACCATTTACTTTCATTACATCGCCGTCTTCATCATAACCTTCATAAATTGTAGCTAATTCTCTAAGTCTTATAGGAGTACTATTTGTTTTTAATGCCACAACAACATTTCCTATATCATTAACAGTTTTGAACTCACCTGTAGTTCTTAAAGTATATTTATAAACTCCCTCATAAGTTTCACCGCCTGATATATTCTGATTCTCCATAGCCAATGTGCTTACTATAGAGTTAATATCAAGTCCATAAGCCTGAAGTCTGTTCATATCAACATCAACTTTAATCTGAGTTTTAAGTCCTCCTCTAATCTCAGCCATAGCAACACCGCCAACCTGTTCTATACTAGTTAATATCTGATTATCAACCAAATTATATAAAGCAGATAAGTTGTCTGTACCATAGAAAGATATTTCCATAACTGGAATATTATCAGTGGAGAATTTATAAACGGCAGGGCTTTCAGCATCATCAGGCAAAGATTTTCTTATTCTGTCTATTGCCTCTCTGATATCGGCTGTAGCAGAAGCCAAATCACTTCCCCAGTTAAATTCTATAAAAACTCTTGATTCTTCCTCTTCTGAAGATGAACTTACTTCTTTAATATTGTTAACTGAAGAAACGGCTGATTCTATTATCCTAGAAACAGATTTTTCTACCTCTTCAGGACCAGCATTATCATAAGTTGTCCTAATACTAATAAAAGGCAATTCCATGTCAGGCAAAAAGTCGACAGGAAGCCTTGAAAGACTAACAGCACCGAGTATAACAACAGCAACTATACCCATAAAAACGGCTACAGGTCTTTTTACTATTAATTCAATAAAACTTCTCATAATCGCTCCTTATTTAATTTTAGCTATAATCATAATAAGAAAAAATCAACCTCCAATTGAATATATAGCATCATCATCATTAGAAGTATTTGTTTCAGTTTGTTTTGGTTTTTCTACTGTAGTTGCTGTATTAGGCTTTGCAGCAGCAGGAGTATTGTTTCTTACAGTAGCAGCAGGTTTTGTAGCTGCTGGTTTTGTAGTTGTTGTATTATTTTTTACAGTAGTATTTGTATTTGCTGCTGGTTTTGCTGCAGACTGCTGTGTTTTTTGTGTATTATTATTGTTATTTATTATATTTGTATCAGCTGAAGCAACTGCAGTAGGAGGAGTGATATATTCTAAAATAGTAGGGTCATTTTCTATTCTATTAACTAATGATCCGTTTTTCAAGAATTCACGTCCGAACATTACAACTTCTTCTCCCTCTTCAAGTCCTCCGCTTAAAGCTACTTTATCTTTAGAAGTGAATAATACATTAACTTCTCTTGTATATGCTCTGTATTTAACATTAGTTGAATTTCCTGACTTAACCTCTGATGGAGGGTTATTTGAATTATCTTCTTTAACAACATATATATAATTCTTACCTAAATCATCACTGAACATAGCACTGTTTGGTATAACAAATACATTATCAGCAGAATTCAAAAGTATTGATACATCGGAAAACATTCCAGGTAATAAAAGTCTTTCTTTATTATCTATTAAAGCTTTTACCATCAAAGTACGTGTTGAAGGATTAACAGCATAATCTCTTTTAGTAATAGTAGCTTCTATTTCTTTATTAGGAGCTGAAGGAACTCTTATAATTACTTTTTGTCCCAATTCTATTCCTGTAATGGAACGTTCAGGAACTTGTATTTCTACTTCTAATTGGCTAATATCAGCAACATTTGCTATGGGAGTAGAAGCAGCTATTGAGGCACCTACTGCCATATATGTAGTTGTAACATAACCAGAAATAGGAGTTCTTGCCGGAGCATAGGCATAATTTGCTCCTATTACAAATCTGTCTATCAATGCTATTGTATCACCTTTATTAACAAAACTTCCTTCATATTTTAATATATTAGCGATTTTTCCAGGAACATCGGATGATATTTCTACCTCTTTAATAGCTTTAATCTCAGCTGATAAATCAAGATATTCCTCTAAAGGCTGTTTTATAGGTGCAGCCACTAATACACTTATAGGATTTTCTTTTTTCTTTAAATCTACTGCTGATTTCTTACAAGAAACAGATAAAATAGATAGAATTAAAATAATTGATAATATTATAATACTTATTCTTCTCATCATAATCTCCTTAAGCTCCCAAAAGTTTTAGTATTTGTAAAGTGCTTGAAAAATAATCATATATAGCCTGTAAATATGCAAGCTGTGCATTCAAATATGTTATTTCGGCATCATTAAGTTCAAGTGTGGATATTGTACCGCCTCTATATTGTCTTTGAGCCATTTGTAAAGCATAAGCTGCTGTTCTAGCATTTTCTGCCTGCGACTGTAAATTCACCGCCTGAGATCTTGCGGTAGAAATCAAATCTCGGCTGTTTATCTCTATAGTATCTCTTAACTCATCATAGCTTACTTCCATTTGCTTTATGCTAAGTTCAATTTCTTCGGCATTTTTTGCTGTAGAAGAAAATGGTAAAAGAGAGTCAAGACTATAATTAAGAGAAAAACCTACTCCCCAATTAAATTCACCTTGCCTATTTTTCTTAAATGTACCATTCTCCATTTTTATTTTATCTACTGTACTAATACCAACATTAGCATTTGCTGATAGAGTAGGCCATAAATAACTTCTTGCTACCTTTCTATTATACTCTAACATCTCTAAATTACTAGCAATATTTTTTAATTCTATATTATTATTCATTATCACAGTAAGCAAATCATCATAAGCCATATCCGGCAATGCTATATTAGTAGCATCTAATATATTTCCTACTAAATCTACTTCATCGGCAATATTAGTTAATCCTATTTGTCTTATAAACGTTAATTTTAAACTCTGATACTGATTGCTTAAAGTTATAACTTGAGGTTTTGTAGTTTCATATTGTACCTTAGCATTCAAATATTCATATTCTGAAACCTGTCCGTTTCTATACTTTATATATGATTCTCTCATTCTATTACTATAATTCAGCTGCTGCTGTAAATATACTCTATAATTTTCCTGAGCCACAAATGTACTATAAAAATTTAATTTTGTATTGAGATCCACATTGAGTCTTTCATCATAATATGTATCTTTTTTCATTTTCAAATTAACATCTCTTGCTCTGTCTGTGTTCCAGTTTCTAAATCCTGTAAATAATGTTTTGGATAAAGTAGCAGAAGCTGACCAAGTATCAGGACTTGTATAAACACCTGTAGAAACATTATTAATTTCATATTCTTTAGATTGAGCTAAATTCAATCCTCCGCTTATACTCAAAGAAGGCATAAATAAATCAGAAAAAGAAGCATCTTTTTGAACCTGTGCTATTCTTACATCATATTCTGCCTTTTTTAATGTTTTACTAGTATCAAAAGCCATCATCAAAGCATCTTCTAAAGATATAGAGATTTTTTTTACCTCTGGGGCTTCATTAGATGCTATATCATCAGTTAAATTTGTATCTTGTGAATATAAAGAGATACTTAATATTAAAATCAAAACCAGAGTAACATAAAATTTCACCGCTATCTCCTAATATCAATTTATCATATTATGAAGTTTAATAATAATTATAAATTTTTATATTATAAACTTAGAATAGAAAATATCAAGTTACTATATAGCATATTATATAAACTTTGTATTATTAGACGAATAAATTCAAAAATAGTTCCCCTGATATCTTTATAAATTTATAATAAATAAATTATAAATATCGTAAACTATATTTACAATGCTTTTATTTATATTTTTTATCAATAAATAAGAAATATGAATAAATAATAATAAAACAACAAATCATTTTATACATATAATACAAATTTGATATTAATATGTTCATTTTTATGATTTTTTCATAAAGCTTTACTAATTAAATCAAAAACTTCATTATCTATTTTGGAAGCTAATTGAATTTCTTCTATGGATAAATTAACATCAATCAATATTTTGTTTTTACTAATATTATATTTGTCTGCTATAATACCTGAAAAACGTTCTATTTCTACAGGACTTAAATTTGAAAAAGCATATCTAAAATTAGGAAGCACCTCTAAAAATTTATCTTCATCTAAATTTTTTATTGCATAGTCTATACTCTCTATAATATTTTCATTAATAAATAAAATATCCCTTGCCGCTAAAAGTATACCATTCAAAAAATATGAAGCGGCTTCTATATCTGAAGACTCCATAAAAGATGATACTATATTAGAAAATTCATCTGCCATCAATCTTCCGGATTTGTATTTTAAAGCCAAGCAAACTGCATATATATGAGAACTTCCGAATGTATTATCAAGCATTAAATCTATCTTATCATTAAAAATATCCATATCGCAATAATTAGGATTTTCTAATGTAAATGAATACAGGTCTTTTATATAATGAGAATTTTTTAATGCTTCTTCTTCATTTAAATTCTTCATAGAATCCATATTAACAACAGCAAGTATAAATACCTGTTTAGCTAAAGATTCTATAACCGGCATTATATCATAATTATCAAATAAAGATTCTCTATCTTTTGATAAATTATTATTAATAGCTTCCATATTAGCTAAATATGATAAATTATTAAGACAGGAGCAAAGGCTTATAAAATTATTATCGCTAAGTATAGTTTCTTCTATTTTATTGTAATTATCAGTAAAAAAGCTATAAATACCCATAACATTAGCTTCTATTAAAAGTTTTGAAACTTCTCTGGCTTCTATGCGGTTATTAAGTCTTTCAACTATTAAATTTGATGCTAATTCTTCTATTGTTACTCCATAAACGGATTTATCTATTAAAGCCGATTCTACAGATGTTTTGTATTCATATTTCCAAATTTCTCTAGCTAGGTTCTTATTAACTTTATTTACATAGTCAGGACCTTTTTCTAATTTACAAAAGCCTGTATCTAAAAATCTCATCTTATGAAAAAATTTGCTCTTTTCAAAATGACTCTCATTTTTTACTATATCTAATATAGATTCTTTTTCTTCTGTTTTATCAGTTTTTATTTTATATTCTTTGCATTTATTTCTAAAATCTATCACAACAGGAGGAACTATACTCTTTGATGATACCTGACCATTTGACATACCTGAAAGAAGCTTCATCATCAAATCAAGATTGCTTGTATTCTCCAAAGATATATCGCCTTTGACAAATGCACTTTTAGCAGCGTCTATAAGTTCATAAACTCCTGCAGAATGCTTGCCCCTTAATTTTGCAAGATTAACCGCCATATAATAAGCATTAATACAATCAGGTATGCTTACATTATGATTATTCCTATCTATATTTGAAGCCTTTATTATAAATGACATCACAACATTTAAATACATATTGCCAATATTATTAGTATCATTTTTACTGCTGTAATTTTCAAGCTCTTTATAAACTAGATTATAAAATGCCGGAAACTCTATTCCTGCTCTGTATCCTTTTCTAGCATCAGCATCTTCAAATGAATATGGTATTAAATAGTTGGCTGTATTTGAAATTATATATTTTTTTAAATTTTTATATTCTTTATTTAATTTTTTATTATCTTTTTCATCTTCTTTTAATTTATCTATTATGCCTTTAGTGTGAAAACTTCCTGTAACTACCAAAACTCTATTATATTTTTCTAATGCCTCTTTAACATTTAAAGCCATTACATATTCTCTGTTTCTAGTTTCAAAATCTTCATCTTCTATCAAACGCATATAATAGCCCAAAGCATAAACGCTTTTTATAAAATCTTTGCTTTCTTTAAGTATTCCATTTATCTCGAAATCTCTCTCCCAAAGTTCGGCAAAAGTTCTAAGTCCTGCTTTTTTTGTAAGCTCTACAGTATAAGCATTAACATTGAATTTATTATCATCATTATCATAAATTGATATTAATTTCTTTTTTTTATCTTCATTATCATTTTCTTTATTACTATCTATATCTTCTGAATTTTCTTCATTACTATTATTTTCTTTTTCAGACTTTGAATCATCTTTGGAATTTTCTATCATAAAAGCATAATTCATATCTATGAAACTGCAATGAATATTATTTTTTAATGATTCTCTTATAGCAGTAAACTCCGGCGAATAATCCAAAAAAGGATAATAACATCTGTATTTTTCATTATTCCCATCAACATAGCTTGAATAGATACAAAATGGTGCTTTAGTATCTTCTTCAACCATATATTTCATCAAATCATTACAATCGCTTGGCCCTTCTATAAGAACAGCATCTGGCTTAAAACTCTCAAAAACTTTCTTCAAATGATATGAGCATGCTGGCGAATGGTGTCTTATAGGAAAGAATATTACATTATCTTTTATGCTTTCCTTAAAACACTCATCAAAGTTGTTATTATCTTTTATACTATTTTTATTTGTTTTATCCGTTTTTTTCATTATTAAAAATCCTTAACAATGAAAAGTATTTTACTATAAAAACAGCATAATGCAATAATTAGAAACTAGCCACACCAAATAATAACCCAAACAAATATATTGGTCCAAAAAGCATAACAAAAATAGCAATAACAAATAATACAATTTTCATTATTCCTATTATTGGATCACCAATAATAAAATCAAAAATTGAAAGAAAATTATTTTCAATACATTTTTGTCTAAAATACATTAGTGAAGTAACAGATATAGGCAAAGCACACAAAATCCATAATATATATCTTAAAGTTAAATTGTATACTTTTATATTTGTATTTAAATATGATACTGCTTCTTCTCCTGTTTTTAAATTTGATTTAATTTTTAATTTTAAATTAATTTTTTTTAAATCTTTATCATTTATTTTTTTTTAGACCATCATTATTTATTGTTACTGACATAATTGCTTCTTCTCCTATTTTTAATTCGATGTAAAATTTGATGTAATAGATTCATCACTATTCATTTTTATTGTCATATTGGAGTTAGATTCAATTATGACAAAGTCTGAAGGAAGTAAACTTATATCCTTATCGGTTTCTACGGACTCTATAATAGGAATTCCTACAGGCTTAATTTTATATCTTAAAGAAGGAGATGATTTATATATAATCATTTCATCATAACTAGTAATTATTTCATTATTTTCTTTACCGTCTACATAAGTTTCTATTTTATTTTCTTTACTGCATCCGATAATCAAAAATAAACTTAAAAAAATTATTATGAGTTTTTTCATAATTTATCCTTAAAAATAAAATCATTTATCACTTATATAACAATTAAGCTCCGTATTTTTCTAACACTTCAATAATATCCTCTCTGCCTTCGGAGGCTGCAACCATTAAAGCATTTTTACCATCGGAATTTTCTGCATTATAATCAGCACCTGCCTCTAAAAGAGCATCAATAACTTTTACATCTACACTATAATTATAATCATAACGAAAACCTCTATTATTCTTTATAGCCCAAGTTAACAATGTCTCATCTTCAATTTCTTCCTCTAATAAACTTTTATCCTTCTTCAATATCTCTCTTACTATATCAGCATTATTAGTTATTATTGCTGCCATTATAACTGTTTGCTCATTAGAGTTAGTACCTTCAAGTTTTACACCTTTATCTAAAAAAGCCTTAACTATATTATAATTTTTTGTTTGCATAGCATAAAAGAATATTGGTACTTGAATATAATATGAATAGTTGTCTGTTTCTGATACATCTATGCTTAATGTCATATTAATATCAGCACCGCTTTTTATTAATTCAATTATAGCTTCACTATTATCAATTTCCTGATAAATATATTCAAATATAGCTCTTCTCAATGAATTATTAAAATCTTTTGCTCCTGATCTTATAAGCTCCTGCATTATAGCAACATTACCTCTTTCAGATGCATAAGGAAGATAATAATTAGCATCAGCTCCTTTTTTTATAAATTCTTTCACTCCATTGATATCATTTTTATATATGGCAAAAAATAAAAAATCATTAGGATTAGCTCCCTTGCTTAATAAATATTCAATAATATCTTTATTACCGCTTTCAAGAGCAAAGAAGGCAATATCAATATTTACGCTTTTACCTCTATCATCAGAAGAACCATAATAATATCCTATATCTGCCCCAAATCTTACTAATTCTTTTATTAAATCTAAGTTACCGCTTTTAATAGCATACATCAAAGCACTAACTCTTTCATCATCTTTTGTATTAACATCAGTGCCTGTTCTTATTAGTTTTTTAGCTGTTTCTAAATCGCCTTTCTTACAAGCCTATATTAACGCTTTTTCATCATTATTATATTGAGTGAATGCTAATGAATTAAATAATGTTAATGAAAAAATAATTACAATAAATATTTTAAAAATCTTCATAAAATAACCTCTTTGTAGTATAAAATACAGCTTATTATATAAATATATACATAAAAAGTCAACTAATATAACTATTTAAACCATATAAATCTGTTTGTTATAAAATTTAATTCTAAATGCCCACCCTCTATCCTTTTTATATTTTCTGGCATTTACATATTATTTTCTTTAAAAGTTTTAACAGTTATTTTAGCTGCCCACCCAAAGTGTTATTTAAACTTATAGCACCATAACCGCACGCAGAATGAGTCTAAAAATATAGATTTGTTTTAAATTAAAATTACACAATATTATAGAACGTATTAACCGTGCGTTAAAGAGATTCTAAATTTAATAATCACTTGGGCGGGGGGCTCTAATTTCTGATTTAAACTAAAAAACAAATAAAGTTTAATATTCAAGTATAAAACAATAAAGATAAAGGGAGGGGTTTTATTAAAATAAATTTTTAAGATTGAATTTTAATAAAAATATACCCATAGGGCTTTAATATAAAAACTTGAAAAAATACATTTTTGTAATATACTAATAAAAAACTTGACTATAGGATATATTGTTTATGAAATATTTATTAATTTTTTTACTTTCTATAATTATATTTTCTTGTAATACCAAAGAATCAAACAATAATAATACAGATAAAGTAACTATAAATTTAGATGACAATACAGATAATAATATAAATAAAACAGAACAATCAAATACAGATGATAAAGATAATAAATCAAATAATTCATCAATAAATACAAATCAAACAAAAGAAACAACATATTATTCATACACAGATAAAGAAATTATATCTTTTATAGAATCAGGAGATTTGGAAACAATCAAAAAATTAATTGAATCAAAAAGTTTAGATGTTAATTATAATTTAGATATAGATGAATATTCTAAGTCAACACCTTTAATACAAGCTATAAAATATAAGCAAACTGATATCATAAATTATTTATTAGAAAATAATGCGGATATTAATTTAAAAGAAGAACTTACAGGCTTTACTCCTCTTATGGCAAGCTTCCATGATATTACTATAACAGAGCTTTTAATTGAAAAAGGTGCTGACATTGAAGCAAGGAATGTTGACGGAATTAATGCTTTAGTTTATGCGGTTTCTTTAAATGATGAAGAGATGGTAAAATTTTTACTTGAAAAGGGAGCTGACGCCAATACAGTATGCGAAATAAAAAATGAACATACTGATATATCGCCTACTCCATTAATGAATGCTGCTTATAAAGGAAACACTAATATAATAAACATGTTATTAGAAAATGGTGCTGATATTAATTATACCACTGATTATGGAATGACTGCTTTAATGTATGCAGCAAGTTTTAATCAATTTGAAGCTGCAAAAGTACTTTTAGAAAATAATGCTGATACTTCTATAACTGATGAAGATGGTTATACCGCTCTTGATTTAGCAAAATCAGAAGATTATAAGGATATAGTTGAGCTTCTTAAAAAATATAATTAATACTTTTTAATTATATATACTAAAAATTTTGAAGTTTGTCAATTTTATTGTTGTTCTTTTTCCCACCGCAAGCCTACCTAAAGGTAATCTCTTCAGTCGCAGGCGGAAACCTTATATACTCGATAAACTTATATACACTTATAGTGTATATAAATAAAAAATTGTTAAATATATTTTTATTATATTAAAAAAGAGATACTTTATAAAAAATATAAAATACCTCTTTATAAATTATATTTTAAATATTATTTTATTTTTACTAATTTAAAAGCAGGAGGCTGAGATGCACCAGGAAGAGATATTAATAATTGTCCTCCTGTAGCTTCTGTTTCGCTTTCAAATTGTATAATATAAGTATATTTTTCTAACTGAAAAGCAATAATTGTTTGTGTGCTGCTTGGATCTTGTACTATATTAACTTTTCCTCCTTCATAGATAATAGTTAATGTTCCTCTAAGAAAATAAGTAAGATTGCCCTCATTATCAAGTGTAAAAGCAACTTTTGATGTTCCATAAGTAGCTTCATAACTTCCAGCTCTCTCAGCAATTGTTATTTTTTTAATTTCTGTGTTAGGATTTGTAACATTATCCTTACAGCTTATGATAGCAGCAAATACTAAAGTTACTAAAAATATTATTTTTTTTATTCATTTTAAATTTTCTCCTTTTAAATTTTCTCCTTAAAATTTATTTTATTGTATATATTACTGTGCTGGTTGTTGAGTCTTACTATTTAAACTACATATGGTATAGGAGTACCAAAGGCATTATTTTGTAATAAAGCATCATAAGATATAAGATTAGCTGCGTTATCTCTATAAGAATATTTATCAAAAGTTATATAGGAGTTAGGATCAATAAAATTCATATATCTTAAACCTTGTTCATATTCTACTTTTACAATAAATCCTGGATTTATTGTTGTTTGAGAAGCATCCGATGAATCTTTAATAATTATAGCACCTTGAGCGTCAATCTCATAAGTAACTGTCAAAGGCTTACTGCTAGCATCATCAAATTTAGTATATACTATACCTTTATAATCTGATATTCCGCTATTTACATTATAAAATTCTTCTTTACATAAAGTAACTCTGCCTAATGAGGTAAGCTGACCATTAACAGAGTTCCATAAATCTATTTCTACAAAACGTCCTTCCCAAAGTATTTTGATTAATATTATACCTTCTTCATTGTTTTCTTTTTCATAAATGGTATAAATATTTTCAGAATTTTCCTGTATAATATAAGGATCCACATGCATACTTTCATTGTTGGCAACAATATCTAATGAATTATTATCATTTATGTTTAACGTCATAAGAATGTTGCCTTGTTCATCGCTGATACTCTTATATGTACCTTTCCATTGATTTAAGTCTGAGTTTGAAGGTGAATTCGGATTTGTGGCAGAATTATTATTTTTGCTGCAGCTTATAGATAATACTATAATAAAAATAAGTAGTATTTTTTTATCATTTTTAATTATATCTCCCAATTAAATTTTTCTTATATTATATTATATATAATATTTAATCATATTAATATATGAAAGTTTATTCTTTTTTATATTATGTAAAGAATATATTGTTATATTCGATTTTAACTGTAATTAAAAAAGTTAATAAAATATTTTATTTGCTGAAAAATAAATGTTTCAGTTTATCAATTTATTTTCATCTGCCCGCCCTATTGCCTTATTATTTTAATTTTATATTTCTATTTAAATTTTCCTTAATATTAAAACAGGAATTACAGCACCCACCCTAAATGTTATTTGAATTTATAGCTTTTATACCGCACGCTAAACAAAATTATAAATACAGAATAATTATAAATTAAAATTTAAATTATAAATAAGATTCCGCTCACCGTGCGTTAAATAAACTCTAAACTTTATAAAATATAATTTTTGAGTTATTATAAATAAATTTGTAATATGTTTTTTAATTTTTATCAACTTTCCCGTGGCAAAAGTTGCTACCGCAGGTACGCAAAGCGAAAGCACTAATTTATATTTTTAGCATTAAATTAAAAAATATATAGGATTACAGTAAAAAGTAAATAAAAAGCATAAAGCGAAGAATCCATCACTTTATGCCTTATTGTTTTAAATAATTAAAAAATCATAATACATTGGCAGCAAGTTCTGCAAGCTGTGAACGCTCACCTTTTTCAAGTGTTACAGTACCGCTTAAAACTTCTCCTTTTGTGCGGTCTATCAAATAAGTAAGACCATTATTTCTTTCATCCAAATAAGGAGTATCTATCTGATGAATATCTCCAGTGAAAACTATTTTTGTTCCTTCACCTGCCCTTGTTATAATAGTTTTTATTTCATGAGGAGTAAGGTTCTGTGCTTCGTCTACTATAAAATAAATCTTGTTCAAACTTCTTCCTCTAATGTATGCAAGAGGTGAAATTACTATTTTTTCATTTTCAAGCATTTTTTTTATATTCTTACTTTCATCGCTGTCATCAGAATGTATATGCTGTATTACTGAAAGGTTATCAAATAAAGGCTGCATATAAGGATCTAATTTGCTATTAACATCGCCTGGTAAGAAACCTAAATCTTTATTAGAAAGTGCTACTACTGGACGGGCTAAAAGTATTTGTCTGTACTCTCTTCTTTTTGCTAAAGCAGCAGCTAATGCTAAAAGAGTTTTACCAGTTCCAGCTTTACCCATTATAGTAACTAAAGGTATATTATTATCTAGTAAAACATCTAAAGCCATAGCCTGTTCTTCATTTCTTGGCTTTATACCATAAGCATTTATATCAGTATCAACATGAACTATTGTTTTTGTGTCATCTTTATATTTTCCTATCACTGCCTCATCATCTTCTTTTACTCTGTAGCAGAAATATGTATTAGGATAAATAGAATGCTCGCCTTTAACTTCTATTTCTTTATTTTCGCTAAGCTCTTTTATATAAATGCGTGCATTATCTCCTGAAATACTTTCTATACCTGTAAACAATGAAGATAATTTTTCTATCTTGTCTGTATTATAGTCCTGAGTGTCTATTCCTAAACTTCTAGCCTTCATTCTCATATTAATATCTTTAGTTATAAGAATGACTCTGTGATTTTCACATTTTATATTATAGGCACAAGACAATATTTTATGATCTGGTATGTTTCCAGCAAATATTTTTTTGAATTCTTCTCTCTCTTCATTATTAACATCTATAAATACTTTACTTTTATTATCAAGCAAAGCACCTTTTTTAAATATATCCTTTACCCCTTGAAGTTCCTCATTTTTTTCTACAATGACATCAAGTTCTCGTATAAACTCTCTGGCATTGAAATTGATTGTATCGCTTCCTTTTTTAAACTTATCAACTTCCTCCAAAACTGTAATAGGTATAACTATATTAGTTTCTTCAAAAGAAAATATTGACTTAAAATCATGAAGTATAACATTTGTATCAAATACGAACACTTTCTTATTAGGTATAAAATTCTCTGTCATCGCAAATCCTTAAAATGATTTTTAGCATAAAATAAATGCTATATAATAAGTATTGTACAAAAGAAAGAAAAAATCAAATTCATTAAACTCGTTTAATATTATAAATATATAATTTTGTTATTTTTACGAATAATAGTGTTACTTTTAATAACATAATAAAATGATACAAATATGATTATATACTAAAATTTTTTAAGTTTGTCAAAATTAGTTTTTATATTGTTATTATTTTCGGGGACTAGTCCACGAACCCCTAATTCTTTTGCCGACGCTCTGCGTGCTGTAGGCAAGGCACCTACTTGGTGGTGCCCCAAAGAAGCAGATACAGCCCGCCTTCGGCGAAGGGCTATATTGTAGCTTAAATTAATAATCTATCTTAAATGTAAAACAATTTTAGTATGATTTAGTGCTAATTTTTACACTTGCACTTTCGCGAAACGTATCCGAGCCTGTCGAGGATATAAGGTTCTTGACGAAGTCTGCCTGTGGCGTGCGGCGGGAAAAAGAACAACAAAAAAATAGACAAACTTAAAAATTTTTAGTATATATAAATACCAATAAAAAATTATAAATACTGATTGAATAATATCATAAAAATATAAAAACTAATTATAAAACACATTCTAACACAACTATACTTCTTAGGCATAAAACTATATAACACATAAATATTTGATATAATTTATTTTTTCTGTAAAATACAAATAAATTAAAACAAAGGAATAAATCAAATGAATATAGAAGAGTTTATAAAACACTGTAAAGAAGGCAATCCTATATCAAGTGAAGATAAAGAACTTGCCCCGCTTTTATATGAATGCTCACAAAATGCCATAAAAATAACAATGCAAATCAATAACAGCTATCATACTACAGATGAGGTGAGAAAATTATTTGAACAATTAACAGGTGAAAAAATAGATGAAAGTTTCACATGCTTTCCTCCATTTTATACAGACTTTGGAAGAAATATAAAAATAGGGAAGAATGTATTTTTTAACACAGGCTGTTCATTTCAGGACAGAGGCGGAATCACTATAGGGGATAATGTATTTATTGGTATGAATGTAATTATTTCGACACTTAATCATGGAATAGAGATACAAAACAGAAGTACAACATATCCTTCAAAAGTAACAATAGGCAATAATGTTTGGATAGGTTCAGGAGCTAATATACTACCCGGTGTAAGTATAGGAGATAACTCAATAATAGCTGCCGGTACTTTGGTAAATAAAGATGTTCCTTCTAATGTGATAGTCGGCGGAGTACCTGCTAAAATAATAAGAAATTTATAATAAAAATTTAACTACAAATAAAATTAATTATAAGGAGATTTCTATGAAAAAAATAATATTATCAGCAACTTTAATACTAACTTTTTTAATATCTTGTAACAATAACCAATCACAAAATAAAGGAGGAGATAATATGGATACAAGAGTTTTCAAAATTTACACAAATATAGAAATGAAAAAAGTAAGATTTAAAAACCGTTACGGCATAGAAATAGCAGGAGATTTATATTTACCAGAAAATTACACTAATCAAAAAAATCCTGCAATAGTTGTATCCGGCCCATTCGGAGCAGTTAAAGAACAAGCTTCAGGATTATATGCACAGGAGATGGCTACTTATGGTTTTGTTGCTTTAGCATTCGATCCTTCTTTTACTGGTGAAAGCGGCGGAGATGTAAGAAACACTTCTTCACCTGATATATTTACTGAAGATTACAGTGCCGCTGTAGATTATTTAGGTTTGCTTGATTATGTAGACAGAAACCGCATCGGTGCAATAGGTATTTGCGGACTTTCTGGAATGGCTATCACTGCAGCTGGAACTGATACTAGAATAAAAGCCGTTGCTACTCTTTCAATGTATGATATGTCAAGAGATATGAGTAAAGGTCATCAAGACTATTATACTCCTGAGCAAAGAAGAAAAATAAGAGAATATTTAAGCGAGCAGCGTTGGAAAGATGCTGAAAGCAAAACTTATGCTTTAGGTAATCATGAACCTTATTTTGATGAGAACAATAATTTAATGGCTTCTGCAATGGTTGTACCGGAAGAACTTCCAGAAAATGCTGATCCTGTATTTGCTGCTTTCTACAACTATTATGCTAAAAGAGCTTATCATCCTAGAGCTATAAACTTTGTTACTTCTTGGACTGCTACAATGCCTGTATCATTCTGGAATTTCCCTTTAATGGCTAATATTAAAGATGTTTCTCCTACTCCTATACTTTTAGTAGCAGGCGACAGAGCACATTCAAGATACTATTCTGAAGATGTTTATAAAGAAGCATTAGAACCAAAAGAACTTTTAATAATAGAAGATGCTGACCATGTTGATTTATACGATAATATGGAGAAAATTCCTTTTGATAAATTATCTCAGTTCTTCAAAGATAATTTGAAATAATCTATTATATTTTTTTATTAATGTTTTCTTTAATCCAAGTGTTATTTTTATAATGCTTGGATTTTTTATTGGATTTTTTATTTATAATTATCATCAAACAACGCACGGTAAGCAAATCCTTAATTATTATGTAAATTACAATTATTAATTAATCTATTCTTATAATTTTACTCATCGTGCGGTATGTTAATAATAAATTTAAATAATGCTTGGGCGGGCTTTATATTTGCAGTATAAACTATAAAGAAACAAAGATAAAAATAACTAATAAAATTAAAAAGTATAAAGGGCGGGCAGATGTAATTAAATTTTAAAACTTATTTTCACTCCCCACCCTCAAGATTTTATAATTTTATTTTGCATTAAAACTTATTTTATATTTTTTATTCTAATTAGAATTTATTAGTACCCACCCAAGTGTTTTTTAAATTTGTTATGCACTTACCGCACGATTAAATATTTTTTAATTTATAGCAGTATTATAAAAAGAAAATATATTTATATTTTATGATTTGTTTACCGTGCGTTATGAATCAAATTTTATTATTAAATTCATTAGTAATCCTATCTAAAAATATTTTGGAAGCCCTTGAAAATTCCTGATTCTTCTTCCAAACTATATTAAGCCCAGATTCTAATTTGGGCTTTAAAGGTATAAAACAAATATTTTCATTATGCATATTGTCAATTAATTTATCTAAACATAAAGCATAACCCATACCTTCCCTAACCATAATTAATGCATTGTAAATCAAATTATAAGTGGCAACTATATTTAGCTTATCAAAAGTATCAGAAAACCACCTTGAAAAATCATTGTCCTGCATTTCAGTTTCCATTACCTGCCTTGATATGATTAATGGTATATTCAATAAATCAGTTTTTATTATACTTTTCTTTTTCGCAAGCTCAGAATCTTTTTTCATGATTAGCCCCCAAGTATCTTTAGCAGGCACTTTTAAATAATCATACTTTGATAAATCTGCAGGATCTATCAATAAACCAAAATCTAATAAACCTTTATCAAGTTTTTCTGTTATATCCTGAAAATTTCCGCTGTAAATATTATATTTTATATGCGGATAAGTTTCTTGAATATCTTTCATAACAGAAGCAATTAAACTCATAGCCCAAGTCTCACCTGCCCCAATAAATATATCACCTGCTATTAACTCATCAGTAAAATTGAATTCCGCTCTGGTTTTATCTATCATATCTATTATTTCTTCGGCTCTTTTTTTTAATAGAATGCCTTCAGGAGTGAGAACTATATTATTATGCTTTCTTTCAAATAGTTTATGTCCTATATCCCTTTCAAGTATATTTATCTGTCTGGATAAATTGGGCTGAGTGAGATTAAGATATTTTGCCGCCTTTGTAATATTGCCTTCTCTTACAGTTGTTAAAAAATATTTTAAAGCCCTAATTTCCATATACTCTCCGAAATACATAAACTTTTTATATTCTATAATAATGCAATAATAATGCAAATCATTATTTAATGAATATTAATTTGATTATTATTTGTTATATTTAATTTATATATAAAACTAAAATTGACAATTTCAATTATTTAATTATAATGTAAAACTTACTGGAGTTTTTTACTATGAAAAAATTATATAAAAATCTATATGTAGGTAATGACAGAGATTGTGCCGAATTTAAAGGGGCTATAGTTCATGCCTGCCAAAGCTGTTTTGTTAGAGGCGTAAGAGGAAATATAGGCGATAAAAAAGTGTATCAAAATAATAATGATTTATATTTGAATTTACTTGATATAAGCAGCTTATCTTTTGAATATGCTTTTCCTATGATAAAGAGAGCTATGGAGTTTATAGATGAACATATAAATGATATGGAGGTATTGGTTCATTGTAATTTTGGAATGTCAAGATCTCCATCTATAGCACTTCTTTATATGGCAAGAAAAGGCTATATAAGTAATACTTCATTCAAAGATGCTTTAAGAGATTTTCATGAAATATACACTTACTATTCGCCTGGAATGGGAATGTATAGATACTTCGATAATTATTGGTACGAAATAATGAGTTTTTAGCATTATAGCGAAATACTTGACAATATAAAATATTTGTATTATACTATTACATATAAATCTTCGGGGCTAGGTGAAATTCCATACCGGCGGTAAAGTCCGCGAGCCTTTTTGATGTTCCTTATTCAAAAACGGCAGATTTGGTGCAATTCCAAAACCGACAGTTAAAGTCTGGATGGTAGAAGATAAAATTAATGTAAACTACTACATAAAATAATGGCTCTAATTGTTATTTTTTAACATTTAGAGTTTTTTTGTTTACAAGTCAAAAAATCCGCCAATTAAAAACCTCAAAGATTAATAAAAAATATTTTTTTTAAGAGTATTAGCATTATGCAGAACAATATGCATGAAAAGTACATGAAAATGGCTATAGAGGAAGCTAAAAAAGGAGAAGGTTTTACAAGTCCTAATCCTTTGGTTGGTGCTGTTATAGTGAAAGATGGAAAAGTTATAGGCATTGGATACCATAAAAAATGTGGTGAAAATCATGCTGAAATCAATGCTTTCTTAGATGCCAAAGAAAAAGGCGAAAATGTTGAAGATGCTGATATATATGTAACTTTAGAGCCTTGTTCTCATTATGGAAAAACTCCTCCTTGTGCTGATGCTATTATAAAAAATAAATTAAAAAGAGTGATTATAGGATGTGTTGATTCTAATCCCAAAGTAGCAGGAAATGGTATAAAAAAATTACAAGATGCTGGTATTGAAGTTATAGTAAATGTGCTTGAAGAAGAATGCAGAAAATTAAATGAGGTTTTCTTCTATTATATAGCTAATAAAAGACCATTCATTGTTATGAAATATGCTATGACTATGGACGGAAAAATAGCTACTGTAAGCGGAAAATCAAAATGGATAACTTCAGAAAAAACTAGAGAGCATTCTCATAGATTTAGAAATAAATACTCTGCTATAATGGTTGGAATAAATACTGTAATAGAAGATAATCCTACACTTAATTGCAGACTTCCAAATACTAGAAATCCTATAAGAATAATTTTGGATAGTTCATTAAAAATAGATTTGGATTCTAATATTTGTAAAACTGCAAAAGAAATAAAAACTTTTATAGCTACTATTAGTGATGATAATAAAAAAATAAAAGAACTTGAAAGTGTAGGTATAGAGATAATAAAAACAGAAAATGATAATGGCAAAGTAAGTTTAAAAGATTTGATGAGAATACTTGGAGAAGAAAAAGATATTGACAGTGTGTATGTTGAAGGCGGTGCTGCTTTACATGCGAGTTTATTGAAAGAAAAGCTAGTAAATAAGGCTTTGATTTATATAGCACCAAAAATATTCGGAGGTATTGAAGCAAAAAGCCCTATAGGAGGCGAAGGGATAGATGATCCTAATGATGCTGTTAAACTTACTGAAGGCAGCATAACAAAAATAGAAGATGATTTGTTTTTGGAGTATTACTTAAAATATTAATTTATAAATGAAATATATTAGCTTTATATATAATTAATTTTATACTTGCACTTTTTGGTACTTTTTGCGGCGGGAAAAAGTACAGAAATTATTTAAGAGAGAAAATATTAATAATGTTTACTGGTATAGTTGAAGAAATAGGAACTGTTAAATCTGTACAAAGCAAAGTTATAACAATAGAAGCTAGCAAAATATTCGATGATTTGCATTTGGGTGATAGCGTTGCTGTTAATGGTACTTGTTTAACTGTATCTAGCTTTGATAATAAAATATTTAATGCAGATGTTACTCAAGAAACTTTAAACCGTACTAATTTAGGAAGTTTAAAAAATGGAAGTAAAGTTAATCTTGAGCGTGCTATGACTTTAAGCGGAAGATTCGGCGGTCATATAGTAAGCGGACATATTGACGGAGTGGGAAGCATTAAGTCTATGAAAAAAGATGACAATGCTATAATACTCACTATTGAAGTGCCTAAACACTTAATGAAATATATAGTAGAAAAAGGTTCTGTTGCTGTTGACGGCATAAGTTTGACAGTGGCAAGTTTAACTGATAATACTTTTTCTATAGCAGTTATTCCTCATACATTGAAGGAAACTGTACTTTATTATAAAAAAGAAGGTGATAAGGTTAATATTGAAAATGATGTTATAGGCAAATATGTTGAAAGGCTTTTAACATTTAAAGAAGATAATGATGATAGTAAAAAATCCAATATAACAATGGACTTTTTACTTAAAAATGGTTTTTAATAATTATGCACTTTTTACAGCTTTTTACAGCTAATAAATATTAGGAAAAAGTTGAATAAAAAATAAAAATGGAGCATTAAAAATGGAAAATGTTTACAGCACTATTGATGAAGCTTTAGAGGATTTAAGAAACGGAAAAATTATAGTTGTTTCTGATGATGAAGATAGAGAAAATGAAGGCGATTTAATCTGTGCGGCAGAATTTGCTACTACAGAAAATATCAACTTTATGGCTACTTATGCTAAGGGTTTGATATGTATGCCTATGAGTAAAGAGATAACAAATAAATTAAATTTAAATCAAATGGTTACAAAAAATACTGATAATCATGAAACAGCTTTTACAGTATCTATTGACCATGTTGAAACTACAACAGGAATATCTGCAGTTGAAAGATCTATAACAGCTTTAAAAGTTATTGATGAGAATGCTAAACCAGAAGATTTCAGACGTCCTGGTCATATGTTCCCATTACTTGCAAAAGAAGGCGGTGTATTGGTTAGAATGGGACATACTGAAGCTACTGTTGATTTGATGAGATTAGCAGGTTTAAAAGAATGCGGTTTATGCTGTGAGATTATGAGAGATGACGGCGATATGATGAGAAGAGATGATTTGATTGATTTCGCTAAAAAACATAATCTTAAAATGATAACTGTTTCTGATTTGATTGATTATAGAAAAAAGAATGAAGATTTAATGGAGCTTTATGCTAAGGCTAAAATGCCTACTAAATACGGAGAGTTTGAAATACTTACTTTCGTAAATAAAATCACAAAAGAACATCATGTAGTTTTAACTATGGGAGATATTTCAAGCGGAGAAGATGTACTTTGCAGAGTTCATTCTGAATGTTTGACAGGCGATGCATTAGGCTCTAAAAGATGCGATTGCGGAGAGCAGTATGATTATGCTATGAGAAAAATTGCTTCTGAAGGCAGGGGCATAATGGTATATATGCGTCAGGAAGGCAGAGGAATAGGACTTGTTAATAAATTAAGAGCTTATGAGCTTCAAGACAGCGGACTTGATACAGTGGATGCTAATATAGCTTTGGGTTTTAGAGATGATATGCGTGAATATTATGAGGCTTATCAAATGCTTAAAAATTTGGGAATTAAGAGCATAAAAATAATGACTAATAACCCAGATAAAATAAAGTATTTGAATAATTACGGACTTGAAATAAAAGACAGAGTGCCTATACAAATAGAGGCTTCAGAGTATGATGCATTTTATCTAAAGACTAAAAAAGAGCGTATGGGACACATACTAGATTAAGAATTTAAAATAAAAAACTTGTGAGTGTATTAACGAGCAAATTTTTTATATAATGAAAAAGTGAGCCGAAGCCAGCCCCACAGGGCACAGACGTGTGAGTGAGTAAACTCACTAGCTTATTTAAGGCAGTACCTTGCTTCGCAATGCGGACTTCGTCGCGAGCATAGCAACAGAATAAAAAATTACGAGCCTCTAGCAACTGACAAAGGAAGTTGCTAGAGCTTATTGGCGAGTAATTTTTTATATATATTAACAGGAGTTATTACAATGAAAAAAATTATTTTATTTCTTTTAAGCATTAATTTATTATGGGCATTTCCACCTGATGCAGCGTACTTCAATGAACTTTTAAGTGATAATGGTAAAATGACAAAAAATACAATGCAAGCTTATGATGTAAACGATTATGGTATGGTTTATTTTGATGGAGAGATTACATTAACAGGAGTTCTTGAAAGATCTGATAATGATGATATGGGAGATAATTATACTGCTTTGAGATTTTATCCTGATAATAATGTAGATCTTCCTTTTTTATATGCTTCATTTGAAATGGGTTTGAAAAATCAAGTTGCTTCTAAACATGGTGATTCTTGGGATTTTAGCGGCGTTGAATTTGACAGATTGGATTTCGGTGTTTTATTAAAAAATATTGAAGTAAAATTACCAGAACCTTTGAATAAAAGATTTTTAGGCGTTGCTGCTGTAAGAGCTGAAGTTACAATTAAAAATTATCGTTTTTATGAAGAAGGTGATGCAGGAAGAGAGGCTTACGGTGATATTGTAGGTTTTAAGGCTTTAGGTGATGTAGAAACAAAGTATTTTAGTAAAAATAATTATAATTCAGGAAATGTTTCTTACAACGAACTTCAATATAATTCTAAAGATGATTATGTGAATATAAGAGATAAAGCAAATGGAAAAATAATAGGAAAGATTTTGAAAAGAGATATGATTTATAATGGGGGAGTTTTATTATCTATCAATGGAGCAGGTATTGATTATGAGAATTATAGAGATATCGAAACAAAGTGGCTTGAAGTATTTTATCTTCCTCCAGAGGCTAAAGACGGAAAAGATGCAATTCATGGCTTTGTGCATGGTTCACAGATAAAACTTGAAAACGGAGGCTATTAAAATAGCATAGCAATAATAAAAAATTATAAGCTTTTGAAGACTATATAAAAAAGCGAGCCGAAGCAGCCAGTAACTTTAGTTGCTGGCTTATATTAGCGTAGGCGAGCATAACAATAATAATAATTTTGACATTTATATTAATTTTATTATAATGTTTGTATTATGGATAATGTAAAATATTTTAATACATTGAATGATTATTTTGTAAGATATCTTTTATCTGATATAGGAAGTGAAGCAATATTGTTGGATTTTATTAATTCAATAATGCTTGACTCCAATATGAAGACATTTAGAAGTGTTGAAATACTAACTCCATTTAATTATAAAGAAAATTATGAAGATAAAGAAACAATTACAGATGTAAAATGTATAACTCAAAATGGTTCAGTTGTTATAATAGAGATTCAGCTTCAAGGAAATTCAAGGTTTCCAGAGAGAATACTTTATTATTGGGCTTCTAATTACAGCAAGCTTTTAAAGCAGGGTGAAAAATACGATGCACTAACTCCTGTAATTAGTATTAATCTTCTTAATTTTAATTTAGATGATTCAGAAAATATTCATTCCTGCTATATGATTTATGATACAGGTAATCAAAGATTATTAACAGACCATTTACAAATACACATAATTGAAGTAAAAAAATTTAAATACAATTTATTAAAACCTGATTTAAATTGCTGGCTTAAATTTTTTACTATAAAGGAAGGTGATAATAAGGAGGTTATAATGTCAGAATTAGTAAAAGAAAAGCCTATAATGGAAGAAGTACAAAGAAGATATAATAACTTCATTAAAGATAGATTGATGATGAATGAATATGATAAAAGACAAGCATATTTATATGGTAATCAAATAATGCTTGAAGAAGAGCGAAGACTAGGAATTGAAGAAGGTAAGAAAGAACAGCAAATATCTATAGCTAGAAACTTTAAAAAAGCTGGCATAGATATAAAAATAATTAGTGAAAATACAGGTTTGAGTATAGAAGAAATAGAAAACTTGTGAGTGTATGACATTTACAAAATGTCAGGGTTCTAGCAAATTTAAAATATATAAAGCTAGATAAATTGTGAGCCTCTGGTAACTGACGAAGGAAGTTGCCAGAGCCTAGATAGCGAGCAATTTTCTAGCAAATTTAAAATATATAAAGCTAGATAAATTGCGAGCCTCTGGTAACTGACGAAGGAAGTTGCCAGAGCCTAGATAGCGAGCAATTTTCTAGCAAATTTAAAAAAGGATAGTTAATATGAAAACTTTTGAAGGAAAACTCGTTAGTGAAAAACCAATTAAAATCGGTATAGTGTGTGCTAGATTCAATGAATTCATTGTTTCTAAACTTTTGGGCGGTGCTTTAGATGCTTTATCTCGTCATAACATAAAAGACGATGATATTACTGTAGCTTGGGTACCTGGTGCTTTTGAGATACCTCTAATCGCTTCTAAAATGGCTAAATCTAAAAAGTATGATGCTGTTGTTTGTTTGGGTGCTGTTATAAGAGGTTCTACTACTCATTATGATTATGTTTGTGCTGAAGTATCAAAAGGTATTGCCAATGTTTCTCTTAATTCTGATATACCTGTAATGTTCGGCGTACTTACTACTGAAAACATTGAACAGGCTATTGAAAGAGCAGGAACTAAAGCTGGAAACAAGGGATTTGATTCTGCTATGGCTGCTATTGAAATGGTTAATTTAATCAGAGAGATAGAAAAGTAAATATCTAATAAATTTATATTATTTTCATTTTATTAAAAAACAAGGGCTTAAATTATTTTTTAAGTTCCTTGTTTTTTTATTTTCCTTATTTGTATTATTTGTTATATTTATAATAATAAAATTGTCATTTAATAACTATTTATTTTTTTATAAATTTAGTATATTATTTATTAGAATTTTTTACTAATAAGGAGCTTATCTTATGAATTTAAAAGGATCTAAAACCGAGGTTAATTTGAGAAATGCTTTTATAGGTGAGGCTATGGCTAGATGCAGATACATGTATTATGCTGAAAAGGCCCGTGAGGAAGGTAAAGAAGATGTTGCTGCTGCTTATGAAAGATTTGCTAGAAATGAACAGGAGCATGCTAAAATATGGTTTGAAAGTTTTCATGGCATACCTACTACAGAAGAAAATTTAAAAGAGTCTATAATAAATGAAAATTATGAATCTATAGACATGTATCTATCTTATGCTAAAACTGCACAGGAAGAAGGCTTTGATGAATTGGCTATGGCTTTTATGAATGTTGCAAGGATTGAAGATGGGCATAAAAAACAATTCCAAAGTTTACTTAGAGCTAGTAAAGTAGATATACCAAGCTGGCAATGTGATATATGCGGATATATAGATTCTGAAAATAAAAATCCTACTATGTGTCCTGTATGTAAGCATAAAATAAAAAAATAATAATAAATATAGTATTAATATCCTATTTTAAGTTTTACTATTATATAATAGAGTTACTTGCAATAGGATATTAAAAAATTTTATTTACATACCCCGCCCTTTTTGTTTCAATGTTTTCATCAAAATTTTTATTTTATATATATTTATTGCCTACAAAGAAAAAGCATACCCGCCCAAGTGTTATTTAAATTTTAAATAACCTCACAACGCACGGTGAACGAAATTTTTTTTATATAATTAACATATCATTATAAATCAGTTCATACTTATAGCTTTACTCTGCGTGCGGTTAATGGCATCATAATCGCATAAAAAAATTGGGTGGGAAGCAAAAATGTCAGTTTAAGTTTATAAAAAAATGACACTATAATACCAGAAAAAATAAAAAGCCTAGAGGGTGGGATAGTAGAATAAAATAAAAAACCATGCTGTATTAATAACAGCATGGTTGAAAATTAATATTGTTTATTTAGCCGCATTTCCTGCCACATTCAAAGAATCCCAAGTTCTTGCGAAAGGAGGAGCATAACATAAATCTAACATTCCTAATTCATCTACAGTAAGACCAGCATGTATACAAGCAGCTATAACATCAGCCCTTAATACAGCACCTCTTTTTCCTAATATCTGACCGCCTATTATCTTTCTGCTATCAGCTAAATATATAAGTTTTATATGTAAGTCCTGATAACCAGGATAATAATGTGTATGATCTAAATCTTTTATAGTAACAGTCTTATAATTGATATTTCTTTTTTTAGCCTCTTCCTCTGTGATACCTGTTCTTGCAGCTTCAAGCTCAAAAGCAAGTATACATGCACTAGTCAAACTGCCTATAAACTTTTCATGCCCTCCTACCAAATTACTTGCCACCATTCTTCCTAATTTGTTAGCCCCTGTAGCAAGAGCAGCATAAGTCTGATCATCTAATACTTTATCATATATGCTCGCACAATCTCCGGCGGCATATATAGAATCAATGCTTGTTTTTCCTTCCCTATCAACTAATATAGCACCATTATCCATTAATTTAATGCCAGCTTCTTTAGCTAAATCATTATTAGGTGTAACTCCTATAGCAACAACAACATAATCAGCATCGTATTTTCCTTTGTCTGTAATAACTGCTTTTACATTATTGTTATTATCAGCTTCTAATGACTGAACTTTTTCATTGAGATGTAAGTCAACATTTTCTTTTATATGCTCTATCACCATATCAGAAAATTCTTTATCGAATTTATTTCCAAATACTCTGTCTGAACGCTGTATAATGGTAACATTCTTTCCTATATGCTTCAAAGCATGAGCAGCCTCTATAGCTATAAATCCAGCACCTAATATTACAACATTTTTAATATTAGAGTCTTTCATTTTCTCTCTCATATTAATAGAGTCGCTGAAATCTTTTAAAGTTGATACATTTCCTATATTAATATTTGGTATATTAGGTATTATTGATTTTGCTCCAGTAGCTATAAGAAGTGAATCATAATTATCTTCAAATTCTTTATTGTTTATTATATCTTTTACTAATACCTTTTTATTTTTAGCATCTATTTTTAAAACTTCATGCTTCACTTTCAAATCTATTCCGGATTTTATAGTTGCTTCAGCAGTTCTTGCTATCATAGTATTAGGGCTTTCATAAAAACCGCCTACATAATAAGGCATACCGCAAGCCCCCCAAGATACAACATCTGTCTTTTCATAAACTGTAATTACAGCTTCTTTATCTACTCTTCTAGCTTTAGCAGCTGCACTCATTCCAGCAGCAACGCCTCCTATTATTATAACTTTTTTCATTTTATACTCCTTTTTATATACCTATATGTAGTATATTAAAAAATAATAGGTTTGTCAATTCTTATTGTTTATTTAAGAATATAATAAAAATTGAAAAAATTACAATGATATTTTATTTTTGTAAAGTATTTAATTTCCAATTATTTTTATCAAATATATTTCCCTTAACAGTATAATATTTAGTAAAATTAAATCTATTTTCTAATTGTCTATTAGGCTGCCATTCATTTAATATTATGAGTTTTAATTCTCCATTCTTATAATTATTTGTAATTATACTTTGTGTAAACGGATTTATCTGCTTAGTGAGATGTTTTGTAGATAAATAAGGAAGATCTGCAACAGTCATAAAATTAGATGAAATAGTAAAATCATTTGTAGAGTAAAAATCTTTGACCATTAATAATGCATTATATATAGCCATAAATTCTATACCATTATTTTTATAAAAATCTGTTTCAATATTTAGGGCATGATCTGAAATTATAATAATTTTTGTATTATCATAAACATTATTATATTTTAAAAAATATATTAATTCAGCAATATTTTTCATTGATGCTGCATTAGCATAATAGCTTCTTGTTAAAAATTCGTTTTTAAATTTCTTTATATCTATATTTGGTATTTGATATTTCCATATAGAAGGAAGTAAATTAGTATTAATATAATCAGGTTCATGAGTTATATTATTATGAATAAAATTAAAATAATTACCATTTTCAGATATTGATGTTATATGTCTTAACGAATTTAAAATACTAAATTCTTTTAAAGAATTATTGATAGTTACTGCATTCTCACTTCCATATATATACCAATCTGCACCATTATAAAGAGTTTTTCTTAGGAAACTTGGAATAATTCTAAAAATTGAAAATCTAAAAGATCTTTGAATATTTAAATCATCAATACCTGAATCTTCATTATATAATTTTTTATCAAGTATATTCTTTATCTCTTCTGTTTCATTAGCATAATCATTAAATAAATTACTAATTGCGAATTTAATAAAATTATCATTCTCAGCATAAGCATTCATATTAGAATACTTTGAAAATATAGAAGTATCATAACTAAAATTTAAATTTGCAAATGTAGCATTAAAAATATTTGCTTTATAACCATTATCAGTAAATATTTTAGGCATTACCAATAAAGATTCATTGTATTTATCTTTTAAATTATATTTTCCTTCTGTTGTAATCTCATAAGGTAAATATTCATATCCTCCCATTAGGCTAGGAATAGAACCTACAGTATTTTTTGAATATGAAAGCACATTAGTATATAATATAAATCCGTTAAAATCATTTTTCAATTTATTATTATCATTAAAATATTCTAAAACATAATGTGATGAGGCTCTATCTAATAATATTATAAATACATTAGTACCTGTTTTAGACAAGTTAAAAATATTACTGTAATTATCTTCTGATAAGTATCTTTCTGAATCATTTTGTATATTTGATAATATTTTTTGATCCTTATTAATCTTTACTATATCGTAAACAGATATGGTAAATAATACTAATGATATTATCATATATATATTAATAATAATATTTGATTTTTCTTTCTTTAATAAAATGTAAATAATTCCTATAAATATAGATACGAATAAAATATTTAATAATATTTGCACAATGCTTGAATTTAAAAGTTCTGAATTTTCAAATATAAAATTACTAGATATATTTCCATAATTTCCAACTATTATAAATGTATCAACAAAAAATATTACAGATATATATACTATAAACAATGATAAAGTATTTTTTACCTTATCAGAAAATAAAATATAAATAAATAAAGCATAAACAAAGAATGCCCCTATATATTTAGAAATATTATTTAATATTAATGTAAATGGAGCATTAAATTCCTGACCTGAAGAAGCTATTAATGTGGAAGGAATAAAAAGTCCGGCAAGCAATGTTATGGAAATAGAAGCTGATATTAATAGATGAAAATTATTGTTTAATTTTATATTAAATAATTTATATAAATATTTTTTGTAAATTATAATTGCAAATAATATAAACCATATACTAAAAACATCTTTATATGTTTTTACATCTATTCTAAATATTCTTAAATATTGTTTTTCTATAGAAATTGATAATACAGTTTCCCTTAAAAAATAAAGAACTGTATATACAAACATAAAAACTGTAAAAATACTAAATATTATAAATACAATTCTTTTTATTAATACCATAATACTTTTATTTTCTATAAAACTATTCCATTTATTTTTTAAAAAACTGTAATTTTCCAAAACTATATTTTTGACTAATGAAAAAGTACAATTTACTGTCCAATAAAATAAAAGTCCTGCAGGAGAGTTATATAAAAGCACCAAAAAAATTAAATTTGTAACGTATAAGGGAAGCTGCTCTTTTAAAGTGAGTTTTTTTGAATATACTAAAGAAGCCAAAAAACTTACTGCTGTCATAATAAAAGGAAGTACATTAATGCTTATATTTCCTATTTTTAACATCGCATCAGGTTTGGCCAAATTGGTTATATATCCAAATTGGGCAAATTCTAAGCCATCAAGATTATTCATAAAATGATAAGCAGCTATAAAAAATGGTATCTGTATAAGAAGCCCTAGAGTTCCTCTAAAAGCATAAATAGTTTTGTATCTATTTATCCTTTGACAAGTCCTTATAAGTAAATACCTTTGATCACCTTTAAATACTGCTTTTATATTATCAATCATAGGTTTCATTTTATTTTGTATATCTCTTTCTTTTTGCTGCCATCTCTCTGCTATATTGTATAATGGTAAAGAAATAAAATTTACAACCAAGCTTATAAAAAATATGCTTACTATATAAGAACTTTTTGTATATACTTTGAAAAAATAAAAAGATGTTTCTAAAATAAATTCTATTGGATATATAAATATATTATATAAAAATGATGATAGTCCCATAAAAGTAAAATCCATATTAATTAGTAATAATTATTATAATTTTTATATTATACCATATTATATTAATTAATTCAAATATCAAAAAATCATAGTAAAATTAAAAGTTGAAAAAAATTAACTTAAAGATATACTATTATATAAGTAATTATTTTTTAGGGAAAGTAAATTAATTATGGACAATTCATCTGATTATAGTCTTCAAAATAAAATAGCTAATATGATATCTCATTATAAAGATATATGCGATAGAGAACCAAGTAATCATAAAGCCAGAGTAGATTTTGGAGTGTTCTATACTCAATTAGGGGATCACAAAGAAGCTATAGAACTTTTCAAAGAGGCTTTACTCATAAACAATAATGATTATTCTATACATAGACTTTTAGGAATATCATATACAAAGATAAATAATTACTATAATGCTATTATATATCTTGAAAAAGCTTGTGGATTAGAAAACAATGATTATATAAGTCTTAATTGGCTTGGCAAATGCTATGTAGAAGTTGGACGTTATGAAGATGCTGTAAATGTATTGAATAAATCTTTTATGCTGGCACCTAAAGAATATCTTAATTGGCGTACTTTGGGAATAGCTTTATATAATCTAAAAAGAACAGATGAAGCTATAGAATCTTTTGAAAGGGCTATGGAGCTTAATAAATACGATTATACAAGTCTTTATATGCTTGCTATTGCCTATAAAGATAAATATGAATATAAAAAAGCTATAGATATATTAAAAAAAGTAACAGAAATAGAAAAAGATAATTATTCAGCATATTTCAATATGGGACTATGTTTCTTTATGATTGATGACTTTGATAATGCTGTATCTTCTTTTAATAATGCTTTAAATATAGATGATAAAGATTATTTACTATACTATTATCTTGGAATTTCTCTATATGAAACAAAAGATTATATAAATGCCATATCATATTTAAATAAATCTATAGAAATAAATAATACCCATTCATCTTCCTATTATTATTTAGGACTTTCATACTACTCAGCAGGACTTTATGATAATGCAGGAAATATACTAGAAGAATGTGTTAAATTGGATAGTAATAATAAGGAAGTTTATATATTGCTTGCTAACACCTATAACGCTATGGGGGACAGAGAAAAATCTATAATAGCATTCAATAAATCTAAAGAAATAACATCCTAATTAGTTATTAGTTGAAGCAGATTGAACATTATCCAAATTTTCCTGACTAATGATAATGCCGTATCCTGTAATTTCTATTAAATATTTATCATCTAATTTTATGATAAAATTCTTATCTCTTCTCTCTATATCGGTGATTTTAGAATGCGGATACTCATTATCTATAACATTAACCATAGACTTATGTATGCAGCTTCTAGGTATTTCAATATTTTTTGTCTCATCATTGATGATAGATATTTTTTTCCAAAGACCTGTATTATAAAAAATAAATTTATAACCAAAATCTATATCAACTTCATATCCGCCGCCATTTTGATATAATGAAACTGATTCTATATTATTGCCTGGAAAATTAATATTTAAAAAATTTTTCGCTCTCAAAGGCAGAGAATTTTCTGTCATGGTTTGAGAATATATATTTACATTCAATATCAATATAAGCAAAATCAATTTTAAATATTTCATAATGTTTATTTTCGTATTTTATCATTATAATGTTAGAATTTTTTGTACCGCAAATTATTTTAGCAGGTAAGATACCGGCTATATAATAATTATAACCGGTATTCCCATAATATCATTAAAGGCTTTCATTTTCTTTATCAGATGTATTATCTTTAATAATATCATTGTACTCTTCAATTAAAGAATTATAATCATCATCATTAAATATAACAGAATCATTATAATTATTATTTTTGAATTTCTTAATCATAATCAATCCTCCCCATTATTATATTTTTTGTGATAATATTATCAAAACAACACAGAATAATTTACCTTTATATACCATCAAAGCTCATAAACTTAATAATAAAATCTGTATATATTCATTTAATAAACTCAAACTGTATATTAATAACAAAAATTTTCTATTAGGAAATAAAAAAATATATATTTTTTTTACAAAAAGGTAATTTTTTTTTATTTTTATTAAAATAAATTGACATTTAGGATTAAAAAACATAAAAAAAGACCTATACATTGCTGTATAGGCCTCATTATTTTTTAATAATAATCAAAATTAATTCATAGCATTAATTTTTTTCATCATATCAGATTTTTTAGCAGCTGCTCTGTTAGCATGAATAACTGATTTTCTAGCAGCTTTATCTAAAGCACTTGCATATTTTTTAAATTCTTCTGAAGCAAGATTTTTATCATTGCTTTCTACTGCTTTAATTACTTTCTTTTTTTGAGTATTTAAAAAGCTTTTAATTTTTCTATTGTAAAGATTTCTAACTTCATTTTGTCTTAATCTTTTAGATGCTGAAGCTATATTAGGCATTATCGCTCTCCATGTTAAAATAAAAAGCGGAGTTGACGGGGCTCGAACCCGCGGCCTCCTGCGTGACAGGCAGGCGCTCTAACCAAACTGAGCTACAACTCCAAATTAGTTAAGTAATGCTTTGTATTATATACTAATTCTGTTTTTTGTCAACTACTAAATTTAAAAATTTTTAAAAAAATTATAAATTTGATATCATTATTTATTAAACGCACGCTGAAAATCGCATAAAACATAAACAAATTAACAATTATAGCATAATAATATATGAAAATAGACTTTACGTGCGGTAAATTCAATTTTAAATTTAAAAAAGCTTGGGTGGGAAGCTAAAAATTCTTATTAGACTGTTAAGAATATAAAGGTTTATAATTCAAAATATATCAAGAAGTATAAAGGGCGGGATTTAAAATAATACAAAAAAGAAAAGCGAAGGAAATATTAACTCCTTCGCTTAATTCTCATATTTAATAATTAATTATCATATCTGAACATCTTGGCTATAATCAATACCTTCCTCATCAAAGCCATGCATATTCATATAATCTTTTCTGAATAATGCCAAATCAGCTATTTCTTTTAGATTATCTTTTGTTAATTTATTCCAAGAGTCCAAAACCTCTTTTTGAACATCTTCTCTCAATTCCCAATCGTCTAATCTTATTCTGTTTTCACTATCAACTGGTATTTCTCCGCCATTATAGAGTTTTTCGTTTAAAAGTCTATACATTTGCTCTATACAGCCCTCATGAATGCCTTTATTTTTCATTACCTTAAACAATATGCCTATATAAAGAGGAACTGTAGGGATAACTGCTGAAGATCTAGTTACTACTGCCTTGTTTACTGACACATAAGCATGTCCTTTGATTTTCTCCTGCATTTCTTTATCCAATTCATGAGCTATTGCCTCTAAATGATCCTTAGCTTTTCCTATAGTACCTTCTCTATATACAGCTTTTGTCATTTCAGGTCCTATATAAGAATAAGCTACATTAATAGCATTTTCAGCTAATAAATCAGCATTAAGTAAGGCATCTGTCCATAATTTCCAATCTTCTCCGCCCATAACTTTTACAGTAGATTTTATATCATCTTCATTAGCGGGGTCAATAGATACCTCTAATAACTCCTCTGTAAGAAAATCTACACCTATACCATTATATTTTTTTCCTATAGGTTTTAAAGATGAACGGTAAAGTGTTCCTGTTGATTCGTCCATTCTTACTGGAGCTGCCAAACTATATATAAGCAAATCTATTTTTTCACCGTTAAAGAATGTTTTAGCTTCTTTAATAACTTCTTCTTTTGAAGCGTTTAAAAAAGCATCTAATATTAAATTTTTATCCTCTATTCCATCTTTTTTAGCAAAAGCAGAAAAAGCCTCGTTATTATACCAACCAGGTGTAGCTGTTCTTCTTGCTGTAGCTTCTTTTTCGAATGACACACTCATAGTTTTAGCACCAAGTCCATAAGCTATGGCTATTCTGCTTGCAAGTCCGTATCCGCCTGAAGCTCCTAATATAAGAGCATTTTTTACATTAGATTTTACTTTCGGCTGTGATTTCACATAATTAATTTGATTTTCTACTTCTTTAGCACAGCCTAATGGATGAGCTGTTATACATATATTATTTAATATTTTTGGCTCTACTACCATATCTTTTATTCTCCTATCGTTTTTTATTTTCAAAATATATTACAAACTAATTTTATAATACTTTATAATAAAATTGCTTTTTTTTCAATGAAAATAAAATGAAAATGAAATCAAAATGATTATTAATTTATGAAATATACAAATGATATATTCATCTAAACGTATGGTAAATAAATAATAAATATAATACAAATAACATTAATAGTAACTCTATAAATATACAAAAAATAACACATACGGTGTATAGATTCTAAATTCTAATCACATTAGGGTGGGTATGCTTTTTATAAGTTCTCAATAGAAAAATTTAAGTCGTAATTTTTAATTAGACATAAAATATAAAAGGGCGGGCATTTAAATTAATACAAAAAATCAAATTACACTTGCCCCACCCTCTAGCCTTTCAGCATAATATGCAATTTTTATACTATCTTTCTTTTTTGTTTCAAACAGTTATTTTAGCTGCCCACCCAGAATTTTTTTTAAAATTTATAGTCTATACACCGCACGTTAAACGAAATTAAAAATATTGATTTAATTGTAATTCTAATTTTCATTAATTTGAAAATTTCATTAACCGTGCGTTAAATTAAGTTAAAAAATTAAAATTTATTTAAATCTTTTATTAATTCTTCTTCAATACCTTTCATAACTTCAGCAAACTTTTTTATGTTGCTGAAATTTTGATTAGGAATTTTCAAAGCATATTTATGTATCTCGCAATTTGCATTATTATATTTACTATTTAGATTTCCTATATGAGTATTTTTATAATTATCAATTTCTATTGGATAAATGAAACCTGCCTTTTTAGCATTAAGCGTATAAGCATAAGAAACTATTTGATGTTTATCGTTTCTGTCTATACTTTCATTATTATCATAGTTTAATTTTTTATATTTGGCATCAAGAACTATATTATTTTTATCTGATAATTTATAGAAGTCTGGATAAACTTTCCAAGCATTATTAAGAAGATTTATACCTTTACTGGAATTTCTATTTTCAGCATGAATAAAATTTTCTTTAGCTAAGAAAGTATTTAAATATTCTTCAAAAAGCCAAGCTCCGTCAAATAATAAACCATATACAGTATTATCATTGCTGCCGTATTTTAATTTTTCATGCCTTAATATTTGAATGCATATTTTTCTTAAAGGCTCATATTCATAATAGTATGGGTGTGATAATTTTTTTAAGTTTTTATTTATAATGCTTTCTCTTTTATTTCTCTCATAACTAGGAGTGGAATAAAATATTTGCTGAACATAATTTTTTATTTCGCTGTCATAACTTAAAAGATATTTGTTTTTTGTGTTTATATATTCTATAGTGTGCCTTATTAACTGAGTGATATTATTGTCATAGCTGTATTCTCTAGTATTGTACGAAATTTTACCATTGAAAGGAATATTGTTTTTGATGTATCTATTAATATCAATAGTGCCTTTAACATTAGAATCATTATGCTTTATTAATTTGTATTGCTTAAAAAGCCCCTGCCTCAATGCTCTCTTAAAAAAACTAATAAACATATAAATTAAAAAATCAAACGAATCATCATAATCCTTACTATGCTCTAAATTAACAACATTAAGAGAAAGCACTTTCATAAGCATATAATGCAAAAAATAATCTTCATTATCATTTACAGCGAACCTTGAAGAGATTTTTATTTGCGTATTATTGTAGCTTATAAATCCCATTATATTGTTAGTACGTATTTTATCATCAAGTAAATTGAATATTGTACTTTTTTTATTTATATCTTTAGTCTCATCAAAACTATTTGGAAATATTAAAATATTATCTGAAATATTTTCAATAGAATGGCTAGCTATATATTGAATATTGCTTTTATCTATATCGTTTGATAATTGTGATATATCATAATCATTATTATCTTTTAATTTAATAATTTTATTGTTTGTATTCATTTATTATTGCAGGGCTTTGCCCCGCACCCCAGTTCTTTTATTGGTATAAAAGAACCAAAAAAACTGCATTTTTGGCTCTTACTTATTTTAAAATTTATCAATTATCTATATTATTATCATCTATATTAGTAGTATCTTGTTCTATACAATAAGCATTTTCTAACTTTTTAAGTTTATCATTTATATCAGGCATACCTCTCAAGTACTCAAACAAAAGCCCTTTCAAATGATTCTCCCATAGGCTTTTAAATGCTGTTTTTTTATTATCACTTGAACTCTTATAATAATTTTTTAACTTCAAGAAATAAGAAGCCCCTATATGATACGATGAATTAAAGCCTTCTATTTCACTAATTGCCTTATTTAAATTATCCATTCTTTCTTTAGCTTCATCTATAAATGATTGTTTATCTTTTTCTGTAATTTCTTTATTATCATCAAACATACTATCAAGCATATCTTGCGTATCTTCCGCTTTAATCTCTTTCCAAGCGAATCTCCTACGCATAGCAAAGTCCATACTTTCAACGCTTCTATCAATATCATTCATTGTTCCTATTATATAAAGATTCTCTGGTATATAAAAATATTTTTCTGATTCCTCATCTATCAAATTAGAGTATTGAGTAAGCACTTTTCCTTTAATGCCTCTATATCCAGGGTCTATAGCAAAGAATAACTCACCGAAAATTTTTGAAACCTCTCCCCTATTAATCTCATCTATAATAAATACGCAATTTTTCTTTTTAGTATTTACTTCTTTTTTTATTTGAGAATTATATTTTTCATAGAATGCTTTTAAAAAACCATATTTATATGTATGTAAACTATCAAAATGTTTTAATTTTTTTACATCATTATAATCCAAGCTGTATATATCTTTAGAAGTTAAATCTCTATACATCTCCACACAAGTATCTATTGGTATAGATACTTCATGTTTACCTGTATCTGTATTTAATTTATAATGTATTGAATTATCACTGTTTATTTCTATAAATTTTATTGAAGCTGCTTTTCTGCTAATACCATCAATTTCAAATTTTTCTTCATTAGCTATTATATTAGAAACATCATCTTTAAATTTTATTAAATATTCTTTTATTATTATTGACTCAATCTCAATTAAATTCTTAAGTGCTTTTTTACAAAACTCTTTAAAAACCCCATCCTTTCTTTCAAATCCAATATTTCCATTACCATCTTTAATAGGTCTTAATCCCTCAACAAAATCTGTATAATCATAAGATGGATGAAACTGCACAAACTGGCATTGATTTTTGAAATCCTCATTTTCTTCCAAATCTTCTGTATACTCTTTATTATCATCATTAAAAATAATTTTTGCTGCAATCTGTTTAGCTAAATAGGTTTTTCCTGTTCCAGGTGCCCCAGTTAGTATAAGATTATAATTTTCTTTTAAAAGGTTAATATATTTTTCCATAGCGTTATCCATTTTAATATTTAAAATATTCAAAAATTCTTTCATAATTTTATTATCATATTCATTGTTTTCATTTAATTCATATATTGCCGGCGGTGATTGAATACTTTCATTTGTACAATTTTCATTCCAAGATATTTTTTCTTTTATATGAGTAAAATATTTTAATTTTCTTGCCTGTATATAACGGTCTCTATAATCATAATGATAAGAATCAGAATCAACAATACCAACAAAATAATCTTTCCTTTCCCAATTAACCCTTAAACTTATTATTATAATATCGCCTAATTTTACATCATTTTCAAATTTCTTTCCTAATGGCTTATCCTCTTTCCAACCCATTAAAGCAACTTTATCTTTTTCCATCATATCAATAAAATTTTGAATGGGATGCTCTTTTTTATCAGTTAAAACATTAGGACTTATTACCCAATATTTCATTGTATAATTACTAAAATTAAAATTATCATCTTTTGTAATAGCTCTAGCAATATTCAAAGCTTCATTTTCTGATATTTCAAAAACTCTTCCTTCTTCCTCTTTATCTCTTATTCCTTCGAAATTAGTTATAATATTTGAAATATTTATTAATTGAAAGTTTTCTTTTTTGTGCTGTATGTAATTATTAAATGATTCATGACTATTTATATTTTCTAAATTTATAAATTTACCAAAAGAATAATATCTATAAATATAAATTCCACCAATATCCAATTTCACTCTTAAAAATACTATATCGTCTTTTTGTATAGAGTTTAAATTTTCAATATCTCTTTCATAACGAGAATAATTTTCTTTTGTTTTTCTATTTCTAAAAAATATGTATTTTTTTTCTTCTGTACAAGTTTTAACAAAATTTTTAATATTATGTTCTTGATCTTTCCAAAGTAATATGCTTATAACAAAAAATTTCATACTAATATTATATTAAAAATTATTAATAAATTCAATGTACTATATAATACTATTTGTGCGAATTATATTTTAAGACTTTAAATTAAAAAAAATCTTGTGTGGGCAGCTAAAATAATAGTTGATATCTTTTAAGATTTAAATATTGTAAAGCTAATTATAAAAATTGTGAGCCTCTGGTAAGTTTCTTTACATAGCCTTTGCCGTAGGCACGCATAACAAGAGCGAACAATTTTTATTAGCAATAATAAAAAATAATAATTCAAAAATATCAGAATTAACTAAAAGCCTAAAGGGCGGGTAAGTGTAATTAAATTGCTAAATATTATAAATACTTATCTACTAATTTTTGATAAGTACCATTAGCCATTATTTCTTTAAGTCCGCTGTTAATTTTATTAAGTAAAATAGTATCCTCTTTTCTTACAGCTATACCATATCCCATTTTTGGGAATTCTATAGTTTCAACTATTTCTAAATCTTTATCATATTGAAGATAGTTAATACAAGTAAGTTTATCAACTACCATAGCATCTATTTTACCCGTTTTCAAAGACAGAAAAGCACTGCCGGCAATATCAAATTTTATTACTTGACGAACACCTTCTATTTTGGATGCTGTAATATCAGAAACAGTATTTTTTATAGCTCCTATAGTTTTTCCTATCAAATCATTAGTTGTTATTATATTAGTATTTCCTTTATTTATTACAATGCTTTGACCAGCTGTTAGATATCTGTCAGAAAAATTCACAAGTTTTTCTCTATCTTCTGTTATGGTCATAGCAGCTATAATAATATCTATACGTTTTTTATTAAGTGCTGAAATAAGATCATCAAACTGCATTGTAACAAATTGAATTTTTAAATCTGATACTTTAGCTATCTCTTTCATTAAATCATAATCAAAACCGCCTATATCATCAGTATCTGAATGCGGCATAGGATAATCATAAATATATATACCTACTTTTAATGCTTCATTAGCTGCAATATTTTCTGAGTTATTTGTATTAGAATTATTACTACAGGCAGTAAAAATTATTAAAGTAAATAATGTAAAAACAATAATTTTTCTCATTTTAATAAAAATGTTTCTTAAATAATATATTTAAAAATTAATATATATCTTATAAAAGTCAAGCAATTATTTAAAAAAAATATTTAGTTACAGTATAAAATAAATATCAATTACATTATTTTTAGATTAGATTTAAAGGAGGTAAATATATAAAAACTAGATGGCATGTAATAACAATTAAATTTTAAAAACTTATTCTCATTCCCCGCCCTTTAAATTTACAGCTATATTTTTAATTATAATATTGATTATATTTAAAATTTTAATTAGAAATTATGACACCCGCCCAAGTGTTTTATAATTTTTTTGATTATATTAACGCACGATTAGATTATTATGGTATAGAATTTAAATTGAATTACTAATATATAAATTATATTCAAAGTATTATTTACCGTACGTTTTTTAAAAAGCCTTTATCTTTAAAATATCATGTATATGCACTATACCAATAGGATTATTATTATTATTTACAACTACTAAATTAGTGATCTTTCCTTCCATAATATGCAAAGCCTCTCCAATAAGCGTATCTTCATAAATGACTTTAGGAGAAGTGTTCATAATATATTTAACTTCTTTAGAAAGTATATTTTTTATATCATCATCTTTTACAAGAAGCCTTTTTAAATCTCCATCAACTATTATTCCTTTTAAAATGTTCTTATCATCAGCAACAATAGCTATTCCAAGTTTGCATTCTATGATTTTAAATAAAGCCTCATGCAATGAAGTATCCGGAAAAATAATAGGCAAATTTTCAGTATGCATAATAGATTTCACTTTTGCAAGCTGTCTTCCCAAACTTCCTCCCGGATGGAACACTGCAAAATCTTCTGCTCTGAATCCTCTCAATTCCATCAATGCAGTAGCCAAAGCATCAGATAAAGCTAAAGACGCTGTAGTGCTTACAGTAGGAGCCAATTTTAAAGGACAAGCCTCTTCTTTAACATAAGTAAGCAATGTAATTTTAGCATTCTTAGAAAGTGTAGAATTAATATCATTTGTAATTGCAATGTACGGTATATTTTGCCTGCATAACCAATTTACAAGCTCTATAATCTCACGTGATTCACCTCCTTTAGAATATAGCAGACAATAATCATCTTTTGTAATCATACCGAAATCGCCATGCATACATTCATTAGGATCAACAAAAAAACTTGGAGTACCAGTGGATGCAAAAGTGGCCGCTGCCTTTCTTGCTACATGTCCGCTCTTTCCCACTCCTGAAGTTATAACTCTGCCTCTAATATTAAATAACTCTTTTACAGCATTTTCGAAATTGCTATCTAATTTATCTGATAACATTTTAAGATTTTCACTCTCAAGTAAAAGAGTAGTTTTTCCTCGTTCAATTATATTCATACAAATACACCAAAATCCGCTTAATCTATTACTGCACTTATTAAGTGTCCAGCCAATCTCTCTATAGCTTTATCTATATACTTCTCATCTTTTAATTTCTTCTTATAAAGATCTATTTTTTCAGGGTTAATTTTTACTGCTGTTTTCATGTCGATACCCCTAAATAAATATATCTTCGATGAATGATATTTCACGATTATAATGGGTATCGTCTATTAGAACTGCCCCAAAGGAACATTTTTGATTAAAACTTAATCCTTTCTCAATTAAGTATTCTTCAGCTGTCTCATATAGCTTCTTCTTTTTACGATCTGATATTGAGCAAGCTGCATATCCAAAACTTCCCTGTCTTCGATATTTAACTTCTATAAACACAATAACAACTCCTTTTGTCATTACTAAATCTATCTCGCCTCTTGTTTTTTTACCTTTAAAATTCCTTTCTAGCAAGGTATATCCAAGTCCTTCGAGATATTTTAAGGCAATATCCTCTCCTAGATTGCCTATGATTTTTTTGTTAGCCATTTTTAATATTACTTTTCTTCAACATCTAATATTTTAGTTTTTACCTCCTTCAAGAAATTATTATCTTTATCAACACCCGCTATAAACAGCTGATTAGTTTCTAATAAATTAATAGTTTCTCCATCATCAATAAATTCTCCATTCTCATTTGAAACTATCTTTATTATAGGTCTGATAGGGAAATTAGGATTAGTAGCAAAAACAAATCCTTTTCTCTTATCATTTAAAATAACTATAGAACCTATAGGATATACAGTGAATATACTCACAAAAGTTTTTGATATATTAGGATCATACTTAGTATTTGCCCCATGTATAATCTCTTTAACTGCATAATATAATGATATATCTTTCTTTTTATTTTCACTGCTTTTTTCAAGCATTAAACTGAATGTAGATTTATTATCTTTTATTTTAGAATTAGAAGATGCTATTCTTATAGGCTTCATCATCTTTTCAACGGCATGAGATATTGCAATTATTTTTGAATATAAATTTATCTGATTGCCTGCAAGTCCTCTAGGATATCCTTTGCCGTTATAATACTCATGATGCATAAGTGATATCATAGCTAAATCTTCTTCAAATCTGAAACTAGTTTTAAGAATTTTATATCCATAAACAGTATGCTTTTTTATTTCGGCATATTCTTCAGGAGTAAATTTTCCTATTTTCTCCAATATCTTATCAGGAACTTTTACAAGCCCTATATCATAAAGTATAGCACCTAATCCTAATTTTTTTACTCTATTTTCTGAAAATTTCATGGCACGTCCGATAATCATAGATATTAAAGAAACATTTAAAGATCTTACATAATATTCATCAGACTTAGGCAAATTAGTTAAATTAAGAAGCTGAAGCACACTGCTTAAATTCCTATTAACTATATCCAATACTTCGTCCAAAATTTCATTTAGTTCATTCATATTAACTAAATTATTATTTTTATATCCGCCTAAATTATTTCTAACTTTTTTAATTACATTTAAATATATTTTTTTAAATACTTTATATTCCCTCAAAAATTTATCAAAGTCAGCAGATACTTCCATATCTAAAGAAGTATTATCCTCCATAAATACTTCATTGATATCCCATTTCTGAAACCTTTGCATATCATCTTCTTTGAGGTCTATATATCCTGTAGATGCAAGAAAATCATTATACAAGTATATATCTTTCTTTTCAGCTTTTGTTTTGATATCTTGGATATTTATTTTTATTAATTTTGCCATTATTTATTCTGCCTTTAATTTATATATATATTTTAATATTATACTCACAGCTTCATAAAGTGAATAAGGTATCTCCTCCCCTATTTCCAACTGCATCAAATGCTTAGCCGTATTCTTATCAGAAATAACAGGCACTTTATGCTTTCTTGCAATATCAACCATTCTTTTAGCTAAATAATTATTCCCTTTGGATATAACTATAGGGGCATTATGCACTTCTCTATTATATAATAAAGCAGCAGCATTTTTTATATCCTTATCGTCTTTGCTCATTTACTTAGCCTTCATAATTCATTTTTATATTCTCAAAAATACTTAATTCTTTTTCCATATCATCTTTTATACGGTTTAATTTATTATACAACTTTTTATCAAAAAATTTAACTGTAATCAAATATTTATTATATTCATCTTTAGTAATATCTATTTTACATAGTTCTTTATCATCATCATAAACTATAAATGTTAATTTGTTTTTATTGTTTTCATCTTTACTAATATATAATAATACATCTTTAATTTCACCGTCTATAACAAATGGTATAGGAATCATAAATGCAGTTTCATTAAAATTTCTGTTTTTCCTATTTGCAGATAGAATTTTCAGCATAAGCATCATCATATTAGAATTATCAGAAGATAACTCACCATGAAGCATATCAAAGAGCATAAACCATATATTAAAACTAGCATTTGTATTTATATAGTTATTCAAATTTTCTGCAATGGTATTATTGGAGTTATTATCATCTCCCTGAATAACACTATTAGCAAGCATTACTAATATTTCGGTTATTTCAGTATTTTTGTTAGAGTTTTTTATATGTCTGATTATGTCATTAAATTGTTTAAAAATATTTCCTAAAGAGTTTATTTCTTCTACCGTTAAATATACACCGTTAGACATTGCATTTAGTATGAACTTTTTTTTATTGCTGTCCAAATCCGGAAGATATTTCAGTATAGTTTCAAAATATCTTATATTTTCATGACTTGGCTTTATACCTTTCTGAGACAGCATAGTTGAAACTTCTGAATTATTCTCAGTTATGTTAAGTAAAACATTCGCATTATTCTTATTTTGTATGCCTTCTCTTGCTTCTTTCAAACTTTCTGCATTTTTTAGTATAGTTAAAGTTACTTCTCCGTTTTTTTTACTAACTAAAGCAAAGCCTTTATCTGTCATGCCGTTTTTAAATAATGCTATTAATTTATTGCCCATAACATTTATTAATGCTTTATCATTATCCAGTTTCCTCATTATAGAATATCTTACCACATCGCCATCTTTGATTTGGGAATTGTTTTTATTGGTTATGAGATTAAAATATTTACTATTTATATTAAGCATATTATCATTATAAAACATAAAAATAATTTTTCAAATATTATGTTATTTTTTATAAAGGAAATTTATATACTTCCGAATATTAATATAGTAATAAAACTAATAATTAGGAAGTAAATTATGGTAAATGGATTAGGCAACTTATTATCTTTTGTTGATACTAATGTTTCATCTAATAATAGCCCTTATAATTTGAATAATTACAGCTATGATGATTCTTTTGCTAATATGCTAAATAAAACTCAAACAGATTATTCTGCTCCTTCAAGTGTTTCTAATAAAATAGAAAGACATTTGAATACTGAAGAAAATCAAACAGAAAATAATTATAATAGTTATGATGATTACTATAACGATTATAATCAATATGATGCTGAAGAAAATACTATAGAAGAAAAGGTTTCTTCATCTAGCGAAAATGCTGCTAAAAAAACAGATGGAACTTCAGACAATGCTGAAGAAGCAAAATCTGTTAATAATGCTGAAGAACAGGCAGAAAATAAATCAGAAGAATTAAATGCTTCATCTAATAAAGATAATATAGAAGAAAAAGCAGAAAAATTAGCTTCAGGCAATAAAGAAGAAAATGTATCAGCTAAAGAAAAATTGGCTCTAACAAAAGAAAAAGCAAAACTCCTTTTACAAAATACTTCTAATGATAAAAAAGCTGATGCAAAAGAAGTTAATACATCTGATAATAAAGAAAATATTCTAGCTAAAGCTGATAAAAAAGAAAATACAAAAAATACTGAAGAAATAGAAAAAATTAAAAAACAAATAGAATCTTTGAATGCTGAAGAATTAAGCGAAGAAGATAAGAAAGAATTAGAAGATTTAATTGAATCTTTAGAAGCTTTAAAAGCAATGATAGAAAATGACGGCAGCGAAGATAAAAAAGAAGTTTTAGCTGAAAATACTGAAGAAAATATAGAAGTAAAAGATATTGATAATTCAGAAGCTAAAGAAATAAAAGTTGCTTCCAATAAAGATAATGACAAAAATATAGAAACAAAAGATATTAATAATATCAGTATAGAAGATAATGCTATGGCAGACGCTAATATTGATATGAATATAGAAAATAAATATGCAGATAAAAAAGATGCTGCTGAAATGAAAAATAATAACAGCACTGTAAATAATACTATTTCAGATGATAAAGGTGCAGAACTTACTATAATAAATATGAAAGATTCTGCTGAGGGTGCTAATTTGAAAGGATATAATCATTATAACAATAATGTATCCAAAACTCATAACAGCACAAATCTTACTGATAATATGATAAAATTCCAAGACTTAATGGGTAAATTGGTAGAGAAAGCTCAAGTTGCTGTTAATAATGGAAAAAGCGAAGTATTAATGAGTCTTAATCCTGAATATCTTGGTAAAGTAAGATTAAAAATCAGCATGGACGGAGACAATTTAATAGGTAAAATATTTGTAGATAATGCAGATGTTAAAGATATTTTCACTAAGAATTTAGATACTGTTATAACTTCATTAAGCGAGATAGGCATTAATATAGAAGGTTTCGATGTAATGCTTAGACAGGATATGCCTAATGATGGAGGCTTCGGCGAGGAATTAGAAGCTATAGGAAACAGATTCGCTTCTGAAAATAGTAATAATGTAGAAGAAGTAAAAGCCGATATAAAAGCATATATAGTACCTGAAAGAAAATTGAATTTACTTATTTGATAGGTTTATTAGGCTTATTGGAATAATTGTTTTTATAAAGATAAAAAATAAATTATGAAGAAATAACTTTGAAGGAGTGTATAAATGATATCAGCAGATGCTTTAAGAATGTCAGATAAAGAGATAAAAATATTAAAACAGGAAGTAGGTGCTTTCAACTTGCAGCATAATTTTCAGAGAGACCCTACACAAAATTCTTTGGGTAAAGATGCTTTCTTGAAACTCCTTACAGTACAAATGAGCCATCAGGATCCTCTTGCTCCAATGGACAACAGAGATATGATTGCACAATTAGCACAATTCTCATCTGTTGAACAAATGACAGAGGTTAATAAAAATCTTGACTCTATGAAAACTTTCTATTCAAGTCAAACAGGTTACTCTATGCTTGGTAAGAGTGTTGAGGTTATGGACGAGGCTGGAAACAGATTCTTGGGCCCTGTTGAAATGGTTATGGAAAATGATACAGGAGTGGCACTTGCCGTTAGAACTGATAACGGACTTATAACTGTTCGTCCTGAAGATGTTATGATAGTACATTCAAGCGGCGATTTAATGGCTTCTGAGGCTGCTGCAGTTTCTCAGGTTAGAGAAGCACAAAGCGAAGACGAGGCTGCTAAAGTATTTGAATCTTCTTTAGTTGATAAAGCCCAAATTATAAGACCTTCAGGTGATGAAAATGATGGAGAAGGAATCAATAATGAGTTTGGAGATATGAGATCTGCTATTGAAGCTGAAATCAATTCTGCTACTCAAAGCGAAGTTTCAAAAACTGATAATGCTAATCTTAATAAAACAGAAAAAACTGCAGGAATGATTAAAGCTGAAGAAGCATTGATGAATAGTAAAGAAGGCGGAAATAAAATTATTAAGAAATAAAATATTTAAAGAAATAAGATTGTTGATAAAGAAAAGCCTATAGAATTATATTCAATATTATTCTATAGGCTTTATTTTTGTATATTTGAAAGTTAATATTTTCTGTATAAAACAATCCAATAAAATAAAAAACCGCTATACTATTCAAATATATTGGATTTTTTATTTTTTATAGTTTTAATTTATTGAGGCAGAGGCTTCTTTACGAATGTTATGCCAGTTTTCTTAGAATACAAGATTATACTAGCCGCAGGACGGTGATCTTCCTCAATTAAAGTTACTCTTTTTAGCGAATAGTCTTTACAATCAAAAACTATATCAAGCATACAAGGATGACCACTATATATCAAACATATAACCCTTCAGATAATAAGTACCTTCTTTAATACTACCACTAATATCTTGAAAACTAAACTTCTTACCCGCACAATCAATTGTGATTTCTATACCGGAACCTGTTCCTATTTTAGTAATTGTTACATTCATAGGTGTAGGCCGCCTATTTCTAAAAAGATTTTCACTAAGAGAATAAAAAGTATATTCTGAAGAATATATTCCTAATATCTTTGTCGTATCTAAAATATCGTGAATACCTCCATTACTTTCTGGAGGAATTGAGCCGTCATCATTGTCTGGCAGAATTGAGCTGTCATTATTGTTTGTAGTATCATTAACACTAAACGGATTATTTTTAGCACAGGAAGAAACTAATATTAATGTCAATAATAACGCTAATAAAGATATTTTTCTCTTCATTTTTTTATGCCTCACTTGATTTTTATTAATTCATCATAATTAAATTATAAATTAATAATATGTATTTGTCAATTTATTAGTTTTATATTTTATTCCGCTGCAAAAACTGAGGGGGTAAGAAATACACATGGATAGTCTATAACAAATAATAAAAAAATAATTTTTGACAAAATATAGTTGTTTAGTTTTATTTTAAAATAAAATTAATGGTACTTATTTTTTTAAATAATCAGCAAATCTTTGAGGCAAATAAACATTATCATATTCATCTTTTAAAGCCTCTCTAAAAAGTTCTGCCATTTCCTCAACTTTAAAACCAGCTATACCGCATCCTATTTCTGTTACTAAGAATTTTAAATCTTTATGCTCTAAAGTAAAGGCTAAAAACTTATCAACATATTTTTTTATTTCGGATACTGCCATCTTTCCGCTTTTTGTATAATCAACTGTAGGTATAGCAAATGTTTTACCCTGAAGTCCGAATGCCTGACCATATACAGCACCGAAATTCATAGCAAATCTTGCAGCCCCTCCTCCATGTGCTCCTTGAGTATTGCTTCCAAATACAAATACTTCATTATCTTCTAATTTTGTTATATTGCTTGATGATATTCTATTCATAAAATACTCCTTATACAAAATTACTATAATAATGCAGCAAGTATATATATTATAATCATCATAACAAATCCTGTAATAGTGATTGATAATATAATATTTCTAATAATTACATTGATTATAGGATTATAAGAGAAATTAGCCTTTTTAATGCCATACATAAATGATATAACCAAAAGAAGTATATCATCTAATTTTCCTATTGGTATTCTATCCGGAATCAAGTCTATAGGCGATAAAGTATAAATAACTGCTGTGATAAAAGGAAGCCAATATCTTAACTTCATCTTATTTTTATTTTGATATCTTTTATATACTTCGTACTTTCTATATATTCCGTCTTCGCCTAATATTTCAATATCATCTTCATTTATTTCAACATAATCTTCTTTGTTCTTTTTATCATTTGCCATATAATTATCCGTAAAATATCAGCTTATTGAATACTTGCTTTCCTTAATTTTATTATAAAGTTTGTTAGACATTTTATTCAAACTAGTATATGTAAAACCTGCAGACACTGCACCGCCAATTAAAGGAACAGCTTTTGAAACAGATTTCATAAAACTCTTAGAACCTATTTTTATACCTATAGATTTTAATATGCTTGAAATAACTGCATATCCTACTACAGAACTTACTCTAAAACCTATTCTTGCACTTTTTTCAGCTATAGCTTTCCATATACTATTTAAAGCAAATATAGCTTCCTTATCTTCAAACATTACTCCAATATATACAGCAGCAAGACAAGCCTCATCATCTGTCATCGAATCGCCTAAAGTAAAACTAGGAAGTCCGGATATATAGCATAGTTTTTGTGCTATTCTTAAAGCATGACATAAAAATTGAGCCGTATCTGCAGGAACTGCCCCTATACCAACGATTCCTCCGGGAAGTCCTGAAACAAATGATATGGCTGATGATTTGGCTATTTCATAATTAATAGCTTCTCTTGATTTTGTATCTATTATATTTAATGGTACTCCTGCATCATAAGCCCCTTTCTCTAGTATAGTCTGAAGAAGTGAAGGATATTCTGATGCAAATGCCGCAACTAAATATTTATGCTTATCTATTTTTACAAGAGGCATATCGGATACCATCTTTATAAACGATAAAATACTTTTTTCTTCCATAAATAATAAACTCCAACTTTTCAAATTATATAGTATATACATTAATAGTCAATTAAATATTTATTATGCATAAAAAAAGAATAGCTGAAATAATAGCTACTCTTTTTTATATCTATAATCATTTTTTGTATTTTAACTATATTTTATTTCTATATTATCAAAATCTTCTTTTGAAAGCACAGAAACACAAAGAGGTATTAATATATTTTCTTCTTTGAATATCATATCTGAAATATGCTCTTTTAATAACTTTATATTCTCTGAATTAATTTGATTATTTTTACTATAATTAATAATATCTTTTAACTCATTTAATATATCTTTATCAACTCTGCTCATCACCTTTGAAGGCTCATCATTGCCATATTTTTTTAAAGCTGTAATAAATAAACTTTCCTTTTTACTGTAATGACTATTAAGATTATCATAAAGCTCATTTAATATATTAATATTATCATAACTTTTAATTTCATTTAATAATTTTTCTATAGATCTATTTTCTTCTTTAAAAATATCTATAGCCTTATGATTAGTTTTTGTATTATTATCCATAGCGTCTTTTAAAACAAGCGTTCTTATATAGAAAAATCTTTTAGCTTCATCTATACTCATACCATTATCTATAAGCTCATGCATAGCATTATGAACTTCTTCTGCTGATACTTTAATCAATTTATCTTCAAACTCTCTCTTTATATTTTCTATATTCTCTCCATAATGAAGTTTTACTATAAGAGATTTCAATATATCATTTCTATCCTCTTTATTTGATATACTATTCAATTCAAAACCATATTCATTTAATTTTTTTCTTAATTCATCATTATCAATATTTTTCATTTTTACGGCTTTTTCCAAAGTCATAATCTTTGATACAGTATTAAACATTATTGGATTTTTTATCTTATCAACCCCCAAATCAAATAATGCTTCTTTAATTTTTGGATATTTGATGCATAGATCATATATGCTATCAGAAATATTTATAAATTCTAAAGTTGTCATATATATTTTACTCCTACTTTATTATTGTTAGATTATTCTAACATATTTTATACAATATCTAAAAAATAGTCAACTTTTATAAAATAAAAAATATTTTTTATTATTGTTTTTATATATTGCTTTTATGATATCAATCTGTTAATATTATTATATTATGTTAAATAAAATCTAATTTTTGATTTTAAGGAATTTTTATATGAGTAATTTAAACGAAGTAAAAAACGAGTATCTTCACATGTTAAAAGACAATATCATTCCATTTTGGCTAAAAAACGGACTTGATAAAAAGCATGGCGGATACTACACTGCCTTAGACAGAAAAGGCGGACTTATAGAAACCGATAAATCTGTATGGTTTCAGGGAAGATTTGCTTGGGTATTATCAACTCTTTATGCTGATTTTGAGAAAAAACAGGAATATCTTGATGCTGCAAAATCTGGAATAGACTTCTTAGAAAAATATTGTTTTGATAAAGCAGGCGATGGAAGAATGTATTTCAGAGTTACTGAAGACGGCAAGCCTATCATAAAAAGATTGAGATATTACTTTTCAGAAACATTCTGCTTAGTTGCTATGGCTGCATATTCAAGAGCGAGCGGAGATAAAAGCTATGTTAAAAAGGCTAGAGAAATACTTGATAATATAGACCGCTATCAAAAAGAAGGACTTTTAATTCCAAAATTTGATGCAGGCAACAGACCTACTATAGCTTTCGGCCCTCCTATGATAATGCTTGCTACTGTTCAGGAATTAAGAAAAGCTGATCCTGAAAATAAAGATTATTACAACAAATATATTGATAATCTTCTTAAAAACATACAGCTCTTCCTATACGAAGATAAAAAAGCAGTTCTTGAACAATGCAATCCTGACGGTACTTTACAAGATCATTTTGAAGGAAGATTATTAAATCCAGGTCATGCTATAGAATCATCTTGGTTTATATTAAGAGAAGCTATAGAAAGAGGACATGATGAAACATTAAAAGCCCTAGGAGTTAAAATATTCGACTGGATGTGGGAATGGGGCTGGGACAAAGAGTATGGCGGTATCATTCAATATATGGACGTACTAGGAAAGCCTAAAAGTGAATATCACCATGACATGAAATTCTGGTGGCCTCAGACTGAAGCTGCTATTGCTGCTTTATACTGCTACTATTTCACTAAAGATGATAAATATTTAGAAAAACATGATATGGTAAAAGAATATACTAAAAAATTCATTGATACAGAATACGGCGAATGGTTCGGATATCTTCACAGAGATGGAAGAATCTCTACTGACTTAAAAGGCAACATGTATAAAGGACCTTTCCATATTCCTAGAATGTACATGAAATGTGCTGAAATAATAGATGCTATCAATGCTAAATAATTTTTAAAAATATTATTAGTTAATTAAGGCTAGGTTTTCTAAATGAAGCCTAGTCTTTTTATTTGCATGTTTTTTTAAATAAGTTTAGGGGTGGGCGGGCGGGCTTAATAAGCTATAAAAAAAGGTTAGCTATATATTTATAACTAACCTTTTATATTATTCATTATTTTTAATTATTCATTATAATGCAGGCTTCTCTATTTCACCTGATTTTAATTTGTTAAATAAATCTGTCTGATTCATTATCTGACATACTCCGTCAAATTGAAGTTCAAAACTTTCATAACCTTCATGTCCGGCATCATATCCTACATTTGATATTATCTTTATAACCTCATCCTTTTTATTATATGCTTCTAGTAACAATTTTGTATTATATAATAAACATCCTCTTGGGACATGATAATGACTAGTAACCATTATAATTTTATTAACATTAGGATATTTTTCTCTCAATATGGCATAAGTAAATTCTGCATTCTCTACTGTAGTTTTAGATTTATTTTCAACTATTATTCTGCTTTCCGGTATTCCTTTCTCTATCAAATAAGCAGCCATCAAATCAGCTTCAGTAGCATTTGTATTGCTTACAGCAGTTCCGCCTCCTGTCAATGCCACATAAACATTAGTGTATTTCTGAGCTGTCATATATGCTGTATCTAATCTTCCTTTAAGTTCATCTTGCATAGTTCCATCATCATTTAATTTAAATCCTAAAACAACTATAGCTGTTGCATCATTATCTTCCAAACCATCTGGAACAACACCTATATTTACTTTCATATTATTAACTTCATACCAATAATTTATGATATCTGCCCATAATTTACCGTTTTCAGGATAAGCATTTTGATATTCAGTTAATAAACTAGAAACTTTATCTTTAGCTTCTTCCTGATAATAATAATGATAAGTTAAAATATCATTTATATAATCCTCTTCTGCTTTTTTATTACTATTATTGGAACAGGATAATAAAATATAAAATAACACTAAACTTGAAATTAATATATTTTTCATTTTTGTATCCTTTATTTATTTTTATAATAAAATATATCACTTTAAAATTATTATGTCAAAATATATTTGTAATTTAAATTACTATAGGTTAAAATTATTATAAATTTTAATTTATATATAATTATACGATAATAAAAAGTACATTTTATAATTTTATAAGGAAATATATGTTTTCATTAAGAAATGAATTAAGAAAAAGAGATCTTGAAACTTTAGATTTATTTACTCTTGCTTTTTCTTTGTTTAAACAAAACTTTATTAATTTTATTATACTCTCTTTAATATGCTGTCTGCCTTTGATACTAACAGGAATTTACTTTCCTATAAGCACATTTGATCCTGAAAAATTAAAAACTTATGAGGATCTTATTAATTGGTTCAAAAATGATGTTACTATAGGATTTTATATAAATATATTTCTTTCTTTATTTTTGGACACCATTTCTATTATATCCGTGTCATTACTAGTAGAAAGATTAATTTATAGAAACGTAAAAAGTGCTACTTGGGCTATTATAAGAAGCTTTCAATTTTTATTGCCTACTATATTTACAACTTTTATATATTTTATATTGGTATTTTTGGGAGCTACTTTCTTTATAGTTCCAGGTATTGCTTTTATAGTATTTTTTGTATTTGCTAAGAATATCTGTGCTTTAAGGCATACTTGGGGAATAGATGCTTTAAAATATTCTTTTTATTTGGTAAAGCCTAAATTCTTTAAAACATTATTTTTATTAGGATTTATATTTTTATTTCAGCAAGTATTTTCAATGACTCTTTTTCCATCGTCTATAGAAAACAGAGAAGGATTATTATCATACTTTGCTGCCATGATAATTCTATATATATTCAATACATATTTTCAAATTATTACAACATTATTCTTCTTAAATAGAGATTATGTATCAAGCAATATGCAAGAAAATGAAGATGATGAATATGATGACGAAGAAGAAAATGATGGAAATAATAATGATGAAAATGATATAGAAAAATAAAAATCATTTAATAATAAAAAACCCCATATTAAAATGGGGCTTTTTAGAGACATTATGACACTTGAATATTTATCATTTTGATTTTATTAAAGTACCTATTCCTAAATTATCATCTTCAACTGTTCCTTCAGTATCTGATTTAAATTTCAATGTAACTGAAAAAGTTTTATCTGCTGATATACTCATTTTATATCTATCATTTCCTAAATCTTCTATAGATGAAGCTTTAAAATCATTATATAGTATGTTTTCTCCGTTCTCTATTACAATGCTTGATTCATTATTTGGAAATTTCGCATTCCAAATACCTGTAAAATTAGTTAAGCTTTTACTTTCTCTTGGAGCTTCTTTATATTTTGCAGATGCTGATGTGGATCCGTCACTATTAGCATTACAAGATATTAAAGCAAATAAAAATAAATAGAATAATGCTATTTTCTTAATCATAGATATAACCCTTTAATGTATTAATATTTATTATTATATAATAATTATTATTTATAGCAATATTTTTTTTCAATTTATAGAAAAACATCATAATATTAATAATAGCTTATATTTTTTGATTATTTTATAGCATAATTTTTTTAAGGATATTGTTATGAATACAAAATATAATAAAGAAACAGAAAAACAAATATACGAAATTATAAAAAAAGATAATCCTACATTTGAGGAAATAAGCAAAAAACTAAATATAAATTATGATGATTTAAAAAACTATATAAATAAATCAAGCAGAAAATATAAAAAGAGTTTAGTAAAAAAAATAAAAAAGGCAAAAGAAGAATATTTGAAAGATGTCAAAATAAAAATAGAAAATGCCTTGATAAAAAAAGCATTAGGATATTATAGTAAAGAAATAGTAAGAGAAATAAAAACAGATAAAGACGGTAAAGAATCAAAAACTAGAAAAATAATAAATAAATATAATCCTCCAAACGAAAGAGCTATCATAGTATTTTTTGAAATTTTAAAAAATAGAAAAAATAAAAGATTGGAAAAAGCAGAATTAAAAAGAAATATACAAGAAAAAGAGGATCAAATAAATATTAGAGTTGGATTTGATAATTAAAGCAATAAACAAGCTGTTGATAACTTTACCTGTCATCTACTGATTAATCTAGTTTACTGTTATTTACTAATAATATAGAACTAAATAAAAAACAATTTAAATAATTCTAATTATTAGTTAATTCTTTTATCAAATTATAATAATGCTTTTTACCCTGAAAAATATCCTGAGATAATGTTCTTTGAGCATTCTCATATTTAAATATCATCATATTTGAAACTTCGCTATTATCTATGATAGAATCATTTGTTGTATGATAAAATTTATTATAAGTGCTGATAGTATCATCAATTTCTTCTTTATATAAAAGAGATATCACACTATTTGTATAATCAACATTCAAATTAGCAGCTATGAATAAAGGTATATTTTCAGGAGTAAAATTTTCATTTGCTTTGTATGCTCCGTTAGTACCGTCCCAAATGAGTATAGGAGAAGGCTTATAATCATTTAGAAAATTAGTTTTTATTTTTTCATCTATGCTGGAACGTTCTATTATAGCCTTCAAATAAGGATAAAGATGATCATGTTTAAATATTATAATTGCATTAGGAGAATGTTTTAAAATGGTGTCTCTTATCTCTATAATGTTTATTGCTGTCATTGCAGAATTATCAATGGTTTCTATTATATGAAGTTTATCATTACCTTCAAAATTATCCAAAAACTTTTTATTGTTTTCGGCAAAGTTTAAATCATTAGATAAATGAGAATCGGTATGTCCTAAAATAGTAAAGCCTGCAGCAAATACAGGACTTCCCAAATTATCAATATTTGTTCCTAAATATGTATTAATATTTGTAGTTCCTAATCCGAACAACTGAGATTTAAAACCTATTGAAGGATAGAAAGTTTTTAAATTATAAGTATTCAATGCTTCTTCTAATGCTATTGTATTATATCCGTTTTTTGAAAGAATATCGGGTAAAGTATTTTCTATCTTTTCTGACTGAGTTTTTGGATAAAGAGGAGATGATCCTGTAAGTCCTGAAAGCCTCGCATAAAAACTTCCGTTATTAACATTAGGAGCTATTTTTCTTGATGAGTCAGCCCATTTTCTGTATTCTTTTGGGAAAGGGTCTTTATTAAATAATTTTCTAAAATGTGAATAATCATAAAAAGATTCTAAGAATATTAAATATACATCTCTTTTTAAACCTTTTTTTAATTCCTCTATTTTTGATAAATCATTTGTGATTGATATTTCAAAATTAGTGTATACATCATAATAATTATTTTTTAACTGCTCTATATATTCATAATCTATATTTTCATTATTATAAATAAAATTACTGTTTTTAGATGAAGCTTCAATCAATATAGAATGCATATCATCTTCTATTTTTTTTATATTGTCAAAAATATTCTTTGTAGATTTTAAATAAAGTTTTGACACATCTCTTTTTGATTCATATTCTTTTAATAATTTTATAGAATCTGATACTAGTTCTTTGCTTGGCTTTATATTATTTAATCTGTCATAATTTATTCTATAGTTGAGTGTATTTATTATACCATTTCTTTTAGCATTTCTTACAAAATCTATGCTCCATATATCTATATTCTTAGGCTTTAAAAATAAATAAAATACTGTGAATATTATAAAAGCTATCATCACTAAAGATGCTATTTTACTTCTCTCTACAAATATTTTATATATATTAAAAATAAATAATATTACAAAAGCTAGTAAAGAAGAAAAATATATTATGCTCACTGTGACAGTAATAATTTTTAAATGTATAGGAAGAACTGTAATAAGCGATGAATAAAGATTAGGCATATCTGAAAACAATATCACCATACTAAGTACAGTTAAACTTATTGACTCTATAGCAAAAAATGAAAATATCGACACTACACAAAATAAAGCCGTTAGTATTATTCTAATGTTTTTAATATTGCCTAAATTAAAAGGATAGTACACAAGCAAATTATAAGCTATCATCACAAAAAGATAAGTATATAAAAAATCATATATATTAAAATCAAGCTTCATCATAGAAAATAAAGGCATTATTAAATTTGAAGTCATCAAATATAATAAAGAATTAAGCACAAAAAAGAAAATATATACTTTATGATGATAATATATATTAGGTATTACATAAAAATAAATTGCCGGAAAAACTATTATAATAAAGAGCAAAAATAAAAATACATTCTTTTGTATTTTAACTGTATATTTAATATTTTCTATTTTATCATTTTCTTTTAATTGTATGCTTGAATCACCTAAAACTAAATTTCCGTAATAGCTTCCGCTCCATCTTATATTTGTAACATTATCAGGCATTTCATTTGTATTTGGATATACTCTATATATTTTATTGTTCTTAAAAATACTGCTTTCAAATTTCAATGTAAAATAATATTTATTCTCCAATATATGATTAAAATTTGATAAATATCCTACCCTCTCCACACTTCCAAGAATAGAAAAAATTACAATAAATAGAATTATTGCTGATATAAATACTAAATATGATAATAAGAATGTTCTTTTATTTTGTTTCATTTTCAATATTATAACAAAAATTATTCATTTAGGTTAAATTAACGATTTATAAATATAGTATATATTTACTCGTTTTAATTTTATATATTATTTAAAGGTATTATTTTACTATTAAAAATGATTTCTTATAAGCAAAATGAACAATTTAGTATTCATGTTTTTATTTTAGCTTTTTTCATTGACAAACAGGCTTATTATGTTAAACTGAACATCGTTCATTATGAATGAAAAATTAAAGCAATTTAAGGAGTTTTTATGGTAAAACTGATGATTTCACTTTTGATCATTTCCATATTTGCCATTTCATGCTCTTATCAGCATAGGCATTTAGTTGGCAATGGCCCTCAGACAGGAGTTACTTTAACAAGAAAACAATGGTATGCTTTATGGGGATTAGTACCTGTAAACGATGTAGATGTTGAAAGACTTGCAGGAGGAAGCGAAAATTATGAGATATATACTAGAAGCAATGCTGGAGATTTCTTCATTAATTTATTTACAGGAATAATTGGTTTTACAAGCAGAACTGTAACCGTAAGAAAATAATAAAATAAAAAACAAAAATGAAAGCACTATATTTTATAATAACACTATTTTTAATATCATGCACAACTAATTCGTACAAGGATATATTTTCTAACAGAGATATAAATTTTAAAAAGCTAAGTTTAGATAATGATATATCATATCAAAACAAATACGATATATCGGATATTAAAGTAAAACTTATGCCTTTAAATAATTCTGTAAGATTAACTGATGAAGATAAAAATCATATAATAAAAAATACAGGTTATGTTAAAGATTTATATCATATAGAAAGTATATTTTGGGAAGAAAATACGCAAACCACTTGTTTAGTAGGTTATATGAAAAAAGATAATAATTCTTTAGAAAAACTTATAAACTATATAAACAAAATGGAAAGAGATAACAATATATTAAAAAACTATTTCTATATCAATGGGAAAAAGAATATACAGTATAAGATACAATTAGAAAATACAGTTTTATTTTATACTATATTTGAGGCTAAAGATTCTAAATATTTAGTTCTCAGTTACACTTTTCCAGAAAAGAATGAATACGCTTCAATGTATAATATTGCCAATTCTATCAATTCAGTAGAGTTTTATTAACAATTAACACCGTTTGGGGGAATTTCTTAAAGTTCCCCCTATTTATATTTCACATCGTACAATAACTAAAATAAAAATATAAATTAAATCCTATTAACAACATATTAATTCTTCTAACGCACGGTAAGCAAAATTTATAATATAAGCGAATTTATATTTCAAATTAATTTTATATATTTATACCCATTCAGCGTGCGGTGAGAATACAATAAATTTAAAAAACTCTTGGGTGGGCAGCTATAATACCAGAACAAATTAATAAGACAAATGAAATTTAAATACCAGAAAAAACTATAAGCCTAAAGGGTGGGCAAGTGTAATTAAATTTTAAAGCTTTTATTATATACCCCGCCCTTTATTCTTTATAACTATATTTTAAATTTTAACATTCATTATCTTTATAACTTATTTAGAAATTATAGCACCCGCCCAAGTGTTGATTAAGTTTATAATTTATTTAACGCACGGTGAGTAAAAATTATAATATGATAAAAATTTGAATCATAGATAAACTTATATCTTAAGATTTATTTAAGTTGCTGTAAGAAATATGCAAATTTAAAAAAACATTAGTTCAGTAATCGGTTTAAAATTAAAATCCCAATCACTATTTACTAGTATTGTATGTCCGTCAATATCATCAAAATAAAATGTTATGCAGTTTTTGGAATATATACTTATAGATTCTAAACTTATTAATTTTATGAATTCTTCTCTTTCCATATTATGAGGTTTAAATATACTTTCTGCAGCACACTCTTTTAATTTACTGTCAATATCTTTTTTATTAGAGAATATTTTTTTGATTATATCAACGCTTTGTTTATTAAACTCTTCATCAATATTATCAAAGAAAATTGAAATATTACTGTCAGTCCAAGTCATCTCTTTCTTAAAACTGTTTATATCCTTATTAAGCACAAAATCGCCTAATTCTTCATCTTTATAATAAATAATCTCTGAATATTTTTCTAATATGATATTTAAATCATCATCTTTATAATTACTATCAACTATATCTTCAAGTAAAAAATTAATATAGAAATCATCAGGATCTTTTTCTTTTCTTACCTTTAATTTTACTATGCTTTCATCTTTGAGAATTTTTAAATATTCTTTAGGTTCTTTGACTTTTTTATGAATGATAATATGAGTGTTTTCTATAATGACATTAGCGGCAATATTTTTTAAAGCTATAGCTGAAACGAATAAAGTATAATATTTATCCCAGGGTATTTTATTATATTTGCAGCATGATCTTTTTAGTACGAATGCCATGTCAAAAATTTCATCATCAAAATTTTTATTAAAATCTTCAATTTCTTTATCCATTTTTATATCCTATTAATATTGTAATATGCTAATATAAAATATCAATAATAAATTTTCAAACTTTTATTAATATCACACCATTTATTATATATAAATAGAGTAGTAAATTTAATTTCTAAATATGTGCTTTTGCAACTTTGACGAAGTCCGCAGAGCGTGTGCGGCAAAAAGTTGATATAAAAATAAAATATAACTTATATATTAATAATTATCCTATTTATAAGGTTCTGCAAAATTAAAATCATAGTCGCTTTCTACTACTATAGAGTGTCCCCAGAAAATATCCCCGTCATCAAACCAGAATGTTATAATATCTTCACATATAGTTATAGATGTTAAGGCTATTAATTTTGAAAAATCTTCTTTGTTTATATGAGGCTTTTCTGCATCATCATTCCAGTTGTTGGCATCTTCAAGCATGTTTTCTGTTATATACTCTTTTAGTTTTTTGTCAATATCCTTTTTATTAGCAAATATTTTCTTTATTATATCAACACTTTTTTTATTGACTTCTTCATCAATATTATCAAATGAAACTGATATATCATTATTATCAATCCAAGGCATATTTTTTTCAAAACAGTTAATAGATTTATCAAGCTCAAAATCTCCTAATTCTTCATCTTTATAATAAACAGGCTTAGAATATTTTTCTAATATAATATTTAAATCATCATCTTTATAATCACTATCAACTATATCTTCAAGCAAAAATCTCATATACAAATCATTAGTATTTTTTTCTTTTCTCACCTTTAATCTTACTATGCTTTTACTTTTAAGTGTTTGAAAATACTCTTTTGTTTCTTTAACTTTTTTCTGAATAATAATATTATCATTTTCTATAATTTCATTAGAGTCAATATTTTTTAAAGCTATAGCATAAATGTATAAAGTATCATATTTATCTTTATGAGCCTTACCAGCTCCTAAACATGATTCTTTAAGCACGAACGCCATGTCAAAACTTTCATCATCAAAATTGCTATTGAAGTTTTCAATTTCCTTACTCATTTTATATCCTTTATATTTTATCATACTAAAACTATATTACATATAATTTAATTTATTAAATTTAAGCTAAAACATAGCCTTCGCCACAGGCGGGCTGTGCCTGCTTCTTTGTGCAACAAAAGAAGTGGGGTATGGGGCAAAGCCCCATATATTAAAAAGAAACTATTATTTTATTTTTGACAAAGTATAGTTATTTAGGTATATACTTGTATATTACTAATAAAAAAATTATAAAACCTGCATATATTTTTATAATAAAGATATATGCAGGTTATAAAAGTCTTTACTTCATAAAATAAGATTTTACTGTTCCGTATATTGATGAAGTAAATCTTTTATTAATTTCTAAAGGATTTATATATTCTTCTTCATTGCAGTTTCCGTTTTCATCTAGTCTGTGGAAAGCAATATTTTTAAATGTTACTTTTTCGTTAGCCTCTATTCCAAACCACATATATTCAAAATCTATACGGCATGCAATATTTAATATAGAATCTTTTAATTCATAATAAGTATAGCTTCCGCCGTCTTCTATATTCCTGCTTCTTTCAAATGACATTTTATTTGCCATTGACATTATTTCGCCTGCTGTTATTTCCTGATCTTCAAAAGAAATGATTTTGTTGTTTTTTATATGCTCTTCTTTTACTTCTTCAAATAATAAATCAAGCTGATTTATAGGCTGTGATATTTCGTAGTCGCTTAATTGAGTTTTCCATTTTGATAATTGTTCTTCGTCTAATTCTATAGGGTGAACTAAAGTAATATTCTTTTTATTTTTAAGACTGTCTTCAAATATATATTCTTCTTCATCGAAGGTATTAAAAGAACCGTCTTCCATGTATCTGAAACTTTCTATTAAATTATTATTTTCATCATAAACACCCCATATAAGTTTTAAAGCAAATATATTCATTATAGGATTTTCTACAAAAAGTTCAGTAAAAGTTTTATATGACCATTTTCTTCCGTTTAATAAAACTTTATTTAATCTTGTTATCTGATTAGAAGTTATCATTTTTATATTTTTCTTTATCAAAGTTAATTCTTTTTTAGATGCATCTGCAGTTTCTTTATCGTCTTTGCTGTTTGGGGCAGGAAGTGATTTTAAAACTTTGTCATTTGAATCTGTTACTTCTATAGTGAAATCATTTTTTATTTGAAGTTTAAATAATCTGTTTGCCTCTCCTCCATAATGGAGTTCTCTCATTCCTTTTTTATCAAAGTCCAAATCTGGAATTATTTTGTCTATTAACTCATCTTCTGAAATCTCTAATGCTTTGGCAGTCTTTTTTAATGCATCTTTAGCAGCATTTTTTACTTGATTATTTTTAATTTTTACAGACATTGTATCAACTAAAACCAATGCAAATTTGCTTGCATTTAATGCTATAGCATATACTGCATGTGCTGCTAATGCTCCTCTTGAATTTAATGCCCATTCTTCAATTTGAGTTTTTAATTTTAATAGTTTATCTTCAGGCTGGAAAATACAATATGGAATAAGTATATTTTTTAATTTTGTATCTGCTTTGTTGTTAAGCCAATTTGTATATATATTATCAAGTGCATTTCTAAATGAATCAATATCAAAAAACTCTGCTATTTTGTTGCAGTCTTTTAATATAGAAGGTTCTTTTAATGCGACATATTCCATAAACACATACTGAACTATTTTTAATGGAGCTTTAGTTTGTTTGTCTTTTAATAGAATATTAGAAAGTATATTTTCGTCTATATCTTTTATTAAACTTTCATGCCCTTCATTATAGTATTTATTTAAATGTGATTCTATTTCTTCAACGTTTTTGAATTGGAAATCATCATCAAACTTTTGTAAATCCCAATATTTAATTATTTCTTTATAAACTGTTCTTGATGCTTCTTTTCCTTCATTTGCTAATTTTTCTACTTCGCTTCTTACAATGCTTTCATTATTATTGATTACTGATACACAATGCTTTTTTATTTCTTTTGATTTTGCTGTGTCGAGAACTTTGAAAACAAAATCAAATTTATTATCAATAAGTTCTTTTAATTCATCACTGAAAAGACAATTAATAAATGATATAGTACCGCTAATATTTGCTGTTATAGAAGTGATAAATGATTTTTCTTCCATAATAGATTTTGTTTCTTCTACATTATTTTTTATAAGTGTGATAATATTATCTTTTGAATCTAATAATGATAAATAAATATCTTTTAATGGTACTTTTTTATCATTAACTAATTTTTCTTTAGCTTCCAAAATATTTTTATTATAGAATATTTCCTGAATAGAAACATAAATTGAAATTTTGCCGTATATTCCATAATGCTTTAATAATTTAGTAGTAATTTCTGATGCTTCATCATTTACTTCGTCAAG
>NZ_CALXYQ010000011.1 GCF_944393015.1 uncultured Brachyspira sp.
AATTATGATACACCTATGTTATACTTCAAAAAGATAAGGAATACTTAAATGCAATATGTATGGCACCCATGCAATAACTCTATTATTAAGTTATGTTTATTAAAAGCATAAAAAAATATCTGCAAGTAAACATAATGCATTTGATTTTATTATTCAATAATGTATAATAATGAATAATAAAAATCTTGGAGAACAAAATGAAAAAATTACTAGTTATGTTTTTGTTTGTAGCTGTAAGTATCTCTGCTTTTGCTTATGAAACAGTTCCATACATGTTCCACAATATGGTTCCTTATGGAATTACTCCAGATGAAGTTAATGAGATATTAATGGCTTCTAATTTCTCTTCAGCTGCTGCTGAGCCTATAAGCGGTACATTTTATGTTAGTAAGTATCCAGATCCTGATTTAGTATGGTACAATCCTCATACAATGAATTGGATAAATGTTAAATTCACTACTAATGATGTTTCTGAGCTTTTCACAAGAGATTCAGGTATTTTATACTTTAACTTTATAGTTACTAATGAATTTAAATGTATGACAGTTAGAGCTGACAATATTAATGATGATGCTACTTTGGCAGGAAAACAGACTAAATGGGCTTATAAATTCTTCTTCCATGAAGATAAATTATTTGCTGTAAGTGCTGTTTATGAAGGTGATTACACTTTAGAACAATACAAATCAAGAAATGAAGGTAAAGAATATGCTCATCCTGGTTATGTAATGTCTAGAGGTTTATTCAGCAGAACTTTAGGCGGATTCCATACTAAATACGGCGGATTCCATAACAGCAGATATTCTACTTTTGATGATTTTACTTCTATGAGATATGGTAATTATATGAATAAAGCTGCTAATACTTCTTTAGCTGTTTATTATGCTACTTATGGCGGTAAAAACATTAACTTTGTAGCTTCTTATGTAGATAATTTCAGAATGCAGCCTATAGCTAACAGATTCCAAAAATCTTATTATGAAAATTATTTCGATTTTGCTGATGTTCCTGTAGGAATACCACCTGAAATTAATCCTCCTAAAGATGAAAATGCAGATGAGAATAATACTCAAGCTACTGATAATGCTCAGTAATTGTAATTGATTTTTAATAAATAGAGAGTCTGTAATATTCAGGCTCTCTATTTTTTTGTATTATGCTTTAAAAAATATATTTATTTTTTGCAAAAAACATATATTTATGATATAATCTTTCAAATTAATAACTTTTATTATATTTCTATTTAATATGAGAGGTTTTTTACTATGGAGTTAAATGAATTGACTATAATTCAAATAAGAGAAAAATTAAAAAATAAAGAAATAGATGCTCCTACATTAGTTGATTCTATTATTAAAAAAATAGAAGAAGACAATAAAAGAGATGATAAAATATATGCATATCTTGAAATTTTTAAAGAAGAAGCATTAGAACAGGCTAAAAAAGCACAAGAGAGAATCAATAATGGTGAAGATTTGCCTTTGCTTGGTGTTCCTTTGGCTATTAAAGATAATTTATGTTATAAAGATCATTTGATGACAGCTTCTTCAAAAATGCTTGAAGGCTATAAAGCTCCTTATACAGCTCCAACAGTTCAGAGATTAATAGATAATGGTGCTATTATAATAGGCAGAACTAATATGGACGAGTTTGCTATGGGAGGTACTACAGAGACTTCTAACTATGGAGTTACTAGAAACCCTAAAAACAGAGCTCATGTACCTGGCGGTTCTTCAGGCGGTTCTGCTGCTGCAGTTGCTGCTAATTTTGCTTTCGGTGCTTTAGGAAGTGATACAGGCGGTTCTATAAGACAGCCGGCTTCTTTTTGCGGTATAGTTGGTGTTAAGCCTACTTATGGCAGAGTTCCTAGATTAGGATGTATTGCTATGGCTAGCAGTTTAGACCAAGTTGGACCTTTAACTAAAGATGTTAAAGATGCTGCTTTGATGACTAAAATTATAGCTGGTTTCGATCCTAAAGAATCCACTACTTTAAATATACCGGTTCCTGATTATGTTGCTGCTTTAGATGGTAATATTAAAGGAATGAAAATAGGACTTGCTAAAGAGTATTATGACACAGATTTAATATCTCATGATGTTAAAGAAAATGTTATGGATGCTATAGGTAAATTAAAAGATCAAGGTGCTGAAATTGTTGAGATTAGCTTACCTAATGCAAAATATGGCTCAAGAGTTTATACAGCAGTTATGGATGTTGAAGTAGCTTCTAATATGGGAAGATATGACGGTATAAGATACGGATATCACCCTAAAGGCGATTTCAATTTAGATGAATATTACTATACTTCAAGAAGTGTAGGACTTGCTTTTGAAACTAGAGCTAGAATATTATTCGGTACTTTAATGACTGGTAAAAGATTCTTCTACAGCCATTATCAGCATGCATTAAAAGTAAGAAAGTTAATGCAAATGGATTTTGATAATGCATTCAAAAATGTTGATGTTATTGTTTCTCCTACTTCTCCTGTGACTGCAGGACTTTTAGGTACAAGAGATCAAACTGACAGTGCTTTAAGTTTCTTGGCTGATAGTTATGTTTCTAATATTAACTTGGTAGGACTTCCTGCTATGAGCGTACCTTGCGGAGCAGATAAAAACAATATGCCTATAGGTATTCAATTCATTACTAAACAATTTAATGAAGTTGATATGTTTAGAATGGCTTATGCTCATGAATTAGCTAGTAAATAATTGAATTTTCATTTTGAATATAAAGGGGGGGCTTTATGCCTCCTTTTTTATTTAATACGATTATTTTATTATAAAATAGTATTATAATTATATTTTTATTTATTTAAATTCTATTTTTTGGTATATACTAAAATTTTTCACTTTGTCAATTTTTTATTCAACTTTTTCCCGCCGCACGCCTGCCGTAGGTACGCTTCGCGAAAACACAATTGCTATAACTTTATATTTTAAAAATATTTATTTAATGTAAAATAAACCTAAATTTATCCTAAAAATGCAGTTCTTTTGGTTCTTTTATACCAATAAAAGAACTGGGGTGCGGGGCAAAGCCCTGCAAATATTTTAAATTAAAAAAATTATTTTGATAAAATATAGTTGTTTAGGTATATATAATTTATAATTAAAATATCACTTTACTTTTGTTAAGGTTACAAGTATATCTTCATTTTCTGTATTTTTGAAAGTACCTTCATAACCGTATTTTTTGCATCCTCTTATAACACTTTCACAGCTTGAATGTCCGCTTACCAAAACTTCTATAATAGTATTTAATTCTGTATTATTAATAGCGGCACATTTAGCCTGAAAAGAGGCTTGAGAACATGACATTCCTCTAGTATCTACTTTTATAGTATCCGGCATAGCAATTTCCTTTTGATTAATTAAAAAATGAGTAATTTGTAGTGTTTTTTTGAAAATTGTGGAAGTTTTATTTAGAAAAATTCTTATTATTATAATAAGCATTATATTTTTTATCTAAATCTTTTTTTATGATCTCTGCCTCTGCCTTGTATTATCATAACTTTATTAAGTTTTAAGAATACAAAGCAGAGGCAAAGTTCATTATATTACTTCCAAAAATTTGTTGCGGTATATTTCCCTTTATATTACGGCAGCACACGGCTGTACAAGAAATATATCAATTAGCGGTATTTTCTTTCATTGTAAAACCAATTATTATACAAAATACCAAACCTAAAATAACAGCTCCCATTCCATAAGTAGTAGGGCCTGAAGTTGAACTTGCTAAATTAAAGTTATGAGCAAATCCAGCACCAACTAACATACCTATAACGAATATAAAACTGTCCATATTACCTTCCGCAGATTGTATCACTTGTCTTCCAGGGCATCCTGTACCTAAAGTAAATGCTAAACCTGTAAGAATCATTGATACAGTATTCCATAAAATATTTGTATGGGCTATTGGCTGATTTTCCATAGAAAAACTAAATCTGTTAGTTATTATGTTTACTATAAAAGCAGCAGCAATAAAAGCTATAACACCTTTAGTCATATGGAAATCTTTCATAAATATTCCGTCTCTAAGTCCGCCTACAGTACAGAATCTTGATTTTTGAGCTATGAATCCTATAACTATTGAAGCTATTAAAGCTATAATGATAGGGGCTCTCATACTTCCCGGACCGGATTCAGAAAAGAATATTGGACCTCCTTCAGAAAATTTTGTTTGTTTCAATAATAAAATTAAAAGTATTATTGATACAACTAGAGGCAATAAACCTACTAACTTATTTTTATAAGCTTTTGGCTGACCTAAAGAGAAATTTTGTTTCCAGAAGAAAACTCCTATTCCTCCGCCTATAATAATGCCTATTAAACCAAATATTCCGTTAATATCTCCTCCTGCTACTCTAAGCAAAGTTCTCCAAGGACATCCTAGAAAAACTAAAGCACCGATCATAGCAAAGAAGCCTAAACAGAATCTTATAATAGGCGAGCTTCCTCCCTTAGGAACGAATTCTTTAGAGAGTATTGCCGAAACTGATGCACCTATAACAAGTCCTATTAATTCAGGTCTTATATATTGTACAGCAGCTGCTCTATGCAATCCGACAGCTCCGGCTAAATCTCGGGTAAAGCATGCAATACATATACCCATATTAGCAGGATTGCCCATTACAGAGAGCCAAGCAGCTATAGCACCTATAATAGCACCGGCTATTATAACTCCTATAGAGCTTGTGAAAATGTCTTTCTTCATTTTCAACTCCTTTAATATATTTTTGCGTAATTTTATAATAAAAAATATTTATTATCAATATAGTATATTTTTTTTGACAATAATTGTTATTTGTTTTAAAATAAATCATTATTTTATAATACAATTATGGATTTTAATTATGTTTTATTTGCAAAAAGAAAGTGAGTTTTCAGAAGAATATAAAGATGTTGCTTTTATAATAGGTTCTCCTGATTTTTTTGGGGCAAAAACTGAAGATGATGATAAAATTAATGTGCTTATTATGTGCATTGCATATAAGGATATTGAAACAGGATACATAGAAAAGAATAAAAAAATAGTTGTAAGAATGAAAATCTATGAAAAGGAATTAGATTATTATAAGAAGATAATAAAAAGAGAATCTATTGTCAAATTAAAAGTCAGATACGAAAAAGAGCAGGGAGAAGAGCTTGCCGAGTTTTTGCTTGCAGATATTATAGATAATAATTACAAAGATGAAGATTTAAATAAAATGCTTAAAGAATATTTAACTCCTATTTATTATAATGATGAAGTTCTTGGAAGCTTCTTATATAATAGAATGGTAGGTTCTTTTGATAAAGAGATTGAATGGGTTAATAATAAAAAAATTCTTGCTGCTTTTGATGATTCTAATGAAAGCGATAAAAATAAGGCTGTTTCATTTTTAAGAGATGTATTTTTAAACAAAGAAGAATTTGATAAAAAAGTAAAAGATTATTCTGCAAGAAAAATTATAAGAGAGGGTAATAATATTTCTTCTAAGAGCGGAGGAAATATTATTGATGAAGAAGTATTTATTAAACAGTTTATGGGTAAGATGGATTTTGTAGAAATTATAGTTCATGAAAAAGATGATTATGTTAATTATAGATTAGGAAATAAAAATGTTTTCAAAATGGATATAATTGTAGAAGGAAATTTGAATGGAAATTTATTTAATGCTTTTATAAGTCCTTTTTGATTATACGTATAATATGTGTGATTATAATTAAAATTTGCCTAGTATATAATAACCATTATTAATAAATATTTAAATTTGTAATATTGACATTTTCTAATATAATAAGTAAAATATTTGTAAAAAAATAGACTATATGGATTTTAATATATGATGAGAAGTGTCATAAAATCCAAGATAAATAGACTTACAGTTACAAGGACGGATTTAAATTTTAGAGATTCAATAACAATAGATGAAGCCTTGCTCGATAAATCGGATATAATGGACGGGGAGAGGGTATCTGTTATTAATTTGAGTAATGATATTCGCTTTGAAACTGAAGTTGTTAAAGGAATAAGGGGTACTGGTATTATAGGCATCAATGGCGACAATGTTCACTACGCTAAAAAAGATGATACTATAATAGTTCTTTCCTACGGACATATACCGGAGGAAAATATAAAGAATCATAAAACTAAAATAATATTTGTTAATATGTACAATATGATACTGGAATAAATAAATAGTTTTACTTTTAGGAGAGATATTATGGAAAAAATTTTCAAAGCAGGTATTGACATTGGTTCAACTACCGCAAAGATGGTTGTATATGATAATGACAATATGATATTCAAAACTTATGTCAGACATAATGCTGATGTAAAGGATACATTATTGTCTATACTTGATAATTTACAAGCTATGCATGGAGATTTAAAACTTTCTCTTGCTATGACAGGTACAGCAGGAATGGGTGTCTGTGAAAAAACAGGCATTAGTTTTATTCAAGAGGTAATCGCTTCTTCAACAGCTATCAGAAAGATTTATCCTTATGGAAGAACTTTGATAGATATAGGAGGAGAAGATGCTAAAATCATAGTATTTGATGATAATTTCAAAGCGGATATAAGAATGAATGGTAACTGTGCAGGCGGTACAGGAGCATTTATAGATCAAATGGCTACGCTTCTTAATGTTCAGCCTTCAGAACTTTCTGTATTAGCTGAAAAATCTACTTCTATATATCCTATGGCAAGCAGATGTGGAGTATTCGCTAAAACAGATGTTCAAACTCTTATAAGCCGTGATATACCTAAAGCTGATATTGCTAAAAGTATATTTCAAGCTGTTGCTGTTCAAACAGTTAATACTTTGGCTAAGGGTTTTGAAATTAAGCCTAAAATATTATTTACAGGCGGACCTTTAACATTCCTTCCTGAATTAAGAAAAACATTCTTGGCTCTTCTTAATGCTTCAGAAGACGATATGTATACAGTTGATCACCCTGAATTAACTGCAGCAATAGGTGCAGCTTTCGGTGAAAAAGAGGAACAAACTACAATAAAAGTTTCTGAATTATATAAATTAGTAGAAAATATTTCAGCAGAAGTAAAAATCACTAATTCAAAAACAAGAGAAGCTTTATTTACAAGTCAGGAAGAATATAAAGAATGGACAGAAGAGCATAGCAAAGATAAAGTAAGATCTGCTGATGTATCAACTGTTAATGGTAAAAATACATTCTTAGGTATAGACTCCGGTTCTACTACTACAAAAATCGTTATTATTGATGAGGACGGACAAGTAGTATTAAGACATTATAGAAACAATAATGGTAATCCTGTTGGTGCTGTTACTGAAGGACTTACAGAGATTAAAAAAGAATTAGATGAGAAAAATATAAAAATTAATATAGCAAGAACTGCCGTTACAGGTTACGGGGAGGATTTAATAAAAGCTGCTTTCAATATGGACGAGGGTATCGTTGAAACTATGGCACATTACAGAGGTGCTAAGGCTTTCGATAAAGATGTTAGCTTTATACTTGATATAGGCGGACAGGATATGAAAGCTATATTCATTAAAGACGGTATTATAGAAAATATTGAAATTAATGAAGCTTGTTCTTCAGGATGCGGTTCATTCATAGAAACATTTGCACGCGGTATGGGTTATAAAGTTGCTGACTTTGCTAATATTGCATGCGAATCTGCAAGACCTTGCGATTTGGGAAGCCGCTGTACAGTGTTTATGAATAGTAAAGTAAAACAGTCTTTGAGAGAAGGTTCTTCAGTTGCTGATATTTCTGCAGGACTTGCTAAGAGTGTTACTTTAAACTGTTTCACTAAAGTATTGAAAATTACTGATACTTCTATTTTGGGCGATCATATAGTTGTTCAGGGCGGTACTTTCAAAAATGCTGCAGTGTTGCGTTCTGTAGAAAAGTTTTTAGATAAAAAAGTTATTCGTCCTGATATATCTGAACTTATGGGAGCTTATGGTTGTGCATTGCTTGCTTTAGATACATACAATACTAAAGAAGAAGATACAACATTTATAGGTTTGGATAATTTACAGGAAGCTAATGATTATGAAAGAAAACAGCTTACTTGTAAAGGATGCGAAAACCTTTGTACTGTTACTAGATTAAAATTCAAAGATAATAAATCATTCTATACAGGCAATAAATGTGAAAGAATATTCACTAATAAAGGAAATAAAGAAAGAAATTACGGAATGGATATCACTCAGAAAAAACTTTCTCTATTGTTCGACAGACCTTTAGCACCTGCTTCAGATGAAATAAAAGGTACTATCGGTATACCTCGCGTGCTTAATATGTATCAAAACTTCCCATTCTGGGCTACTATACTTGTTGAATGCGGATACAGAGTACAATTATCTTCACCATCAAGCATGGCTATAGCTGAAAAAGGTTCTGGTACTGTTATGAGCGATAATATATGTTTCCCTGCTAAAATAGCTAACGGACATATATATGATTTGATAGAGTCTAAAGTTGACAGAATATTCTATCCATCTGTAGTATTAGAAAAAGCTGAAGATGACGGAAGCGTTAATAGTTATAACTGTCCGGTTGTTACAGGATATCCTGATGTAATAGACAGTTCTATAAGTCCATTAACTAAATACGGAATTCCTTTCGATGCTCCGACAATTTCTTTCTTGAATGAAGATTTATTATATAAAGGCTGTAAGGCTTATTTCGTTAAAGTTCTTGGAATAAATAAAAAAGATTTTGACAGAGCTTTCAAAATGGCTTTAAAAGAGCAGGTAAGAATTAAAGAGGAATTGAGAGCTGAAGGCAAAAAAATAATAGAACATGCCAAAGAAACTCAAACTCCTACTATACTTATAGTAAGCAGACCTTATCATATTGACCCATTAATCAATCATAAGATACCTGAAACTATTGCTTCATTTGGTATTAATGTTATTACTGAAGATGGTTTGGATATAGATGAATCTCTTGCTGATGTTCAAGTATTAACTCAGTGGTCTTACCCTAATAAAATGTTTAAAGCTGCTTTATGGGCTTGCAAACAAAAAGATATGAAGCTTGAAGTAGTTCAGATTAATAGTTTTGGATGCGGTCCTGATGCTACTACTTCAGATGAAATAAAATCTATACTTAATGCTTATGGTAAGAGTCCTACTTTAGTAAAAGTAGATGAGATATCAAGTCCAGGAAGTATAAGGTTAAGAATACGTTCTATGATAGAAAGTATGAAGATGAAAGGCGACTTTACACCAAGTGAAGAGTCTAATAGAACTATTATTAAAAGATATGAGAAAAATGACAGACGTGCAATACTTGTACCTAAATTCGGACATTTCTATGATCCTATGATTTTAACTTTATTAGAAAGAAGCGGATATGATACAATACCTCTTCCAGAACCTGATGTTGAATCTGTGGAATTAGGTTTAAGATATGCTAACCAAGATATATGTTATCCTGCAACAATAGTAATAGGTGATATTATAAGAGCTGTTCAAAGCGGAAAATATGATCCTAAAAATATAGCTGCGGGCATTACTCAAACAGGCGGACAATGCAGGGCTAGTAATTATGCTTCTCTTATAAAGAGAGGATTAATAAATGCAGGTTATCCTGATGTTCCTGTTGTTACAGTTGGATTAACAGTTATAAATGATCAGCCTGGATTCGAGCTTTCAAAAATGGATTTGATGAAAGAGGGTATTATAGCTATGCCTTATGCTGATGCTATATCTACAATGTATTATTACTGTGCTGCTAGAGAAGTTAAAAAAGGTGAGTCTTTGGCACTTGCTAATAAATATATAGCATTACACCCTAAAGATTTCGCTCTTAAACCTACTGATAAATTATTAAAACAGGCTATAGCAGAATTTAATGCCATTGAAACTAATGATAATTTAATGCTTCCTAAAGCTGGATTAGTAGGTGAGATTTATGTAAAATATAATAACTTTGCTAATGGCGATGTTTGCGATTGGCTTATGGCTAAAGGCGTTGAGGTTATAGTTCCTCCTGTATTTGACTTCTTTGTACAGAAAGTTATAAGCGAACAGGTTAATAAAGAAACTAATGCTAGAGATGTATCATTCTTAGGATATTACGGTTCTAAAATATCTGAAAAAGTTATTGATATGAGAATAGATTCTATAAATCAGATGATGTCTAAATTCAAAGGCTTCAGACCAGCACATCATATAAGACAAATAGCTGAAAATGCTGCTAAAGTTACTGCTATGACTAATCAGTTTGGAGAGGCTTGGCTTTTACCTGGTGAAATAGCAACTTTCGCTGAAGAGGGCGTAAACAATGTACTTTGTCTTCAGCCTTTCGGTTGTATTGCTAACCATATCATAGCTAGAGGTATTGAAACTAGACTTAAAACTAGATATCCTGATTTGAATCTTCTTTATTTAGATATGGATGCAGGAGCAAGCGAAGTTAATACTGTAAATCGTTTAGAGTTCTTCGTTCGTTCTGCTAAAGACAGTATGAATACTGCAGCAAATATCAATTATGTTAAAGAGTCTATCGGAGAATATGCTAAATAATTTTTAGTGATTAATAAAAAATAATAAATATAAAAGGTTTGCAATTAGTTTTATGCTTCTTGCGAACCTTTTTATTATTTACACTTTTTGTAAATTATTATTTTACATTATTTGTAAATTAATAATTGACATTTTATGTAAATAGTTTATATTATAGATGTATTAGGTATTTTATAAGAACACTATATTTTAGTTATTAGAAAAATTGTATTATGTCTATGGAATATTAATTTTTAATTTAATAAAAGAGAAAAATAAAAATGGAAAACAAATTATTAAGAGAAAAAATAAGAGATTTAGATTTGAGAATATCTGATCTTGCAGAATATCTTAAAATATCAAGACCTACTTTATATAAATATATAGATATGTACGAAGAAGGCAACAGAAGTACAATAGATACAAAAATATTAAATCTATTTGATTATATACAAAATAGTAAAAACATAGGAAGTAATAATGTTATTTATTATATAATGAATAATATCGTTGAGAATAGCAATACAAATAATACAGAGGAGGATAAAAGGATGAAAATAAAATCATTATTAAAAACAGAAAATAAAACAAAAGAGGATTTTATATATATGCTTACAGAGGATAATTTTTTTGATCCTATATTAGATTATTTGATGAAATGTAAAAAACTTTCTACTGATCCGGACAAAAAATTATCTGAAGAAGATTATGAGTTTATATCTCCTCTTATGAGTTTATATAAATCTCAAGGTTTTAGAATGAGATTATCAAATAAAGATAGGTAATAAAATTTTAGGGAAAAACTTATGAAAAGATATTTAACAATTAAAAACTTCAGAAATATTAATCCTGTAGTTGTAAGCAAGGATGCAGAATATAATTCAGAAAGAAAAGAAGATGAAGTAAAATACGGCAGATTATATCTTAATGGTGATATAGAGCAAGGGGCATTAATAAGCATAATAGGAGCAAACGGCACTGGTAAAAGCAATATATTATCAGCAATAGAGAAATCATTCAAAGGCGGTATAAACGGCAGAAAAGATAATCCTAAAATAGATGGTTTTATAGGATGCAAACCAGATTTAGAAATATTTATTGAAGCAGACAGCGGACTCGTATATAAAGGGAAATGCAAAACTATTAGAACAAAAAAAAATGGATATGCTGAAAAAGATGAATATAAAGATAAACTTGTATGGGAATTAGAAGAAAATAAAATCAATGCAGATATTATTTTGAGTAAAAATTATTTATTGAAAATAATGGATTATATATATAATGCTACAAATAATGTTACTTCAAAATACGGCAGCAGTATATACTTTGTTTATGAATATAATTATAAATATGATAATAAATCAAAAACAGAATATACTTATGAAGATATATTAAATTATACCGTATTAAAAATAATGGAAATAATTTCTAAATATAAAGAAAATGAAAATATAGATAAATTAAAATTATTAATAAGTTTGCTTGATGATGAATCTTATGAACAAAATAAAAATACCGGATATCGTGAATTCAATATTGATGAAAATCAGATTAATAAAAATGATGTAAAATACCTATTAGAAATTTTAGCAGAAATTGAATCTGTAAATATAAATATATATGTTCATAGAGAAAATATAAAAAACAGCGAACTTACTGTAGGATGTTATGCTAGTAATGGACATTATCATGATAAAACTAGAAATATTATAACTCAATCACATTTTCTACGTTCATTATTCAAAGCTGCAGATAATATGGAGATGTATAATAATTTAATAAAAAACTATACTAATATATTATCCGATGTTGCTTTTGCAAAACAGACAGAGAATGAAATAAATAAACTTTTCGACAACACTGTATCAAAAAAATTCAATGAATTATATAAATCAAATAATGAATATAAATTTAAAATAGCATTAGATGAATACTTTATAAAAATATATTTTGAAACTAGAAATGGTATTACAAATTTAGAAAATGAATCTGAAGGCTTTAATTGGTTTTTCAGTTTATTCTTTAATACAATAAATCCTAATGAATTAAAGAAAGGAGATATAATAATAATTGATGAGCCTGAACAGCATTTATCAGTTCCTTTAATAAAAGAATTAAGAAAATTTTTAAAAGAGTTTGCTAAAGATAATGGTGTTACTATAATCACGTCTACTCAAATTCCTTATTTTGCAGATATTCATTATTTAGATGAATTAAAAATAGTAGAGCCAAAACAAGATGGTATAGGAGTAAAAATAGAAAATGACTTCTCTGCTACTTATGGTAAAGTGGATACATTAGAAAAAATTATAAATGCATTTGGCGTTAAGCATATAGATATTATGAGAGATACCAAAATAGTATATGTTGAAGGTATTACAGATTATAATTATCTTACAGCTTTTAAATTATTAATGGAGCATATAGAAAATAGAGAAATAAATACAGCATTCATGCCTATTAATGGAGTGGGAAGACCTAATGATGAAAGAAAGAAAAATGATATAATAGATTCATTATGTAAACTTTCTGATAAGCCTATACTATTAATTGACAGCGATATTTCAGCAGATCAATTTACAGAGTTAGCAGAAGGAACAAATTTAAGAATAACTCAGCTTGAAGATATAAGTTCTAATTTTGTTACAATAGAAGATTTATTCGATGATAATGATAGACAAATTCATAAAATAGATAAAAAGAATAAAGATGCTCTAGATTCTGCTTTGTTCAAAAATAATATAATAGACTATTATGAAAAAAATCTGATATCTCAAACTACTATTGATAATTTCTTCAAGGTTATTAGAGAAATAGATTAATAGAAAAAGATGCTATAATAAAGAAACTGTTCATTACAGCCCCTTTTTTATTATTAAATCATTGAATAACTATGAAAAATACAAAAAATATTAAATTTTTCCTTAAAAAATTATATTTTAAGGAACTTTTATATGTTGTATTCGTCTAATATAGTAATACTATACAGGGGTAAGACTTATGAAAAGAAATCTTTTTATTATTATCGCATTATTATTAACAACAATTGTATGTAATGCACAAACAGCAAAAACTAATGAAGCTGTATACGAACTTGACAATGTAAAAGTTGTTAATAAAAACGGCCTAGCTCTTAATGACTTTATATCATCATGGAAAGCTGATCCTAATATAATATTAGTTGATGTCAGAACACCTCAAGAAATTAAAGAAACAGGAACTGTAAAAGGTGCTATGAATATTGATTATAGAGCTAAAGGCTACAGCAAAAAAATATTATCATTAGATAAAACTAAAAAATATTTCTTCTATTGTAAGAGCGGCGGACGTTCAGGAAAAACAGTTCAGTATTTGCTTGATAACGGATTTAAAAATGTAAATTATCTTAAAGATGCAGGATATACTGAATTAAATGCTGCTTTAAAAAAGTAATTATTAATTAAAACTAAAAAAGAGGGACTGTTTATTACAGCCCCTTTTTTATATAAAAAATCATTTAAATATTATACGCTCTGTATTGTCAATAGCATTTTCAGGTACATTTTTATATTCTTTCAAAGTTGTTATTATTAAATCTCTTATATCAAGTCCTGTATGTATAATATTTTCTCCATACTGAAATAAAGGCTTTCCGCTTTCATCAATATATTTTTCGCCTCCATTAAATATATAGTCAGCAACAGCAACTACATATTTGTCATTGTCATTTATAGTTCTTCCTTTGATATATGATTCTAAAAGTTTTCCTTTACTGTCGAAATTAATAATGCAGTCTTTTGAAACTTGTAAAAATGCACCTTCTCCTTTTCTTGAAGCTGATAACTCCAATATAGTTTTTAAATCTTTTCCTTTTAAAGTTGTAAGTATTATTAAATTATCGAATGGGAAAAACTCATACATATTTCCTAATGTTACTTTTCCGCTCGGAAGTTTGCCTCTTAAAGAACCTGAATTTATTAATGCTATATCAATGCCGTCCTGAGATGAAGCTACTATATCAGAAACGAAATTTCCTAAAGCAGTAGATTTACTTCTAACATTTTCATCAGTTAATTCATAAGGAAGTTTTGCTATTTCAACATTAAATTCTTTATCTACTTCAAGCTGCATTTCTTCTATTTTTGCCAATATAGTTTCATCTTCTTTTATATTTTCATCTAATCTAGTGAGTGTATATTCAGGATAAGCATATTTACCATTTTTGAATATTACATCAATAGTACCTATATACTCTCCGTATTGTCCTGCCTGAACTATTGTTGTTTTTCCTATAATAACAGGATTCTTTAATAAAGTATGGGTATGTCCTCCTATTATAATATTAAAAGTATTTGGTATTTCCTGTGCTATTCTTTTGTCAGTATCGAATCCGGCATGACTTAGTAAAATTGTTATATCATTTGTGGTATTTAATGGTATTTCTTTTAAAAGATTTTTTAAAGATGATACCTCTTCTTCTATATCTATATAATCAAGACCCTGAATTATATTCATTTTTTCACTTTGCAAAACTCCTATTATAGCAACATGTACTCCTTTGATATTTGTTATTATATATGGAGGAATATAATTTTCACCTGTGGCTTTTACTTTAACATTGCATGCTATTGTAGGGAAATTTCTATTGCTTATAATATTATTTAATTGCTCTATTCCAAAATCAAATTCATGATTGCCAAGGGTTGATACATCAATACCCATATCATTCATAAGTTCTGTTTCATCCATACCTTGATAAACAATAGAAAATACGCTTCCTGTGATAGTATCTCCTGCATGCATTACTATAACATTTTCATTTTCTTTTCTTACATTATCAATAAAGGTTTTTCTTCTGGCAGCACCGCCGTATCTGTTTGTAGTTCCATCTTCTTTTGAAACACTAATAAATTCTTTATCTTTTGAATGCGTATCATTCATATGAACTATTGTAAATACTTTTTGATCATTAGCTTTATTAGAGCATGATAAAATTAAAATAGAAAGTATTAATATATATAAGTTTTTCATTTTTGACATCCTAACATATAATAATTTAATGATATAACATTAACTTTTAAAGTCAATAATTTAAAGTTTGACTAAAATATAAATAGGTTTATGATATATAAAATGTAAACTATATTAAAAAATAATAGATGAGATAATTATGAGTAATGAAGCAGTATTAGATAATAATGATTTAAAATCAAATGAGCTTGGAAATAAGCCTGTAGGAAAATTGCTTTTTCAATTAGCACTTCCTGCAATAGCGGCACAAATAATAAATGTACTCTATAATGTTGTAGACAGAATGTATATAGGGCATATTCCTGATATTGGTGCAAAGGCTTTAACAGGAGTAGGTGTTACAATGCCTGTTATAATGGCTGTATCTGCATTTGCATATCTTATCAGTATGGGAGGTTCTCCTCGTGCTTCTATCATGATGGGAAAGCAGGATTATAATAAAGCAGAAGAAATAGTAGGCAACTGTGCTATGACATTAATAATTATTTCAATAACTTTAACTATAATATTATTATTATTTTCAAAGCCTCTTCTTATGGTTTTCGGAGCAAGTGAAAATACTATCATATATGCATTAAGATATTTAAGAATATATTCTATAGGTACTATATTTGTTCAATTAGCTTTAGGACTCAATGCTTTTATTACGGCTCAGGGAAAGGCAAAAACAAGTATGTTTACTGTTTTAATAGGGGCAGTTACAAATATAATACTAGACCCTATATTTATATTTGTATTTAATATGGATGTTAGAGGTGCAGCACTTGCCACCATCATATCTCAGGCTATATCATGCTTATGGATACTATCTTTTATGACGTCAAAAAGGACTGTATTAAAATTAAAATTAAAAAATTTAAAAATATCTCCTAATATAATACTTCCATGTTTAGCTTTAGGATTTTCTCCATTTATAATGCAGTTTACAGAAAGTATTTTATTTGTATCTTTCAATACTTCGCTTTTGAAATACGGCGGTGATTTGGCTGTTGGTGCTATGACAATATTAAGCAGTATTATGCAGTTTTCTTTTCTTCCTATAATGGGACTTACACAAGGAGCTCAGCCTATTATAAGTTATAATTATGGAGCAAATAATTTAAATAGAGTAAAATCTGCTTTTAAGATACTTTTAATAAGCTGTCTTTCTTTTTCTTTTTTAATGTGGTTTATATCAGAATTCTTTCCTTATGTTTTTGTTAGAATATTTACAAGCGATGAAGAATTAATAAATTATGCTATTTGGGCTTTAAAAATATATATGGCTGCTTCATTAATATTTGGGGCACAAACTGCATGTCAGCAAACATTTGTCGCTTTAGGAAATGCTAAAATATCTGCATTCCTTGCTATATTAAGAAAGGTAATATTATTGATACCGCTTATATTTATATTGCCTATATTTATGGAGAATAAAGTAATGGCAGTACTTTTAGCAGAGCCTATAGCCGATTTTTTGGCTGTTTGTACAACAGTAACATTATTCACTATTTCATTTAAAAAATTAATGAGTATTAATGCTAATGATAAACTCGCTGCAAAGTAGATGACAACTAAAGTTATCAGCTTTTCATTTATCACTTTAAAAAATAATAATTATTTTACGCTATTTTTTATTATGATAAATCAAATTAATTGTATTGACTTTTTTCGTTTTCATGGTAGCCTTTTAAAAAATTAGGGTTAATATATTTAATACAATTAAAGTATTATAATTATGCAGTAATCATTATTTCAATTGATATAAACATATTAAATAATTGTTAGGAGATTTTTATGTTTAAGAAATTTGGTTTGCAATTTAGAATTAGCTTACTTATACTTTCAATTTTTTTCGCTATGATTATAGTTTCTAGTCTTGTAAATATAATTCTAGTTAATAATGCCAACAGAGCAAAATCTTTAAGTTATCTTAAAAAAACTGTAGAGGCGGAATCTTACAGAGGTCAGAATATATTAAAAATAGAATTTAATTATTTGAATGAATTAGCTTATTCACTGGAAGATTTATATAATATAGGTATAAGGGATAGAAATACTTATATTAATGTAGTAAGCAATTATGTAAGAAAAGATGAGGCCAGTACAATTGCTATGGGATTTTTATTGAATAAAGATCTTATAGATAATGATGCTGATTATACTAATAATGATTTTATAGGGATATAAAAGGACAATTCGGAGTATATCTTTCTAAAAATAACGGTAATGTAATACAGCAGAAAATTTTAGCCTCTGATTTGAATGCTGATTATTTTGTTATTTCAAAAAATACATTAAAATCATATATAACACCTCTATATTCATATAATGTAGCTGGTAATAATATTCTAATATATACTTGGTCAATACCCGTTTTTGATAATAGCGGTAAAAATATAGGTGTAGTTATTGCTGATGTAACACCGCAAAGTATAAGTAAATCTATAGAAAAAATAAAACCTTATCCTGAAAGTAAAGTAATACTTTTCGATAGTGCTGGTAATTTAGTATATAATGCAGGAAATTCAGATGGCATAGGAAAGAATGGTTATGATGTTTATGAATGGTATAAGACTTTAGGAATAATAGAAAAAGTACAGGCAGGACAGTCTTTAGATTTTGAGCATTTCACAACAGTATTTAATGAAGTTGGAACTTATGTTGTATCTCCTATACCTATGCTTGAAGGACATAATTGGGGAATAGAAATTCTTACTCCAAGCAGAGTTATACAGGCAGAAACAATGTATATTAGAAATACAATGATATTAATATTAGTATTTATATTAATTGTTTCTTTAATTATTACTCCTATCATAATTAAGAAAAAAGTATCAAATATAATAATAGTTTTAGCTAAAGATTCTACAGGCGATTTAACTGTTGAAATACCTAAAGGATTCGAGAAAAGAACTGATGAATGGGGAGATATAGCAAGAGGCTGGGATAAAGCCATGAGTAATTTTAATAATGTAATAAACACAGTAAAACATTCAGCAGAGCAGGTTTCTACAGCGGCAAATGAAGTTTTGATAGGAAACAATGATTTATCTCAAAGAACAGAAACACAAGCATCTAGTTTGGAAGAGACAGCAGCATCTATGAATGAGATGGCTAGTGCTATAAAAGAATCAGCTGAGAGCGTTGCCCAAAGTACTTCTATGGTATCGGATGCTAAGGAATCTTTGAATAAAGCCGGAACGATAATAGAAGATAGTGTAAACAAAATGAATGATGTTTATGAATCTAGTTCTAAAATAATGGATATTACTAAACTTATAGAGGGAATAGCTTTTCAAACTAATATATTAGCTTTAAATGCTTCAGTAGAGGCGGCACGTGCAGGCGAACAAGGACGAGGATTTGCTGTAGTAGCTAGTGAAGTAAGAAATCTTGCTCAGAATACTCAGGAGTCTGTAAAGAGTATTACTTCATTGATTACGGATAGTAATGATAAAATAAAATTAGCTGCTGCAAGTGTTCAGGAATCTCAAACTATTTTTAATGAAATATTAGAAAAAATGGATAGAGCTTCTTCTATAATGGATAGAATCAATATTGCCGCTCAGGAACAGGAGAAGGGAATAGATCAGGTTAATATTGCAATCAGTAATATGGATGCTTCCGTACAGAAAAATGCTGCTTTGGTATCGGAAGCTACTTCAGCATCAGAGTCTTTATTAAGTGAAGCCAATGATTTATTAAAAGCTATATCATATTTCAATTTAAAAGATTAATTAAAATATCATTTTCAGTTCATTATTAATTTTATATAAATAATGAACTGAAATTAAGATAAAATCATATTTCTATATTTTGTTTATAAATAAATTTTTTATAATTAAATTAATAGTATAAAATATTTTAATATTTTAATATTTTAACTGAAAATACACTAAACTATATTTTTAATTTGAACAATAATAAATAATTTTTTTTATTATTGAAATTGCAAATAAAAAATGTATAATATATTTTGTAAAAAAAATTTATAGGTGTAATTTATGGTTAAGAAATTTAGTCTTCAAATAAAAATTAGTTTAGCTATATTGATACCATTATTGATTATGATTATTATTTCAAATGCGGTAAATATCGCTTATGTAAAATCAGCTAGTAAAAAATTATCTTACAGAGTATTAGAGGAAAGTTCAAAAGGAGAAGCCGCTAAATTATTATCATATATGGAAGAAGATTTATATTCTCTTGTTGGATTAGAAAGAGTTATAAGAGGATTATACAATGACAGTACTTTAAGCAGAGCATTTTATGAAAGACTTTTATATAGTTTTTTTGATGAACTTCCTAAAAAAGTTAATAGTTTGCTTATAATATTTGAACCTAATACAATAGGCAATGATTCAGATTATACAAATTCAGAAAAATATGGTCCTGCAAATGGACGTTTTAATTATTATTTATCAAGAGATGATAGCTCTAAAATTCAAACCTCATATTTTGATACAAAAATTTTTCAAAATGACACATATAAAAAAACTTTAAGCACAGGAGAAACATATATATCTGATGTATATAAATCACCTGTCAATGATAAGGATTTATTTTATACCTGGGCTGTACCAATAAAAACATCAAATAGAGTTATAGGCGTAATATGTTTGGAAGTGAATGTAAATTCTATTAGTGAATCATTATCTAAAATAAATCCATTTGAGGGATCAACAATCACATTGTTTGATAATGCTGGAACTATAGCTTATGATAGTGATAAGGCAATTTATATATCTAAGACACTTGATGAAATATATCCATATTACAAGGAGCATGATGTATTTAATAAAATAATACGAGGAGAAAATTTATTATTTGAAAATTTTAGCGGAACATTAAAAAAATTTTATACATATTCATTTACTCCTGTAGAAATATCAAAAGGAAAATATTGGGGATTGAAAATTACTGCCCCTAATGATGTTATATTAAAAGATTCTAATATTATAAGAAATATAATGTTTATAATATCAGCATTAATAGTTGTCATAAGTGCTATAATAGTTCCTTTAATAATAAAGAGAAAAGTAACAAAATTAATAGGATATACAGCAAGAGATATTACAAGAATATCTAATGGAGATATATCTTTTCATATTTCAAATGACTTTTTAAAATTGAATGATGAATGGGGAGATATTGCAAGAGGATTAGAAAATACTTTAAAAAATTTAGGAAATGTAGTTTCTACTGTAAAAAAATCAGCAGAGCAGGTTTCTACAGCAGCAAATGAGGTTTTAGTAGGAAATAATGACTTATCTCAAAGAACAGAAACACAGGCATCTAGTTTGGAAGAGACAGCAGCATCTATGAATGAGATGGCTAGTGCTATAAAAGAATCAGCTGAAGGAGTATCACAAAGTACATCTATGGTAATGGATGTAAAAGAATGCGTAAATAAAGCTGGAGTAATAATAGAAGATAGTGTAAATAAAATGGATGCAGTTTATGAGTCTAGTTCTAAAATAATGGATATTACTAAACTTATAGAGGGAATAGCTTTTCAAACTAATATATTGGCTTTAAATGCTTCGGTAGAGGCGGCTAGAGCAGGGGATCAGGGACGCGGATTTGCAGTGGTAGCCAGTGAAGTAAGAAACCTTGCTCAAAATACTCAGGAATCAGTAAAAAATATTACTTCTTTAATAACAGACAGTAATAATAAGATAAAATTAGCAGCAAACAGCGTACAAGAATCACAAACTATATTCAATGAAATATTAGAAAAGATGGATAATGTTTCTAGTATAATGGACAAGATTAATACAGCTTCACAAGAACAGGAAAGAGGTATTGATCAAGTTAATACAGCCATTGATAATATGGATTCTTCTGTACAAAAAAATGCTGCTTTAGTATCTGAAGCTACTTCTGCTTCCGAATCTCTTCTCAGTGAGGCTAAAGATTTAATTAAGGCTATAGAATATTTTAAATTAAAGTCTTAATTTGCATAATATTTTGCTTATAAAAAATTATTTAAATTGTTTTTTATAATTGCAATATATATGTAAATTATGTATAATATTTGCATAAAAATATTAGGGTTTTTTATGTTGAGAGCTTATCTGATTGAAATATACATTGATACTATTATTGTTGAATCATATAATCGAATTCTTATAAATTCCTAGTTTTTATTATAGTTTTAGACATTATAAATGTAAAAGATTAATTTTATATAGAGGTTTTATTTATGTTTAAAAGAGTAAGTCTTCAAGTAAAAATTAGTTTAATCATATTAATACCATTACTAATAATGCTAGCAATATCGAATATAGTGAACATTATTTATGTACAAAATGCCAGCAGTAAATTGTCGTATCAAATATTGGAGGAAGTAGCCAAAGGAGAAGGAAATAAATTAACGGCTGTAGTTAAAGAAGATCTTTATCAAATAACTGGTCTGAAATATATAGTAGAAAATATGTATAATTCAGGAGTTACAGATAGAAATGCTTATGAAGCTGTAGCTAGAAATTTTTTTAGAGTTCTTCCTGATACAGTAGTTGGAGTTATGTTGGCTTTTGAGCCTAATATAGTTGGTAATGATGTGGCATATAGTAATGTTTATCCTTTAACAAAAGGACAGCAAACTTATTATATATCAAGAACATCTGGAAATAATATTGAGGAACGGGCTTTATCTGCTGCTGATATAAATGCTGATTATTATAAAGAGCCTATATCAAAAGCTAGAGAGTATTTATCTGGTATATATGACTTTGATCTTGGAAATAATGATGTAGTAAAAATGTATACTTGGGCAATACCTATAATGTATCAAAATAAGCCTATAGGTGTTATAACTACTGATATAAAAATAGAAACATTAAATCCTACTATGAAAAATATACAGCCTTTTGCAAATTCAGAAGGATTGTTATATGATCATTACGGCAATGTACTTTATGATGCCGGAGAAACAGAAAATTTAGGTAAAAATATGTATGATTTATATGCTCATTACAAAGATTATAGTGTATTTGAGAAAGTATCAAGCGGCGGCACAGTATCATTTGAAAATTATACAGCTTATTATAAAGGAGATGCTACATATTATTTTGTTCCTTTAGAGGTATCAGCAGGACAATATTGGATACTTGAGATAATGGCTTCAAATAAAGATATTTTCAAAGAGAGTGATGTTATACGTATTGTTATGATAATTATATCTTTAATTATTATCATAATAGCATTTATAATGATTCCTATTATAATTAAAAGTAAAGTTGTGAATGTAATAATCTCTTTATCTAAAGATATGCAGAAAATTGCTAAAGGAGATATATCTTTTAAAATATCTAAACAATTTCTTAATATGAATGATGAGTGGGGAGATATAGCTAATAGTTTAGATAGTATAATTAATAATTTAAATAAAGTTGTAAAGACAGTAAAAAATGCTGCCGAAAGAGTTTCTATAGAAGCAAACCAAGTTTTGGAAGGTAATAATGACTTAGCACAAAGAACTGAGTCGCAGGCTTCTAGCTTGGAAGAAACAGCAGCATCTATGAATGAGATGGCTAGTGCTATAAAAGAATCAGCAGAAAGTGTTGCACAAAGCACTTCTATGGTATCAGATGCTAAGGAATCTTTGAATAAGGCTGGTGCTATAGTAGAAGATAGTGTAAATAAGATGAATGATGTATATGAAGCTAGTACCAAAATAATGGATATTACTAAACTTATAGAGGGAATAGCTTTTCAAACTAATATATTGGCTTTAAATGCTTCAGTAGAGGCAGCTAGAGCAGGCGAACAAGGACGCGGATTTGCTGTAGTAGCTAGTGAAGTAAGAAACCTTGCTCAAAATACTCAGGAATCTGTAAAAAGTATCACTGCTTTAATAGCTGATAGTAATGAAAAAACAAATTTGGCTTCTGAGAGTGTAAGAGAATCTAAAGAAATATTTGAAGATATATCTGTAAAGATGGATAGTGCTTCTAATATAATGGATAGAATTAATGTAGCTTCTCAGGAACAGCAGAAAGGAATAGAGCAGGTAGATTCTGCCATTACAAATATGGATTCTTCAGTACAAAAAAATGCCGCTTTAGTAGAAGAGGCTACAGCTGCTTCTCAGGCTCTGCTTAATGAAGCTAATGAACTTATAGATGTTATAGGATATTTTAAATTACAATAAGAGGAAAGACTGCGGATATAATGAACAATAAAGTAAGTATAAATATTAAAATAAGTTTATTAATTTTAATGCCTATTGTAGCAATAATATTACTATTTGGGATTATCAATACAATATATACATATAAAATGACAAAGGAAATGACGCTATTTATAATATCTCAAATGGCTGAAAAAGAGATATATGAAATAGAAAATATAATTGATGTTGAATTAAATTACCTAAATAATATAAAATATTCTGTAGAAAATTTATATAGCTATGATGTTAGAAAAAGAGAATCGTATGAAGATTTAATGAATAGGTTTGCTCATGAAATGAGTACTAATGCAGCATCAGTATCTTTAATATTTTTTACTAATGTTATTGATAATGACAGTATGTATATTAATAATCCTCTTTATCATGATATTAATGGACGATTAGGAATATCTTTAGTTAAAGATGGTGAAAGTAATATATCTAGAATTAGTTTAAGGGCATCTGATTTAGAATATACTTATTTGAATACAACTATAACAAGCAGAAAACCTTATATTACAACTTTAAATTATTATCCTGTACAAGGAAAATATAAACCTATGTATACATATTCAATACCAATATTTTCTAAGGATAATGAAATGATTGGGGTGTCTTCTTTGAATTTATCTTTAGATAATATTATATTTTATGAAGATACAAATGGATTTACAATATCTTTATTTAATGAAAATGGTAATATAATGTACTGTACAACAGATATATACAGCATAGGAGAAAATATTACTAATTTATCAGATGTATATGAAAGCAGTGATTTAGAAAATACCATATATTCTAACAATACTGTTTGGAAAGAATCATATAATAAAAAAACTTCGAGTAAATATTATAATCTTTTTACACCTTTGCATGTTTTTGATGATGTATATTGGGGAATAGAATTAGCTGTTGATAGTAAAGCAGAGTTTTTTAATAATTATCAAATTATGATAATGATGTGGATTATTATAGCAGTGATAATTATTTCTATATTTATTATTGTTCCATTTATCATTAATAAAAAACTATTATCTGTAATGAATAATTTAAATGATAATATTACAAAAATAAAGGAAGGCGATATATCTTGGAGGGTTTCTGCAAACTATTTAAAGATGAATGATGAAATTGGAGATATGAGCAGAGAAATTAATGATACAGTTGTATATTTGAATGATTTAATTAATTCTGTAAAAGGAACTGCCAATAAAATTTCTGAAGACTCAAATAATATATATGAGATTGTAGATAAAATAAATGACTGCTGCAATAATAATGAAATGGATCAAAATAAGAATTCCAATCTTGTAAATAATGTAAATAAAAATTTAAAATCTCTATTAGAAGAGTCAAGGGAATTGCAAAAAATAATAAAATATTTTAAACTAAAAGAATAGAAGTATAAAAATTATTATTTAACTTAAATATTATAAGATTATGAGTTGTAGAAATTGTTTAAATATAAAAGTAAGTTTATTTATTATTATACCTATAATAATTATAATAATGTCAGCAGGTATTTTGACTATTTTGCATACCTATAATATTTCCAGAGATATGTCTTTAGTAACAATCGATCAAATATCTGAAGTTCAATTATTAAATATGAGAGATTTAATCAATAATGAATTAAATTTCATGAAAGGTATAAAATTTGTTTCTGAAGAATTATACTGCAGTAATATAAGAGATAGAAAAATATATGAAAATGTTATGTGTAAATTTTCAAAGAAAATAAGTGAAAATGCTGAAGCGGTTTTTTTGCTTTTTCTTCCAAATGCAATTGATAATGATAATGCATATAAGAATGATAGTTGGTATAAAAATATAAACGGACGATTTGGTATATATATGGGTAAAGATAAAGACGGCAATATATCAAGACTTGGTACTGAAAATTTGCAATTAAAGTTATCATTTATTGAAGATACAATAGAAAAAAATAATATGTACATAACTCCTATATATAGTGTTCAGATGCAAAATAGGTATAAGCAAGTACAAACATGTTTAATGCCTATATATTCCAATAATGATGAAATTATAGGTGTAATTGGTTTAGATGTGAGTTCTGATAGTATGAATTTTGATGATGGAAAGGATATATCTGCCACTTTATTCGATGAAAATGGAAATATCATTTACTGCAATACAGATAGTGAAATTATAGGTGAAAATTTTACTAATTTATATCATCCTTATGATAATCATAATATACTAAATATGATAAACTCTAATGAAAGTTTAATAGTAGAAAAATATAATGTAAAAAAATCTAATAGGTATTTTTATATTGTAAAGCCTATAAATCTATTTGATGATGTATATTGGGGAATTGAAGTTGCTATACCGTCAATTATGGTATTAAAAAATAATTATAAAATTTCCGTAATGATTGGTATCATGATTTCTATCATAATTATTTTAATTATTATAATAGTACCTAATATTATAAACAAGAAGGTAATACCAGTAATAAATTTCTTTAATAAAAACAAATCTAAAACAAAATCGGATAATATAGATAATATAAAATCAGATGATGTTATTATAGATACGGATGTCAATCAGGATAATACTATAAAATATTTGAATTCTGTTATTAATGCTTTAAAAGGTAAAACTTACAAAGTATCTGATGATTCTATGTCAAAAAAATCAAATGATCATAAGTCAAATAATGATTCTAAATTTGTGAAAGGGGCTTCTGAAAACTCTAAATCTATTAATGAAGAATCTGAAGAATTAAAGAATATAATAGAATATTTTAAACTAATAAAATAATATTATTTGACATTATATGTTATAAAATATATACTTAATTTAACTAAATATCATTTGGATAATAAAATGTTTAAAAAATTTTATATTTTCATAATTATTTTAATGTCTTTAACTATATCATGCACAAAAATAGAGGAAACTATTACTCATACACCTCCTCAAGGTAAATATTTCTCATTAGTCATAAATATAGGTCAGGAACCGCATACTATGGATCCTAGTATCAATGTAACAGGAGATAGTTTAATATATTTAAATCATATATTTGAAGGTTTAGTAGGTAAAGATAAAGACGGTAAAATAATACCTGCCGCTGCTAAAAGCTGGGCTATAAGTGCTGACGGACTTGTATATACATTTAATTTAAGACAAGATGCTTATTGGTCTGATGGTAATCCTGTTTTAGCTAAAGATTTTGTTTATTCTTTTAGGAGATTATTTGATCCTAATACTAAAAGTAAATTTGCATATCAATATGATGTTATAAATAATTCTAAAAATATTCTTGATGGAGAAATTGAAACAAAATATTTAGGTGTAGAAGCTATAGATGATTATACATTAGAAATTGTTTTGGATAGACCATTAACTTATTTTCTTGAAATTTTATCCTATCCTACATTTTATCCTTTGAGAGAAGATATTATAAGACTATATGAGACTAATTGGACAGAAAAAGCAGAAACTTTTATTGGTAACGGACCTTTTAAAGTTGTAGAGAGAAAAATAGATGATGTTCTTATTATGGAGAAAAATGAATTCTATTGGAATAATAAAGAAGTTATACCAAGCAGATTAGAGTTTGTAATGAAAAATGATAATCAATATTCTTTAAGTGCTTTGAAAAGCGGACAGCTTCATTTCTCAAGACATTTTCCATTAGAGCATATAGCTTTATTGCAAAGAGGCGGATATATACATAATGTACCTAGAATATCAACATATTTTTATTTTTTAAACACTACTAATAAAACATTATGTGATATAAATGTAAGAAAGGCATTATCTCTTGCAATTGACAGAAACTATATAGTTGAAAGTGTTACAAAAAACGGAGAAAGACCTGCTACAGCTTTTGTACCTTATGGCATACCTTGTTTCTTTGGAGATTTCAGAGAAAATGGCGGTGATTATATAGATATAGATAAAAAAAATTATGAAAATAATATTAGAGAAGCAAAAAGACTTATGATTCTTGCGGGCTATCCTAATGGAAATGGTTTTCCTGTATTGACTTTAAAAACTACTTACGGAATGCATAGAAAAATATTTGAAGCTATACAAAAGATGTGGAAAGATAATTTAGGTATTGATGTAAATATAGAAGAATTAGAATCATCAGATTTATTCACTCAAAGATTTGATAAAAATTTTGAAATGGCAAGCGGCGGATGGAATGGAGATTTTAATGACCCTATTAATTTTCTTTCAGTATTTTTAAGCACATCTCCAAATAATAATAGTCTTTATACTAATAAAAGATATGATGATTTGATAAAAACAGCTACATTAATTACAGATTCATCTCATAGAATGATGACCATGCATAAAGCTGAAGAATTATTAATAGCTGATATGGCAATGATACCTATATATTTCTCAAGCGAGCCTATATTAGTATCACCTAAATTGAAAGGTGTTTTATATGATTCTATGGGACAGCATAGTTTTATGAAAGCATATTTAGAAGATTAATTTTATATATAATGTTAGGAGTTAATTATAAATGAAAAAAATATTTATTTTATTTATGATTTTTATATCATTCATAATATCATGTTCAAATAATAATAAATCAGAAGACGGCATATCTATATTTATTAATACAGGTCCAGAACCAAATACTATAGATCCTAGTATAAATGTAACTTCAGATGCAGTATTTTATTTGATGCATACATTTGAAGGATTGATAGAAAAAGATTCTGAAGGAAAATTGATTCCGGGTGTGGCTGAAAGCTGGGAGATAAGTGAGGACGGACTTATTTATACATTCAAACTTAGAACAAATTCAAAATGGACAGATGGAAAATCAGTTGTTGCTGATGATTTTGTATATTCTTGGCAAAGGGTTGTTGATCCTGCTACAGGAAGTCAATATGGATATCAGCATGAACCTGTAAAAAATGCTAAAGCAATAACAGCAGGTACTATGCCTAAAGAAAGTTTAGGTATAAAAGCAATAGATGATTATACTTTAGAAGTTCAGCTTGAAGCTCCTACAGCATATTTTTTAGAGCTTTTAAGTTTCCCTACATTTTATCCGCTTAGAAAAGATATTATAGAACAGTACGGAGATGAATGGACTTTAAATGCTGATACTTATATAGGAAACGGAGCTTTTAAACTTATAGAAAGAAACAGAGATGAAAGCCTTGTAATGGTAAAAAATACTAATTATTGGAATGTAGAAGATATAGTGCCTGATAAGATTACATTTGTTCTTATGGAAAATGAAACTGCTTCTGTTGCAGGAGTTAAAGCAGGTTCTTTGCATTTTGCAAGATCTTTCCCAAGACAAGATATAAAGACACTTCAAGATGAAGGACTTATAGTGATAGAACCTAGAATATCTTCATATTATTACTGCTTGAATTTAACTAATGAAATATTAAAAGATGTAAGAGTAAGAAGAGCATTATCTCTTGCCATTGACAGAAATTATATAGTAGAGCAAATTACAAGAGGAGGCGAGAGACCTGCAGGTGCTTTAGTTCCTTTTGGAATATCTGACTATGAAGGAGATTTCAGAAAAAACGGCGGGGAATATATAGATATAACTAAAGACGGATATACTAAAAATGTTGAGGAAGCTAAAAAATTAATGGCTGAGGCAGGATATCCTAATGGAGAAGGTTTTCCTGTTATGGAGTTTAAAACAGATCCGGGACTGCATGTAAAAATATTTGAAGCAGTTCAGCAGATGTGGAAAGAAAATCTTGGTATTGATGTAACTTTGACTCAGGAAGAATGGGCAGTATTTTTGCAAACAAGATACGACAGAAACATTACTATGGCAAGAGGAGCATGGAACGGAGATTTTGATGATCCTATAAACTTTATGACTTTATGTTTAAGTTATTCTCCTAATAATTATAGTGTTTATAGTAATAAGGCTTATGATGATATAATAAATCAAGTTATGCTTTCAGGAGATCAAAAGTTTAGAATGCAGACTATGCATAAGGCAGAAGAAATGCTAATGAGAGAAGAAGCTATAATACCTATATATTATTATACAGAACCTTTGCTTGTATCTCCTAAATTAAAAGGTGTTTATTATGATCCTCTAGGATTTCATAGATTCCATCATTGTTATTTAGAATAGTTTTGTATAGTTTTATGATGAAGTAAAAAGTTAGGCTGTATCTTTATTTTAGGATACAGCCTTTTTTGTAAGAAGATATATGTTAATTTTCCGCAGGTTTCTTAATAAATCCAAGTATAATAGCAGTTATTACAGAACCAACTACTATAGCAAGTAAATACATTATAGGATTATTAACTATAGGCAAAACGAATATTCCGCCATGAGGGGCTCTAAGTTCTATATGAAAAGCCATAGTCAAAGCACCAGAAATTGCAGCACCTATCATACAGGAAGGAATTACTCTTATAGGGTCTGATGCGGCAAATGGTATAGCACCTTCAGTAATGAATGAAAGTCCCATAACATAGCATGTTTTTCCGGCATCTCTTTCATCAGCAGAGAATTTATTTCTGAATATTGTAGTAGCCAAAGCTATTCCCAAAGGAGGTACCATTCCGCCAGCCATAACTGCGGCATGAGGAGCGTACTGTCCTGAAGCTATCATAGCTATACCGAAAGTGAAAGCAGCTTTATTTATAGGTCCTCCCATATCAGTGGACATCATAGCACCGAGTAAAGCACCTAATAATATTAAGTTTCCTGTTCCTAAGTTTTTTAAGAAATTTGAAATTCCTGTATTGATTGCAGCTATTGGATTAACAATGAATAAATACATTATAGCACCTGTAATGAATATACCAAATAAAGGATATAGTAAAACAGGTTTAATTCCGTCCAAACTTTCAGGCAATTTATTAAATACTTTTTTTAATAAAAGAGTGATGTATCCGCCTAAAAATCCTCCTATCAAACCGCCTAAAAATCCTCCGCCGCTGTTTAATGATATTAATCCTCCAACCATAGCAGGAGCAAATCCAGATCTGTCAGCGATACTCATACCAATGAATGCTGCCATTACAGGAACCATTAGGAAGAATGCATTTCCTCCTCCTATATCATTTAAAAGTTTAGCAAAGTAATTGTATGAAGGATCATTCGGATTGCTGGCATTAATACCGAACATAAATGAAAATGCTATTAATATACCTCCGCCTACAACGAATGGAAGCATATTTGATACGCCTGACATCAAATGTTTATATACGCCTGTTTTTGGCTTCTTAGCAAATTTATTTGAAGTTTGAGTATTATCTTCATTGCTATGATATATAGGAGCTGTTTGATTCATAGCATTTTTTATTAATTGTTCAGGATTTTTTATTGCCTCTTTTACTCCAACTATATCAACATTCTTTCCTGCAAATCTTTCCATAGCAACATTTTTATCAGCAGCTACTATTATACCTTTGGCATTTTTTATTTCATCTTTTGTAAGTTCATTTTTTACACCGCTTGAACCATTAGTTTCTACTTTGATAGTGATTCCAAGTTCTTTACCTTTTTTAAGCAAGGCATCGGCAGCCATATAAGTATGTGCTATTCCAGTAGGGCAGGCTGTTACTGCTAATACTTGATATGAATCATTGCTGTTATTAGTTTCCTGATTTAATGATGAGTTTTCATTATCTTTTTCAGCATTTTTTATTAATATATCTAAAACTTCTTCTTTGCTTTTTGCATTTAAAAGTGCTTCTCTTATATCATCTTCAAGAAGAAGGGTAGTGATTTTTGATAATAATTCTATATGAGAATCATTTGGGTTTTCAGGAGCTGCTATCATAAAAAATAAATGAGAAGGCTCTCCGTCTAATGATTCATAATCAACACCTTTCTTTGAAATACCTATTGCAACAGTAGGAATTTTTACGGCTTTAGTTTTACCATGAGGTATTGCTATTCCTTCTTCCATACCTGTTGAGCTTTGTGCTTCTCTTTTTAGTATTTCTTGTTTATACTCTTCTCTGTCATTTAATTTACCGTTATTATAGAGAATATCTACCATTTCATCTATAATTTCTGATTTAGTTGTTCCCTTTAGATCTGTATTAATACAATCTAAAGTTATAACATCTTTTAGCATTTTTAGCCTCCATTTATATTAACTTTATAAACTTTAATTAATTTTTTTTATTTCTACTTTTTCTAGAAATTTATTCATATTTTCAAATGTAGTTAATCCTTCAGAACATGCTGTAGAACTTCCGCTTGCTATAGCATATTTATAAGAATCAATTATATTTAAATTATTGCTTATTCCGTAAACTATACCAGCTACCATTGAATCTCCAGAACCTACAGAACTAATCAATTTTCCATCAGGAGCATTTCCTATATATGCCTCATCTTTTGTTACAAGTATAGAACCATCTTTTCCTAAAGAAACTATTACATTTTCGCTTCCTTCTTTTATTAATTCTCTTGCATATTTTATGATGTCATCTGCTGATTCTATATTTTTATTAAAGTATTCGCTTAATTCTTTTTTATTAGGTTTTGTGAGAAATACTTTTTCTTTTAATCCGAATTTGAATGCTTCATCTCTTGCATCTAATATTACTTTTATATTTTTATTTGCATTTGATATAATATCTTTGTATATAGAACTTTCAATAGAATTAGGAACGCTTCCAGATAAAACCAATATATCATTTTCTTTTATATTGTTTTTTATATAGTTTAATAGTTCATTAACTTTTTCTTTTGAAATATTAGGAGATTTTCCTGCTATTTCGCTTTCTGTTTTATTTGTTTTTAATTTTATATTGATTCTTGTATCTTCTTCTAAATCAATAAAATTTTCTTTTATGCCGTATCCTTTAAGATGCTTTTTTATATAATCTCCTGTAAATCCTCCAGAGAATCCCAAAGCAATAGAATCAATATTGAAATTTTTTAAAACTTTGGAAACATTAATTCCTTTTCCTCCGGCTAATGTATAGGCATTATTAACTTTGTTTAAATCTCCCTCTTCAAAGTTATTCATGTCTATATAATAGTCTACAGCCGGATTTAATGTTAAAGTATATATCATAAATAATCCCTCACTTTTTATTAATTGACAATGTATAAATCTTTTAATTTATTTTTTATATTATCATCTATTTCTTTTGCATTTGTTATCAAATAAGAATCTTCCAAGTTATAAAAATTAATCAAACTTTTCTTTTTTAATTTTGATTCATCGCATAGAAAATAAGTTTTATTTGCTTTTGAAGCAGCTTCACTTTTTATCAAAGCTTCTTCACTGTCAGGAGTAGAGTATCCGTCAATATCTATTCCATTTGCTCCCATAAATGCCAAATCAAAATTAAAATTCTTTATTGATAAAACGGCACTAGCTCCAACTAAAGCACCTGTAAGCATTTTCATCTTTCCGCCTATTAAGTATGTTTCTATTTTTTTGTTATAAAGCTCTTCTACATGACTTAATCCGTTAGTTACTACTTTTATGTTTTCTATTCCGGCTAAATATTTAATCATAGCAAAAATACTAGTGCCTGCATCTAAATATATTGTATTACCGCTTTCAACTAATGAAGCAGCAAGCTTTCCTATTTTTTCTTTTTCTTCTGAGTATATTTCTTTTTTGTATATTAAACTTTCTTCCTGAGTATCAACTAATATAGCACCGCCATGAACTCTTCTTATCTTTCCTGCTTTTTCAAGAAAAGTTAAATCTCTTCTAATTGTTGCCTCTGAAACGTTAAGCCTTTCAATCAATTCTTCAATTTTGATATTCTTTTTCTCTTTTATAACTTCAAAAATCAATTCATATCTGCTTACTTTCAGCACCTTTATCATTCCTTTTTCTAATCTTTATATTAATAATTATATCAAAAAAACTATAAAAATCAATCAAAATCAATCAAAAATAATCAATTTCAATCAAAAAATATATAAAAAAACTATATTAAGTATAATTTGTAGCATATTATCATACTTAATATAGTTTAATGAATCAAATATTATAATTATTTTTTATTTACTTTTATTAATTTAGGAGATTTTCTTGATACGGTTCTTTTTCTATTGTTTTTGTTATTTTTTATATTAGCTTCTGCAATGCTCATTTTAGAATGCTCTTCTTGATTATCATTTATATTCTTATCATTTTTTGAATTAGTATCTGCTGTATAATTTTCGCCTTCTATTTCTAGGATGACATTTTTTATTTTTTCTAATTTCCATTCTATATCATTTTCTTTTTCATGTATAACTGGTATTATTAATTGATTAAGATTATCTTTATCAAAATAAACTCCTGAATTTTTTGTATTGATTAATTTTATAAGTTTGTCAGTATCTATTTTTGAGAGTTTATCAAGTTTAAGATATATATTATACTGTCCTTCTATAACAGATAATATTCTCATTCTTTTTAATATAATTTTTAATTTGGCAATATCGAAAATATCTTCTAATTCTTTCGGAAGTTTTCCATATTTATCTATCATAAACTCTTTAGCATATTCAATATCTTCATCACTTTGAGAACGCATTATTAATTTATAAGCGGATATTTTTTCTTTTGAATCGGCTATATAAGAATCAGGAATAAATAAATTATGCTTTAAGTCTATAACAGTATCGAATGTTACTTCTTTTATTTCGCCTTTATATTCATTTGCAGCTTCTTCTAGCATTTGAGTATATAATTCATAACCAACCTGATATATCATACCGGATTGTTCTTTACCTAAAATATTTCCTGCACCTCTAATTTCTAAATCACGCATAGCTATTTTAAAACCCGCACCTAAATCAGTATGCTCGGATATAGCTTCAAGTCTTTTATATGCAACTTCTGTTAATGCTAAATCGCTAGGATAGAACATATAAGCATAAGCCTCTCTGTCGCTTCTTCCAACTCTTCCTCTTAATTGATAAAGCTCGGATAATCCTAATTTATTTGCATTATCTATTAGTATAGTATTGGCATTTGGTATATCTATTCCGTTTTCTATTATTGTAGTAGAAACTAATATATCATATTTATGATTAATAAAGTCGCCCATAATTTTTTCAAGCTGATGTCCTGTCATTCTTCCATGGGCAACGCATATTCTTGCTTTAGGACAAAGTTTTTTTATCATAAGTGCGAATGATTCTATAGTATCTATTCTGTTATAAAGATAGAATACTTGTCCGTCTCTTTTTAATTCTCTTTCTATGGCATTTACAACAGCATCTTCTGTGAACTCTGTAACAAAAGTTTTTACAGGTATTCTGTTTAATGGAGGAGTTTCTATTATGCTTATATCTCTTATTCCTGTTAAAGCCATATTTAAAGTTCTAGGTATAGGAGTAGCTGAAAGTGTAAGAACATCAGTTTCTAATCTTAATTTTTTTAATGCTTCTTTATGTTTAACTCCGAATCTCTGCTCTTCATCTATAACTATAAGTCCTAGATTTTTAAACTCCACGTCTTTTGATAAGAGCATATGAGTACCGACTATCAAATCGCATGAACCTTCTTTTAATAATTCTTTATTCTTTTTAGCTTGTTTGCTTGTAACGAATCTATTTAAAACTTCTATTCTAATAGGGAAGTCTTCAAATCTTTTTTTAGCATTATTATAATGCTGCTGAGATAATATCGTAGTAGGGCAGAGTATAGCACATTGTTTTCCTGCCATTATAGCTTTAAATACCGCTCTAAATGCCACTTCTGTTTTTCCAAATCCAACATCGCCGCATACAAGCCTATCCATCATCTTGCCGCTTTCCATATCGTCTTTTATATCATTAATAGCCCTCAACTGATCAACTGTTTCCTCATAACGAAATGAAGCTTCAAAATCGTCCTGCCATTGAGTATCAGGTCCATAAACATTTCCTCTGATATTGGATCTTATAGCATAAAGTTTTATTAATTCCCTTGCAGTAGCTAATGCATCTTCTCTTGCCTTGCTCTTTATTTTATCCCAAGCACTTCCGCCTAACTGTGTTAATTTTGGGGCTTCTCCATGACCGGATATATATTTCTGTACGAAGTTCATCTGCTCTACAGGTATATAAAGTTTATCTCCCTTAGCATATTCCAATGTGATATAATCTTTTTCTTTACCATTGGACATTTTTCTTGTTAGTCCCAAATACTTTCCTATACCATAATTAACATGAACAGCATAATCTCCAACATTCAAATCTACAAATGTTTCTATTAAGTTTTTATTAACTTTAGGTATCTTTCTTACTTTTTTTCTTTTTCTTCCGAATACTTCCCAGTCCGCTATGAATATTGTTTTTATATCATCTTTTATGAATCCTGATGATGCTTGTGTTGTTATTATATAAAAATTATTTTCATTTTTTGAATAATCTTTTTTTATTTCTTCTTTTTTATTAGTATCTTCAAGAATTATTTCTTTATTGTCTTCATTATTAATTTCAGAATTTTCTAAATTATTATCATTGTTTATTTCTTTATTGTCAGTGATTTCTTTATCTTGATGATCTTTTTCTTCATTATTATTTTCTATTCCATTTTCAGTTATGATAGTAGGCGATAAATCCTGCATTATCTTATAGAATCTCAATGCCTGATCATGATGTCCTGTAGATAGTATAATTAAATAATCTTTCTCTCTATATTCTTTAACATAATCAAGAAAATCTGTTAATCTCGATTTAAAAGAAACGCCTTCTTCAAAATGAAATTTATATATATCTATGTCCGTTATGAAAGGTGATATATTTATTGATTTTTTTACTATTTCAGAAAAATAATTATTATCAATATAAAGTTTATAAATATCTTCTATTATAGTAAACATATTATCTATATCATTAAAATTTTCTTTTATAGTATCTATAATAGTTATGAGCTTATTTTTTAATTTTAAAGCATCATCAATGAATATATAACCATAATCAAAATAATCAAATATAGTTTGTAGTTCGTTATAAAAAATAGGCAGTAAATTTTCACTTCCGGCGAAATACTTTCTTTTTGTTATATTGTCTTTTAGTTCATCTTCAATTTCATTATTATTTAAAAATTCGCTTACCGCCGAATCACTGTAAATAGCTTCTCTTACAGGGTAAATAATTATATTTTCTACACTTTTGAAAGATCTTCCATCTTCTACATTGAATAGTCTTATACTTTCTATTTCCTCATCAAATAATTCTATTCTAATAGGATTATTATATTCTACAGAAAATACATCTACTATACTTCCTCTCACAGAAGCAGTGCCTTTTTCAGCAACTTCTCTCTCTATAACATATCCTAAATCATATAATGTTAATCTTAAATTATCCAAATCCAATTTATCGCCTACATTTAAATATATAGGCAGTTTTTTCAAATCATTTCTATTAGGTAATTTTCTAGTTACAGCATTTACAGTTGTTATTATTATACATTTTTCTTTATTTATTAATTTATATAAAATATTTATTCTATCCTGTGCTATATCTGTAACAGGGGACATTTTGGTAAAAGGAACAGTATAATAATCAGGAAAATAATAATTAGGTATATTATAAAAATTTAAAGATTGGCTTAAAAGCATAGCATCGCTTTCATTTTCTTTGATTATTAAAATACTTTCTTCATTATTATTAAAAAGAGATGCAAAAAATAAAGAATCGCTTCCGCCTTTGAGTCCTGTTAAACTTTTGGCAGTTTTTATATCAAAATTTAAAAATTCTTTGCTTTTTGAAAATCTTTCTATTAATTCAGTATATATTGATTCATTATTATGCATATTACTTTTACCGTTTATATAAGGTATTAAAAATATCCATATATAATAAATATTATTTTATTAAATAGCAATAGTTTATAATGAAAAGACTATGAAAAATACATATAAATATAATTTTATATAATAATTAATTTTGATGCCGAGAATATAGAAAATATTTTGTTAAGGATTCTTATGTTGAAATTGTATACTATAGTGATATTGTTATTTACTATAACATCTTGTGCATCTAATGTTAAAGTTTCTCAAAGTAAATACAATAGTGTGTGGATAAAAGTGGTTAAAGGAAAAAGCGTACTAGCCCCTAATGGATATTTATATACATTTAAAGAAAATGGAAATGTTGAATATAAAGTAAATGGTATGAAAAGAGGTACAGGAATATTTTTGTATGCAGAAAGTGCCACTAATGCTTATTATTATGAAAAAATGCCGTTAAGTTATGTTGCTTATGATGTAAGAGATTCTATACCTAATGATAAAGTAGATATGTTTGTAGGTTTTATATTGAATAATGGCAAATTAGAGATGACTTCAGGATATACAAAAGAATACAAAAAAAGATTATCCGATTGGAAGAAAAGTAATTTAACTATATACAATACCTTAAGAGAAGGTAAAGATATGTCTGAATATCCTATACCTTTAATAGAAGAAGTAGATAAATTTAATACAATAGAATTCGGAAGATTAAGATAATTACATTTTATATAGTAAAAATAATTTGCTTAAGTAATTATAAATAATATCGATATTGAATTTAGAAGTACCTGTATTATATTTTACAAAGATATTACTAATAGGTTAAAAAAATAAAAGGTTTTTATTGTGTATAATTCAACTATAGGATATGCTTCAAAACTTATTAAAGGAAGTATTGTTTTTTCAATAATAATATTTATTTCATTATCACAGCTTATGGCTGTAACTTCTATATTCAGTTTGGTATGGAAATATGAAATATTATTAAATGAAAATATACCTTTCTTCAGAGAGTTCTCTATATACGCTTTATTTATAGGAATATTTATAATAGGAATATTATATTCTGCAATATCTAGTTCATACATATTTTCAAAAAACAGCAGAATGTTTTCTACTTTGCGTATATTCGGAGCTACTAAATTAGCTATAAGAAAATTAGCGATATTAATAAGTCTTTTATATCCTTTAGTATCATTTGTAATTTGTATAATAGAAATGCTAATATTATATTTGAGATACAGTTCATATATATTAACTTTGATAGAATTCTCTGATGTAATAAATGGTGCTTATGTTGTATTATTGGCTAATGCTGTGTTAATAGTAGGCTTTATGATAGGAGCTTTTATTTCTAACTCTATACTTTTACACAAAGATCCTTATGATGATTTGAGGGGAACACTATGAATATAAAAATAATAAATGTATCAAAGGTTTTCCCTTTGGGAGTTAATCAATTCAATGCCTGTGAGGATATTAGTTTAGATATTAATCAGGGTGATTTTATAAGTTTTGTTGGACATACTGGAAGCGGTAAAAGTACATTGCTTAGTATAATAGGCGGTATACTTAAACCTACAGGCGGTACTATATATTATGACTCTTTCAAATTGAATGGGGCTAATGAAGATGTTCTTGCAAGTTTTAGAAGAGAATATTTTTCTTATATATTTCAATATCCTGTGATTATACCTACTATAAGCGTTATAGATAATATATTAATGCCTTTAGCTTTCAAACATAAAATTACAGAAGAGAAAATAAATCAAACTAAAGAAAATATAGAATTATTTGCTCTTAAAGATAAAACATATTCTAAAGCCTCTAATCTATCAGGTGGAGAAATGAAAAAGGTTGCTATATTAAGAGCATTAGCTTATGGCTGTAAATGCTTAATAGCTGATGAGCCTACAAGTGATCTCGATCCTGCAACTACAAAAACTTTGATGGAAATACTTACAACCTTAAATAAACAAGGAACTACTATAATTATGGTTACACATGCTCATAATATAGCAGCCTATGCTAATAATGTTTATGAAATGTCTAACGGTAAAATAGTTCGCTGTTTGAAATGATTTAATTGCTGTATATATGCATTTCTAAATAATGATCTAATATTACCCTATACGAATTGATGATTCTTCTTATCTCATTAATATCTAAATTTTCGTATTTATATTTTGTTTCAAATCTTTTTAATTTACTTATTTTGTTTTGAACTACATCAGGTATAACAGCTTCCGGAAGTCTTTTTTGGCTATTAATAGAAATCCAGTTGCCGTCTTCATCAAATGTGATAAATACTTCATTATCGAGTTCTACTTTGAAGATATTTTCGCTTTTTTCAATTTCTACTATTTGTGCTTTAAGAAATTTACTCTTTATAAATATTTCAGCTTCATAAGGAAGTTTTGATATAGTATCCATAATTTAACCCCAAAAAACAACATATTAATATTATCTATATTTTTATATATTTAATAAGTAATTTTTTTCTTTAATAGAAAAAATTGTAATTAATTAAAATTAAAGAAATAAAATAGCTTTCATTTCAAATATTTCTGAATACGTATTCCCTTATATTATTAATATAACAAAAATTTAGAAAATTACAAACTTTTAAAAAAATTAAGCCTATATAAAAATATATAGGCTTAAAATATATGTTAATAAAACTATTTATTATTTCTTTTCTTCATTATCAGCAGGTACAACAGCTAAATCACTAACCCTAGCACCATCAGAAATATTAACGATTTTTACACCCTTAGCATTTCTTCCAAGTTCTGGTATAGAATCAGCTTTGATTTTTATTGTCATGTCATCAGTAGTAACAACCATTATCTCATCTTTATCTCCTACAGTTTTTACGCTGACAACATTTCCTGTTTTATTATCCGGCTTGATATAAATCTGTCCTTTGCCGCCTCTTCCTTTAACATTGAATTGTTTTGAAGAAAGTCTTTTTCCTATTCCGTTTTCTGTAATAACTATTAATGATTCGCCTTTATGTATAGCATTTCCTGATACACAAACATCATCATCATCTAAAGATATTCCTTTAACTCCGGCAGCAGCTCTTCCCATTTTTCTGATTTTCTCTTCAGTAATTCTTAAAGCAAGTCCTGCAGCAGTAGTCATAATGAAATCATCTCCAGTCTGTACAGCTGAAACTGCAACTAATTCATCATTATTTTCTAATGTTAAAGCAAGTATTCCTCTCTTTTTAGCATTTTCAAGATGTTTTAATTCCATTTTCTTTATAGTACCCATTTTAGTAACCATAATTATAGATTGTTTAGGATCAAATTCGGATACTGTAAAGTAGCTTGTAATCTTTTCTTCAGGAGCTAAGTTAAGTATAAATTTAATACTTTTACCCTGAGATATCTTAGTTAAAGCAGGAATTTCATGCACTTTCATCCAGAAAGCTTTACCTCTGTCTGTAAATATGAATAAATAGTCTTTAGTAGAAGCAACGAATAAATGTTCTATATAATGCTCGCCTTGAGATTTTCCTCCTTGAACACCTACGCCGCCTCTGCCTTGAGTACGATAGCTTGAAGCAGGTACTCTTTTAATGAATCCTTGAGTAGTTATAGATACTGCCACATCTTCATCATGTATCAAATCTTCTTCATCTATTTCAGTATCATTTGTTTTTCCGATTATTTCACTTCTTCTGTCATCGCCGTATTTTTCAGATATATTTTTAAGTTCATCTTTAATAACAGCTAGTATTTTTTCTGGGTGAGCAAGCAAATCTTCACAATAAGCTATAAATTCTCTTAATTGCTGTAATTCCTGTTCTATTTTTAATTTTTCTAAAGCAGTTAAGCGTTTGAGAGGCATATCAAGTATAGCCTGAGCCTGTTTTTCAGAAAGTTTAAATCTATTCATAAGAGTATTTCTAGCAGCATCAGTATTTTCGCTTTCTCTTATTATTCTTATAACTTCTTCTATATTAGCCTGTGCTATCAATAAGCCTTCTAATATATGAGCCTTAGCTTTAGCCTGCTCCAAATCATATTCTGTTCTTTTTGTTATTACTTCAACTCTATGATCAACGAAATATTTGATAAGCTCTTTTAAATTTAATACTTTAGGCTCTCCATTAACCAAAGCAAGGTTTATTATACCGAAAGTTGTTTCTAAATCGGTATGCTTCCATAATTGGTTAAGAACTATCTGTGTAGCAACACCTTTTTTAAGCTCTATTATAAGACGAATACCTGCTCTGTTGCTTGATTCATCTCTTATATCTGCTACGCCTTCAATTTTGCCTTGTTTAACTAATTCGGCTATTTTTTCATGCAAAGTAGTTTTTACAACACCGTAAGGAAGTTCTTTTACTACTATAGCTTCTCTATCTCTCTTAGTTTCTTCTATTTCGAGTTTGGCTCTTAATTTAATTCTGCCTTTTCCTGTAGTATAAGCCTCTTTTATTCCTTCTTTACCGTATATAATTCCAGCAGTAGGGAAGTCAGGGCCTTGTATATAACGCATCAAGTCCTTAATTTCAGCATCCTGATGATCTATATAATAAACTATAGCATTTACAACCTCTTTCAAGTTATGAGGAGGCATATTAGTAGCCATACCGATAGCAATACCCATACTTCCATTAACTAAAAGCTGAGGCACTGTTGCAGGAAGCACAGAAGGTTCAGTTCTGGAATCATCGAAGTTCGGTACGAATTTTACAGTTTTTTTATCTATATCATTAAGCATCTCTTCAGCAAAACGCGTCATTCTAGCTTCAGTATAACGCATTGCTGCAGGCGGGTCATCATCTATAGAACCGAAGTTTCCCTGTCCGTCTACAAGTAAATAACGCATAGAGAAATCCTGTGCCATTCTTACCATAGTACCATAAACAGCAGAGTCTCCATGTGGGTGATAACGTGCTAAAACTTCTCCTACTGTAGCCGCCGATTTCTTATAAGGCTTATCATGAGTAAGATTAGCATCATACATTGCATATAGTATTCTTCTATGAACAGGTTTTAAACCGTCTCTAACATCAGGTAATGCCCTAGATACGATAACGCTCATAGCATAAGTTAGATAAGATTCTCTTAATTCATTTTCTATTGAAATATGATCTACTCTTTTCAAGATATCTTTTGTCAGTGTGGAATATTGTCTTTCTTCCGAATTATCTTCTTTATTCTTTTTTACTGCCATATATCTATATCCTTAAAAAATATTCATACAATTATAACATTTTATCTTAAAATTATCAATATATAAATTATACTATAATAAAGAAGAAAATATATAATTTACACTATACTATTGCATCAATATCTTTTTATTTCTGAAAATTGGCTTTCAGTTCTTAATTATATAAAAAATAAATTATAGATTTAATAGAATAATTCTATCTTAAATAATCTTCTCTTCCTATTACCTTAGCTAAATTATACATTACAGTTTGACGCTGAACCGGCTTTACAACATATCCGTCTACTTTTAATTTCAAGAACTCCATCAATACTCCTTTATTGGCATAAGAAGTAACAACTATTATCTTGGCGTCTATATTTAATGCTCTTATTCTTTTCAACAAATCAATTCCGTTCATCTGCGGCATTTCAAAATCCATCATTATTATATCCGGCTTATCTACTGCTTCTCTAAGTTTTGTTAAAGCATCCATAGCACCGTCAGCTTCCAATATTACCTCAAAGTTTTCTGATAACAATATCTTTCTTTCAGCTATTCTTATAGTACTAGAATCATCTATAACCATTACTTTATATGGTTTTCCTGTTTTAGTATTATATCCTAATGGTGAAGTTGACATAAAAATACCTCATAAATGTTATACCACTATAATTTATAATAATTATCAATATTGTCAATTATTTTTTATTATATATTTTGCTATATATTTGATTTTTATATTTTTTTTGTTATTATAATTAGATGAATATATCTGTAAAACTGCATAATTTATTAAAAGAAGAACAGAGCGAACTAGACGCTTCATACAAAATAGAAAAAAATAAAGATAATATTATAATAATCTCTAAAAATGGAAGAGCTTTACATAGTAAATATAATATAAACAATGAATGCAAAAGAGCATTAGAAAATATAAATAAAAATAAAAACCTTCTCATAATATACGGATATGGATTAGGATATACTTTAAAATATCTTCTTGAAAATATTGATGAATATTTTAATAAAGAAATCATAAAAACTCTAAAAATAATAGTTGTTATAGAGGATGCTGCGGTTTTTAAATATTCGTATTACAATATATATAACACTGATAATAATAATATATTTTTTATATATAAAGATGATAGTATTAGTTATGTGAACAATATCATTGATTATAAAAGTATCAACGGTATTAATTTAGTTCTTCTTCCATCGCTTACCAAAGAAGAAAAGGATAATGCAAATATATTTTATACTCAGATATTAAATATAATGGAGAAAGAAATATCTAATATATTTACTAATATGTATTTTGAAAATATATGGACTAAAAATATAATATTTAATAGTGAGTACATAAATAAATCATCAGATATAATTCATTTTAAAAATGCATTTAAAGGATTCAAGGCATTACTTATATGCCCTGGTCCTACATTAAAGCATAGCATAGAATATATAAAAAAAGAAAGAGAGAATTTTTTTATTATATGTGTGGATACTAGTTACAGTGTATTATGTAAACATGGTATAATTCCTGATTTTATAATTACTGTAGACGGAGGATTTTTTAATTCTTTGGACTTTGTTTATGAGAATAGAGCATTTCCGTATTTAGTTATGGATATAGCAGCAAATAAAATAATACCTAGAAATATAAATGCTGATATTATAAGATTTACTTCTTCTGAAAATTTAGGAATAATAAAATATATTCAAAAATTCACTGAATTATCATGCCTTACAACTTCAAGCACAGTAGCAACTGCTATGATAGATTTTGCTAATTATATTGGTTTAGATGAAGTATTATTGATAGGTTTTGATAATAGCTATCCTTTTTATGAAAGACATATTAAGCATGCACTTTCTTATGAATATATGGTGAATAAAACTAATAAATTAAAAACTTATGAATCATACTATTTCAATGCTATAAAAAATAATACTAATATAGATAATTATCCTCCTACAGAATTTGTATTTGAAAGTCAGATGGAATATTTTAATCAATTCAGAGATAGATATTCAAATATGAAGATAAAGAGAATTACTAAAGAAGCTGTAAAGATAGATTCTATAGAAGAGGGAAGTATTGAAAATTTTTCTGTTGTTAATATAAGAGAGAAGGCATTGAATATTGCTAATAGTATATATAAAAAAGATAATGATGCTGATATAAAAAAAGCATATATAGAATTAAAAAATATATTAGAAGAGTTTAGAAATATTTTATCAAAAACATATAATAATATAAATAATAATTTGAATAATATAGATGAATTATATAATGAAACTATGAATCTTGTAAAAGAATATCAAAAAAAAGCAAGCATACTTCAAACTATTCTTTCTACAACTATACTTATGTGCGAAAGGGGAGAAAGAGAAACCAGAGAAAAGTTAATATTTCTTATAGCTGAAAGTTTGAGGAATGTGAATTACTTTTTTACTAGAATATCTTTGATTATAGAAAGATTATGAAATTATAAAAATTATAAAGTGAATATGAAATGAAAATTATTTATGAAGATGATTATTTTATTGCTATTGATAAAGAAGCTGGAATTGAAGTTGATAATAATTTAATAGATATAATAAAAAAAGAATATACTCATATTGATAATTTATATTTAGTTCATAGAATAGATAAATTTACTTCAGGAATAGTAATACTTGCAAGAGATGAAGCAACTAAAAAATATTTTGAAGAATCTTTTAAAGATAAAACAATTAATAAAGTGTATCATGCTATAGTTCAGGGAAAAGTAGAAAAGGAAAAAGGTACAATAGATATATCTATAGGCATTGACAAAAAAAATCCTAATAGAAGAATTCCATTATCAGTAAAAGAAGGCGGAGAATCAGCAATAACTCATTACAAAGTTTTAAAAAGATTGAATGAACATACTTTGCTTGAATTAAAACCTTTGACAGGAAGAACTCATCAAATAAGGGTACATCTTTCATATATTGGACATCCTATAATAGGCGATAAAATATACTCAAAAAATGCTGGTATTTACAAAATGAAAGGTTTTGCTTTAATTGCCAAAGAGATTCATTTTGTTCATCCTTTCACAAAAAAAGATGTTGATATAGATATAAAATATAATAAGGAGTTTTTAATAAGATTAAAATTGCTGGAATCTAGAAAAAGAATATAATTGTAATATTTTTTTATTGACTTTTTTTTTAATAATTATATATTTTCTTTAAATAATTAAATTAATAATTATTTTCATTTTTAATAAAAATAATTGTTTAAGGAGTTAAAAATATGACAGTTACATTTCAAGGTGCAACACAAAATTTAGAAGGTGCTCAATTAACAGTTGGAGCTAAAGCTTTAGATTTCACAGTATTAAAAACAGATTTAAGCCCATGGTCTTTAAAAGATGCTGGTGATACAGTAAAAATCATTTCTTCTGTACCATCTTTGGATACACCTGTATGCGATATACAAACTAAAAGATTCAATAAAGAAGCTGCTTCTCTTAAAGGAGTAACAGTTGTAACAGTATCAGTTGACTTACCATTTGCTCAAGCTAGATGGTGTGCTGCTGCTAATGCTGCTTCTCATATCGTAGCTTCTGACTACAATCAAAAAGATTTCGGAAGAAAATTCGGTACTTTATTAAAAGAATTACAACTTCTTACTCGTGCTGTATTTGTATTAGACAAAGACAATGTTGTTAAATATGTTCAGTACGTTCCAGAAATCACTAATGAACCAGATTATGATGCTGCTTTAAATGCTGCTAAAGCTCTTTTATAATTTTTGATTGAATTATAATTGAAATATATAAGGCATGGTAATTAATATTTAATTAATGTACTATGCCTTTTTATTTTAGTAAAATATTATATAAGCGGAGGATAAGATGAGTATATATGACTACACAGTTAAAGATGCTGAAGGTAAAGATGTAAAATTAAAAAAGTATGAGGGAAAGGTATTACTTATAATTAATACCGCCACTAAATGAGGATTTACGAAACAATATTCTGCGTTGCAGGATTTATACAAAAAATACAAAAAGGATGGTTTTGAAATATTAGACTTTCCTTGTAATCAATTCGGCGGACAGGCTAAAGAACCTATTGAAGAAATTGCTGAGTTTAGAAAGGAGAAATACGGTATTACTTTCAAGCTATTTGACAAAGTTAAAGTTAATAGTAAGAATGCTGATCCTTTATTTACTTATTTAAGAACTGAAAAGCCTACTGAAGAAGGCGTTGATAAAATAAGATGGAATTTCGGTAAGTTTTTAATAGATAGGCAAGGAAATATAGTTGGACGCTATGATCCTAGAGTAAAGCCTGAAGAACTTGATGAGATAGTAGCCGAATTATTAAAAAAAGAATAAAAAATTAAGAGCTTTTATATATTGTTATATAGAAGCTCTTTTTATTTTAAAAATAAATTCAAATCTATATCTATTATAATTTTTTTATTTCTTTAATTTATTCATAAAAAAATTATTCGCTTAAAATATATAACAAATAAATTTGTTATATGCTCATAATTTTTTTATTTCTTTATTTATACATAAAAAACTTGCTCGCTATTAATATCTAGTAAATAAATTTACTAGATGCTCACAAGTTTTTTATTTCTTCTATACTTAATCCTGTGTTTTCACTTATGATTTTTATATCTATGCCTGCATTTTTTAAACTTCTAGCTATAGATATTTGCTGTTCCTTCTTACCTTGTTCTATACCTTTCTTAATTCCTTCTTCAATACCTAATCTTCTCTCCTCATCAAGCATTATTTGATTACCATACAAATAAGCTTGTCTTTTATCATATTCATTCATCATTAGTCTGTCTTTTATAAAGTTATTATATCTTTTTTGCACTTCTTCCATTATAGGTTTTTCTTTTACTAATTCTGACATAACAACCTCCTTATTATCTTTTTCTTTCATTGTGAAAAATTTAAGCCAGCAGTTTAAATCTGGCTGTAATAAATTATATTTGAATTTTTTGAGTTCAATTATATGAATTTGTAAATGATCTGTTAACAGTCTTTTGCTGTTAGTATCATAAATCATATAACATGAATGTATAGAATCATTATCATCTAAATTAAAATTAAGTAAGTTGATACTAATTACTGGAGTTAAAGCATCATATTTTTCTCCATGCTTTAATAGCTTACTATAATTAGCTGACCAATAATAAAGTATGCGTTCTGGAAATCTAGAATTACCTTGCAACTGTATTTCTATAATTACAACAGTCCCATTTTGAGTTATACACTTTACATCTGCTATTGTTTCTTTATCTTGATAATTTTCTTTATAGTTAAAAGGTGTAAGTATTTCTACGGATCTAAAAGTTTTCATATTAGAGTCGAGCATTATTGAATTGATAAAATCAAGCAGTATTAAATTACTGTCAGGTGATGAGAATAAATATCTCACAAAATAATCATTTAAAACATTAATATCTCTACTCATAATATCATTATACAAAAAATAACTATAAAAGTAAAGTTTTGATTATTTATTATTAAAGCGGCAAAATAATCAATAAATATTCTTTTTTAAATAAGGCTTTAATTTTTCAATAGATATTTCAAAATCATCAAGTGCTCTAACAACATGAGGAAGTTCAAACCTTATATGCAAACTAATTCCGTCATAATATCTGTTAATTGCAACATTTCTTGACATTAAAGTTTCAGCATAATAACTATCAGATTTATTTATTACATCAATAGTAAAATCATCTTCTCCAATTTCTTTATAATATTTATCAATTTCGCTTTGCAAAGTTTTTCTAAATTTATCGCTGTCATTTACGAAATCTGATAAAGTTAATACTTTTATTTCTAATTTATTAATATCTAATGTAAAATGTGATATTGCAGTATCAGGATATGCACCTCCATAATAGTATTCTGTACTGCTTGTCAAACATAAAATATTATCATTAAAAAATTTGTTATAAAAATTATAAAAATTAACTTCGTGAAAAATTTCTTCTTCATTAAAATTTACTTTAGCAATATCATCATTAATCTTTTTAATCATCTCATTGGTATTGTTTATTTTATTTATGATTTCACCTTTATATATAGATGATTTTAAATTTTCTATATAAAGTGCGATAAACCATAAGTATTATCTTTATATTCTTTAGAAACAGATATATCATAAACAGTATGTATTTTATCCCCTAAAGGTTTTACAGTATCTATATTACAGCTTAATTTTTTATTATTATTTTTCCATCTTCCTTTTAAATCAATATTCTTTTTGCCGTTTACTAAATTAATAATATTATTGAACTGACTATTATTTATTTTAAAGCTGAATTCTTCTTTTTTATTAGAATTATCATAATCAAAGGCAGTCAATTTAATACTATTTTTATCCATTTCTCCGTTTATAGGTATTGGAGTATTAACATTATTGTATTTATAATATCCGTCTATATTAGACTTTTTATTTTCTGTAATACTATCAGGATTTTCAATATGTATATTTATTGTAATAGGGTATTTATCAATTCTTCCTTCAAGAGTAAAAAATAAATGCTTTGTTATATTGGTATTGTCAGCAAAAGCAGATATGTAAATTATATTGAGCAGTAACATTATAAATAATTTTTTCATAAACCTAATCCTTATTATAAAATAGATGCAGATGGATTATATAATATATTTTGACAATTGGCAATTTTCTAGTATAATTGATGTGTTTTAATTAATTTATAAAAGGCATTATTATGAATACAAAAATAGAAATATGTGTTGATTCTGTTCAGTCCTGCATAAGTGCTGAAAAAGGAGGAGCTGACAGACTTGAGCTTTGCGGAAATATGTTTGAAGGAGGCACTACTCCTAGTTACGGTGTTTTAGAATTGGCAAGAGAAAAGGTAAATGCTGCAATATATGCAATGGTTCGTCCTAGAGGCGGAGATTTCTGCTATGATGATATTGAGTTTGAAATAATGAAAAAAGAAATAAAACTCATGAAAGAATTAAAAATTGACGGAATAGTATTCGGCATACTTACAAAAGAGGGCAGAGTTGATAAAGAGAGATGCTCTGAATTATTAGATTTATGGGGAAGCAGTAAAGCTACTTTTCATAGGGCAATAGATGTAAGTTCTGATTTAAATAAAGCATGTGAAGACATAATATCATTAGGTTTTGAAAGAATACTAACTTCAGGCGGTGAGGCTAATGTTATGAGCGGCATAATAAAATTAAAAGAATTGGTTGAAAAATATAATGATAAAATAATAATAATGCCTGGAAGCGGAATAAATGAAAGAAATATTGAATATATAAAAGACACTGTAAAAGCTAATGAATATCATATGACAGCAAACAAAACAGTTAATAGTTTAATGGAATACAGAAATGAAAATGTATTTATGGGGGCAGCTTTAAGACCTCCGGAGTTCAGCGTTAAATATACCGATGAAAATAAAGTTAAGAATATAAAATCTAAAATATAATAATTGTAGGGTAATTTTTTATGTCTTTGAATGATAAAAAGATAGGTATTGCCTTATCAGGAGGCGGAATAAGAGCAGCAATATTTCATTTTGGTGTATTAAAATGGCTTGCAGAAGAAAATGCTTTGGAAAATATAGAACATATATCAACTGTATCAGGTGCTAGTATATGTATTGCTTTATTATATTCTTTTAATAATAATAAATTTCCAAGCAGTAAGGAATATAATTTGGTGTTAGAAAAAATTAAAGAAGTTGTTTTAAAAAATGATATACAAAAAAAACTTATATCCAATGCATTATCAAGCCAGATTCATAATTTTTTTAATAAGCCTAAAATTTTATCAGATATAATGAAAAAATATTGGAATATAACAGGAAAATTTTCAGATTTGGATAAAATACCTAGATGGTCTATAAATGCAACTACAATAGAAACAGGAAAAAGATTTTCTTTCTCTCAAAAACATATAGGCGATTATAAATTAGGCTATATAAAAGATTTAAATTATGATATATCTATGGCTGTTGCTATGTCTGCTGCTTTTCCTATTTTAATAGGAAGTCAATATTTTAAAATAAAATGTAAGGAATGGGTAGATCATGAGGATAGACCAATAAAAAATATTCCAAAATCTATACATTTATGGGACGGAGGAATTTATGATAATTTGGGGTTGGAAGCCATATACAAAATGGATAAAGGCGGATATTGTAAAGATGATTTGAATTTTTTAATAACGGCTAATGCTGCTCTTAGTTTTAATTTTAATTATAGAGTAAATAAATTTGGATTGAAGAGAATGCTTGATATAGCTATGAGTCAAGTTCATTTTTTAAGGGTGAGAAGTTATATAGATTTTATTAATAGAAATAAAAATGGATTATATCTAAATATAGGCAATCATGCTTCAAAAATATTGAGGAATTCAAAAATTGATAAAGCAGTAAAAGAAAAAATAATCAATTCCTGTGATACAAAAGAAAATTGCATAAAAGTAAAAAATTACAAAACAACTCTATTCAGTCCTAAAAGAGAAGATTTTGATATGATATTAAGACATGGATATGAAACCGCTAAATGTTATTATTATGGATATTTTATATAAAAATAAATATTTTTTGTATATTGTTATAGATGTATATAAATGATTTTTAAATTAAATATTTACTATTTGAATAATTATGAATACTAAAAAACATGATTTGATTTCAGCATTAAAATATGCATTTCCTTATACTATACCTGTTCTTGTAGGGTATATATTTTTGGGTATGGCTTATGGAGTACTTATGAAAGCTAAAGGGCTTGATACTTGGCTCGCGGTTTTTTTAAGTTTATTTGCCTATTGCGGAAGCATGCAGTATACGGCTATTAATTATTTGTTTTTAGCTCCTTTTAATCCTCTATATGCTTTCATACTAACATTGATAGTTAATTCAAGAGTAGGATTTTATGGAATATCTCTTGTATCAAAATTTCAAAATACAGGAATTATAAAGCCTTATTTAATATATACTTTAAGTGATGAAACTTTTTCAATACTATGCTCTGCCGATATACCTGAAAATATTAATAAAAATGCATTTCTTTTATTTGTGGCTTTTATAAATCATATGTATTGGAATATAGGTACCTTATTAGGCTGTTTAATAGGTTCTTTTATCACTTTCAATACTAAAGGGCTTGATTTTGTTTTAACTGCTTTATTCGTTGTGATATTTACAGAACAATGGCTTGAAAGTAAAGATCATAGAGGTGCTTTGATTGGGCTTTTATGTTCTATACCTATTTTAATATTTAAAACTAATATATTTATAATACTTGCTATGGTGTTAATTTTTATATCAATAAGTATAGTTTATAAATATAATGAAAACGGAAAAATATATGAATAATACAGAAATATTAATAACTGCTTTGATGATTGTAATTGGAACTGCTTTTCTTAGGTTTCTGCCTTTTCTCATAATAAATAAATCATTATCTGAAAATAAATATGTTCAGTTTTTAGGTAAAATATTGCCTTATTCTATGATAGCACTTCTTGTGGTATATTGTCTTAAAGATATTAATATTATAAAATTTCCTTATGCTATACCTGAATTAATATCTATAGCTGTTATAGTGGTTTTGCATATAATAAAAAGAAATGTACTTATAAGTATAGGTGCAGGTACTGTGATTTATATGTTTTTGGTGCAAGTGATATTTGTATAATAAATCTATTCTGAAATATTATTATTATGAAAAATATTATTAAATAGCTGAAATCTTTTTTTGGGACTGAATATTAGTATAACTTGTCCTTTTATGTCTTTTTCATCTATAAGCCCAAAATATCTGCTGTCCTCGCTTACCTTTATATTATCACCCAAAACAAAATACTGATTATTACCTAAAATATAAAGTCCATTATCTTCATTTGAAAATATATAATATTCATGTTCTATAAGTTTATCGTTTAGATAAAGTCCGCCGTCTTTTATTTCTACTTTATCACCCTCTGTTCCTATAACTCTTTTTACAAGATTGGTATCATTATGATTGAATACTATAACATCAAAGTTTTTAATTCTATTAAATACAAAATTCTTTTTTAAAAGAAGTATCTGATCGCCTTCAAAAAAAGTAGGCTCCATAGATTTATTAGTAACAATATAAGTATCAAAGAAAAATATTCTAATAAATCCCGCTATAAAAATGGCACTTAAAGAAGCCAATATTATTTCTAAAATTTGTTTTTTATTCACCATAATTGAAATATTTAAATATTGTTAATTAATAAAAAATTAAAAATTTTTAATATAATAAGAAAAAGCCTCTTTTGCAGATTCAAAAGCTATTCTTTCAAAATCAATATCTTCTCTTTTTATGAAAATAACTTTTGAAGCATCATCATTTGGAGCGGCATCTGGAACATAATCCAATTTTGAATAAAAGAATATGTCTGTTGTAATATACATAACGCCATCGTATATATATTCATTAGCTCCGCTCATTAAAAAGTTTATATTGTTTAATTTTATATTTGTTTCTTCAAGAATTTCCCTAACAGCGGTATCTTCAGCCCTTTCATAAGGCTCGCAAAAACCTCCAGGCATATCTATATAACCTTTTTTAGGTTCAAATTTTCTTTCAACGAATACTATCCCATTTGGAGTTTCTATAATAACCCCTACAGCGGATGCAGGATTAGTAAAATATGTTCTTTTACATTTTGAGCATTTAAAGATTTTTACATCATTAAAAATAAAAGAATCTTTTTCACCGCAATAAGGACAATATTTAAATTGATATTTAATATGTTCTTTTATTTTTAAAGCATTTATAAAATTATCATTAGTATGTTCTTGCATAATTCTTATTAATATAATATGAAGCTATATTTTTAGCTTTGCATATAAATACATCAGATTGTCCCCATATACCAAAAGGTGCTTTTTCAAAAGATACATTTTGAATATTAGTAACGTTTACGCTCTCATAATTATAGTCATTAGGATCAACATTATAAAAATCGTATATATAATAATAATCAACGTTCATATCTTTCATTTTTTCATCTATTAATGTTTCCATTTCTTCTATTGTATTTGCCACTATATAATAAGTTGATATAAAAGTTCGTTTCTGACATTTACCCAAACCCTTAACTGTAACATTCCACCATTTAGGAGCTTTTATAATGTTAGTAACATCATTTAAATTGATAGTGGTGAATCCATAAGTTGATTTAAGATTATTTATAATATCATAATAATCAAAAACATACTCATCAGCTTCAGAACATCCTTCATCTGCAACTATAGATGATAGAGAATAATGCATATGTTCATAGTCGCTTATAAAAGAAACATCATCATTTAAAAGTTTATATGAACGTAATATACGATTAATTTGCTTCATATTTTTATATGAAGTGTTGATTTCTATTTCTTTATCTAAATTTATAAAAATTTCAAACTCTGTAAGTTCATCTATAACACCAAAACCTACAAAGCCGCATTCAACCCATAACTCATTATATCTTCTAAATACTTTTCTTATTTCATTTAATGAAACATCAGGATCGCTCATAAGAACATCGAAATCTCTGTTAACATCTTCGCTGATTCTTTCTATGATCATGGTGCCATAAGATGGAAATAATTTTAATAATTTCATATACAATGAAAATATTTTTTCTGCTGAAACGGATATTTTATATGAATATACATCTCCGTTATCAGTATTTTTTAATTCTATTTTTGTACCCTCTATTGGGTATACATATTCGCTAGGTACTATACCTAATGGAATATTAAATTTATCTATTATAATCCTTCTTGATTTTATGTTATTTAAGATCCTTCTTCTTCTCTGACTTTTTTCAAAATAACTAAACACAATAAGTCTCCGCAAAACATGTTCACACTATAATAATAAAAAACAGAATTTTGTCAAGTAATAAATATGTAAAATAAATTGATTTTGACTAATATTATTTTGATTAAAAAATATTAAAAATACTTGACTTTTTTTAAAATATTTTTATATTTATGGATATTTATTTATGGGGATAATTGTAATTTTTAATATTTTAATATCCGATTAATATACGGATATTAAAGTTTGAGCTTATTTATTGTGGATAATTTATTTATTGAAAAATTAAATAATCTATTGTCTAGAGTATCTCTTGTTGATATATTAAGAGATAGATATAAAGTAATACATAGAGGCGGAAGTCAATACACCGTTCAATGCCCTTTTCATAAAGACGGACAGGAAACAAATCCTTCTATGTCTGTTGATGATTCAAAGGGTATTTATAAATGCTTTACTTGCGGTGCTAAAGGAAATGTTATTACATATCTTAAGGAAAAAGAGAATAAATCATTTAAAGAGGCTGTACAATATTTAGGAAATAGGTTTTCGGTTGATGTCAGCGGATTTTTTTCTGCAAAAACTACTCAAAAAGATAAAATATATCTAGAAAGCAGAAGAATTAACAGAATAGCATGCAACTTTTTTGGAAAAACCCTGTTTTTAAAAGATAAAAATGGAGATTATTTCTATAAAGATGCTGAAAAATACTTGAAATCAAGAAAAATACCATTCAGAATTATAAAAGAATTTAGAATAGGTTATGCTCCGCCTAGTTGGAATGCTTTAATGAATGCATTAACAGAGAATAAAATTACAGTAAATAATATGAATATATTAGGTTTAGTAAGCGTAAGCAAGAATAATCCTAATCATTATTATGATACATTTGTTAATAGAATAATGTTCCCTATAATAAATGAACGTGAAGAGATAGTAGGTTTTGGAGGCAGAAGTATAGATGGTAAGGAGCCTAAGTATCTAAATTCTAAAGAAAGCCTCATATTTAAAAAGAAATCTTCATTATATGGTATAAATATTGCTAAATCGTATATAATGAAGCAAGATGAAATAATGCTTGTTGAAGGCTATATGGATACAATAGCATGCCATAAAATGGGTATAAAGAATGTTGTAGGCACTTTAGGGACTGCAATTACAGAAGAACATGCAAGAGAAATAAAAAAATACACTAAAAATGTAGTATTAGCATTAGATAGCGATGAAGCTGGTATAAAAGCGGCAAAATCTGCTATAATTACACTCTTGAAGTTTGACTTAAAGTTGACTATACTTTCTATACAAGAAACTAAAGATTTAGATGAATTTTTTACAGTTTATGGTAGAAACCGGTTTGATATATTGTATAATAATAAACTTAATTGGTATGATTTTGTTATAGATAGTGAAATAAAAAAGGATATTTCTTCTTTATCTATAGCAGAAAAATTAAATGTTATTAATAGTTTTTATAAGTATTTAGATGCTGTGAAAAGTGAAACAGAGAAACAGATGATAATTTCATACGTAGCTTCGAAACTTAATGTTGATAGAGAAGCTTTTAACAAAGACTATTTGAACACATATAATGCAAATCAGTATGCTTCCGGTATAAAATATGATAAAAAAGTAAAAAATAATACAGATAACAAATTTTACTATGAAAATAGTTTAATATATTTGCTTGCTTTGAATCCTTCTTTGATTAAAGAGGCAGAAAGAGAAATTAGTGTTGATCTTATTAAGAAAGATATAACAAGAGAATTTTATATAAGGCTCTTAACTCTTAATAAAGAAGCAAGTGTTGAAGATGCTCTTAATATATTAGGAAATGAGCATATAGCCAATCAGATTTTAAGCAAGAAGAAACTATATAGTGAAAATATATATGAAAAACTGGAGGAGCTTATTATTAAAATTAAAAGCGGCTGCATAGACTCCGAAAAAAAAGAATTACAAAATAATATAAATTTGGATAATTTAGATAATATTTATGAGGCAGCTCGTAGAATAAGTTTACTTAATAAGCAAAAAGAAAAATTACATCAAGGAAGTGATTTATGATGACAGAAGAAGATTGCGATCTTTTGATTAAAAATAATGAAAAGATTAGAAAATTACTTGAAAAAGGGAATGCAAATAAATATCTTACATTTAAAGAGATTAACGGTGCCATTGATAATATGGATACCGATGTGATGGATATACTTTTTCAATTATTAGCTGCAAGAAAAATTGTTATCGTTGAAGACAAAAGAGAGTTTGAAAGCCTTTCTAAGAATCAAAATAAGATTGATGATGCTGCAAAATTCATACATGTTGAGGATAAGGTTGGAAACAATGATGATCCTATAAGGCTTTATCTTAAAGAAATTGGAAAGGTGAGTCTGCTTACTCATGATGATGAGGTTGATTATTCAAAAAAGATTGAATCTGGAGAATCTGAAATTGAAAATATAATCTTGAATACTCATCTTGTAGTAGGAGAAGTATTGAATACTATCAAAAATGTACAGATAGGAAAAGTTTCTATACATGAAATATTAGAACCTCCTAGGATATATAATGTTTCTACTCAGGAGAAAAGAAAATTAGAAAGAAAGTATAAAAACTTTGAAAAAGAGTATGTTGCATTAGCTGAGAAGTACTTAGCTTTAGATAAGAGAATAAAAAAGATTACTACACAAAAAACTATTAAAGCTCTTACTAAAGAACAAGAGGAAGTTAAAGAAAATATAGTAAAGCTTTTAACAAAAGTAAGATTAAACAGAATGGAAATAGACAGAATAGCTGAAAAGTTAAAGTTCTATTTGCATAGAATAAATCAGATAGAAGAGTATTTTGAAAAGCTTAAAAAAAGATACTATAAAGAAATATCAGATTTTGAGAATTATTACAAAGAGATAGAAGCAGGAAACAAGGATATATATATAAGACTTGTAGATGAATTTAATATCACTCCTGAGGCTATAGAAGCTGTTATAACTAGTTTCCATAAAGCACAGGTTCGTATGGCTGATATTTATGATGAAGTTCGCATTGATAAAGAAACTTTAGTAGAATGGGTTCGTAAAATAGACTCATCAAGAAGAAAAATAGCTCAGGCCAAGGATCATATTGTTAAGGCTAATTTAAGACTTGTTATTGCCATAGCTAAAAAGTATGTTAATAGAGGGCTTCATTTCTTCGATTTAGTTCAAGAAGGAAATATAGGGCTTATCAAGGCTGTAGATAAATTTGAATACAAAAAAGGTTATAAATTTTCTACTTATGCTACTTGGTGGATTCGTCAGGCTATTACACGTTCTATAAGCGATCAGGCTAGAACTATAAGGGTTCCTGTTCATATGATAGAGCAGATTAATAAAGTTCAAAGAGTATTAAGACAGTATATGCAGCAGCATGGAAGAGAGCCTTCTATTCAAGAGATAGCAAAGGCTTTAAGCTGGCCTGAAAGCAGGGTGAAAAGTGTAAGGAATGTTGCTAAAGACCCTGTTTCTTTGAATGCTCCTATAGGCGATGAAGAGGATACTATTTTGGGAGAACTTATCGAAGATAAAGAATTTGAAAGTCCTCAAAATATTACTACTTTCAAAATCTTAAGAAAGCAGATCGATTCTATATTAGACAGCTTGCCTGACAGAGAGCAAAAGGTTATAAGAATGCGTTTCGGTCTTGTTGATGGTTATTCTCATACTCTTGAAGAGGTTGGATATGTATTCAAGGTTACTAGAGAACGTATTCGTCAGATAGAGGCAAAGGCCATAAGAAGATTGAGAGCACAATCTAAGAAAAAAGAGTTAAAAGATTTTCTTGACTCTTAATATCAATTAAAAATCTAGAATTTACAAAGGGAGCAGTTTTCTGCTTCCTTTTTTTGTATACAAAGTCATAAATTTAAAAAAGATTGGGCGGGCATACTTTTTCTGTGTAAATATCAAATATAAATAAAATTAAAAATTCAAATTTATCTAAAAAGTATAAAGGGTGTGGTATGTAAATAATGCTCTTTTATGAAATTTGTATGAATTGTATTGTATTTATTGTATGTAATTACAAAATATTATTATAGTATATAAATATACATTATAGTAGGTTGAAATAAATTTGTTTATGATATATAAATATTTATACAGTATTTATATATACTGTATAAGGAGTTAATAATGAAGCAATTTCAAAGCACAATCTATTATAAGAAACTCATAAAAAACATATTAGATAATATTAAGGAGGATGATTATTTTTACAACAAAAAAACTAATTGGGAGGAATGGGTTATAATGCGTGTTGATATTAAGAATGCCATAAGACAATTAGAAGATGTTGATACAGAAAATTATAAACCTGAAATTCTTGATAAAATATTATGTATTTTAAAGGAGTATTAATATAATGTGCAATTTATGTTCTAAATATGATACCTGTAAAAAACTTTGTAATGATGTTTTGAAAGAGATTAATAAAAGTTTAGGAACTAGAAAAATTAATTCTGATAGAACAGACAGCAGAGAAAGTATATTAACAAATGATGATTTAGATAATATACTTTATACTAATGCTTTGACTGATAGTGAATACAGCAGAGTTTCAAATTTAATAATAGCTATACTTACACCAAAACAAAAAAGAATAATGAAATTATTTGCAGAGGGAAAAAGTCAGGAAGAGTTAGCAAAAAAGCTCAATGTAACTCAATCTGCTGTATCTCAATATTTAAGTGCTATTAAAAAAGAGATATCAAAGCAGTTTAATATGGTTATTAATATATGATTATAGGAATTTTATAGTATGGTTTAAAATAAAAAAGGGAGGCATCCGATTAAGGATGTCCCCCTTTATATGGTTAATATTACAAAACTAATTGAATATTAATTATTGTAATAATCTAAGAGCACCTTGTGGTAACTGATTAGCTTGAGCAAGCATAGACAAGTTAGCTTGGTTAAGAATTTGATCTTTAGCAAGTTTAACTGATGCTTCAGCCATATCTGTATCACGAATTCTGCTTTCAGAAGCCTGCATGTTTTCGAATCCAACCATTAAGCCTTGAGCTGTCATTTCTAATCTGTTCTGATAAGCACCTAAGTCAGATCTTTGTTTTAATACTTTAAGAAGAGCTTCGTCTACCATACCGATAACAGAGTTAGCTTTAGATGGGCTAGAAACGCTGATGAATGTAGCTGTAACAGCAGGTCCAACTGGGTTTTTAAGTCCAAGAGCTTGGCTGTTCATAGTACCGATATAAACGCGTTTTCTTTCGTCCATATTAGCACCAATGTGTAACCACATAGAAGCTGCAGGAGTGTTTTCACCTGTAGATCTAGCGAATCTTCCAGTTAACATGTTAAGTTTGTTGAATTGAGCTTGTGAAGCAACTCTGTCGATTTCGTCTACTAACTGAGAAACTTCGATTTGTACATAAAGTCTGTCTTCGTCAGTATAGATACCGTTAGCAGCTTGTATAGCTAATTCACGAATTCTTTGAAGAATGTTAGTAGTTTCTTCTAAGTATCCTTCAGTAGTTTGAATGAAAGATATACCGTCTTGAGTATTTCTTTCAGCCATACGTAAACCACGAATCTGAGTTCTCATTTTCTCAGATACTGCTAATCCAGAAGCATCATCTCCAGCTTGATTGATTCTCATACCGCTAGAAATTTGAGCAGCGTCTTTTTTAAGATCTACTTGGCGGAATTTTAAAGTGCGTTGTGCATTTATAGCACTTATATTATTGTTGATAACCATATGGTTCCTCCATGAATTATTTGTATGTGTTCTTCCCTGAACACACAATTATTATCGGTTATCGTTTTTTAATTATTAATTTTTTTTTAATTAAATAAAAATTTTTTTCTTCAGTTTTATTAAAAGATATATACTAATATTATGTTAATACTATTATGTTAATATTGTTATGTTAATATCAAATAACTTAGTTTATATATTATATATTAATTACGCATCCAGACTATGACCATATAATTAAATTCATTTTATTTTAATATTTTATTGTTTATAAAAAATGCATTCATTGTGCGGTTAATAAATTATTTAATTTAATAAAGAATTGGGTAGGGCTATAATTTATAATTAAGCTAAAAAATAAATGAAAGCTATTATTAGAAATTATAGCATTTATGTAAAAATGTTGAGTAAATAAATTTTTTAATATTACTAAATTAAAATTATATTATTTTTTATAATAGATTTACTTAAAAATAAATTAATAAATGTTCACACTATTTTGTAATTAAAATAATTTAATAAATTATAACTAATTTTATTAAATAGGTTTGGCTACTTTTATAATTTATTTATTCATAGCTTTCCAATATACCATAATTTCATAATTTTTTAAATTTTTAGCCATATCAATAGCTGTTTCTCCAATATCATTTTTTATATAACGATCAGCTCCATAGTCCAATAATGTCATTACTATAAATGTTTTTTTTAAAGCACTTGCATACATTAAAGCAGTAAATCCTTCTTGATCTTGTATATCAATATCTATTTCAGAATTTATCAGCTCTTTTACAGTTTCAATATCTCCAAATCTCGCTGAGTTCAAAAAAAGTTTTTCATTTTTAGTAAGTGCGTATAAATTTAGTGATAAAGAAAATATCATTAAAGAAAATATTATTTTTTTCATTTTTCTTTCCTTAAAAGTTTAAATTGTTCCTATATATAGATACGTATTAATGAAAAATTATATCTATTTTTCATTATAATTTTTTTATTTAAAATTATACTATTTATATTAACTTTATTACTTTTATAGTTCTTTCACCACGTTCACGCCCAACTTTTAACGCACGCAGAATATAGCTATATAAATAAAAAATATTTTATTTTTTATTTTATTTTTATATATCAATATATCCACCGTGCGGTTAATAAAGTATTCATATCTAATAAAATCTTGGGTGGGTGCTGTAATTTCTAATTGAGCTAAAAAATAAATAAAAGTTATAATTAAAAAATGAAGCAGAAAATATAAAAGGGTGGGGGAATGTAAATAGGTTTTAAATCTATTCTAATTCCTCGCCCTTTATATTTTTTATCTGCTTTGAAATTTTTGATAAAATTTTTTTTGATGCTTTATTAATAAATTATAGATACCCATCCAAGCTTTAATTAAATATATTATGTTTATTATATTTTTAATTGAATTGACTAAAATTATTAATTTTACTATACTATAGAGAGGTAATATATATTAGAGGTTATGATGTTTACAAATAAAGAAAAAATTGAATTTTTCAATGCTGTAGAAGATGGCAATATTCAGGAAATACAATATTTATTGAATAAAAATAATTATATAAATATAAATGTATTTGGAATAGCAAAAATATTAATTGAACAGGAAAAATAATAAAAATGTTATTGAAAAAAAAGATATTGAAATTGATTTTAAGAATAAAGATGGATGCACTCCTTTAATGATTGCCTCTTATAAAGGAAATACTGATATAGTAAAACTTTTATTAGAGTATAATGCCTCTATAGATATGACTAATGATAATAATTATACAGCTTTGATATATGCATGTATTTACGGCAGAGCAGATGTGGTAAAAATTCTTCTTGAACACAAAGCTGATATGTATATAGAAACTAAATTAGAAAATAATTATTTAACTGCATTGATGATAGCCTGCAGTCAAAATTATGCTGAAATAGTGAGAATATTACTTGAAAATGGCTATGATCCTAATTATAAAAATAAAAAAGGAGAAACAGCGTTAATATATTATTCCTTTATAAAAAATGATAAACCTAGTACAGAAATAATAAAAATATTATTAGAATATGGTGCAGATATAAATTCTACAAATAGCAAAGGCTCTACAGCATTAATGCTTGCTTCTTACAATGAAGAAAAAAAAGATTTTATGATGACTTTATTAGAAAACGGTGCTGATACTGAAATAAAAAATAATTTCAATCAAAATACAGCCTTACTTAATGCATGCGAACGAAGAAATATTGAAGGAGTTAAAGTTCTTCTTGAGTATAATGCTAATATAAATGTGCAAGATGAATTTAAAAAAACTCCTTTAATATTAGCCTGTGATGCTAATTCTTATGATATGGTAAAAATATTATTAGAGCATAATGCTGATATTAATTTATCAGATCACAGAAAAGAAACTCCTCTAATGTATGCAGTAGATGAAAGAAACACAAAAATTGTAGAACTTCTTTTGAAATATAAACCTGATTTAACATTAAAAAATGAATCTGGAAAAACTGCATTAGATATAGCATACAATAGAAATAATTATGTAAAAAAAATAACAGATTTAATAAAAGAATCATCATCAAGAGAAATACAATTTTTATATGCTGCTGCTGAAAATAATGCTGATAAGGTTTTAAAATATATTGCTGAAGGAATTGATATTAATAATACTATAGATGAATCAGATGACTCAATAGGTTCTAATGCTCTGCTTTTAGCTTCACAGTTTCATCATAAAGAAATAATAAAAATATTATTAGAGAATAATGCTGATGTCAATTTTAAAAATTATTTAAATAAAACAGCTTTAGAATATGTTGCTAATAATGATAATAATTTTGATATTGCTGTAGAGTTTATAAATAGGGGAGCAGATGCAAATGCGGTAGATAATGAAAATGCTACACCTTTAATGTATGCCGCTTCCGGTAATGCTAAAAAAATATTAAACTTATTAATAGAGCACAATGCTGATATTAATATTCAAACTAAATCAGGCTACACTGCTTTAATTCTTGCTGCTATGCATAATCATATTAATATAGTTAAAATTTTAATAAAAAATAAAGCTGATGTATTTGCAAGAGATGGTTATGGTAGAAGATGTTTATATTATGCTGACGAAAATTGGAATGCTGAGATGTATGAAATTTTTAGTAAGTATCATGATGATGAATATAAAAAAAGTACTCAATTTATTTTTGATGTTTTATATTCCAAAACTGATGAAATAAATAAATAAATATATATCTGAAGGAGGGGGATATTAACTTTCAAGATGATAATGGGCTTACAGCTTTAACTGTTGTAGAAAAGATAGAGATTGCAAAGATATTATTAGATAATAATGCAGATATCAATAAAAAAGGAAGAGACGGATATACTCCATTAATGATGGCAGTAAGGAGAGATAATATAAATCTTGTAGAATTCTTTATAGAAAATAATGCTGATCTTAATATGACAGATCCTGAAGGAAATACTGCATTAATTATAGCTGCTCAAAATCACAAAGATCATATATTTGAGCTTTTATTAAAGAATGGAGCAGACCCATCTATAAATAATGAAGCTTTAGAATTCTATATAGAGTTTGAAGATGAAATGAAAGATATGTTAAAAAATATAGAAAATAAGTTTTTTAATTTTTTTACTTTTTTCTCATTCCCCGCCCTTTAGGTTTGTTATTTATTTTGAAATTTTTACAGGCAATTTTCTTAATGCTTTATTCAGAAATTATAGCTGCCCACCCAAGATTTTTTTTAAATTTTAAAATTTATTCTACGCACGGTTAGTAAAATTTCAAATATAATAAAAATTAGAATTCACAATTGGCATATATTTATAGCCTTACTATGCGTGCGCTGTGTATATCCTGAATTTAAATAAAATTTGTGTGGGTATGCTTTTTCTAAGTTAATATAAAGGAATAATATGATTATAAAATCATAAAAAAACTTTAAAGTTTATGGGGGTGGGATATTAGTATAAATTTAAATTATCTTTGTAAATTATCTATTTTAGTAATCAAATTTTAATTTTAATTTATTATTTGTGATTTTTATTTACATTAAATGATTTCTTTGTGTATAAAGTATTGCTGATAGTATTTTTATGTATTAAAATTAAATTATTTATATTTAGAATTTGATTTTTTTATTTTTCGATTATATTATAGAATATAAAAAATAATTAGTTTTTTGAAAAATATCTAAATTTTTTTTTAGTATGGTTTTGTTATTATGAAAATAAATAATCTTTCTTTTAGGATACCTTTTATAATTTCTATTATGTTTATACTATGTATGTCAATTATTGTATTAATAATTACAATAATAAGTTCCCGTTCTATAGAAGATACAGCTATAAAGGGATTAAAAGTTGCAGCAAAATCATATTCAGATATGATAGATTTATATTTTACTGAAAAAAGATTAGTTATGGATTTATATTCTAAAGACCCTAATCTAGCAAAATATTTAGTTGATCCAAGCGAAGAAAATAAATTGGCGGCAGAAGAATCCTTGAAAGAATTTACAAGAGAGGTTGCCGATACACAGGTTTTCTATAATTATTCTTTGGTTAATTTTGATGCTAATATAGTACTTGATTCTATAGGCGGAAAATTACTTCATATTAATTATGGTAAAAATTCATCAGATTGGACTAGATTCAGAGATACAGGATTCGATTTTGCAGGAAGAGATTTGATTCAGCCTTCTTCTGCCAATCCTCTTAATGCTATATGTGTTATATGGAAAGGCGTTAAAGATGAAAATGGAAAAGTTGTAGGAGTTTTGAATAGTTCTATTAACTGGATGAAATTTATATCAGATTATATTATGCCTAGCCAATTAGGAGAAACAGGTTCTATAATGATAATCGATAAGAATAAAAATATAATAGCTCATAATGACACAAATAAATTATATATGAAAGTAATATAATAGGTACTTCATCTTATGAAAGAAAACCTGAAACTATAAGAGCTAAAGAAGATGAATTCTTTCAGAAGGTTTTGGATACTAAGGAAGGTATTTTGGAATATGTGGATGATAATAATGTGTCTGAAATAGCATTATTTAATCCTATACATAATACGCCTTGGTATTTGATAGTAAGTTACAGCCAAGATGAGATTTACGGAGATAAAAACAGACTTACAAAAATAGTTATAATTATAGCGGTTGTTATGTCTGTGATTATTTGTTTAATTGGTAAATTGATAGCTAGATCTATAATTTTACCTCTTAATATGGTTGTAAATGAAGCTGACAATATATCTAAGGGCTATATAGTTAATAATGATAATGTTTCCTGCAGTACTAGAAAAGATGAAATAGGTAAATTAATGTGCAGTTTTTATAATATGAAATCAGCATTGATAAATGCAGTAAATGTTGCCAATAGTATAGCTGTTGATGCAAAGGATAAAGCTGGAGAAATATCATCAAAGAACAGCAAACTTCATGCAGAAACAGAAAGTAATTCTTATAAAATGCAGGAAACTTCCAGTATAACTAATAATATAGGTGATTCTGTATTAGAAACTACTAATTATGCTAATGAACTTATTAATATAATGAAAGAAGCTAATAGTTCTATAGATATGGCTGACAGCAGTATTTCAGAAGCAGCTGATAATGCTAATTCTGTAAGTGAAGCCAGTAACAAAATAAAAGATATTACAAATGTTATAGAGAATATTGCTTTTCAAACAAATATATTAGCTTTGAATGCCTCTGTTGAAGCGGCAAGAGCTGGAGAAAATGGAAGAGGTTTTTCTGTTGTAGCAAATGAGGTTAGAAATTTGGCGCAAAGTACATCAGGATCAGTAAAAGATATATCATCTCTTATAGAAGAAAGTCAGAAACGTATAGAACTGGCTGCAAAATCTACTAATCAGTCTAAAGAATTATTTAATGATATGAAAGAAAAGATAGAAAAAGCGTATTCTTTACTTTCTAATTTCAGCAGTGCTTTAAAATTACAAAAAGATGGTATAGATTCTATAAATTCTCATATAGTTATTATAGAAAATAGCTCTAAAAATAACACCAAATTAGCAGAAGATGTAAGTGAAATTTCAGAGGAATTAGAAGAATTATCTATCAAATTGGAAGATGCTATGTCATTTTTCAAAGTAAAAGCTGATAATAAGTAATAAAATATAATAAAAAATATATTTTATTAGCCTAAAATGTTCTAAAAATTTAAATAATTATAATAAATGCGCTGTAAATTGTAATTATACTTGAAAAAGTTGTCATTTATGCTATAATATACTAGTATAATCTTAATTAAATCAAGGTTAAATTATTATGAAAAATTCACAGGTATTTATGGAAGGTGTTTGGAAGAATAATCCAACCTTCGTTCAGGTTCTTGGTATGTGTCCTAGTTTGGCAGTAACAAGCAGCGTAATGAATGCTATAGGTATGTCAGTAGCTACTATATTCGTTTTGGTTTGTTCATCTGCCTTAATCTCTCTTATTAAGAAGATTTATGCTAATGAAGTTAGAATTATGGGATACATAGTGGTTATAGCAGCTTTCGTTACTTTGACAGATATTGTCATGAAAGCTAAGTTTTATACATTGTCTTTGGCATTAGGTCCGTATATTCCGCTTATAGTTGTAAACTGTATTATATTAGGTAGAGCAGAGGCTTTTGCTAATAAAAACGGAATTATACCTAGTATTTTCGATGCTTTAGGTAATGGTGTAGGTTTCTTTATTGCTTTGACATTACTTGCTTCTATCAGGGAGATTTTAGGTAATGGTACTTGGCTTGGTTTTGATATAGTAGGTACTTTAAGAGGTTTCTTTGAGTCTGCTATGCCTTTCGCTTTGAATGCATATAATGAAATTACTACTCCTTGGGTTGTTATGATTATGGCTCCTGGTGCTTTCTTCACTTTAGGAACTTTAATTGCTATCAAAAGAGCTATAGACGCTAGAGGAGGAAAAGCTTAATGGTTAATTTAATTTTATTATTTGTAGCAACAGTTTTAGTTAATAATTTTGTTTTAACTAAATTTTTGGGTATATGTCCGTTTTTGGGAGTATCAAACAAGCTAGATTCAGCAATCAGTATGGGTATTGCCGTTACTTTTGTATTGGTTTTGACTGCTGCTGTTAGCTGGATGATACAGTATTACATATTAGTTCCTTTTAAAATCGAATTCCTACAAACTATTCTTTTCATCATTGTAATCGCAGCTTTAGTACAATTTGTTGAAATGGTAGTAAGAAAAACTAGTGAAAGTTTATATCTTTCTTTGGGTATTTATCTTCCTCTTATTACTACTAACTGTTGTGTATTAGGATTGGCTTTATTTGGTGTTTTATACAAATATAACTTTATACAAAATATAGTATTTGCTTTAGGTGCAGGCGTTGGTTTTACATTAGCTTTAGTTATAATGGCTAGCATAAGAGAACGTTTAATGACTGCAGATATACCGGAAGCTTTTAAAGGTCCTGCTATGCCTTTCATTACTGCTGGCATACTTGCTCTTATCTTCTATGGTTTTTCCGGAATAATAAAAATATGATTTTGAGTGTTAGAAGTATTTTATAAGGATAATAAAAATGATGACATCTGTTTTAGTAGCTTCAATATCTTCAGGCTTAATTGCTTTGATATTGGCTGTTTTATTGATATTTTCTTCAAAAATTTTCAAAGTTGAAGTTGATGAGAGAGTTACAACACTTACTGAAATGCTTCCAGGTGCTAACTGCGGAGGATGCGGTTTTGCTGGTTGTGCACAGTTTGCTAAGGCTTTAGTTGATGATAAAGCTCCTGTAGACGGTTGTTCTGTTGGAGGTCCTGATACTGCTGCTAAAGTTGCAGACTTCTTAGGTAAAGTAGCTCCTGAACAAAAAGAAAAAACAAGAGCATATATTTTCTGTCATGGACATAATGGAATAGCTAAATCTAATAAGGTTTATAAAGGTGCTCCTACTTGTGTTTCTGCTGTTATGGCTGGCGGAACTAAAGAATGTTCTTACGGCTGTGTTGGTTTTTATGATTGTATGAACGCTTGCGAGTTCGGTGCTATCATTAAAGATGAAGAAACAGGAATGCCTGTTATAGTTGAAGATAAATGTGTTTCATGCAGTGCTTGTGTTAAAGCTTGTCCTCAGAAACTTATTGAGATTCACCCTGTTTCACAAGATATACATGTTTATTGTAAATCTAAAGATAAAGGTCCTATAGCTAAAAAGGCTTGCGACAAAGCATGTATTGGATGTAATATATGTGTTAAAAATACTAAAGAAGGCGGTATGAAGGTTGATAATTATCTTGCTATAGTTAATTATGAGAACTATGCTGTTACAGATGAAAGTATAGCTAAATGTCCTACTAAAGCTATTACTAATGAAAAAGTAAATTCAGTAAAAAGCCTTCCAGTGCCTTTAAAAAAAGCTTAAAAAGTAATATTGTATATAGAAAATAGGGGTAATAATTATTATTGTCCCTATTTTTTAATTTATATATTTTAATTTTTTTTATATGATATAATTCAGTATATGAACAACACAACACAACACAACACATATTATAATATAAAAAAAAATTCATACATGGGGGTACATGTATGAAAAATAAGCATTTATTTATAAAAATATGTGTTTTGTTTTTAATAGTTTTTTCTATTGTATTAATAATTTTATCAATATTAGGTAGTAAGAAAAGAGTCGGATATTTATCAGATTTATCTCTTGATATAGATAATACACTAAAATTAAATAATTTGGAAGTTATCAAAAGAGATTTTTTTATTAACGGTATTCTTGATACAGAAGGTATTAAAAATTATTTATTAACAAATAATATTAATAATAATTTATTTTATTTTTTTAAAATAAATTATTATAATAAATTTTTTAAAAATAGTGATATTTATGGAGTTTATATAGATACTAATGAAATTATTTCAGAAAATAGTTTCATTAAATCAGTGATAATTGATAATACAGGTACACCTTTTGGAAAATTAATTACTTCTTCAAATATTACAGATAAAAAAATAGATATTAACTATACTTTAAAACTTAAATTTTATTCCTTTTATCCTATAATTATATTGCTTCTTATAATATTATATTATTATATAGATTTCAATAAATTATTGTTAAAAATATATAATAATTTTTTATCTTCTAAAAAAACAACTATTGATGATTATTCTGATTATAATTTATTAGATAATTTTTTTATTAATTTTTTAAAATCAATAATAGTATCATCTATATTATCTATTATATTATTTATTCTGAAATTTAATTTACTAAAAATATATTCAATTTTTCTTCTGATTTTTACAATATCTTTTTTTATATTTAATCTAGTTAAAATAAAATTTTTGGATAACTTATTTGATATTGTTTTTAGAAAAAGAAATGCAAAAGATATAACATATATTTTATTATTGATATCTATACTTGCTTTTCTTAAAATAGTGTTTATTATGATGAGATATATTAATTTAAAAGATATAAATATTTTCACGTTTTTTTTAGAAATAATATTTATATTTGTTTTCTTAATAATTCTTAATAAAATTTCTGATAATAAAATATTTGTATTTTTTATTACATCATTATCTATTGTCTTATGTGTTTATAAAAAATATTCTATAGCTATAAATGATGTTTATCATCATACTTCTCACTTTACATCATCTTTTTTTGTTCATAACGGTATACCATATAAAGAAAATATGTATAGTATATTAGGTCACTATGCAATATTAATGGAACCATTTTTTAAAATTTTTGGATTGAATGTCAAAACTTATTCTATCTTACTTACTATAATTTTTGCTATATCTTTGATTTCTATTATTATTAGTATTTTTATACTAATAAAGAATCCATTTTATAGAAATATAGCATTATTTTTAATAATATTTTTTTATTTCACATTAAATAATGAGAGACCTCGTTTTACTGTTTTTAGAATCTTTTTTCCTTCGATAATTATACTATATATTTCTATTTGTAATATAAAGAAAAATATATTGATACTATTTATAGGATACTTGATAACTAGTTTAGCTATTTTATGGAATTCTGAATCAGGATTGGTATGTCTTTTTTCTTTAACTCTAACTAACATTTATATATATTGTTATGAATATAATTTTAGAGATAAAAAATTATATATTAATAGTTTATTAATGATTATGATGTCTTTATTTTCATTGATAATATCATTAATAATATTTAATTTATATAATGTTTGTATTTTAGGTGGGGATTTACATAATATAAAATCATTATTATTTCCATTATTTTCTGGTCAAGTATCAAGTATCATTGTTTATAATATGGATACATTTTCTATTTTTATTATATTAATTTTTATTATACCATTTATTTTTTATCTTTCTAAAATGTTTATTTTTAATAATAAGATATTTAATGAAATAAAATATTATTATCCTATAATTATATGTATTTGTATTTTAGCTCTAGGATTAAATTCATATACTATTAATAGATATAATTTTAGTCATAATGCTATTATTTTACCAATGTTAGTGATTATTGTACCTTTTATTTTATATAAATTAGATAATTTTATTTATAATAATTCTATTATGAATAAAAAATTTTATTATATCAAAAATATAATATTATATACATTTATAATAATGTTATTTTTTTGCGGATATCTTTCTATAGTAAATTTTACAAACTTTTATTCAAATAATACTAGTAAATTTTTATCTTATTTAACTGAAAAAAATTATGAAAAAAATGGAGTATCAGAAATAACAACAGAATATATGAATAAATATGGATATGATGGTATAATATCATTTGGAGGACCATTTGTATATGGATATGCTAATTTAGGTTGGACCAATTCTTTGATATTGCCTAATGAAAGTGATTGGTGGAATCCTGAATTTGGATATACTAAAGCTGTAAATTTATTCTTAGATAAAAATCCTGATGTTTTTTTATCTCTTGGAACGTTAGAAAATATGTCATATTATTATAATTCAAATGATAATAATAGTATTTTATTTTTTAATAATTATGTTTCTGAAAACTATACAAATATTAAAACAGAATATGAAAAATATAATTTATATTTTTATAAAAAAATAGATGTATTTAATTAAAGTTATATTTATAAATCTATATAATAAAGTACAATATCTTCATACTCATTATTTTTATTTATATATCCTTTTTTAACTATACCTATTTTATTAAAACCAATTTTTTTATATAGTTTATGGGCATTAGTATTTGATATTACAACGGCATTAAATTGAAGTATTTTATATCCTAATTTTTTACTTTGTTTCATAGAATCTCTTACTAAGGCTTCTCCTATTCCTTTTCCTCTTGATTCTTTATTTACTGCATAAGAAGCATTTGATATGTGTCCGCATCTTCCTATATTATTTGGATGAAGTATATATACACCAAAAACTTTATCATTATCTATTGCAATACCAGTATAGTCTTGAGAGCTGAAATATTTATGGGCTTTTTCTTCATTGGATAATGTTTCTATTTGAGGAAAATATATACCTTCTTCTATAGTCTCATTCCATATTTTTAAAACTTCTTTAATATATTTTATATCGTATTTTATTATATGCATTTTTTATTCCTTTTAATAGTATTTAATCATTATATTAATTAAAATATTATTACGCAATAAGATTTTATCATCTTGACATAAAATAATAATATGACTATAATATATTTAGTCAAAAAACATACTATTAATATTTATTTTTTATATCTTGATCATTTTCTTTAGTATATGTTTTTATAATTCTTATAATATTTTTCTTTTTATTTTAAAGGAATAATTAATGGAACTTAATAATAGAACTTTAATAGAAAACAGCAGCATCAATTTATTTTCAAAATTTGCAATACCTAGCATATTAGGTATGATAATGGGTAGTGCTGCTGTATTTGTAGACGGTTTTTTTGTAGCACATTTTATATCTGCAGAGGCTTTTACTGCAATAAATATAGTATGGCCTATAACTGCTTTATCTTTTGGTATTTATGTAATGCTCACTATAGGTTCTGTTGCTCTTGCTGGAAAATGTATAGGTGAGAATAATATAAGACGTGCAAATTTAATATTTACTCAAACTTTGATTGTAGTTCTTACTATAGCTAGTTTTCCTTTGATTATAGCATATATATTTAGAGAGAGTCTGCTTCCTTTTTTTGGAGCACATGGAGAAGTTTATGAATTATCATTGGATTATGTAGAGGGTGTACTATTTGCAACATTTTTTTGGGGAATGGCTTATGTTTTAAGTCAGTTTGTAAGACTCAATGGTTCTCCTAGATTTGCTTCTTCTATGTTTATAATATCATCTTTGGCTAATATGGTATTGGATCCTCTTTTTATTATAGTTTTTCATTTTGGAATTGCCGGAGCTGCTTGGGCTACTGCTATATCACAGATAATAGCTTTTTTGATGGGATTATTATATTTCTTCAAACCTAATTGCAGATTAAAGATAATAAAAATTTATGGAGGCTGGATATATATATTAAAAGCTGCATTTAATGGATTTTCAGAGTTTTTAAGTAATTTTTCATCGGGACTAATTCCTTGGCTTTTTAATATAACGGCATATAATATTTCAGGAAATAGAGGCATACTAGTATATTCTGTTGCTAATTATGCAATAATGTTTTTTATAATGCTGGCATATTCAATAGGTGAGGCATTAGAACCTTTGGTAAGTGTTTCTTATGGTGCTAGAAATAAAAACAGAATGAAAGATTTTTTAAAGATATCAGTATTTTTAATTACTTTTATATCGGTATTAAGTTCTATTATACTTTTAATTGATCCTAGTCTTCTTGTTAATACGCTTTTAAAAGATGTTGATAATCAAACTTTTGATGATGCTTTATTTTTTGTAAGAACCTCTATACCCACATTCATAGGTGTTGGAATAAATATCATAATGAGTGCATACTATACTTCAGTTCAAAAGGCTGGGGCTTCTGCAATTGTTGCTGCTTTAAGAAGTATGATTCTTCCTGTTGTATTGGTATTAACTCTACCAAATATTTTTGGATTTATAGGTTTGGTTTTGGTTTTGCCTATAAGCGAGATAGCTACTTTAATAGTGTCTTTTGCATTATATAAAAATAGAAGTGCTGATATATTACTTACAGAATGATTATTTTATAAAAATACTCTAATATTGTGATGAAAAAATAAAATATTAATATATATTGAAAATTTTTAAGTTTGTTAACCGCGATCTGCGTACCTTCACGCACGGAATTGTTTTATCTTATCAAATGCCAACTATACATGCGGTTGATTACCTATTATTGTACAAAAATTAATAATTTATCTTACAAGTAATAAATATTAGATAATATTTTATTTTATAAAAAAATTACAATTTACATTTAAAAAATATAAAAATTGAAAAAATATAGTTGTTTAGCTATATAAACAAAGTATTGTAATAATAAATACATAATATAAAATTATTATACTTATAAAAAAATAGGAATAAATATGAAATATAAACCTACAAGCAGGAAAGAATTAAAAGATTTAGTAACAGATGAAAGTATTTATTTGGGAGATATAGATACCAGCTTAATAACTGATATGTCAAACTTGTTTGATTTTTTTAATAGAGATAATTATGACGGTATAGAAAATTGGGATACTTCTAATGTAGAAGATATGGCTGGTATGTTTTCTGCTAATAGGAATTTTAATAAAGATATTAGTAAATGGAATGTATCTAAAGTGAAAAATACAGCTTATATGTTTTTCTTGACTGAACAATTTAATCAGCCTTTGAATGATTGGGACGTTAGTAATGTTATAAATATGAATAGCATGTTTATGAATGCTAAAAGTTTCAATCAGCCTCTTAATAATTGGAATGTAGGTAAAGTTCAAAGTATGAGAGATATGTTTCATTGTGCTGAAAGTTTTAATCAAAATATAAATGACTGGAATGTAAGTAATGTAGAAAATATGAATCATATGTTTTCATCTGCTCATAAATTCAATCAGCCTTTATTTAAATGGGATACTTCTAAAGTAAAAGATATGTCTGGCATGTTTTCATTAGCCTATGCATTTAATCAGTCTCTTAATAATTGGAATGTAAGCAATGTTACTAATATGAGATGCATGTTTATGTTTGCAAGAGATTTTAATAAGCCTATTAATAATTGGAATACAAAAAAATTAAAAGATGCAGGAAGCATGTTCTCAAATACATCAGCATTCAATCAGAATTTAGATGATTGGAATATTGATAATCTTTCGGATATGAGTAATTTTAATAAAGATTCTAAATTAGAATTAACATTTAAATTCAAAATTTATTTATATGCATTTACTTTGGATAAAGAAGAAAAAAATAATTTGAATGATTTTATAAAAAACAATGTAAAAAAGATATATGAAATTATAGAAAATCATAAAAACAAGAAAGTTAATTTTCTTAAAAGATATTTAATAAATAATTTTTATAATGAATTAAAAGAATTAATACCAAATTATATTGAAAGTTTTAATAATATAGAAGAAGTTTATGATTATATAGATAAAAACTATAATAAAAAAGATGATAAAAAAGTAAAATTTATAGATGATATAGAAATAGAAAATATAGATAAAAGAATAATAAAATATATTTACTTATCATATTTAGAATTAAAAAGAGAAGCCTACAGAATAAAACAAATAGATTATATTATAAATTT
>NZ_CALXYQ010000012.1 GCF_944393015.1 uncultured Brachyspira sp.
CAGGGCCTATTAACGAACAAATTTTTTATAAAGGATATAAGAAATAAAAAAATTATGAGCCTATTTTAAGTTTACTTAAAATAGCCTAAAAGCAAATAATTTTTTTATAGATAAAATAAGAAATAAAAAATTTGCGAGTGCCTGACATTCGATAGAATGGCAGGGCCTATTAACGAACAAATTTTTTATAAAGGATATAAGAAATAAAAAAATTATGAGCCTATTTTAAGTTTACTTGAAATAGCCTAAAAGCGAATAATTTTTTTATAGATAAATAAAAAATAAAAAATGTGTGAGCAACAGCGAACAAGTTTTTATAAAAAATACTAGATAAAATTATTAATAATGTATTGTTATAAAAGGAGTGCTTAATGGATTTCAAAAAAAAATTGGCTGGTATTTTAGAGAAAGAAGGATTTGTTAATATATTTTCTTCTTTTCTCGCTATTATTATAGGCTTACTTCTGGGTCTTATAATACTTCTTATAAGTAATGTTCATGATGCTTTCCCCGCTTTTATGACAATACTTTCAGGAGGATTTTCTGGAGGCTCTAGAGGAATGGGACAGGTTATATATACCGCCACACCTTTAATACTCACAGGACTTTCAGTTGGATTCGCTTTTAAAAACGGGCTTTTTAATATAGGAGCTCCCGGACAATTTATAGTAGGGGCTTATGCTGCTGTATTAGTAGCAGTAAAATGCACATTTCTTCCGCCTGCTCTGCATTGGTTTGTAGCTTTAATAGTTTCTTTTATAGCCGGAGGACTTTGGGCTTATTTACCGGGTTTTTTAAAGGCTCATTTCAATGTTAATGAAGTTATTTCAAGCATTATGATGAATTATATTGGTATGTATTTAGTTAATTATCTTGTTACGCTTACAGTTTATGATATGCTTAAAAATCAGTCGCAAAATATACCTCCTTCCTCTATGATTCCTACTATGGGGCTTAATGTTATATTCAGAGGTTCAAGTGCTAACGGAGGATTCTTTATTGCTATTATAGTAGTAGTAATAGTATATATAATTCTTTCTAAAACTACATTCGGTTTCGAGCTTAAAGCATGCGGACTCAATAAAGATGCAAGTAAATATGCCGGCATCAACGAAAAAAGAAATATAGTTCTTTCTATGGTTATAGCAGGAGCTTTAGCAGGACTTGGCGGCGGTCTTTTATATCTTTCTGGTGTTGGAAAGCATATAGAAGTAGTTGATATACTTGCAGAAGAAGGCTTTATGGGAATACCTATTGCCTTGCTTGGGCTTTCTCACCCTATAGGAATATTAATTGCCGGACTTTTCATTGCTCATATTACTGTGGGCGGTTTTTATATGCAGATATATGATTTTACTCCTGAAATTATAGAGATGATTATATCGTCTATAATATATTTCAGTGCTTTTGCTTTGCTTTTCAAATCTATTGTTGGATTTATATCTAAAAAGCTAATCAAAAAAGAAGAAAAGAATGCTAATGAGTAAAGAATAGAAAATATAAAAGGAGATTTTTTTAATGGAAACAATTTATTTTTTAGTACAGCAGACAATGTTTTTTTCTATTCCGCTTTTACTTGTAGCATTAGGCGGAATGTTCTCTGAAAGAAGTGGGGTAGTTAATATTGCACTTGAAGGCATAATGATAATCGGAGCTTTTGCAGGAATATTTTTTATAAGCAGATTAGGTGCTAATTTCCCTCCTATGATTACATTATTTTTGGCTATGATTATATCTGCTTTATCCGGTCTTATATTTTCTCTTCTTCATGCTTATGCTGCTATTAGTATGAGTGCAGATCAAGTTATAAGCGGTACTGCTTTAAATATATTTGCTCCAGCTTTTGCTATATATGTTACAAGAGCTATTCAAACAGTTCAGCAAATAAGTTTTGTTAATAATTTTAGGATAGAATCTGTACCTATACTTGGAAGCATTCCTATAATAGGAGGATTATTCTTCAAAAACACATACATAACAACATATATAGGATTCATAATATTAGCTTTATCTTGGTTTGTTCTTTATAAAACTAGATTCGGGCTTAGATTAAGAAGCTGCGGAGAGCATCCTCAGGCTGCAGATTCTGTTGGTATTAATGTTTATAAGATGCGTTATATTGGAGTTGCCATATCAGGAGCATTAGGAGGTTTAGGAGGACTAGTATTTGTTATTCCTACTTCTACAAACTTTAATGCTACCGTTGCAGGTTACGGATTCTTAGCTTTAGCAGTATTAATATTCGGACAATGGAAGCCTATGAAGATACTTTATGCTGCTTTCTTCTTCGGACTTATGAAAACATTAGCTTCTGCTTATTCTGGAATACCTATACTTGCAAGTCTTCCTATATCTAACAATATATACAAAATGATTCCTTATATAACAACTATAATAGTACTTGCATTTACTTCTAAAAATTCACAGGCTCCTAAGGCATCAGGTATTCCTTATGATAAGAGTGTAAGATAAAATCTATAATTACCGCATATAAAAGGCTGAGAGTTTTTATAGCTCTCGGCTTTTTTTATTATAAGTTCTTAATTGAAAAATTATAACGCACGGTTAATACGCTTTATATATAAATAAAATTCTATTAATTTAATAATTATATATTCATAATTTAATTCTTCGTGCGGTAAATATATCTCAAATTTTAAAAAAACTTGGGTGGGCAGCTAAAATAACAGTTAAAGCAAAAAAGAAAAATAATACAAAAATATCAAAAACAAACCGTAAGCCTAAAGGGTGGGCAAATGTAATTAAAGTTTTAAAATTTTATTACATACCCCGCCCCTTCTTCTTTATAATTAATTTTTAAATTTTAATATTAGTTATCTTTATAGTTTAATTAGAAATTATAGCACCCGCCCAAGCGTTAAATAAATTTTTAACTATTTAAACGCACGATTAAAAAAAATTAAAAATATAATAAAATTTGAATTATAAATCAATATATATTCTTTGCTTCATTCTGCGTGCGATAAAAAATCAATATTGGTAAATATCATTAACAAAATATAGAAATATTAATAATAATTGCATTTTATAAATAGCTATTTGTTTTTTGTTAGTATGACAATATATTTTGTTTAATAAAATAAAAAAATATTGACTTTGCATTTTATTTAAATATACTATTAATTATGTATAATTTTTATAAATGGATGTAAAGATATGGCTAATTGTGAAGAATTAAATAACTTAATGGAAAATATAGATCATCAAATATTATTCGATAATGCTTTGAAAATAAATGAATTATTGAAAGATGATATTGTATTAGATGATATGATGAGTGAAAATTTATTTGTTTACTATTTTGAATTATTGGAAATGATAAAATCAAATCCAGAGTCTTATCAAATATCAGATATAGACAATGATGAAAAAATCAAAGCAATAAATAGTATTATAAGAAAAATGGAATTATCTTTTATAGAATTCTAATTTTATTTTTTTATAAATCCTGTTATAAAACCTTTTATAAAAAATACACCATAAGTAAGATGTGATAAAAATATACCTACAGCCTTACAAAAACCCTTTATAGGAGATAATGTACTAACCCAGCTTCCAAGCAAACATAATGCATAAAAACTATGAGGAAATAATAAAGCTAAAAATATATTTTTATTAATAGCTGGAATATAAGTATTTAAAACTTGTGGTAAATTAAAATATAAAGCAAAAGGTACAAAAATAGTATAAAGCAAAAATATTGAAGGAATGAAGTACGATAAACTTAAAGAATTTCCTCCAAATCTTTTAACAAAATATCCCCTATGCCAAGCATAACCTTTTAATTGTTTAAAATGCCCAAAAAATAAATCCCTTCTATGATGATAAACTAATGCTTCTGGAGTATATAATATTTTTTCATTTTCTTTCATAATATTATTGCAAAGTATGGTATCTTCACCAGGCCAATACTCACTGTCAAAGCCCCCTACCCTATCATAAAGCTCCCTTGTAATGATAAAATTGCAGCTAGGATAATCATTAACATACTGAACTTTATCAGGTATATATCTAGCCTTATGCTTTCCGCTCATAAGTGTAGAACTGTAAATAAGTCCGCTTATCTGTTTTGAAAAATTGTCCTTAGGTGTATTAATAGCAGGACCACCCAAAGCAGAAACTTTTGAGCTTTCCATAGCCCTCAATGCATTTAAAAGCCAATCTTTTTCAGGATATGTATCATCATCTAAAAATGCTAATATATTACCATTAGATTTTTTTACTCCTATAGCTCTTTTTATTGCAGGAGGAAGTTCTCCTGTTTCTATTATTCTTATTCTGCTGTCTTTAAATAACTCTATATTTATTTCATCTTCTGTATATTTGTCTGGAAGTATTATCACTTCAAAATTTGTATATATCTGTTCAAGTAAATATTCTGTTTCTTCTTTTATATAATCATTGATTTTTTTTAAAGGTATTATAATACTTACAAGCGGTTTTTCTTTTAACTCGCAAAATAAATCTTTATAAAAATGAACAATATTAAGCCTATAAAATATGGCTAATGTATCAATGAATGTTCTCCAAAGAATAGGAAATCTAATAAATCCAAAATGCCTATTAGGATTAACTATAACAGGAGCAGATACTATTTTTTTACCATTAGAATTGCATGCTACCAACACTTCCAAATCATAAGCAAAAGCCTTAACTAATATTCTAGGAAAAATATTTATAATAGCATCTCTTTTGAAAAGTTTTAATCCTGTTTGGGTATCCTGTATAGGAAGATGAAAAAATATCTTCACAAACATAAAATATATAAAAGATATTAATTTTCTTATATTAGAATAATTAACTACAGAATCTTTATGTCTCTTAGAACCTATAACAACATCAGCATTTTCTTTTTGCATAATCACAAAGAAATTTTCTAATTGGGAAGGATCTATTTCCATATCCCCATCACAAAATATTATATATTCTCCGCTTGACATTTCGCATGCTCTTTTTAAAGCATGTCCCTTGCCTTGATTTTCTCTTGCATAAATACCTATTATATTTTTTAAATTTTTATTTGTATTATTATTTTGAAAATTAGTACATATTTTTTTTATTTCTTCTTTTGAATTATCACTACTTCCGTCATCAGAAATAATTATTTCAAAGTTCATAAAAAAAGGAGAAACTTTTTCTATAAGTATATTTATATTTTTTTCTATTGTTTTTTCTATATTGTATACAGGAACTAATATAGATACTAATTCATTTATTTTCATACTTTCTGCTTTTTATAATTTTTTCTTTATATCTATTTTAGATAGAATAATAATGAAATATTATACAAAAACTATATAATTTGTAAATATGTGTATACTTGAAGCATAGCATGTTATTTAAACTCAGAAGGTCATCCATTAATTTGAAGTTTATTATTATCTATAATAAATTCAATTGAAACATATCCCTTATAATTATCAAAATCTTTCTGAGTATAAACATCAGTAAAAAAACATATTTTCTGATTGCTTGAACCTATAAAACCTCTCTCTTCATCATAAAGATCATCTACATATTCACCATCTATTAAAACATCAGTGTATTTTAATAATTCTAAAGCTCCGTCAAAGTTTGAAGTATTAATTTCTTCTAAAGTATATCCGCTGAAAAGTATTACAGATAAATCATTTTCTCTGCACCATTTTGCAATATATGATAAACCTTTAGACTGCAGTATAGGCTCTCCTCCAAGTAAAGTAATGCCCTCTATATTATAATTTGTTTTACTGTATTGTATTTGTTTTATAATATCATCGCAATTTACTATATGCTTTTTTATTATAGGCTGCATATGAGTGTTGCAGCAATTTTGGCATCGCTTCATGCAGCCTTGAGTCCATATAGCAAATCTTTTACCTATGCCTTCAGATTCAGTACATTCTCTTATACTATTAATATTCAAAAACATAATAATTTATTCTAATTCAAATTCAAAATCTGCCCTTTTAGGATTAAGCTGTACTATTTTTATTGTTCTTCCCTGAAGCGAATCTATATTTTCAAATACAAAATTTGAAAGAGGATTAATTATTTTACTTTCAAGAACATTCAAAACACCACGCCCACCATTTTTTATATCAACAGTTTTTGATATTGCTGAATATGCATTCTCTTCATTTTCAAATTTAATTTGAGCTTTATATTTTTCTCTTATAAACGTTTCTATAGATTTGAATTTTCCTTTAGCTATATTATTAAGGAAATCAGTACTATCTATAAAATTAAAAGGTACAATATTATCTCCAACCCTATTTAAAAGCTCCGGTCTTTTTAACTCTTCAACAAAATGTCTTTTTACATGCTCTAAAAACTGCTGATATACTTGTTCTTTATCTGCAGTGTAATTTATTTCACTTGCCCCTATATTAGAAGTAAATATTATAACAGATTCAGAGAAAGACATTGTTTCACCTTTACCGTCTGTTAATCTTCCGTCTTCAAGTATTTGTAAGAATTTATCAAGTATCCTTCCATGTGCTTTTTCTATTTCATCAAATAAAAGTACGCAGAAAGGTTTTTCTTTTATGGCATTAGTAAGCTGTCCGCCTTCCTCATAACCTACATATCCCGGAGGAGCTCCTACAAGTCTTTGATCGCTATGTTCATGGTTAAACTCTGACATATCAAATCTTATACAAGCAGTTTCATCTCCAAATAAAAATTCCGCTAAAGATTTTGCTAATTCTGTTTTACCAACACCAGTAGGCCCTACAAAAAATAATACGCCTTTAGGCTTTCTTTGTTTTGAAGAATGCTGTATTCCAGAAAAACCTGTAAATGCCCTTATTATTACATCTTTTACTTTTTCTATTGCTTCATCTTGCCCCTTTACTCTTAAAGCTAAAGTTTTTTCTATGGTAGCTAATTTACTTTTACTTAAATCTTCCCAAGAGCTTTTTTTCTCACCATATTTATATAAATTAATTATTTTATCAGCACTTAATTTAGTATCCAATTGCATTGAAAGCTTCATTATTTGTGCTATATCTTTAAGTTTAAATCCTTCCAAAGAATCTATAAAATCATTTCTTCTGTTTTCATCTAATGGCGGATCTAAATTTATTAAACTTTCATTATTTAATATAAAATTTTCTCTTTCAGGTCTTGCCGGAGTTGGTATATTAATGCAGCTTACATCAGGATTATTTAAATAATATGATGAAGGTATTGTTGAGAGTTTATTTGTAATTATGATTATTGATCTTTTTTGTTCTTTAAAATCATTATCAAACATATCATAATTCATAGATTCTCTTAAAGCCTTTCCTATTATAGAAAGCCAATTTCTTTCATTTTCTGATAGAGAAGCATTAGCACCAAATATATAATCAGAATAATCTATAATAAAACATATACGGTTATTTGATTTTGATTTTATTTGCTGAAGCACATAATTAAAAAACTCATTAATATCTTTGTATTTTGGACCTTTATTATTATTGTTATTATCTGTTAAATCATCATCGCCTAAATCATAAGCATTGCTTGGAGCTTGATTTGCTTTTTCTTCTCCAAATGTTAAATTAGAAATCTTTGAAACATCATAATCAATTCCATCAACTCTATCCCATTTTATCACATTATTAAATTTACTGTCTTCATTCAAAATTTTAATAATATAATTTGAAATATATTCATATTTTCCAGTTTTTCTATTTCTTATTATATCAGAAGAATTTCCGCTTAAAATAATAGAACCTTTTAATTTAGAATCTCTTATGAATCTTTCAATCCATAAATCAATTTTTCTCTCTTCCATAAATAAAACTCCTTATAATGTTCTTTCATTATGCTTATCAATATCTATGGCACCTTTAGATATTTTGTCAGGGTTTTCCCATAATACTTTTTTATCAGATAATTTTATAGAATAAATTTCTTCCAAATCTTTATTAAATTTATCTATATCCTTAACGCAAGTCAAACCTTCATAATTATCAAAAATATATTCCAATTTTCCATTAAGTCCAACCTTACATACAGCTCTTTTTCCAGAAGGTTTTTTAGCTATTATTCTTACTATTCCTCCGTTATCATCTTTTATAAGTTCAGGAGCTGAAACTTCAAACTCACTTCCTTTTAATGATTTTATTATAGATTTTACTACCTCTTTTCTCACTTCTTCTGTTATTCGTATATCATCTGTTTCTTTATCTATTATTTCAACATCTTTTACTACATTCTCAATATTATCTGAAGAATTATTCAAAGACTCTTTAGCAGTTTCTATCTGTTTTAATAATTTATCTCTTTTTTCAATATTCTCCTTGCTTTCTATATTTTCTTTTTTTAGATTATCTTCAATATCTTCTATTTTTGTCTGCAGTACTCTTTTTTCTCTCTCTTTTTCTTTTTTTGCTCTCCATTCGCCTGCATTGGCATTAGCTTCATCTATAATGCTTTTTATTCTGCTTTCTATATTTTTACTGTGAACACTCATTTCTTTATCTGTAACACCTTCATCATTTAATAACTCATTTCTAAACATGTCAAATTTATCTCTAGCAAAATCAATTAGAATAATATCGTTTATAGCACTTATAGTCTTATTAAAATAATCTAAAACTGCCTGTTTATTTTTATTTTTTTGTTCTTTTATTATTCTTTCTTCTTCTCTTTTTCTATTCAATGCCTCATTTCTCAAATAATTTATATCAGAAGATAATTGATAACTTAAATTTCTTGCTGCAAAAGGATCTGTATTAACAATTCTTTCTATATTTTGAATTTCCCCTTTTATATTTTGTATAGATACATATTTATCAAGACCTTCATTAATAATATTTTGTATAGAATCTCTATGTCTTGCAATAGCATTCATTACATCTCTTTGAGCATTTTGTCTTGCTAATTGCTCCTGCCTTTTTCTTTCTAATTCATAATAATAGCTATCATGATGACTCATAATTCCCCCTTATTTTTTACTATTATTTTTTTTATTCTCATTCTTTTTATTATTATATTTTTGACTTACATCTTTCTTATTAGAATTATTCTTTTTGAAATCTTCCAAAGAAATGTATTTTATATTTTGAGAATCCGCTTTAACTTTTAAATTATTATCATCTGTTATAAGAACAGCATCTTTAGCTAAAAACTTCATTGCAGTAGCTAATATTTTATTATCATTTTTATTTTTATCAAAATCTTTAGGCAATATACTGTTATCATAATCTTCTTTTCTTATGTTTGCTTTATTATTATTATCTTCTATATTTCTTATAGCTTCTCTAGCTTTGAATTTTATATCTTCATCTTCATTTGTTTTTAATTTATCTAATTCTTCTATAACTGTAAGAGGTATTACCAAAAGAGTTTTGCTGTCTATATATTCAAATATTTTTGGCTCATTCATAAGTACATTTGTATCAACTGCATAAACTTTACTGAAATTATTTATTGATTTATCATTGAGTTTATAAACTGCTGACTTTATGCCTTCTAATGCTGAATTAATAATACCATTATTTTTGAAGTCTTCTTTAGTGACTTCAAGTCTTGATGAGATATCTTTTAATATTTTATCTATATTATTTAAATTATTAAGTATTTTATCCTTATCTTTAGAAGTTTTGTAATATTCTATTATTTTAGGGCTTAAAGATGAAGCTGATATATTATTATAAATATCTCCTTGTTTTAATTTTAAACTTTCTTCTATGCTTTTTATATTATTAGCAAAACTATTAATAGATTTTTCTATAGATGAATACTCTTCAAATCTGTATTCTGTATTAGACATATATTTTTTCATCATATCTATAAATGCATTCTGATATAAGTTTTTAGATACGCTGTCAAGATCTTTAATTTCTGCTTTTATATGTTTTAAATAATCAAATAAAGCATTCAAATCATTATAATCTATAGACTTTATATTATTCTTTTTTATAATGCTTAAATATAATTTTGAAATTGCATTATTATCTAATATTTTACTATTAACTATAGGCATCAAATATGATATCAATAAGTTTATAGTTTTTACATCATTAACTTTTTGATTATTTGAAAGTATATGATTGATAATATTTACAGACTGATTATTATCTAATCTTAATTGTTTAGCATTATAAATAATATCATTCATAAAGTTTAGAGCATCATCAATTTTTTCTATATAATTAAATAAGTCTAAAACATTATTTCTAAATGCTTCAATGCCTCCAATAATGAGAGATATTAATAATATTCTTGCATCTTTTATTTTGTATTTATTTATTAACTCTGAAGCAATTTCATTAAAATCATTCTGATATAAAACAGAATATCCTAAACTAATAATTCCCTCTCCAAAATCATTATGAACTCTGAAATTTGATATGCATGCATTAGTTTTATCTTTGTTTAATGCAATACAATTTTCTAATATCATATCATCTTCAATATATAATGTCATTTTTTTATCTTTTATATCTATAGAAAAATTATCATTTCCGCATACCAATAAAAGATTAGAATTAGATTTTATTTCATCTTGATATAATTTTTTATTTACTATAACAAAATCTTTACTACCTAATATATTTTTTAATTTTTCATCAATTTTTGAAGTTTCATATATATTAAGTATTTTAGAGAAATTATTATAATTAAAATCATATAAGTCTAAATCATCATCATAATTGTTTTGTAATGTTTCTACACTATCTATATTTTCTATCAATAATTTATTAAAATCATCATTATTTTTTCTATCTCTTAATTCTACTTTACCATCTTCAAGTAAATATATTCTGTCATTAAAATTTTTCCAAAGATAAAAATAACGGCCTCTGTCAATATCTCTTATTTCTGAAGTAGGCTGAAGCCAGGAAAATTTATTTTTATTTTTTAATTCTTCTAATATAGATTTTGCTCTATTAAAATCAAATATATCATCGTCGTCGTCATCATCGTCATTATCCCAATCATCATCATCTTCTTCATAGTCATAATCATCGTCTTCATAGTAGTCATCATTTTCTTCTGAATCATCATCTGCCAATTTTATACCTTTGGGAAAATTATCAAATTTAAGTTTATCATCATATAAATCAAATTGATTTTCACTTATATCATAAATAAAATCCACACTGTCATCTGCTTCTTTTCCAGGTATTAATCCTTTTGCCTGAAGTTCTTTTCCTGAATCTGTAAGCCTTATTTGAGATAATGAAATACTGCTTAAAGATGTATTTTCATCTATATACAAATCACTTTCTATGGCATTTAAATTAATCAATTCAATAAGAGATGGTAATACCAAAATATCAGAATCTGGTATAAAAAGCATATTCTCAAGTATTGTTTTAATGGATATAGAATTGTATTCATTGTCATTATGGTATCTATTTATTAATTCTAATATAACCCATTCTATAGTAGTGGATTTTCTTGATGTAAAATGATATACAATAGAATTATATTTTATATAAGGTTTAGAAAAAGATATTGATGATATTTCTTTCATAAATTATTTCCTTTATTATCTGCTATTATCTTTTATTATTTTTTAGAACTATTATTATATTCGTTTAGTATTACATCCGCTTTTTTATAATCTACTACAGTATCGCTTTCAAAAACACAGGCATTTCTATATAAATAATCAAGTATTTCTTTATATACTTTTCTTTTTGTTATTCCTTCTCTATCCATATTAGGAAGTTCAACATTTAATTTTTCATATAGATTTTTTGCTCCTACTATTATTAAAGCGTTTTGAGCCCTTGAAAAAGCAACATTTACCCTTTCAAAAGCAGTAATATGTTTAGATTTTGATTTTCCTGTTTGAGGATTTCTTACCAAAATTACTATTACTATTTCTTTTTCTTTACCTTGGAATCTGTCAACGGTGTTAATATCTATGTTTATAGCAGAAAAATCAAATTTTCTTCTCTCATTTTTTAACATTGCTCTTAGTTTATTAACCTGCAATTGATATAAACTTATCACACCAACTTGAACCTTTTTTTCTAAATTTAATTTCTTATATGCTACTGCTATTTGCTTTAATAATTCCATAACTATATGTGCTTCAAGTACATTATGAATAGATGTGCTTGTCTGAGTAGTTGATTCATATATAGAGGCTTTTTTATTTTGGGATAATTTTATTTCGGAAGAATCTATCCAATAAGCATGTCTATCTCTTTTAATAAATGAAAGTCTGTTTGTTCTTTTTATTTCCAATTGATGGTCTTTAACTGTATCTTCTTTATCTTTTGGTACACCTGCTTTTAATCTGTTTTCATAGAATCTATTTATTATTTCCATAATATGGCTATGCATTCTGAACTGAGTTAATAATGAATGCTTTATCTCATTAGGTGCTTGTTCAAAATAAGTTTTAAATATTGAAGAAGTTACCATATTTTCGTATTTATTAAAGTTTTCTTCTGTAAGAATACTTTTCACCTGTTTATTTTCATCTGTATCTTCTATTGTATCAATAATTTCTTTATATGATTTTTCATACTCTCCGAAAAGAGGAGGAAGCTGTCTATGGTCGCCTACAAGTATTACTTTTTTCCCTCTAAGCATAGGCATTAATAATTCAGGAGGTGTTGCTTTACTAACCTCATCTATTATAACAACATCAAATGCATTAAAGCCTTTATCTTCCAATGTTTTAGTATTTTCAGTGCATGACATACCAACTACATTGCATGAATTTATATATGTATCTTTAAAATATTCATTTTCATAATTGATATCTATTTTTTCTAATCTTTCATTAAAATCTTTTATGAAAGAACCAAATTTATTTCTAAAATCTTTTTGATTTTCTAAAATTTTTTTAGCTTCATCTCTTTTTGAAGATAAAACATTATAAATTTCATTATTAGGAGTTTCATCTGGAATATTTGTTTCTTGTTTAATATTTCTTATTTTTTTCTTATCTTCATTTATACTATTTATTAAATTATATTCATCTTCATCTATAGTTCTTATTCTGCCCTCAGCTGTTCTTAACTGACTTTCTAATTCTTTTGTATCTTCTGCTTTCAATGAATTTTTATAAGTATTAGAATATTCTTCTATATTATCAAATACTTTTTCTATTTCATCTATTTTTGAAATATTTTTATTTATACATTCTTTTATAATATTAGTATTATTAGAATTGTTATATTCATTTATTATACTTTCATCTAATAATGCTTTATAAGTTTCTTTTAATTCAAAACTATTAATTTTTAATTCTGCTCTCTCTTTTTTAAGCTTCCTAAATTCTTTTGAAAGTTTATCATAATCATCATCAGATATATCAGGATCATTCATTTTATCTCTTATTTCATTTATTCTATTTTCTAAAAGAAGTACTTCAGGAGAGTTTTTAGTATTACCGGAAGATTCTATATCCTTCTTCATATTATTAAAGTAATTAATATTTTTATAAATACCTTTTAATCCTTTTGTAAGTATATCTTCTGACATATTATCTATATTAAGATTAATAGTATCAATTTTAATCTTTTCTAGAGAATGAAGTTTATCATTTATATTGTTTAATATTAAATTAATATAATCTTTAGGAAGTACAAATTCAACATCATTATTTTCTTTATTTTCTTTTATCAATTTAGTAAAAATGTTAATTTGATTTTTTATTATATTTAAATCATTATTTTTATTTTTTATATTATTAATCTCTTCATTTAAATTACTTATCTCATTACTTAAGTTATGTTTTTCTTCTTTTAAATTACTTAATTTACTTGTATACTGATCTATTCTTGATAAATACTGATTAATATCTCTCAAGTATAAATCCAAATTATTTACGATTTTTTCGCTTGCTTCCCAATTATTTAAATACTCATTTTTTAATTTATCAGATATATTACTGAAAAAGAAACTTAATACTTTATTTTCAGTCATATGTTCAATATCTTCTGTACTTTTTTGGGCATTAAGTCTTATAGCCCTTATAATAGGTTCTTTTGCTAATCTTTCTAAAGCATTATCAACAGCTAAATTGGTTTGAGAAGCTATTAATACTCTTTCTCCTCTTAAAGCAAATTGATATATTGCCTCAGCTATAACTGTAGTTTTACCTGTACCCGGAGGGCCCTGTATTAAACAAACATCTTTAGTAGCAAGCATTTTTCTTACAGCTATATTTTGTTCTCTGTTATTTTCTATTCCTTTATTAAGCCATTTATCTATTTTTATATCATCAATATTTGGTATTTCTGCCTTGCTTATATCGAATAACCATAAAGGAAGATTAGGACAATATCCTTCATCTCTCTTTAAACTTGCTATTGACTCTCTAAGTCTTCTTATTAAAGCAAAATCCCCTACAGCAGATAATGCTATAAAACCATCATCATTGAAATATTTAAATATATTTTCTTCTACATACTGTTTTATTTCTTCTTTTGATAAATCTCTGTCTTTTATATCATCTAAAGTATCTTCATCTAATTCAAAAGCCATTTCTATAAAATAAGGATTATCTGAAATTGACTCTATATCTTCTTTAAAATCTTCAAGTATTACAAAATCTCTTCCTTTTCTTTTTTATTTTCTAGTTGCTTTGTTAATTCTTCTACTTCTTTTTCAGAAGGTTTAGAATTCATTTCTTTTATTATCATAGAGAACTTGCCCAAACTAACAGCATTTTTTCCGCTTCTGTTTCTTTCATTAAAACGAAATACCCATCTATTTGTAGAATACTTATTATCAAATACTTTTACGCTTTCCCTTCTGAAATATCTTCTTATTTTATCAAAATCAGCCTTTGACGGAGCAGCTAATTGAAATACTATAAGCTGTTTTTCCTCATTATAATAGTAATTAAAATATTTTATACCAACCAATCTTATCTTTACAAGCTCTTCTCTCCAATTTAAATATCCTTCCCAGTTTTCAAGATTAGTATTTAAATGTTCTCTTATAGATTCTGTAGTATTTATTAATTCATTTAAACATTCTTTTCTGTATCCTGAAGGTATATTGGTATGATAAGGCGTAACAGTTATTTCTGTTTCAAATTCTTTGCATCCTTCATAATTACCGATGATTGATATTTCATTTATAACAAAAAATCCTTCCCTTATATATCCTCTAAAAGATAAAGTTAAATCATCACTGATATTGTCTTCCAAAAATCTTGTCTTTTGAGGTCTTAAATATAATTTTCTTGATTCTCTTTCCGCACCTTTTTTATCTATATATGTATGAGATGCATTTGTAAAATAACAAGTATTATTATAATTTTCTATAAAACACTCTCTCAATAACAAGCTTAATTTTTCATTATTATCTTCTATATCTTGAAAAATATCAGGAAAATTTTTCTCTAATTCTTTTATGCTGGAATTAAGTCTGCCTCTATCTTTTTCTTCATCACTATATCTTAGATATATATTGTTAGACATAATATCATTATCCTTATTATTTATAATAATTTTTTTCTTTACAACAACTTTTCTATTGAAAACTATTGATTTTAATGCTTTATCCTGATCATTAATATGTATTATTTTTTTTATAATTACTTTAGGCTTCATAATCATACATATTTATGTAAAAAATAATTTTATATATAATTTTTTAGTATATAACATATTATAGTAAAATCAATATTTTATATAAAGAATATACTTAATTATATAATATTAAATGTTTAATTATATAATAATTTTTAAATAGTGCTAATATTTATATAAATATTGATACTTGAATGATTTTCAAAATCATGTATTTCTGATAGTTTGATATCAAGAGGCTTTTTAAATATAGGGCCGTCATATACAAATGTATGAAACTCTCCAGATTCTCCTGCAGGGTCTATTCCAATCGATATAAATTCATCAATAAGTTCATTAGTAAAATCAATACCTAAATATTTTTTATCAAGTTTTGATGTATCAATTATTTTTATTTTAGCTTTAAAACCGGCATTAACAAATTCTCTCGCTAATGATATTCTTGACTGATGCCATAAAGGAAACTTTGATTCAAAACCTGATTCCTTACATAAATTTTCAGCCCAATCTCTATGCATTTGAATATCTATATCTCCAAAAGCACAAATATTAATTCCTTCTTCTTTGACTTTTTTTAATTCTTCTATAAAATTTACTCTATAAGTATAATGTGTGGTATTGATAGCAATATGAGGAATATCTAAACATTTACTTACTTCATCAAATAATTCTTTAGATATTCCATGAAACCATGAATGTTTATCTTCTTCATTTATAGTGGTCATTATATACTGAGGAATATATCCGTCTTTAATCATTTTGTATAATGCCAAAGTGCTGTCTTTTCCTCCGCTATATGACATAACAAATTTTTTACTCATATTTAAGCTGTTTAATAAAAAAGTTTATTATAGTATTTGGGAATAATTTTTTATTAAATAAAAGTTTATTAAGGTATATTTATTGTTGTAGGGTCAGTTTCTTTTTTCTCTACCGCCCAATCTTCTTCATTATTAGGATCCATTTCAGCTATTTTTTCAAGACTCATGCATATATATGTACCTTTAGCTGTTACTGCCACTTTATCATCATTAAGAAGTATATAACCTTCGCCTTCAAAAATTCTTCCGTCTCCTGAAGTGATTTTTCCTATTATTCTAATTTCTTCATTAATAGGTACAGGTCTTTTATATTTTGTTGTAAGTGTCATAGTAACACCCCATTTATCTTCGCCAGTATAAGGCATCATAGCTCTTCCTATAGTTTCATCTAAAATGGCTGCAAGTATACCGCCATGAACTCTTGAAGGATAACCTTGGTGAACATCTTTGAAAGTTACCAAAGCACATAATGATTTATCTTCTAATTCATAAAATTCAGCTTTCAAACTTAAATCATTTTTAAATCCGCATACTAAACACATTCTTGAATTGTTTTGCTTATTTAATACTTTTAATTCCATAATAACTCCTATTGTTGCTATATACTCATATAAAATTAACTAATAATAATTTTACAAAAACTATCATACATATTAATGCTTTTTATACAAAAAAACAATATTACTTATTGGTTTATTTACAGTTTTTATATCATAAATACATTTTTGATTAGTTGACAAAAATGTAAATTAAATTTAATATTAAAGTTAAGTTATATAACTAGGAGGATATTATTATGTCTAAAGAAGTATCAGGTATGTTTTCATTTTTACTAGGCTTATCAGCTGGTTTAGCATTGGGTGTACTATTTGCTCCAAAAGCAGGTGAAGAAACAAGAGAAGATATCAAAGAAACTATGGACAATATCAAATATAAAGTAGATGATATTTACCATAGAAGTGTATTAAAAACTTCAGAGTTAGTTGAAAAAGGAAAAGAAAGAACTAATGATTTCTTTGAAAAAAGAAAGAAAAAAACTTCTGAAGAAACTGTTGAAGAATAATAATTAATATGCAAGATATTACATTTCAAATTAATGTTATAGCTATATCTTTAGCTTTCATAGCTATTTCTATATTGATATTGGTATTAGCTATATTTTTTGTTTTACTTGCAGGTTATTTTAGATTTACTAATAGGTTCGATAGAATACTTGAAAATATCGAATCTATTAGTGAAAAAATAGGAAGTATTGCCGATACAGTAAATGATGAAGCCAATAAAGTTAAAGTAACATTAGATAGTATACATGATTCTTTTAACAGTTTAACTAATAGTATTAATAATTTCAGTTCTATAACTACAGATATATCTAATAATTTTAGCATTATTAATATATTCAAATCTATATTTGCCTTATTTACTGGCAAAAATAGAAAAAGAGATGATTTCACAGAAAATGATGATTTTTGATTTATAATTTAGGAATTGTTTTGTTATGATAAAAAGAATATTTTTTTCAATTTTTTGCATAGTTTTATTTTCTACTTTCTTATATTCACAGGATACCAATTGGGTAATTAGAATAAGAGACGGCGAAGGAAATATAAAAAAACTTATAACTGTTGAAGAGTGCCTATCTGAAATATCTAATCTTACAGTTTTAAGAGGAGCTCCGGAAGAAGCTGTTAATGCTCTACTTACTAATGATTTTCAATTATGGCAGTTTGCTTCTCAGATTATAGAACAGGAAGTTGTATATTTGAAAGCTGTTGAAGAAGGATACGATAAAGATGAAGAGGTATTAAAGTTAATATCTAAAGAAAGAGATAATCAATTATCACAAATCTATATGCAAAGTAAAGTATCTGACACTTTCGCTGTGGTAACAGATGCCGAAAAAAGAAAATTTTTCAATGACAATATATCAAGAATAAGAGCTGCTGTAGGTCCTAATGTAAGATATGAGCAGGTTGCTATGGAAATAGAAACAACAATTCTTCAAGAGCGTATGAGAAATGAATATGATAAAATCATAGAAACAGGAAAAACTAAATATAATGTAAAATATTCTATGGATACAGATCCTTGCGTTACCATAGGAGAAGAAACTGTACCTTTATCAGAATTTAATGATATGTTTAATGAATCTATAAAACAGGCAGGAGCAAATATCCCAGCCGCTTTAAAACTTCAGGCTAAAGAAGGAATGTTCAAAGCTTTTGTAGCTAGAGAAATTATGATGTATGAAGCTAAAAAAGAAGGATTCTATGAAACTACTCAAGCTAAATCTATAGAAAATTTCTTGACTAGAAGTGCTGTTACATCACACTATATAGATAAAACTATAAGATCAACTATACCTACTCCTACAGAAGAAGAAATTAATTTAGCTTATGAAAGATATGGTAAAATGTATAATATAGATTCTCTGCCTTATGCAGATGCTCAAAAAGCATTAGCTAGTTTAGTAATAGAAGCTAAAACTCAGCAAAAATATCAAATATTAGTTACAGATTTAAGATACAGATACAATATAGAAAAAAATATTGATTTATTATTGAAAAAATAATTATTAACTAATATTATGAAAAATAGATTATCAATTATATACTTTATATTTTTTATATTATTCTGTTTTTCGCAAATATCTTTTGCAAGAAGAAACGATTTTGATTTCGATGTAACTCCGCTTATAGAAAAAAATAAGATGTTTTCTGTAGGTATAGGAGGAATATTTTCTGAATATAATAGCTGGTTTCAAAACGGAAAATTACAAACATTAGATCCTAATAATCCAAATATAAGCAGAAGAGATTTATATTTCACATTTATGCCCTATTTTAAAGTAAGACCTATTAAATATTTAGAATTAGGTATATCAACAAGCTTCACGTATCAAAGGCAGGATTGGAGAAACGATATAACAAGTGCTACAAATATGATTGATGAATTTAATTTTGATTCTATTAATGCCACTATGAAAGCTACACTTTTAGATTGGTATTTATCTATAGGTGTTAAAGTAGGATTAAGCTACAGTTTTATGAAAAATACTCATATATATTCTGACATCAAAGATCCTTTCAATATATACACTACTATAATGTTAGCAGGAATTCCTAAAGTAATACCTCTTAATTTCTTCTTTTGCTATACTTTTGATACTAGGGATAATCTATTAAAAGATATTCTTAATACAGGCGAGATATCTGGAGGACTAGAGATCATAACATCTCCTTTTATCACTTTATATACAGGTGTTAATTATATATTCCCATATACAAAACAGTCAAGCCTTTCTTATTTAGATATATTCGTTAAATTTAAAGCCACAATATCAGACTTCTTGTATATGACAGTATCATATCAGAAAACAGTATATGGTTTTGGTAATGCCCCTAATACATCAACATTTAATTTTGCTATAGAATATATGTTCTATACTCCTAAAGGCGGTTGGTGGAGTTTAAATAAATAAAAAATATCATATAGAAAATATAATATTAATACTCTTTCCTAGTAAATGCTGAGATATAGTTTGTATAAATGCTAATATTGTTCTTAATATACCAAAGAAAAGCAATGCATAAAGTATTAAAAATCCATAAGGATATATTCTATCATAGGTATCTTTGCCCTTTGGGGATAAGAAAAATCTCAATATCCAACCCCCATCTAATGGAGGAAAAGGAAGTAAATTAAAGAACATAAGCATTATATTAATCATATAAAACATAAATAACATTGTTAAAACTATAGGCAAAGCATTAAGCAGAAAATTTGAGAAGCCATTATTATTATTCTGTAAAAACATCATTATTTTATATATTATAAAAGTACCATCAACTGTAAATGTTAATATTTTCATTATGATAAATGATACAGTTGCTATCATAAGATTAGCAAAAGGACCTGCAAATGATACTAAAGCCTGATCTCTTTCAAAATTATTAAAGTTATTAGGATTAACAGGAACAGCTTTCATCCATCCTATAACTGGAATACCTGTAACTGCAGCAAGTATAGGAAGAATCACACTTCCCAATATATCAATATGTGCTAAAGGATTGAGAGTGAGTCTTCCAAGCCTCATAGCAGTTCTATCACCGAACATAAATGCAGTCCTTGCATGAGAATATTCATGAGTGCTTGCTGATATTATAAATACAACATAAGATATGATTCCTATTGAAAGTTTGTTAGAAAATATTTCATAAACCATTATTTGTTTCCTTAAAAATATACGTTATTTAAATATAAAAAACTTTTATTATTATTGATGATAAAAATTATTTTTTATTTTACTAATTTAAGGTTAAAACATATAAAACTATTATATGATAAAATAATTATTAATGATATATTAATTTTTTAAAGCGATAAACGAGAAGCTGATAACTTTAGTTGTCAGCTAAAAATATTTAAAATAAAAATTGTGAGCCTCTTGCAAGTTTACTTGACATAGCCTTTAGCGAGCGAACAATTTTTATTAGTAATAATAAATTTATCACTAGCAATAATAAAAAATTAATGATTCAATACTTTATACAAGAATTCTCTAACTCTGTCATGTTTAGGATTAGAGAAGAACTCATTAGGCTTCTCATCTTCAAGTATCTTTCCATCATTCATAAAAAGTATTCTAGTAGCAACATTCTTAGCAAAACCCATTTCATGAGTAACAATTATCATAGTCATGCCTTCTCTTGCAAGCTCTATCATAACATCTAAAACCTCTTTAATCATTTCAGGATCCAATGCAGAAGTAGGCTCATCAAAAAGCATAATATCAGGCTCCATAGCCAAAGCCCTAGCTATAGCTATTCTCTGTTTCTGTCCTCCGGAAAGTTTGCTTGGATAAACATCTTTTTTATCTACTAACCCTACTTTATTAAGAAGTTCTATGGCCTTTTTCTCAGCATTTTCTTTTGAAATTTTTTTTACTTTCATAGGGGCTAAAGTGATATTTTCCATAACAGTTTTATGAGGAAATAAATTGAAATGCTGAAATACCATTCCAAGTTCCTGCCTTATAACATTAATATCAGTATCCTTATCCATGATATTTTTGCCTTTTATTATAATATCACCTTGAGAAGGTTCTTCAAGTCTGTTTAGGCATCTTAAAAATGTTGATTTACCGCTTCCTGAAGGTCCTATTACAGCAATAATTTCGCCTTTTGCAATATCAACATCTATACCTTTAAGAACTTCTAATTTTCCGAATTGTTTATGTAAATTTCTTACCTTAATCACTTTCTCTCAAACCCTCCTCTACTCTCTTCATGATCATAGCAAATACAGAAGTAAGTATAAAATATATTATCCCCACAGCAATTAAAGGCTCAACTCCTCTATATGTTTGGCTTGTGATGATATTTGCAGATCTAAGCAAATCAACACCGCCTATAAATCCAACAACAGAAGTTTCTTTAAGCAATGCTATAAACTCGCTTACAAGAGGAGGAAGTATTTTTTTGATAGCCTGAGGTATTATAATCTCTTTCATAGACATAGAATAATTCATACCTAAAGCCCTTGCCGCTTCCATTTGTCCTTTATCCAAACTTTGTATTCCTGCCCTTATAATTTCAGCAACATAAGCACCAGAGTTTATTCCAAAAGCAATTGCAGCTATAATAAGTATAGGAGTATCTCTTAAACTATCAACAAAAATAACATTAGCCCATATCATGAGCTGTACTACAACAGGAGTTCCTCTTAAAATATTTACATACCAGAATGCCAATTTTGATAAAGGATTGAAATCTTTGAACTTTTTAGAGTTTTTGAACGGATAAAATTCGGAAAGCTGAAGCAATGCCACTAATATACCTAGTATAACACCTATTATAGTAGAGCATGCTGTTGTTCCTACAGAAAATAATAATCCTTTTATAATATAGATGTATCTCTCATTTGATATGAATATTAACTTTAGAAGTTCTAAATATTCAAGCATATATATAAACCCTTATAAAAAATATATCCTCTTCTTATAATCTCATAAAAAAACGAGAAAATAAGAAGAAGATATAAAATATATATTATTCCCCAAAATACTTGCTTATTAAAGCATCATAAGTGCCATTATCTTTAATAGTTTGCAAAGCTTCATTTATCTGAGCAAGCAGTTCAGTATCTTCTTTTCTCATAGCAATAGCATACTCTTCACTACTTACTGAATCTGTAAGGTTAATAACTAATTTTAAATCATCATTTTTATCAAAATATTGTTTAGCAGGTTCAGAATCTAAAACTACAGCATCTACTTTTTGGCTTTTCAAAGCTATTACAGCCTCTGATGTAGCACCATATCTCTGAACATTTACATTAGACATCTCGCTTACAGTTAAATCACCAGTATAACCTAATACAACACCAACATTTTTACCTTGTAAACTATCAAAGCCAATAATATCTTTATTATCTCTATGAACTAATATAGTTTGTTTAGATTCATAATAAGGATCTGAAAAATTAACAAATTGCTTTCTATCTTCAGTTGCTGTCATACCAGCAATAATTACATCTATTTTTTTAGCTTGTAAAGCAGGAAGAAGTCCGTCAAAAGCCATATCTACAAACTCAATATCTTTTCCAATAATCTTTGCTATTTCATTAATTAAATCTACATCAAAACCAACAATTTTGTCTCCATCTCTATATTCAAAAGGTTCAAATTCAGCATTAGTTCCAATATATAATTTATTTTTATCAGCTTGTTTTTTACAGCCTATAAATATAAATAAAACCGCTGATAAAGCTATAATTATTTTGAAAATATTATTCTTTAACATAAGAAAAACTCCTAATTTTTACATAAAAATACTATATGTAAAATATTTCATATTTTTTTTGAATAATTTTATATATATAAAGTAAAAAAGTCAAGGTAAAATATTGCTTTTCAAATGATAATTTATCACATAAATGAATTTGAATTAATAAGACATATAATATATAATTTCCACTTAAATGATAAATAATTAAACAATAAAAATGGAGATGTAAAATATATGAGAGGTTCTGCGGTAGCAGTAATATTTATTATAGTGAATATAATAGCTATCAGCATATTTATGATAGTTTCTACCACTTCTATAAAAGAATCTATTTTATCAGAAGAAAAATTATCCAGAGAATCATTGGACTCTATATTAGATACTTATTATAAAAAAAATATAGCTTCAGAAAATTATTATAATGCGGTATCTGTAATACCAAAAATAGATGTATATGTTTTGCATTCTTTAAGTAATTATATAGAAAGAATAAAATCAATAGAAGCTGATTCTACTTTGATAGAAAAGCCATTAACATTTCAGGAATATCAGTATATACAGGCAAGAATAACAGAGAATATAAATAAAATTAATTATACAGCAAGGAATTACCCTGTTTTAAGGACAAATCAAAACTATATAGCAGCTTTAAATGAAATGCGTCCTATAATAGAAGATGAAAAAAAATATATATCCACTTATAATGATCATGTATTAGAATATAATAGACTTACAACAACTCCTCCTTCAAGCATTGTAGCCGGTATAATGGGGAAATTTCCTTTCTTAAAATTTGAAACAGGAACTAATATTATAGCACAAACTTCACATATGTTTCAATAAATGAAAATATATCATTTATATTTGCAAAAATTAAAACTTTTACTATAATATAAATAACTAAATATCCGGATAGTATAAAGCATCATGAATGATAATGTAATAGAATTGAAAAACCTAAAAAGAGTAACACAGAAAGAAATAGCTAAAAGACTTGGAATAAGCAGAACAACTGTAGCTAGAGCTATAAACGGAAGCGAGTTTATCAAAGAAGAAACTAAATCCAAAATATTAGAATTGGCTTCAGAACTGAATTATGAAAAAAATTATATAGGAAGCTCTTTAGCAAATCAAAAAGAAAAAACTGTTCATTGTCTTATAGCCAATTCTTTTAATGAATTTTATACAAAAGAAATAGTACGCGGACTTAATACTATTCAAAAAGAATATTCTATATATAATTATAATTTAAAAATAACACCAACAGAAATACATTCTCCAGACAAACAGGTAGAAATTTTAAAAAACATCTTAGAAGAAGGTAATATTGATGGTTTAATAATAACACCATTAAATAGAGAAGTAATATATAATATACTAAAACCATATTTCGGTAAAATAAATATAATATCTATAGGAACAAGATTATCTGAAAATATACCTCATGTAGGGCCTAATCATATAAAACAAGGCTCTATAGTTGCTGGAATAGTTTCTAATCTTTTAAGAGATAATGAAAAACTTCTTATTATAGATAATGGAGATGATAATATTTCTTCAGGAATGTATTTAGAGGGCTTTTTACAAAGGATAAAAAATACTAAAATAGATATTATAGGGCCTATTTATTGCGGAAATATAGAAGACAGCATATATACTATAAAAAAAATATGCTCTAAAGATAATATTAAAGGAATTTATATTAATAGATATGCTCAAGAAATTTATGATATGATAGATAAAAGCATATTGAAAGATAAGAAAATAGTTACTCATGGTATGGCAGAAAGTATAAAAAACCTAATAAAGTCAGGCATAATATCATTTACTGTTATGGAAGGCGTATTTATGGAAGGATACAATGCCGGTAAAATGATGTTTGAAATGATATACAAGAAAAATGTTAGTACTAATTGGGAGGTTTCTGATTCTAAAATAATATTTTTAGAGAATTTACAAAATTAATATTATTAAAATTTATTTTGAATTTTACTTGATAAAATTAACATATTATGTTAGAATATTGCAACTATATTCTATAATGTTATATTTGTTTATTTTAGATTCTTACGGAAATTAAATAACATTAATATAAATAAAATTAATTAGGAGATATTACAAATGGATCAACAGATAAGATTAGTAGAAGCAAAATATAAAAAAGAAGCCATACTACCTTTTGAAATAGGTGATACAGTAAAAGTATGGGTAAAAATTATCGAGGGCGATAGAGAAAGATTACAGGCTTATGAAGGTACTGTGATTTCTATTCGCGGAAAAGGAATTAATAAAAGTTTTATTGTTAGAAAAATATCTTACGGCGTAGGCGTTGAAAGAATATTCTTATTGAATTCTCCTAGAATAGATCATGTTGATATCATAAGAAAAGCTAAAGTAAGAAGAGCTAAACTTTACTATCTTAGAAATAAAGTTGGTAAAAAAGCTCGCTTAGTAGAAAGATTAGGCGTAAAAATACCGAAACACTCTGATTTAATAAAAAATACTACTGAAGAAAATACAGCAGCAGAAGAAAATAATACTTCTTCAGCAGAATAATATTTTTTTATTTTAAGATTTTAAGGAGAATTTTATGGGCTATAAAATAGTTGCCAGAGAGCAATGGTCAGAAAAGGTCTTCATGATGAAAGTACTAGCTCCGGATATTGCTAAACATCGTAAAGCTGGTAATTTTATAATATTCAGACTAGATGAAAAAGGTGAAAGAGTACCCCTAACTATAGCTGATGCTGACGTAGAAGCTGGTACTATTACTATAGTTACTCAAAGTATAGGATATTCAACTACTAAACTTATGGGACTTAAAGTTGGTGATGAAATATTGGATATCATAGGGCCATTAGGTCAGCCTACTCATATAGAAAAGAAAGATGGCATAGTTTTAGGTATCGGCGGCGGTGTAGGTATTGCTCCTTTACATCCTATAGTAGAAGCTCATCATAAAGCTGGTAATAAAGTTATTTCTATATTGGGTGCTAGAGATAAATCACTTATCATTATGGAAGATATGATGAAAAAAATATCTGATGAAGTTCTTATCTGTACTGATAATGGAAGTTACGGTGAAAAAGGTCTTGTAACTGATATGATTACTAGAATATATGAAAGAGGCGAAAAAATTTCTGAAGTTATAGCTATAGGTCCTGCTATTATGATGAAATTTGTTGCTATGCTTACAAAAAAATATAATCTTCCTACTGTTGTTAGCTTAAACCCTATTATGATAGACGGTACTGGTATGTGCGGATGCTGCAGAGTAAAAGTAGGAGATCAAACTAAATTTGCATGCGTTGAAGGTCCTGAATTTGATGGACATTTAATAGACTTCGATCTTCTTATGAAAAGACAGGCTATGTACAAAAAAGAAGAGCATGAATGCAATTTAAAATTAGCTAATTAATATTTAATTATAAAATAAAAAGTTACAGTCTGATTCAGATTGTAACTTTTTTTATGATACAATCTATTTATAATGAAATTACATATTGATGCTAATATTAAAAATTTTGTTCTTCAGAAATTTGAATGGGACAGCACATACTTCCAAATAACATTAAATATAAAAAATAATTATCCTATAAAAATAAAATTAGAAAATCTAAAACTTAATCTTATTAATTGCTTAAATGAAAAATTTGCCTATAGTGAATGCGATAATATATCAATAAAATCAAGGGAAAGTAAAGATATTACTTTTAATGTCATTCTATACAATAAAGAATTTTCAAACTTAATAAATAACTTTTTTAATTTTAAGAAATCAATATTTAAAATTCATATAATAACTGCTAAATTGAATATGTTTTCTATTATACCAATAAATTTAAAAAATTATGAGCATAATATTGATATACTTGATATTATAAAACATCTATATAATTCATAGAACCAACTATTTAATTTATTTTTAGTGATAATCAATAATACATTATTATATATTACTATTTTCAGTTATATTTGTTATATAAATATGACTAAATAAAAAAGGTATGATTTATGATTAAGAAAATAACCGTTATAATCTCAATATTATCAATGCTATTTGTATTATCTTCATGCGAAACATTACAGTCATCAGCAAGAGAAATTACAAGAAGCTACATAGAAGAACATAAACCTGATATAAAAGCAAAAAGTGCTAAAATATCAAGCGTAACATTACAGGATATCACTTTAACTACTCTATTTGAAATAAAAAACAATTTAGATTTTGAAGTTCCTATTGATAAAGTAAAAATAGACCTTGTTAATACTTCAGGAAAAACTTTTGCAACAGCTACTTCAGTAGAAACATTAAAGATACCTGCAAATCAGGCAAGAGATATTAATTTGGATTTTAAAGCTAAATATTTAGATGTATTTACAACAGCTTTTGATGCTATAAAATCAAAATCTTTTAAATGTGATGCTAAAGTAACTTTGACATTCACTGTATACGGAATGAAATTTGAATTCCCTTATACTAAAGAATTAACATTTACAGAATAAATAAAGTTACTGTAATATTTTAAGATAAAGTAATAAAATATCATGAAATTAATTAAAATATCTGCTTTTTTAATGCTGATAATTATATCATGCTCTAAAGTAAAATCAGAGGCTGATAAAATTACAAGGGAGTACATAGAAAAATATAAGCCCGATATAACAGTAAAATCTGCCTCTATAGATAATATGACTTTATCTGATATTACATTAAATACATTGCTGGAAATAAAAAATAATTTACCTTTTGAGATTCCAATAGAAAAACTTGAAATAAACCTAATTAATTCTTCAGGTGATATATTTGCTAATTCGGTATCATCTGAAGAATCAAATATTATAAAAATTCCTGCAAATGATTCTAGAGAAATGAATATGAAATCTAAGGCCAAATATATGGATTTATTTCAAACAGCTTTAGATGCTATAAAATCAGAAAGTCTTAAATGCAATGCTGATATAATTTTAACTTTTAATGTTTACGGTATGAATTTCAATTTTAAATACAATGTAGAAATTAACTTTATAAAATAGCTATTTTTTTAATATATCTCTTATAACATTAGCCCTTATTTCATCGATATTTCTATAATAGCTGCTTTTTTCATATAAATGCTTTAAATGAGCATTCTTACCTACAAATGCCATATAATATATAGTATCCAAACTTATATTATCAATAATATCATAATAAAGTCCTAATCTGAGCCATAAGCTATAATTGATAAGTTCTCTATATTTTAATGATCTTGCTGCTAATAATATGGCATTGCTTCTGTATATTCTATCTTCTGCCTTTACTCTATCGAGTTTTTTTATTCTATTTCTTATTTTCTTTTCTTTTTCGGATATCTCTTTAACTTTTTCTATAATAGTATCAAGTATGAATTTTTCAGTAACCCCTATCATAATATTGTTACTTAATATAAGCAAACCATTTTTTACATTTACTTCAAGCCCCTTTTTATTGCATTCACTTACAATATAATCTACATTATCAGGAGTTTTCCAAGTAAGACAAGGTACAGCAACACAAACTTCAGCCTTCATAGCAGTACCTATTATATTCGGGGAGCTTGTAAGAAATCCGAACTTTTTATCATAAGAAAAATCTATTCTCTGATCTAAAGCACTCTCTATTTCATAAGCTTTATTAAAGCATTTTTCTAATTCTAATCCTCTTGCTATAGTTTGAATTTCTAAATGTTCATTTGAATTGATCAATAAAGATACATCTTCATCTTCATCTGTAAATAATGATGCATGCACTATATTTTTATTGTTTGGTATAGTAAGATTTTCTATAAGCATTCTAATATTAATAGCAGGCATCTCAATAAGTTTATTATATGATAAATTAAGATTTAATTCTTCTATATTAGATTTTAAAATATTTTCTGTATTATTAAAATCTTCTTTATCCATATTATGAAAGAATCTAATATCATCTAAATTCCTATAAATTGAAATTTTAGAATATAATACTATATTATCATCTTCACCTTTTTTATATATCCAATTTGCTGTATTATTAACGGACATCTTTTTTTTCGCTCTTAGTTTTTTTAGATATTAAATCTTTTTTCAAATGTTCTAATTTATCTCTTATCAAAGCAGCTTCTTCATATTTCTCTATTTTTATAAGAAGTTCTATTTCTTCTCTGTATTTACTAATTTTTGCTTCTATATCTTTATTGGTTAAATTTTTACTTGATATTTTTCCTATATGCTTATTTTCTCTATGTATCTTTTTAATATGCTTGCTAAGTTCTGATTTAAAATACTCATAGCATTTAGGACATGATACTACACCGGTTTTTATAAAATCATCTAAAGAATATCCGCAAACTTTGCATATTTTATTAGAATTCGGAGTTTTTTTCTTTTTCTTTTTGGAAGGCAATGATTTATAATTAGGAAATATAGTATCAATATTATTAAACTCTAATTCTAGGCATTTTTCTATAATATTGCCATTCATTTCGCATTCTTTACATATATGAATTACTCTGCGTTCATTACCTATTATTTCTTGAATATATAATACAGCTTTTTCTTTGCCACAGATATTGCACTTCAAAATTATTGCCCCTAATAACTTATTATTAAAATTTTATCATTTAATAAAAAAAAAAGCAAATAATTAATATGATTTTATCTTAATTTTATAAAAATATCTAAATCTTCTCTATTAGTGATTTTTATATTATCAGATGAACATTCAGCTATTTTAACATCCCCAAAATATTTACTGTATATTTCAGCATCATCTGTAACTAAACCAGCATCTTTATCATTTATATACATTTCTATAGCTTTCATGTAATTATCAAATTTAAAACCTTGAGGAGTAGCTGCCCTATAAAGATAGGTTCTATCAATAGTGTCTGTTATAGTTTTATTATCATTAACCTTTTTAATTGTATCTACAACCTTAGAAGCCAATATGGCAGCATCATATTTCAAAACTGTTTCATATAATAAGGCAATTTCTTTTTTCTTTACCAAAGGTCTCACACCATCATGAATAAATACATAATCTGTTTTAATATCTTCTCTATGCTCATTTAAAAAAGTCATAGCATTATATACAGAATATACTCTCTCTTTGCCGCCGCTTATATAATGCATATTCTTCTTTATTTTTTCTTTTATGAGTTCTTCTTTTTCTATATATTTTTTTATATTTTTTATCTCTTCTTCGGCACTAACTAAAACAACATTATTGAAATTAAATTTAAGCATATTTATAAGAGTATGAATAAATATAGGCTTATTATCAACCTTTATAAATTGTTTTTTTACTTTACCGGCAAATCTTCTTGAGCTTCCTGCTATTAATATTACTAAAGTTGTATTATTCATAAATATTCATTCTCTCAGTTATTTTTTGCATCATTATTTTTATTTCTTAAATTCCTTCTCTCTTCTTTGCGTTTTTGGCTTTCTATTTTTTTCTCTTCTCTTACTCTATGTCTTGCTGCTCTTCTAGCCTGAACTTCCTGCTTCATTTGTAATTTTTTAGCCTCTTTCTCTTTTTTCCTATTTTCATTATATTCTCTGCGTTCTTGATTTCTTTTCTCTCTCAATTCTTTCATCTCTTCAAGCTGCATTCTCCATTCAGCCCTCTCTAATTTTCTCTTTTCTTCTCTCTGTATTTCTCTCTCTTCTTTTTCCTGCATTCTCTCTATCTTTTCAAGTTCTTTTTCTCTAAATAAAACAAGTTTAACAGGGTCTTTTATTTTGCTCAATTTCTCTCTCATCTTCTGAACATAAACTTTTCTTTTACCAATATTTTTAGGGAATAATTTAGCTCCTAAAGCATCTACAAATAATCTAGTCCTTAAAACAAGACTATTTTGTGTTTTCAAATTGATAACAGAAACCCAAGGCACTCTTAATATTATGACAAGTGCTATTACTCCAGCCATAGTATTTGAAAATAAATTTCCCCAGAATACTGACCAATATGATAAATACTTGCTTGTTAAAAGAATAAATATGAATCTCAAAGCCCATATTCTAAGTATGCTTATTATAAGAGGTATTCTAGTTCTTCCAAGTCCAATTAAAGCACCTTGAGAAACCATAGCTACACCAAAACCTAATACTCCAAAAGCAAATATAGGAAGGGATTTATTAGCTACATATAAGTCTTCAGCTTCCCTAGTAAATAATATAGTAAGATGAGGCGTAAGAGGTATAATAATAGCTATAAGAATAACAGCCGTAATAACTGACATTATAATTCCTGTATAACAAGACTTTTTAGCTTTATCATTATACTTCGCACCTATATTCATACTAACCATTGTAGTAACAGCAGAACCAAAAGCAGCAACAAAATTGAAGCATATATTAACTATATTATTAGATATACCCTGTCCGTTTAATACTGCAGCTCCATATCTTTCAACTTCTATATTGATAAGTAAAAATCCAAAATTAGTTAAAAATGTACTAAGCATTGAAGGAACACCTATAATCATAAGTTCTTTCAATACAGTAAAATCAAATTTAAAATCTTTTAAAGATAATTTATCATCGCCTTTCTTTATAAATAAATCATAATACATCCAAACTGTTACTATAGAATAAGTGGAAAATGAAGCTAATACACTTCCAACTACACCCAAATGAAGTAAATAAACATATATAAAATTAAATAATACTTTTAAAAGCAGTAATATTATACTTCTTATAAGAGTAGCTTCAGGTTTACCATTAGCATTTTTTATACCATTATATAAAGCAGCTAAAAATGTCATAGGCATAACAAAGCTGTATAAAGATAAATATGTAAATACATTCTCTTTAATATTAGGAAGAAGATTCATTGATACTAATATACTTACAACATATAGAGTAGGACCCATAGCAATTCCAAACATTACACCTATAACAACTATCTGTGTGGATATTCTTTTTGCATTTTGAAAGTCCCCTAGTCCATTATACTGCCCTACTATAGCCATAGCAGCAACACCCAAACCTTGAGATAATGCCGTCATCATATTGATTATAGGTTCTGCAAAATGCACGCTGCTTGCTATAACAGTACCTGCAACATTATTAAGAAAAAGTCCGTCCATTAATGGTATCATAGACACTACTATACTCATTATAAGAGTAGGAATAGATAACATTATTAATGTATTAGTAATAGGACCATAAAGTATTAAATCACGTCTTGCCTCTGTAGATTGACTTTTAAAAAAACTAATCATACTTATCCTTTAAAATTTCTCGTATAAATAATATAACCGATTATTATATATTTTATATTAAAAAAAATTTTTTGCATAAATAAAACAAAAAAATTAATTTTTTTTGATTATTATACAAACAGATAATTATATTAATAATAATTTTATAGTTTTGATAAAAAACATAATAATATTTAACTATAAAGCAGTATACAAAAATTATTTATTTTTATTTCCATAAATAGTAAATAAATTAGATTTAAGGGAGCTTTTATAAGCCCCCTTTTTATTTTAACTTCTTATATTTCCTAAACTAGGATCTTCTATATTATCTTCAGGAAGCAAGTATATATTATTATTGTTTTGATTATTATTTTGTATGTTGTTATTTTGATTACTATCATAGCTGTTACTATTTTCATCTAAAGGAGTATAATAAAAATCTCCCTCATCTTCCATCATAGCATCATTAGTTGCATCATTTCTAGGAGTACCTGTTCTAATATGATCTATAGGACATTGAGTAGATAAATCAACATTTCCTCCCACTGTAAGCGGTGCTACATTTACACAAGTATGATTTCTAGGAAGTCCTGAATCCTGGCAAATTTCTACTATCAATACATCATTAGGAACAGGCCAATTAAATTCCCTTTTAGACGATGGAGTTATAGCATCAAGATATTGAAATGTAGCTAAAGCAGTAGTAGCTCCTCCTGTAACATTATTTGGAAGCAAATCATTTCTATCGCTTCCTATCCAAGTAATTGTAACTATTTCATCATTATAGGCAGCAAACCAGTTATCTCTGTGTTCGCTTGTAGTACCTGTTTTTGCTGAATATGAAGGATATTTAAATCCATAAGTATTAGCACTTCTATATGCTGTTCCGCCTGGTGCTATTACTTTCTGTAAAGTAGTATTTAAAAAATAATAAGATGACGGAGATGTTGCACTTATTTTATGTGGTGTTCTATCAACCAAAGCTGTAACGCTAAGCTCATTGCCGTCCATATCAATTATTTTATCTACTATATAAGGCTCATATTTAATACCGCCATTAGCCAATGCACTATAAGCAGAAGCCAAATCAAGCGGACTCATCTCCATAGTTCCTAAACCTATAGATAAAGCATTCGGTATATAAGCATTTTCTCCAAAAAATTCCCTTGAATGTTCTATAAAATAAGAAAGTCCTATATCATTTAATAATTTCACAGCTATTGTATTAATAGATTTTGATAATGCTGTTTCTAAAGTTATTTCGCCTCTATACCTTCTGTCAAAATTTCTAGGTGAATATGCAGGCTTTCCTGTACCCTGAGGATAACTATAATTAGTATCTAACATAGTAGAGAAAGGCTGTGCTCCCCCTTCAAATGCATATAAATATATAAAAGGCTTTATTACACTGCCTATTTGTCTTTTTGCCTGAACGGCTCTGTTAAATTGATTTTGCAATGTATATCCGTCTCCACCTATCATTACAAGCACTCCGCCTGTTTTTGGGTCTATTGATACCATTGCCCCCTGATAACTTCTGTTTGAAGAACTAGCCTGCAATTTTCTTATATTTTCTTTCATAACAGAATCAGCTACTCTGTAATATCTTTCATTTACTGTTGTATATATTTTTAGTCCGGATAATGCAAGCTCATCTTTATTAAAATAATTTAATAATTCCTGTCTTACATATTCATTGACATAAGGTGTTCTATTTACTGTCATTTTCCATTGAGCACCTTTTACCTGCTTATTGATATTAGTATACTCTTTATCAAATAAAGCAAGTTCAGCTTCCATAGTTTCTTTATCTATAATCTTATTTTTTACAAGTCTTGATAATATCTGCTCTACTTTTTTTCTGCTGTTATCTGGGTTATTTACTATAGAATAGTATGTAGGGTTTGGAAGCATACCAACTAATATAGCATATTCTAATAATCTGCATTGTCTTAAAGGCTTATTGAAATAATGATTGGCTGCAGCTTCAAATCCGTAATTTCCATCTCCAAGATAAACAGTATTGAAATACATAGCTAAAATTTCTTTCTTAGTATATTTCTGTTCTATCTCTCTAGCTGCAAACATTTCAAAAAGTTTTCTTTCTATAGTTCTTTCGCTTTTAGTGAATAATAATTTAGCCAACTGCTGGGTAAGTGTAGAACCTCCGCCTATTATTTTTCTAGTTAAAATAGTTCTAATACCTAAATAGGCTGTTCTGAAATAGTTAATACCTTTATGAGAATAGAATTTCTGATCCTCCATCAAAAGCAATGTCTGCTCCAAAAGAGGGTTAATATCATCAACATTAACAACCTCATAAGCTGGAGGCATATACTCACCTATCAATATATTATTTCTATCATATATCTTTGTAGGAGGAGAATCTCCGAAAGGATTTAAAGGATTGAAATATCTTATCCTTTTTTCATTGCCTCTTATAACTATTATATCATAGTATTCTTCAAGCATAGCCATACTTTGATCTCTTCTGGCTACCCAATCTTTATATACGCCTCCGACAAAGTAAATACCTATTATACCTACTGTAACGGATATGAATAAACATACTATAAAAATAGTTAATATAAATTTCTTTAACTTTGATTTTTTCTTCTTTACTACATTGTTATTACTATTATCTTTGATTTTTTTCTTAAACATTTATCACCATATTAACATAATTATATTATACTATATGATACTATAATATATATAACATTGCAAGCGGAATTTATTGAGAATTTTTTATTATTGATAACAAAAATTATTAGCTTTACATATTCTAAAATTATAATTGAATTATACATTTTTATATATTAAACTAAATAAAAAACATTTTATAAGTGAATATATTTATTATGAAGAATTTTCAAACTAAATCATTATTAACTGTAGCAATTTTATCAATAGTAACATGCGGTATATATTTTATTTATTGGATTTATGTTACAACAAATGATGTTAATAACTATATGGAACAGGAATATATTAACCCAACATTGGCTGTTGTTTTATCAATAATAACATGCGGATTATTCGCTGTATATTGGTTCTATAAATATGGAACAATAGTATTTAATGATATGAGCAAAAAGGCTGAACTAGACAGTTATGGTGAAAGTGCTGCCGTTTTGGCTATACTTCTATTTATACCGTTTGGATATATTTATTCTATTATAGCTCTTCAATCTAAACTTAATATTATCTTCACTAAATATTCAGATAATGATTCAGAGAGTAATATACAATAAAAATTTTTACTTATTTTACAACATTTACACCGCACGCTGAATAAATTTACAAATATAATACAATTCTTAATTTTAATGCAAATCATAAACAAAGTTAAGTTAATCGTGCGTTAAATAGATTTTTAAAATTAAATAAAGCCTGGGTGGGTGCTATATTTTCTAATAGCGTAGAAAAACAAAATAAAGTAAAAATTTCATAATGATGCCTTTAAGAATAAAGGGCGGGATATGTAAATAAAATTTTTAACTGTAAAAGCTAATATATTTATATTAAAAAATTATAATTTTTAACTAGAATTTCCAGTTCATTTCTAATTTTCATATAAAAATATTATATTTATAGCCAATTTTGCAGTATTTGTAAATATATTTTACACTAATTCTTTTTATACAGCTAATTTATGTATTATATGTATTACAATAATCTATTTTTAAATTAGTTTTGTAAAATTATTGTAAATTATTTGTAAATAAATATTGCTTATTTTTTACATTCTGCTATAATTATAAATGTAAAGAGAATTTACAAATACCAACTGTAAGGAGATACAATATGACTAACAGCTTAAACCTTTTTATTAAAATTACACCTAGCCAATTACCTGAAAACATTAGAAGATTTATAGCTTCTAATTACAGCAAGGCTAAAATCGTTTATATTGATAAAGTAAAAGATCAGTATGAAATCAAATTAAGTAACGGCACTTATATAAACTTTGACAAAAACGGAGTTTGGAACTATATAAGCAGCGATGATAAATTATCTGAAAATATACTTCCAAAAACTATAGCAAGCAAAATTAAAAACATAATGAAAAAATACAATAATGCTTATGTTTTTGAAATCAGCAAAAAAATAGAGTTTTACAGAGTAAGATTAACTAACTCTTTAGAAATCTGCATAAAAAATAACGGTCAATTAATAATGGCATAACTTTTAAATATTTGTATCTCTCTAAAGTAATTAATTATATATTTAGGCTTGAGTCTTTAATTAGATTCAAGCCTTTTATTTTATAAGCATAAATTTTAAAAAAATAATAAAAAAATAGCACATAAATTTCTAACTTTATTATATTTATTATCATATTACTATTTAGTAAATATTATTATATAAAAAACAATTTACAAGATAGATAATATATTGAAAATAAAGGATATACTATGATAAAAAAAACAATATACTACATCTTTACATTTTTATTATTCATATTCTTCATAAGCTGCGGAAATAATTCTAATAATGTAACAAACCCTACATCTTACAACAATCCTGCAACAGAAGCTATAAATAAATACACAGTTAAAGGAATAGATAATAAGTATAATTCTACTTGGAAATTTTTCAATGCTGACAGCACAGGAAATGATTCAGTTGATGTTGTTATAGAAAATGGCGGAATAAGTGGTTTAGTAATATCAAATAAAACTGATAAGGTTAATTTTGATAAAAATGCTATTTACAGCATAAAAGAGGAAAATAAAAATAAATACTATGACAGATATTATGGATATATAGTAAGTTCTGATAATTGGGTTGGAGAGATTCAATTTCCTACTGATGAATTTGAAACTGTTGGATATATTTATATAAAAAATAAAAAAACTTCAGATATAATAGTTGGCATGATTGATAAAGCTCCAGGACCTAGAGAAGGAATAGATAAAGGATACTGGGAAAAAAGAAGCAGAACTGATAATGGATTAAAAAGAACTGTAGATATACAAAAAGATTTTGTAACATATTATGAGAATGATGTTCAAAAAGTGAAAATACCTTCAAAATTCTTTGAATTATCTAAAGGAGATGGTTTTTACGGATATAGTATAATGCTTGGACTTTTATATCCTGGTGTATCAATAAATGTATACAATTCCCAAAACTCAAGTATATTACCTAGCGTATATTTTGAATATATTGATTACAATTATTATCTTGATATACAATTAAGAGATGACGGAGTGCCTATTTCTGCAAAATACAATAAAAAAGAAACTATATATTCTTCTGGAGATATGTTATATTCTAAAGAAAACTAATTCGTTATTTTAATACCATAAATTTATATTAGATGCTTTAAATAAAATTTTTATTTAAAGCATTTTTATTTTTAAACGAAAATTAAAACGATATTTTTATTTAATGGTTGTTTATATGAATAAATACATAATTATATTTTCTATAATACTTACTTCTGTATTATCGGCTAATAGTTTTAAAGTTATATCCAGACAGGGAGAAGCATCTGTAATTGTTAATGAAGAGCATGCTGACATGGATATAAAAAAAAGTTTTCCAGATGATTATTTCTCTATATCTACAAAAGAGGAATCGTATTTAGTAATAGATAACGGAGAAAAATCAATAATACTTATGCCAAGTTCAAAACTTACTTATGAAAATAATAAATTCACTTTGGATAATGGATATATTTATATAAAAAGCAAACATAATGATGATATTCAAATGACTTTAACAAAAGACGGCAAAGGATATAATTTCAAAGGAAAATCTTTTGCTGTTGTATCTTATGATGATGAAGTATCTGTTATAACATATAATAATGCTGTAAAAATAACACCTGAGGCATCTTTGGGAGTAAGCTATTTTTTAGAGCCTCATCATAAAACATCTATAATACCAATGCTTAACGGTCCTTATAGAACTACAGAAAATGAAAAGGCTTTAATAGAAAATGTATCAAGACAATTAGAAAGCGAAGTAGCAAGCCATTTAAATGAAGATATAGACAGATATAATTTTAAAATAATGGAAGGCACAAAGAATGAAAACACTATATACAGAGTGGTTCACCCAGAAAAAGGTCCTAATATATTTTTAATAGTGCCTCATGGAAGCGAGAGAGTTGGTACTGATGTTGCTATGGAAAGAATAACTATGCCTATAAAAAAAGGAAGTCTTACTATTGTACCTATTGCCGTACCTGAAGCATATAGAAAAAATACTAGGGCCATAGAAGGACAGGATATAAATAACAGATTCTTTGATAAAAGTATAAGCAGAACTGATACTGATAAATTAGCTAAAGAGTATATGGATATGCTTGATGAATATGATATAGATGTTGTTCTTACTCTTCATGAAGGAAATGGATTTAAAGAATTCTTTGGTGATTCAATAATATATGATACTAGAAAATTAGATGATAAAGTTGTAAAAGTATTGGATAATATAAACTCAAGAATAGAGCCTATGAAGTTCAAATTCAGACAGATGTATTATCCTATGCCTACTACTATTACTTATTATGCTGCTAAAAAGAATATAGAATCTTTTGGAATAGAGCTTACAAGAAATTTAGATTATGATAAAAAAAGAATTATTATGCATACTATATTAAGCGAATTCTTAAAAATATATGGGCTTGAATAAAATATAAAAACAATTATATTTTGAAATTTTATTTACATACCCCGCCCTTTATTCTTTATTGCTATAATCTGCAATTTTAAATTTCCTTATATTTAAAATCTATTAAGAAAATAAAGCACCCGCCCAAGCTGTAATTATATTTAAAAATTTATTTAACGCACGGTTAACCAAATTTAAAATATAATTTAAATGTTATAATCAATTCGCTCATATTTATAATTTTACTCTGCGTGCGTTGTGGAAGTAATAAATAAAAAAATCTCTAGGGTGGGAGCTATAAATTCTCTATAAGCAATAAGAAAGAAAAAATTAACATTGAAAAATAAATTAATAAGAATATAGGGTGGGGAATGAAAATTTAGCCTTGATATTATAAATCTCAGGTTTTATTATAAAAAATCCGCCGCCTGAAAGGCTCTGATAATAAATTATCAGACGGCTGTCAATTTTTTATAAAGACTACAATTTTATTATTGTTATGCTCGCCTACGCCTAAAGGCTTAACTTAATAAATTAAGTTAAGGGCTTCGGCTCGCTTTTATATTTAAATTCTAATATTTAAAAAATTATTATTTTTTATTATTGCTAATAAAAATTGTTCGCTCAAAGGCTCTGTCAAGTAAACTTGCCAGAGGCTCACAATTTTTATAATTAGCTTTACAATATTTAAAATTATTATTTTTCAAGCTTAAAGAAGCGCATTGCTTCTTCTAGCTCTCTAGCTTCATTTAACAAAGAAGCTGCTGCTGAAGCAGATTGTTCTACCAATCCGGCATTCTGCTGAGTTACACTGTCCATTTGAGAAACCGCTGTATTTACCTGATCAACTCCCGCCTGCTGTTCTATTGCTGTTTCACTTATATCCCTCATTATGTTAGAAGTTTCCTCTATTTTCTTCTCCAAATCCTCAAATATCTTTTCAGACTCTTTAGCCTTCTCTACTGATTTACTAATCTTTTCATATATAACATTAATTAAAGTTGTAATATCCTTAGCTGAAGATTGAGAGTTCTGTGCCAAATTTCTAACCTCGCTTGCTACAACAGCAAATCCTTTACCTTGATCTCCAGCACGTGCAGCCTCAACCGCAGCGTTAAGTGCCAATATATTAGTTTGGAAAGCAATATCCTCTATAACCTTTGTTATGTTCTTTATCTTTTCGCTGTCCTCATTGACTTCTTCTATGCTCTTAGTAGTTTCTAAAATTATAGCTCCTGCATCCTTAATTGAACTCATAGATTCCTTCATCATATTATTACCTTCTATAGAATGCGAAGTAGAAGATTTGATTGTAGAAGCCATCTCCTCCATAGAACTAGCAGTTTCTTCAAGACTTGCAGCCTGTGCCTCTGTTCTTCTTGATAAATCAGAATTACCATTAGCTAATTCCTGAGCTGCTGTAGTTATTTTAATAGAAGAATCATTAACCTGAGATATTATCTCTGTAAGTTTCTTACGCATTCCGCTGAAAGATTCAAATAATATTCCAAGCTCATCTTTTCTCTTATGCTCATTTGAAACATAAGTTAAATTTCCTGTTTCTATTTCCTTAGCCTCTTTTATAATACTATTTATATGAGTCATTATTCTCTTTATAAATAAGGCAACAAATATAGATAACAATAAAATGGCAATTAATCCTACCAATGAACTTATTAAAATTAATTCCCTGTTTGTAGCATATATTTCACTATCAAACATAGTCATAGCAATTATCCAATTCATAGACTTCATTCTGCAATAAGAACCTGTTCTTTTTTTATCCATATAAACGTATGATAATGTACCTTGATTTAAATTATTATCAAATACTGTTTTATAATCCGGAACCACACTAGAACCTATTTGCTCATAAATATTATCCATTATATCAATCAAATTAGCATCTATTGCTAGTATTCTTCCTGTTTCTCCCAAAGCTATATCTGAAAAATAATGATCATGTATAAGTTTCCAATCTATTACAACAAGTATCGCTCCCAATAAATTTCCGTCCAAACTTTTTATAGCACCGCCTAATATCAATGATTTGTTTCCAGTATCTACTGAATCTATTATTTCCTCATCAAATGTATATTCAAAATTCTTACTTTCTAATATATTCCAAAAATTAGACCTTGTATCAGCAATATTATTACCTATAGAATTTCCCAAAGCATCAGCTATAATATCCCCATTCAAATCTATTACTGCTATATTTATAGAATATTCATTAGCTCCATTAAATAATGCCAAAGCTTGTAAAGCATCCGCTTCTGTCTGTTCATTTCTATTTAAAAGTGAATTCATAATTGCCGGAGCAACCGAATAAGTCTTAGCTAAAGAAACCTGATCTATCAATATAGCATCAAACAATTTAGCATACGATTGTGCAGTATTGGCAAAACCTTCAAATCGGCTTTTGCTTATACCTTTATTAGCGAACATTACTGCTATACTTAATATAATAAATATTATTAATATGGATATTACCGATATTATAGCAGGAACTTTGAAAGATAAACTATGTATCCTTTTCATATAAAAACTCCAATTTATACTTATATATAAAAAAATCAATTTTATAATTTATTACTACTATTTATTAAATATGATTTTTATTTAAATAGTAAAATATAACACCCCTTTATAGTTAATCGTTATTTTTTCTTAATTTTATACTTTTTTTAATATAAAAAAATCTTTTTTTAGAAAAAAATATAAAAAAAACATATTTTTTTTTACACTTTTTTTAAAAGTTTTATATATTATTAATATAACAAAGTTGATTTGTATCTAATTTTATAAATTTTTTCTTCATAATTTACCTTAATAGCGGATATAGTTTTATATCCGCTGATTTTTTCGGTGTTATTTTTGTTTATCCATATTAATTTTTCATAATTTAGAACATATCTTTAAGAAAAAACAACAACATACTTCAAGTTAGAGCAAAAATATGTATCATTTGTATAATTACTATATATTTTTTACAACATATTTTTATCTAGAGCGTGATTTTTAAATAAAAAATATTGACAAAACTCATATATCTGATAATATAAAAACATAGGAGGAAACAACTATGAAAAAAATAATATTAAAAGATATAGCAAATATTAGAGTTGGGGCTTCTGTTTCAAGAGCTTCAGCAAAAAAATACGAAAAAGGATACGACATTAATCTAATTAACCTAAAAGCATTCGATAACAAATCAGTAAAGTATATTCAAAATGAAAAAAACATCGATACTATACAAATCAAACAAAAAAATATCGATCTAATACAAGCAAACGATATTATCATAAGATTAAGAGAACCATTCAATAGCATAATAATAGAAGATAATATCGATAACTGTATAATAAGTTCATTAATGGCATGCATTAGAATAAAAGAAGAATTTTACAATATATGCCTGCCGCATTTTATTGCTATTTATCTAAATAACAATAAAGTTCAGAAATTTCTAAAAAGAGAATCAAGAGGAACAGGTATAATATCTATAGGTACTCTTGATATAGCAGAAATAGAAATAGAATTGCCTAGTATAGATAAACAAAAAGAAATCATTGAAATAAATTCATTGTTTGAAAGGGATATTTTTATTCATGGAAAACTATTTGAATTAAAACAAGTATTCTATAAAGAAGCTATGAATAAAATATTAAAAAACTGTTAATCATTTAGTAAAATATATTTTTAAAAGGAGAAATCAAAATGAAAACAACAAAAGAAGTAGTTGAAAACATAGTTTGGAAGGCATGCGACACTTTTAGAGGATCAATAGACTCATCTGTTTATAAAGATTATATATTGAGTATGCTATTTGTTAAATATTTATCCGATTTTGTGAAAGAGAAAACTAAAGAATTAAGAGAAAAATATAAAGGCAATGAAGGACTTTTATCAAGAATGATTGAAAGACTAGATTACAAAATAAGCGAAACTGCTAACTTTGACTATCTATATTCTATAAGAGAAGAAAACAATATTGGTGAAAGAATCAATACTGCATTAAGAGAAATAGAAAAACAGAATCAGAGTAAATTTGAAGGCATTTTCAATAATATAGATTTTAATGATTCAAATAAATTCGGCAACACAAAAACAAGAAATTCTATATTAAAAAATCTGCTTGAAGACTTCAATGATCCTGCATTAGATTTAAGCCCTAGTGCATTAGAAAACAATGATGTTATGGGCGATGCTTATGAGTATTTAATAAAAAACTTTGCAAGCGATGCCGGTAAAAAAGGAGGAGAATTCTTCACCCCTCCCGAAGTATCTATGCTTATAGCCAAAATAGTAACTTTGAATATAAAAGACGGTGTTAAAGTATATGACCCTACTTGCGGCAGCGGTTCTTTACTTGTAAAAGTGTATAAAGAATTAGAAGGCGAAAAATGCTCTGTATACGGACAGGAGAAAAACAGCCAAACATATTCTTTATGCCGAATGAACATGTATCTGCATGAAATAGGCGATAAAGGAATGATTGAATGGGGTGACACTATCAAAGAACCTAAATTCCTAAACAAAAACGGCAATTTAGAAAAGTTTGATATAGTAGTTGCAAATCCTCCTTTCAGCTTGGATAAATGGGGAGAGGAAATAGCAGTTAAAGACCCATACAATAGATTTGAGTACGGCATACCTCCAAAGAGCAAAGGCGATTATGCTTTTGTACTTCATATGATAAACAGTATGTCTGAAAATGGCATCACTGCTGTTGTAATGCCTCATGGTGTATTATTCAGAGGAGCCAGCGAGGGAATAATACGCGAAAAAATAATAAATGAAAATTTGCTTGATGCTGTTATAGGGCTTCCAAACAATTTATTTTACGGCACTTCAATACCTGCCTGCATTCTAATATTAAAAAAGAACAGAAAAGAAAAAGACATTCTATTTATAGATGCAAGCGTAGAATATGAGAAAGGAAAAAATCAAAACCATTTACGCGATGAGGATATAGAAAAAATAGTCAAAGCCTACAAAGACAGGAAAGATATAGAAAAATACTCTAAATCAGCAAGCCTAGAAGAGATAAAAGAAAATGAATACAATCTCAATATACCTAGATATATAGACTCATTTGAAGATGAAGAGCATGTGGATTTGCAAAGCATAAACAAAGAAATAACAGCATTAGAAAAAGAACGCGAAAACTTAAGCATAAAATTAGAAGATTTTTTGAAAGATATAAAATTATAATATAATTGAAAAACTTAGCAAATTAGTTATAATTTTAGTTTGTGGAGAATTTTATGAAAGCACTTTTAGATACAAATATTATTATTCATAGAGAAAGTAATAATAAAGTAATTAATAGAGAAATAGGTAGTCTATTTAAATGGCTAGAAAATACTAAATACGAAAAATGTATACATAAAATTAATCTTGAAGAATTAAATAAAAACTCAAATTCTGATACTGTAGATATTATGAATATAAAATCTAAAAATTATACAGTACTTATGACTCAAGCTCCATTAAATAAAAAACTACTTGAAATATATGAAAAAATTGACAAAACAGAAAATGATAAAAATGATACTTTATTATTAAATGAACTTGTAAATGATAGAGTTGATATATTTATTACAGAAGATAAAAAAATACATCAAAAAGCTAAATTAGTAAATATAGATAATAAAGTATTTACCATAGACTCTTTTCTAGAAAAAGTTATTGCAGAAAATCCTGAACTCATTGATTATGAAGTTTTATCTGTAGAAAAAGAATATTTTGGAAATATAGATTTAGAAGATAAATTCTTTGATTCTTTAAAAGAAGATTATGTTGGGTTTGATAAATGGTTTAATAAAAAATCTAATGAAATAGCCTATGTTACTTACAAAGATAAAAAATTATTATCTTTTTTATATTTAAAAGTCGAAGATAAAGATGAAAATTATACTGATATAATTCCTGCATTTTCTCCTAAAAAAAGATTAAAAATAGGTACTTTTAAAGTAGAACATAATGGGGTTAAATTAGGTGAGAGATTTATAAAAATAATATTTGATAATGCGATAGCTAATAAAGTTGATGAAATATATGTTACAATTTTTGATAAAAGAGATGGACAAAAGAGGTTAATTAATTTATTTGAAGAATATGGTTTTATTAAATGGGGAAAAAAAGGAGAGAATGGAGAATTAGTTTATATCAGGGATTTTTCAAAAAAGTTTAATATAGAGGAGCCAAAATACACTTATCCATTTTTTTCTATAAATACAAATATATTTTTAGTTCCAATATATCCAGATTATCATACAGATTTATTACCTGATTCTTATTTAAAAACAGAATCTGCAAAAGATTTTAAAGATGATTTACCACATAGAAATGCAATAAGTAAAGTTTATGTATCTCGTTCATTAAATAGAAATATAAAAAGAGGCGATATTATAATATTTTATAGAACTGCAGAAAAAGAAAAATCAGCAAGATATACATCAGTAATAACTACTATAGGAATAGTTGAAGAAAAAATTGATAACATCAAAAATGAAAAAGAATTTATAATAAATTCTAGGAAAAGAAGTATTTTTACAGATAAAGAATTATCTAATTTTTGGTATTTTAGTAGTACTAAACCATTTTTAATTAATTTTCTATATGTGTATTCATTTCAAATTGGTGATAGAATGAATAGAGATAAATTATTAAAATTAGGAATTTTAACAGGAGCTGATAATGAAATTAGAGGATTAAAACAAATAACAAAAGAACAATTCTTATTAATATTAAGAGAGTGTAAAGTAAATGAAAGTTTTATTGTCTATTAAACCTGAATATGTTGAAAAAATATTCAATGGTAGTAAAAAATATGAAATTAGAAAATCTATTTTTAAAAGGAAGAATATAAAAAAAATTATAATATATTCTTCATCTCCTATTTCTAAAGTAGTAGGTGAATTTGAAATAGAAGATATAATATCTGATGATTTAGATAATGTATGGAACATAATAAAATATGAGTCTGGTGTTTCTGTAGATTTTTTTTATAAATATCTTGAAAATAAAGAAATAGCATATGCTATAAAAATAGGTAAAATAAAAAAATATCGTAAACCTAAAAAATTGGAAGATTTTAATATCCATTATGCACCGCAATCATTTGTATATTTATAAAAAGGAGCCCCAACAATGACTTACCCACTCCCCACAGGCTGGCAAGAAAAGAAAATAGGTGAAATATTTAGTTTCATAAAAAATTATTCTAATTCAAGAGCTGAATTAAATGACTATGACGATATATCATATATACATTATGGTGATATACATAAACATTATAGACATAGAATAGAATGTAATAAAGTAGATTTTCCTAAAATATCAGCTGAAAAATTATCTAAAGATATTAATAATATATCATATGTTGAAAATGGTGATTTGATAGTTGTTGATGCATCAGAAGACTATGAAGGTACATGTATAAGTGCTGAAATAAAAAATTTAAATTATAAATTAGTATCTGGATTACATACTTTTTTATTAAGAGATAAAAATAAAATTTTTGCTGATGGATACAGGGGCTATATTTTTTACAATCATGATGTTCATATACAATGCTGTAAGGTTGCAACAGGTATATCTGTATATGGTATTTCTCAAGAAAATTTAAAAAATATTAAAATTATGATACCACCCCTAGATGAACAAAAACGCATAGCAGAAGTATTGTCATTATGCGATGAGGTCATAGAGAACCTTACGGAGTTAATAGAGAAAAAAGAGCAGTATAAGAAAGGCGTAATGCAAAGACTTCTAAGCGGTGAAGTGCGATTCAAAGGTTTTAAAGATGAATGGACATTCAAATCATTAGAAAAACTTTGCAACATAAAAAAAGGAGAACAAAAAAATAAATTAGATTTAGTAGAAAATGGAAAATATCCTGTATTAAGTGGAGGAATGGATTTTTCTGGTTATTATAATTCATATAATAGGGAAGCAAATACAATAACTATAAGTGAAGGTGGAAATTCTTGTGGATATGTTAATTTTATAAAAACAAAATTTTGGGCTAGTGGACATTGTTATACATTGCATGATGTTAATATAGACAGTTTATTTTTATACCAATGTTTAAAATATAATGAAAATAAAATAATGAAATTAAGATTAGGCTCTGGATTACCAAATATACAATTATCATATATAAGAGAATATACATTAAAAATTCCAAATTCTATCGAAGAACAGAAAAAAATTGCAGGGCTGCTTTCGGTTATAGATGAGGAGATAGAGAATCTTAAAAAGCAGTTAGAACTTCGTAAACAGCAGAAGAAAGGGCTTATGCAAAGGCTTTTAACTGGGGAAGTGAGGATTTAAAGTTTAGAATATAATTGTATAATGAAAGGTACGATGCCGCATCTACATTGTACTATCTTAAAGTTGAGCAATACCGTGCGGGTTGCCCGTATGGCGAATACAAAATAATTATAATCTTGGGGGATTAATTTTTATTTCTAAGATTGATTTTTAATTCTTGATAACTTTTTATTTTAATACTTTATTGTATAATGTTGGATAATCAGCCGCACCTACAGTAGACTATCTGTAATATTAAGAAATACGGTGCGGAATGCCCGTATGGCGAATACGCGAATACAGGAGTTTTTTATGAATGAACAATACAGCGAAAGAATATTACAAAATAAAGTTATAGAACTTTTTAAAAATATGGGATATCAATATTTAAGCCCTGAAGAAGCTCTTAAAGAAAGAGATTATGATACTAATAATGTGCTATTTAAAAATATTCTAGAAGAACAGCTTAAAAAAATTAATTACTTTATGTATGATGATAAGAAAAACAGCTTTTCAATAGATAATATAAAAAAGGCTATAAGCGACTTGGATATGCCGCTTATAAAAGGATATCTAATCACTAATGAAGAAATCACAGAAAGAATTTTAAAAGGCGAATCATACAAAGAAAAAATCGGAAATAAATACGAAAGCTTCAATATTAAATATATAGATTTTGACAATATAGAAAATAATACTTTTCATATCACTGAAGAGTTTACAGTAACTAGAAACTGCACAGAAGAAAAAGAAAAAACTAGAAGACCGGATTTGGTAATATTTATAAACGGCATACCTATAGCGGTAATAGAATTAAAAAAAGGAAGCGTAGACTCAAAAAATGCCATTGAGCAGATGGTGAGAAATCAGGAAGAAAAAGAAATAAGACAATTATTTAAATTCAGCCAATTACTAATATGTGCTAATGATGATATGGTTAAATACGGTACAGCAGGAACTCCGGTAAAATTATATAATGTTTGGAAAGATAAAGAAAATAATGACAATAAAAAAAGTAAAACAGGAAAAAAAGAAGAAAGCAAAGTAATGAATGCCCTTAAAAAAATAATTAAAGATAGGGTAATAAATGAAATAGATATCACTTTATACTCATTATTTGAAAAAGAAAGATTATTCGATATATTAGAATATTTTATCATATTTGACGGCACAGTAAAAAAAGTTACAAGATACAATCAATATTTCGCTATAAAAAAGACCATAGATAGAATACAAAATATAAGTCAAGGAAAAAGACAAGGCGGAGTAATATGGCATACTCAGGGAAGCGGTAAAAGCCTCACAATGTCTATGCTTACCAAAATAATATCAAGAAAAATAAAAAACTCCAAAATAGTAGTAGTAACCGACAGAGTAGATTTAGATGAGCAAATTCACAGCACTTTCAAAAATACAGATATATCGGTGGAAAGAGCAACAACAGGTGCAAACTTGATAAAATTAATAGAAAGCGGTAAAAGCGTAATAACAACTGTAATAAATAAATTTGAAAAAGTATTCGATAAAAAAGTAGTAATGGATTCGGCAGATATTTTTATATTGATAGATGAAAGCCATAGAAGTCAGTACGGAGATTTTGCCGTTAAGATGAGAAAAGTTTTTCCTAATGCATGTTATTTGGGCTTTACAGGAACTCCTTTATACAAATCCGAAAAAAGCACTGCAGAAAAATTCGGAGGCTTTATAGATTCATACACCATAAGAGATGCTTTGGAAGATAAAGTAATAGTGCCGCTATACTATGAAAGCAGATTAATAAATCAGGAAATATACGATAAAAAAGGCTTGGATTATAGATTTGATTTGATTACAAGAGATTTAAAAGATAAAGAAAAAGAAGATTTACAAAAGAAAAATTTAAGTGAAAATGTGATACTTGAAAGCGAACAAAGATTGATAGTATTAGCCGATGATATAGCAAAACATTATAAAACTAATTTGGCAAATACAGAGTTCAATGCCATGCTTGCAGTTGAAAGTAAATATCAGGCTATGAAGATGAAAGAAATATTCGATGCTTATCATAGCCTTGAAACCGCAGTTGTTATATCTTCTCAAACCGATGAAGGCAGCGACACTGACGAATACAATAAAAATAAAGGCTCAGAAAAGAAACAATATGTATCAGAAAAATGGAAAGCCCTATACAGCAAATACTCAAATGATGAAAATAAATACACAGAAGAAATAATCAAAAGTTTTAAAAAAGGCAGCATAGATATAATAATAGTAGTAGATAAACTTCTTACAGGATTCGATGCACCAAGGGCTCAGGTTTTATATATAGATAAAAAATTAAAAGATCATGGACTTCTTCAGGCTATAGCAAGAGTAAACAGAGCATATTCCGGAAAAGATAATGGTATATTAATAGACTATAGAGGGCTTCTAGCCAACTTGGATAATGCTTTAAATGCTTATGATAAATTAGCTAATTATGACCCTCAAGATATTGAAGATGTTGTATTCGATATAAAAGATAAAATCACAGAATTTAAAAATGCTTATGAAGATTTAATACAGTTTCTTCCGGAACTTAGTTTAAAAGAAGCCTACGATATATGCCCTCCACTTCTAAGCGATGAAGATAAAAGAAAAAAATTCTATGAATTATTTTTAAACTATTCAAAGCTTTTAAATATATGTCAATTCAGCGATCATTTTATAGAAAGTTTTGAATATGAAGAAATAAAAAAATACAAAGAACTATTTAAAACATGTGTTGAAATCAGAAACCGTTTGAGAATTACTCATCATGAAGCGGTAGATTTTAAAGAATATGAATCCAAAATGCAGAAATTATACGATGAGTTTGTAGGCACTGATAATAATGTTAAAGTATTAAATGAAATACCTAGCATATTTGATGCAGACTTTGAAAAAGAAATAGAACATCTAAACGAATCAAAAGCAGACGCTATAATAAATGCCGCTAAAAGTGTTATAAAAGAAAAAATGGAAGAAAACCCAGAAATGTATAGTAAACTCTCAGAGAAAATATTTAATATAATAGAAAAATATCAAAATAACAGAATAAATGAAAAAGAAAAACTTTTAGAGGCAATGGAAGTGGCTTCAACAATCAGAGGAGAAAACGAAAAAGAAAATCTTAAATATGATGAGCGTATAAGAAATAATAAATGTGCAAGATCTATATACGATAACTCAAAAAAATATATAGATAATGATAATACATTAATAGACTTCTCCTTATTTGTTGATGAATTATTCAAATCAAACAGCGGTATGCCTAATTGGCAGAATATACAATCTATAAGAAATAATATAGAAGGAGATATAGATATAAAATTATTTGAACTTGGAAATGAAAGCGAAGATAAAAAAATATTAAGTATAAGTAATGAAGAGATGAAAGAATTTTTAAAAATGCTTGTAAAAATAGGTTTAAATATATATGCAAACTATAAGTGAAATAATAATAGAATACAAAAAAATTAAAAATATCTATATAAGAGTAAAACCCGATTTAAATATATATGTTACCGCCCCAAAAAGAGCTGCTAAAAAATACATATACGAACTCATAGAAAAAAGAAAAGATTGGATAGAAGAAAGAAAAGAAGCCATAAAAAAGAAAAATAGCTTTGATTTAAGCAAAAAAGAACTAGCAAGCGGAAATGAAGTATATTATCTAGGAAAAAGCTATATGCTTAAAGTATTAAAATGCAAAAAAGAAAATATAATCCTTGCAGGCAGAACTATGTATATGTATGTAAATATAAAAGATAAAGAAGAATACAAAAACAGCGATATAAGAAAAAAACATATTCTTCTTGATACATGGTACAAAAAAGAGGCATTAAAATTATTTGACTTACTTATAAAAAAGTACACTTCTATGATGAACTTAGAAATTAATACATTCACAGTAAAAAAATTAAAAAGTAAATGGGGTTCATGCGATACAATAAAAAAACATCTCACATTCAATTTGGAGCTTATGAAATACCCTATTTCTTCCATAGAATATATTGTGCTTCATGAATTATCACATTTACTGCAGGCTAATCACAGCAAAAAATTCTATAATATAGTAAGTTTTTATATGCCTGAATGGAAAAAAGAGAAGAAGATTTTGGATACATTTTTTACTAATTTATAACTTAAAAGAAGTTGAAAAAAATATAAATTACACTATACTAAAAAAGCTTTTTAATCTTATAATACAAAATTAATAATATATAGAGGTAAAAATAATGGATTATAATGAAAAGTTATATAATGTATTTTCCAGCGGGGAGCAAAGATTAGAATCATGGATGGCTGCTGTATTTACTAAAGAATATGATCATAATATGAAAATTGAAGAATTCAGAGATATATTATCACAATCAGATGAATATATGGTATTAGAATTCAATGAAATAGAAGAATCTAAATTTATAAGAGATAAATCTAAATGGGAAGCATATATTAAACTGCAGTATTTACCTATGGTTATGGATGAAGACGAACATTCTTGCGGATGCTGTCAAGATGATGATGAACACTCATGTGGCTGCGGGCATAATCATGACGATGAAGAGCATTCTTGCGGATGCGGGCATAGTCATGATGATGAAGAGCATTCTTGCGGTTGCGAACATAATCATGACGATGAAGAAAATAATGATGAGCTTAGTTTTTATGTAGCTTTAGTTGATGCTTCAAGCGTTACTGAAAATGTTCCTGAAATATTTTCTGTAAACACTGTAAGAGAAGATGATTATAAAGAAGCATGTCAATGTAAATATGCTGTACATGTATCTACAATATTTGATAATCATCCGCTTACTGATTATCAAAGACAATTAAAATTATTGGACAGTTTAGTTCCTGAATGTTCTATATTTTTAGATATGTCCTGTTATACAGCACATTCCGGAGATTGGCTTTCTTATACATCAACTTTCGCTTTGCCGCCTTCTTTGGATTATCTATACACTATACATGCTGTTTATGATGATGATAAAGACCCTAACAAAGTTGAATACTGGTTCCATACTCATGGACTTTACAGAGTCGGTTCTATAGAATTAGAGATAGTTGGAGTTGAAGATTCAAATGCTGCTTATGGGGCATTGCTTAATACTTGTGCAAAAATGTTTATAGAAAGAGGAGTTCCTGAAGCCGGATTCAAATTTAATCCTGCATATAATACTTATGTATGCTGGTTCCCTTGGCAGGAGGCTTTGAAGAAACTAAATATTGCTGATGATGTTACAGGAAGTGCAAAAGATAGAAATGACGGAGTACATAATACACCTTCTGGTATTTTGCTTGCTGTAGATGCTGATGGTAATTATCATTCTCTTGATTATTATAAAAATGAGCTTACAGATAACCCTATGTTTATGATGAGTTATTTTGAAACTTCTCTTATGAGAGAGGCTGCTTTTGAAAAATTAGAATATTTTTTAGAATTATTAAATAAAAATAAAGGCGATGACAAAACTTCTTTCTTAGTAAAATTAGGATACGGCGAAACAGAAGAAAACCCTAATGATTTGGAGCATTTATGGTTTGATGTTCATGACTTTACTAATGACGGATATTTTGATGCTACTTTAATAAATGAACCTTATAAAGATTTAGGTATGCATGAAGGCGACAGAGGAATGCATAGCATAGAAAGACTCACTGATTGGGAAATATATTCAGAAGAAAATAACTATAATTCAAGAAATATATATTTATTATTTCAAGAAGAAGAATAATTTTTAAATATTGTAAAGCTAATTATAAAAATTGTGAGCCTCTGGCAAGTTTACTTGACAGAGCCTTTGAGCGAACAATTTTTATTAGCAATAATAAAAAATAAAAATTGTGAGTGTCTTATAGATGCTCACAATTTTTTTATATATTATCTCCTTATTTAATACATATAATCCCTGCTTCTTCATAATTTTGTATAAAAATATCATAAATAATTACTATAACTAAATTCAAAAAATAGTTATTATTAGCTATAGCTTTTTTTATATTTTTACTTAAACTTTTACAATAAGAATTCTATCTTAAGTACATTACATTAAAACGGAGAAAAGTATGGAAAGAGCATATATAAAAAACATAGCTTATTACGTGCCAGAAAGAATATTAGACAATAAATATTTTGAAAGCATATTAGACACTAACAATGAATGGATAATCACTCGTACAGGAATAGAAACAAGACATATGGCTAGAGCAGATGAAACTATTTTTGAAATGGGTTTGAATGCCGTTAGAAACTTAGAAAAAAAAGGCGTAGATTTAAAAGAAGTTGATACAATATTAGTACCTACTGTAACTAAAGATTATATATTCCCTTCTATGGCAGGACAATTACAAAAAACATTAGGATTAAAACACTGCTTTGCTTTAGATTTATCTGCTGCATGCTCTGGATATATATATGCATTAAACACTGCTACTTCATTAATAGAAAGCGGACAATGTAAAAATGTACTTATAGTTTGTAGTGAAAAACTTACTAAAGATATTAACTGGAAAGACAGAGGAACTGCTATTTTATTCGGCGATGCTGCTACTGCTTCATTAATAACATCAAGAAATGACGGCAAAGGCATAATAGGAATGCATATGCAAAGCGAGCCTGATATGAGTATTGTACTTAATGGAGGAAGTGCTTGTCCTATAAGAGCAGATGATTTAGAAGCTCCTGAGTTCAAAATACATATGGACGGATCTGAAACTTTTAAAAGAGCCGTTACAGAATTTTCTAATAGTATAGATAAAGTTTTAGAAACTTCAGGAAAACAATTAAGCGATGTTAAATATTTCGTACCGCATCAGGCTAATTTAAGAATCATGCAGGCTGTAGCTAAAAGAATAGGTCTTCCTATGGAAAAAGTAAGCGTTGTATTAAATAAATTCGGAAATTGTTCTTCAACAAGTATAGGTTTAGCTTTAACTGATGCCTTAGATAATAATAAAATAAATGACGGTGATTTAGTTCTTCTTACAGGATTCGGAGGCGGATTTACTTGGGGATCAACTTTAATGATTTGGTAATTATAATACTTCGATTAATAATTTAATAGTTTTTTAATAAGAGGATAGTATTTTTATGCTATCCTTTTTTATTAGTATATAAAAATCAATAAATAAAAACATTGACAGCAAAAATACTTTTCAATATAATTAATATATGAAACTTGTTATTGAATTAAGCTCCGGCAATATTTAATGATTTTATTGTTCGGGGCATGCTAAAAAACAGTATGCTATAGTTCTTTATAGTTATTAAAAATTATAAAATTTTTAATATGTTTTTAATTCAAGGAAAGTTTCATGTATTTAATAAAATTTTCATTTATTTTATTCATTTCAAATATATTGCAATATCTATACAGCATTATAGATATAATATTTATTTCACATTTAGTCGGAGATAATGGCGTTATAGCATTAGGCAACTGTGCTTCTATAATGTTTATAATAACTTCTGTATCTTTAGGCTTATCAATAGGCGGTTCTGTTATAATATCAAAATATAAAGGTGCTGATGATAATATAAAATACAAACAATCTATAGGAAGTTTATTATTTTTATCTTCATCATTGGCTTTGATAATATCTGTAATAGGATTAATATTTTCAAGGCATATACTATCATTTATGAATATACCTAAAGAATCATTTAAATATGCTGATGATTATATAAAAATAATTTTTTCAGGAGTATTCTTTATATTTCTATATTCTTCTTTATCTTCTGTAATCAAATCAAGCGGAAGAGAAAAAGCCTCATTATATTTTATTATAATAGCTGCATTAGTTAATTTTTTATTAAACTTTTTATTTTGTTATATATTAAAATTATCTGTAAAAGGTGCAGCATTAGCTACTGTAATATCTCAGGCTGTTTCATTCTTATTATCATTATATTATACAAGAAAATTATTAACTTTTAATTTTAACATCAAAATAATAAAGGAATTAATATTTATCTCTCTGCCTTGCATATTTCAAATGCTGATAATAAATATATCATATTTTTTTGTTAATATAATGATGAACAAATACAATGCTCTTGCAGGATTTACAATAGGCTTAAAAATAAATACTTTTATAGGTATGATTTCTTGGTCTATAGGAGAAGCTTTGAGTATAATCGTTTCAAAGAGTACAGGAGAAAAAGATTATATAAAAATAAAAAGCACAGTTAAATTTGCTATATTCTTAAACATTGCTGCTACAGTTACAGCAGTGATATTTATACATTTATTAGTTAAAAATATAATCAGCATTTTCTACAGCGGAGATGAAAAAGTTATTAATGATATAATATTTTATCTTCAAGTATGTGCTTCATTCAATTGTTTTACTTATGCTTTGATGTATGTATTAGATAGTTTTTTAATAGGCATTCAAAAATCATATTTAGCCTTCATCAATTCATTTATAGATTCCATAATATTTAAAGTGATAATATCCAAGATATTAGAAATCTATATGGGCTATTTAGGAATATACATTGCTATGGCATTATCAAGCATTGTACCTGCTTTGATTGGGTTAATATATTTTTATATGTTTATAAGAAAAATTAATTATAATAAACTTCATTAAAAATAGTATGCATGTTAATTCAAATATAATAAAGATTATATTTAGTATTAACATGCAAATAAGATTAACAAATTTAAAAAAGCTTGGGCGGGTGATGAAACTAAACAACTATATTTTGTCAAAAATAAAACTATAGTTTCTTTTTAATATATGGGGCTTTGCCCCATACCCCAGTTCTTTTATTGGTATAAAAGAACCAAAACAACTGCATTTTTGATCCAACTTTAGGATATATCCTATATTTAATAAATATTAAAAAAATATAAAGTTCTATCAATTGCACTTTCGCGAAGCGTGCCTGCAACCGAAGGAAGTACCTTTAGGTAGGCAGCAACTTTGACGAAGTCCGCAGAGCATGTGCGGCGAGAAAAAGTTGAATAAAAAATAACAAACTTAAAAATTTTCAATATATACTAAAATATAAATATGCTCCGCAATTTTTATTAAGTGCTTAAATTAAAAATTAATTAACTATAGCTTCTTTGAATCTGAAATCTATTCTGTGAGTTTGATTTTCCTGATTTTGCAATGTCTTTAATATAGCAGCTAAATCCACAAACTTCTCAGTTTTCACATACTTTTCTAATATCACCTGAACCTGATAGCCTCTAGGATAAAGTATTAAATCATCTCCATAAGCATTAATCTCTGATATAAGATTGTATATTTCATTATGATTAGTTTTTAAATCATATATAACTGATGAAAGATATTTAGAATAATCATTTTCTATCATTTTGTTTGTAGGATTGATAGTTAATCCTGTTATATAAGGCACATCATAATTGTGAATAATATTATCTTTTATAATATATCCGTCATCTGTAATTTCATATATTCCGCTGCTTGACTCTAATAAAAATAACGTGCCTCTTTCTATTACATTTATAATAAGCAAATCAGGAAAAGAAGTTTTTATGCTTTCTACCTGAAGTCTTGGATTATTTTCTATATCAGACTTTATCTCTTTTTTAGGTATATTAAACATGCTTATGTTATTATACTTTGATAATCCGGCTTCTTCCATTATATCTATAGCATTTAAAACTTCTAATCCCCGTATTTCCACTCTTAATATTCTAGCTTTATTTATAATTACAACCACACCTAATATTATAATAGCCAAAATCAAAAAGATAATTATTTTTTTTATTATACTCTTCTGCTTATCGCTAAGTTTATTTTTTTTAAGCTTTTTTCTAAGTTTATTATCTTTAAAATCTTTCATTATAATATCAGCTTTTTAAAGTTTGATTATAAATTATTAATTAACAGCACAGCCTGCATCGAAACCTTTTTCTGTAGTCATAAGAGAAAGAGTCTCGCCATTATCAGCCAAAAGAAGCATACCATGAGAAGTAACGCCTCTGAATTTCTTAGGTTTTAAATTAGCTAAATAAAGTACTGTTTTACCAACCATCTCTTCAGGCTTATAATATTCAGCTATAGAAGAAACAACCACTCTCTGTTCACCTTCTCCTATATCGAGTACAAATTTAAGAAGCTTATCAGCATTTTCTACTTTTTCAGCAACTAATATTTTAGCAGTTAATAATTCTAATTTATCAAAATCTTCTTTTTCTATATTAGGCTTATGCTTATCTTCTTTAGGAGGATTAACCTGCTTTTTATTCTCTTCAGCAGAAGCACCTATTTCTTTTTCTATATCATATCTATTGAATAAAGGCTCCCCTTTTTCAATTTTTATTCCAGCCTTTAAAGAACCCCATTGCTTAGCAGTATCTAAAGGAACACTGTCGCCAAGTCCTAATCTATTAAATACTTTTTTAGGTGTTTCAATAAAGAATATTTGTAAATATGCAGTTACTATATAGTACACTTGGAAAGAAATATACATTACATTAGCTAAATGATCTTTTTTAGTTTCATCTTTAGCTAAATTCCAAGGAGCACTCTCTTCAACATATTTATTAGTAGTTCTAATTACTTCCCAAATATGTGCCAATGCCTCATGAAACTTGAAACTATCCAAAGCAGATTCAACATTAGCATCAAGAGTAAGAACCATTTTTTTAAGCTCTTTTTCTCTATCTCCGTAAACGCTTTCAACCTCATCAGGAAGAATATTATTAAAATATTTTCCAAGCATAGTAGTTATTCTATGCCATAAGTTGCCGTAATCATTAGCTAAGTCGCTGTTGATTCTCTTTAAGAAAAGTTCTTGAGAATAATAGCCGTCAGAACCAAAATTAATCTCTCTCATAAGAAAATATCTTAAAGCATCAACGCCATATTTATCAATTAAAGTATTAGGATCAACAACATTTCCCCTGCTCTTACTCATCTTTTTACCATCATCAAAAAGCACCCAGCCATGTCCGTATACTTTTTTGGGAAGAGGTATATCAAGCATTTTAAGCATTATAGGCCATATGATAGCATGGAAGCGTACTATTTCCTTTCCTACAAAATGTACATCAGCAGGCCAATACTTTTTATATAATTCATCTTGTCCCTCTTCAGGGTATCCTAAAGCTGTTATATAATTAGCCAAAGCGTCAATCCATACATATATACTATGCTCACTATCAACAGGACAAGGTATGCCCCATTGCAAACCCTTACGGCTAACTGCTAAATCCTCTAATCCCGGAAGCAGGAAATTTTTAAGCATTTCATTTTGTCTTTCTTTAGGCTCTAAAAATTCAGGATGTTCTTTATAATAATCTATTAACCATTGTCCGTATTCTGAAAGTTTAAGATAATAGCATTCTTCTTCTTTATATTCTAATTCTTTTTCACAGTCTGGGCAGTAGCATTTTCCATCATCTTTTTTTATCACCTGACTTTCTGTAAAGAATGCCTCATCGCTCACACAGTAAAGTCCTTTATAAGAACCTTTATAAATATATCCTTTATCATAAAGAATTTTAAATATTTTCTGTACTCTTCTTTCATGATAATCATCAGTAGTTCTTATATAATGACTATAATCAATATGAAGTCTTTTCCATAACTCTTTAGTGGCATTAACAATATTATCAACATAAGCCTTTGGAGTAGTGCCTGCAGCTTCCGCCTTTCTTGCTATCTTTTCGCCATGCTCATCAGTACCAGTTAGAAAATAAACATCATATCCCATTATTTTTTTGTATCTTGCCATAGTATCTGTTGCTATAGTACAATAGCAATGTCCTATATGAAGATAATCTGAAGGATAATATATTGGAGTTGTAATATAAAACTTTTTATCTGTCATCTGTATGCCTCCATTAGTTATGAAAAAAATTATATTTAAAAACAGAATCATTATACTAAAATTAGCCATTTTTGTAAAGTTAAAAAAGTTTTACTATTACTTAATTTTGTATTCAAACAATATTTTATTTAAAATAAAGTATTTTATATTTATAAAAAATAATTATGCGTCAATTTTTGTCATAAAAATGTATTATATACCTAAACAATTATATTTTGTCAAAAATAAATTTATATTTTTGTTTTTATATCTGGGGCTTTGCTGCGAAGCACACAGACGTGCCAAACCCCACTTCTTTTGTTGCCACAGGCGAAGCCCGCCTACAGCGAGAAGCAAAAAGGCTATATTTTAGCTTAAATTTAATATTTTATCTTACATGTAAAACAAAATTAGTATTATTTAATACTAATTTTTAACTTGCACTTTCGCCGTAGGCGGACTTCGTCTGGTTCTTGACGAAGTCCGCCTACGGCGTGCGGCGGGAAAAAGAACAACAAAAAATTGACAAACTTAAAAATTTTTAGTATATTTATGATAATCAGTAATTTTATCATCAATAATAATATACGGAGATATAATTATGAAGAAAAGACATTCTATAAGATTCAAAATGCCTTTGACTATAAGTATAATAACAACCATATTTCTAATTATTACTATAATTGTATTATCCTATAGAGCATTTGTGGGAGTAAGCAAGACAACATTTTCAGGTTTTTCAAGCACAATAGAAGGATATAAGTCAATGATGGATTCTTGGCTTTTTGAAAATAAAACTCTCATAAAAACTTATGCTATAACTCCGGCAGTAATTAATTATCTTTTAAATAGTTATAGTACAAATGCTAATATACAATTAAATGAAACCCTACAAAAATTTGAAGCCATAAATCCATTCTCTTTGGATATAGGCGTAACGGATACTAATGGAATCGTGTTGGATAATGCCAAACATGTTGAAATAGGAAAAAATATACAGGATTTAAGTCCGGGTATATGGGAAAATTTTAAGCAAAACAATTATGATGTATCTTATGGAAATAAAATATTAAAATCAAGTGCTGATGATAAATGGTCATTGTATATAATATCAGGAGTTAGAGATTCTAATAATTCCTTGATAGGAACAATTTACATGATAATAAATTGGGAAGAGTTTATAAATTCATTAAAAAAATTAAAGCTAGATGAAACCGGAAGATTATTTGCATTAGATAATGATGGGATTATAGTGGCAGATACTTATGATTATATAAATGAAGATGGAAGCGGATATTTTAATCTTATAAAAAGAGAAAATAAATCAAATGGTATAATAAATTATAAATCAAAAACTAGTTCAAGAACTGCTGTTTATACTATATTAGAACAATTACCTTGGACTTTAACTATGGCTATGGATAATAAAATTATATACAGAGAAAATATAAGAATGATTAGAATAGCTGTAATAGTATGTATATTATCTATAATCTGTATAAATGCATTTTCTCTTTCATATCTAAAGAAAACTATGTCTCCTTTAGATAGTTTAATGAAGCAGGCTCAAAAAATATCTGAGGGAAATATAGAAGTAATAGAAATTAAGAAAGAAAGAAAAGATGAATTTGGAAAACTAGAAAAAACATTTAATGTAATGAGCGAAAAATTATCTGAAGTTATAAATGAAGTAAATGAAGCATCCAAAGAAATATTAACCTCATCTCAAAATATGATGGAAAGCAGCAGCGAATTATCATCAAGAACAGAATCACAGGCCTCTAGTTTAGAGGAAACAGCAGCAAGCATAGAGGAAATAGTTTCTACTATACAATCATCTACAGAAAATGCAGTTAATGGTAAGGATATGATGAATGAATCTATAAACTATATAGGAGAAGCCGCTGAAATAATCACTGAAACATCTGCAAATATAGAAGAAGTTTATAAATCAAGTGAAAAAATAAAAGATATAACAAAAATAATAGAAGATATAGCATTCCAAACTAATATACTTGCACTTAATGCATCAGTAGAGGCAGCAAGGGCTGGAGATCAAGGAAAAGGTTTTGCTGTTGTAGCAAGCGAAGTAAGAAACCTAGCACAAACTACTCAGGCTTCTGTAAAAGATATTACTAATTTAGTTGATAATACAGCACAGCAAATTGATAATGCCACACAAACTGCAAGAAAATCTCAGGAATTATTTGAAGAACTTCAAAATAAAGTGAGGGAAACTTCTAATTTGATGGAAAGCATATCCCATACAGCATTAGAACAGCAGTCAGGAGTTAATCAAATAAGCACAGCAATAAACAGTATGGAAAGCGCCACAACTCAGAATGCATCTTTAGCTGTAGACTCTAATAATTTATCTAAAAATCTTTTCGGCAGAGTAGAAAAACTTCAGCAAAGCATTTCATTTTTCAAATTATCTTAAATTAGTAATATAATAAAAAAGCAATGGGCATTATAAATGTCTATTGCTTTTTTTATATATATAAAAGATTTTTACATATTGCATAATGCACATTTCTATATATTAGAAAAATTTAGATTTTTAATAATTTTAACATATTCAAATAAGAATAAAGAAATAAAATTTTTAAGTTTGTCAACTGATTTACTTTATATGGAATTATCTACTTTTTTGCCGCACAAAAAAGTAGCAAAAAACGCAATTGCTAGAACTTTATATTAAATATATACTTATTAAATATAGGATATAACCTAAATTTATACTAAAAATCTAGTTCTTTTGGTTCTTTTATACCAATAAAAGAACTGGGGGTATGGGGGCAAAGCCACCATAAACAATAAAATTGAAAAAATAAAATTGACCAAATATAGTTATTTAGGTATGATTAAAACATTAATTTATATATTAATATAAGAACCTTCTTTAGCAAAGGCAAGCTGTAAATCAATTTCTTCTTTTTTAAGGAAAGCCATTAACTTATTATGTATCAAATCTATTTGGGCATCTGTTCTTTCCTGATTATGATGATGAAGTATTACATAAGGTACATCAGCATCGAGTCCAACCTGAATAGCATCATTTAAAGTAGAATGTCCCCAGCCTACATGTCCGTTATAATATTCGCTTTTTGTATATTCGCCTTCTATTATAAGAACATTAGCTCCCCTTACAAAGTCTATAAGTCTTGCATGAAGCAAATCAGCATTATGATTATAATGTGAAAGCGAAGGATGCTGTGCATGAAGACGTTTTTTATAAGGCTCATGATCTGTAAGATATATAACAGTTTTATTGCCTGAAGTTATTTTATATGAAAGAGTATGACAAGGATGATTAACCCACATACTTTCAATAATCATATTTCCAAATGTTATCTTTTTGCCCTCATAAAATGCTTCAAATTTAAGATTAGCCGCAAACTGCTCTAAATTAACGGGGAAATAATCTTTAGCAAGTATATTATTTATAGTGTCATACATTTCTGTAGAAGAATCTTTAGGGCCATATATTGTAAAGCTGTATTTATCCGAAAAGAAAGGAGCAAAGAAAGGTATTCCTATTATATGATCCCAATGAAAATGAGTTAATAATATTATACTTTCAGTTTTTTCTGATTTTAAAGCATAATAACTTGCATTCTTTAATCCGCTTCCGGCATCCAATATTATATAAGTACCGTCATCATCTATAACTTGAATGCAAGATGTATTTCCGCCGTATTCACTAAAACTGTTACCTGGGGTTGGTATAGATCCTCTGCTTCCTAAAAATCTTACTTTCACAAATAAACCTTAATTTATATTTATATATATATATCATAATACAATAATAAAAAAAAATCAATCTTATTTACATTTTATTATAATACATTTTATAGGTTTTATTTTAAAAAACTATAAAGCTTATATACTTGTATTATTATGGCATAAAGTTTATAATATAAATATAATTATATAAAAGGCATTAAAAATAATGAGCGTATTAAAAATAATATCTTGGAATGTAAATGGAATAAGAGCAGCTTATAAAAAAGGGCTGGTAGATTTTATAAAAAAAGAAAACCCAGATATAATATGTCTTCAGGAAACTAAGGCTTTTGAAGAACAGCTGCCGGAAGATTTAAGAAATATTGAAGGGTATGAACTTTTTATTAATCCTGCTGATCCTGAAATAAAAAAAGGATACAGCGGAGTGGCAATCTATACAAAATTAAAACCTAATAAAGAAATAAAAAACAAATTAGGAAGTAAATTCTCTGACAGAGAAGGAAGAATATTATCATTAGAATTTGATGACTTTACTATATTTAATGTATATTTCCCAAACGGCGGAAAATCTGAAGAGCATTTTCAGTATAAACTTTCTTTCTATGATGAAATAACAAAACATCTAAGCAAATTAAAAAAGAATACTAATGTAATATTATGTGGAGATATGAACATTGCTCATGAAGCTATAGATTTGGCAAGACCTAAGGAAAATGAAAAAAGTATAGGTTTTCTTCCTGAAGAAAGAGAGAAAATAACTGAATTTTTAAATAAAGGCTTTACAGATACATTCAGAATGTTTGTTAAAGAAGGCGGACATTATAGTTGGTGGGATATGAAAACCAGATCACGTGAAAAGAATGTGGGTTGGAGAATAGATTATTTCTTTGTTAATAATGAAATGGTTCCTAATATAAAGAGAGCTGATATATTAACTGATGTTATGGGAAGCGATCATTGTCCTATACTCATTGAATGGGATAAACAATAAGCTATAAATAAAAAACTGCTTGATTTTTTAAAGTTTTATAATATATTAAAAATTGTTCTATTTTTATTACAATTAAAAGGAGTTTGCATGGTTCGTACAATCATTGAGGATAAAACGGCAATAATAAATATAGAAAAAAATATAATATCTGAAAATGTAGATATATTAGAAGAAAAATTAAACTATGTTAAAAATGCCGGCGTTTTAAACTTAATATTTGACTTTCATAATATAGAATATATGTGCTCATCAGCTTTAGGATTAATTGCTTCAGCATTAAGACTATCCGGAGAAAATGGCGGTGTTGTTTATTTCTGTTCTTTAAGCAAACAATTAAAATCATTATTTGAAGCTACTAAGTTTTTAACTATAGTAAATACTGCTGAAAATATAGATGAGGCTTTTAAAAATATTAAATAATATACAGGAAATATATGTTAATAGAAACAATTAGATTTATATACTATTTATTAATGCAAACTCTAAGACTTTATTCTTTTATATGGTTTGTATGGATTATATTAAGCTGGCTTCAGGCTTTTGGGGCTATGCATTTAGATTATTATAATCCAATAGTAAACTTTTTCTATAAAATAACTGACGGAGTCATAGATAAAATATTCGGAGGAAGAAGACTAATTGTAGGAGTTTTGGATTTATCTCCATTAGTATTTCTTTTAGTACTTCAATTAGTTGTTCCTATAATATTAAGAGTAATATTTCAATTTTTATTAAACTTAGTTGCTAGGATATAGAGTATTATTATGAGTTCCTTAGATGAAATAAGCAAATACATTGATGATGGCGACTATAGAAAAGCCATAGAAGAATTGGATCTTATTATATCAAGAGAACCGGATAATGCCAGAGCTTTTTATATGAGAGGAAAGTCTGCATTTATAGAACTTCAAAATGAAGAGTTCGATAAAAACAGATACGATGCCAGAAGAGCTTTGATATATGCCACCATAGAATATGATCTCAATAAATCCATAGATATAGATCCTAATATAATTGATGCATACAGAGGATTGATGTATCTTAATAGAGATTTAAAAAATGTGGATAAAGAAAGAGAGTACGCTCAAATACTTTTTGAAAAAGATAATACTGCTTATGATGCTTTATTAATACTTGCAAGCAGCTATTTAAATAATGGAGAAAATGAAGCAGATTTCCATCAGGCTATAGGTTATTATGATGATTTTATTAGAAATGTTAAGCCTGAAAACAGTAAAGTGGCAAGATTTGAAAGAGGACTTTGTTATTATAATCTTAATATACTTACTAAAGCAGATATAGAAGCTAATAAACTTATTTATGATTTTCCTTTTTATGATGATGCTTATTTTCTTAAAGGTATAATACTCGCTAAAAACGGAACAAAATCTGAATTTTATGATGATGCTATATTCTTTTTGGACAGAGCTGTAGAATTAAATGCATCAAATTATAATGCAATATATGAAAGAGCTGAATGGTATTTCAATAAAGAAAATTACAGAAAAGCTATAGAAAATTATAATGAACTTTTGAAACATAATAATAAATATAGATTAAATGCATTGCTTGGTAAAATTCAGGCATTGCATGATTTGATTATAGAAAATGAAAATGAAAATTATCCTGACAGTCAGGAAGAAGGAAAAGATTTAGCAGAAGTTTTTTATTTATTAGATAAAGTTATAGATGTTATAGGCATAAAAAGTCTTCAGTATAGATATTATAGAGGAAATTTATATGCTTATCAGGGTGAGATAAAAAAGGCAATAGCAGAGTTCAAAAAAATATTAAATGAAAATAAAGAATCATGGATTTATGAAAAAATTGCAGAACTATATCACAACTATGCTAAAAATGATGATGATTATAAAGAGGCTTTGAAGTATTTATCACATATAGATAAAATAGAATATAAATATTCTACATATTACTTATCAATATTTTCTAATTATGAAATAAAAAATTATGAAGCAGCAGCTCAATTATGCAGAGAATTCTTTGAATATGTAAATGATAATGATGATGAAGTGTATTATATAAGATTTATATATGCTCATTCTTTGCAAATGATAGGCTCTAATGATTATAAATTAATACTAGATAATTTTAAGGCATGTTTAAACAGCAATCTTGATAAAGCTCCAATATACAGATCCATTGCTAAAATAATGCTTTTCAATATGCCTAATGAATATATTAATGAAGGCATATACATGCTGAAAAAATCCTTAGAGTTAAATGATGCTATATCATACCATATATATGCTAAAGAATTATTCTATGGAGATATTATTACTCCTTATCCTGAATTAGCTATTTCTATGGCAAATATAGCATTTGATATAGATAATACTTTAGAATGTGCTTTAACTGTTATAGGAAAAGCATATGAATTAGGACGCGGTATAGAACAAGATGACTTCAAGGCTTTTGAAACATACAGCAAAGCTATGACAATATGCCAAAATAGTAATTCCAAATGCTCCTGCTCTAATGGGCTTATAGCTCATTGCTACTATAAAGGAATAGGAGTAGAAAAGAATGAAGAAATGGCTTATGATATAATCAAAACAACTGTTGATGCTTTGGGCAACAATTCACATGATTATGTGGCATTATTATATTCATATTTTGCTTTAAACAATATAGAAGGATTTGATTTAGTTACTTCTCTAACTCTATTTGAAAATATAGAAAATTATTCTCATAACATATATATAATAATGACATTGAAAAGAATATACAAAAGATTAAAAAAGTATAATGATGTTAGAAGAATGGCTAAAATGGAGAAAAAGGCATTAGAAAATACTGGTGAATTGAATTTAAACTATGTAAGAAAATACATTAAAAATTTCAATGACTTCTACCCTATTCTAAATAAAGATTTTACGCTTTGACAAAAAAATATATTAATAGTATTATAAACATATAAAAATAAAAAAAGAGGTAATAAATATGATAAACAAATCTATGAGCATAGGTGAAATTATACAAATCTTTCCTGATTCTGTAGAAATAATGATGGGCAGAGGACTTCATTGCGTAGGCTGTCATGTGGCAAGCTGGGAAAGCTTAGAAGAAGGATGCCGCGGACATGGTATGAGCGATGAGGTTATAGACAGTTTAGTAAAAGAGATTAATGATAAATTTGAAGCTAGCAAATGATTTTTATATCAAAAAAAGAGATAGTATATTTACTATCTCTTTTTTATAAGTTCTATTAAATATTATTTTCCGTCTTTATATTCTCTTATTATTCCCCTAACTCTGACTGTAAGTCCGTAAACTTTCTGTTCTGCTATGATAACATCCAAAGGCACTTGATTATATTTATCTTTAGCAATCAAAGCATCAGTACCATATTTATCTTTTTCATATATTCTTATAGTAGATAATTTATCTCTCTCTAATTTAGTTTTTAAATCTTCTCCGTTTTCTATAGTGAATCTTATATCTTTTTTAACATTCTTACCTTCAAGCCAATTCACTTTAAATGTACCAATATTTTTATCAACGAAACGCATAAAGAATACGAGTGATAAAGCATCAAAAGCCATACCTTCAAACTCTATTTTTTCATCAACTGTTCTTTTATCATTAAATAAATAATAATTGTTATAAAAAGTTAAAGATTCTTTATTAGTCCAATCACCTTCTGAAGTATCTTTCTTCAAAACTATAGGTTTAAAATCATTAGTAGTTACCCAAGCTTCAAATATATCGCTTACTTTATAAACCCAGTTAGCAGCACCAGTAGTATAAACATGGGCATATAAATGATAGGCCGGTACTCCATTTACATTGCTTATGGCAAGCACTTTAGCTTCAAGCGTACCAACTCTTCCGCTTATATTAAATTCCGGAACCTGTGCTAAAACATCATACTTTATATATTCGCCTACTTTAAATGTCTGATTGTATCCGAAAACTATATTAGAAATCAATGCCATTATTATAAAAATATACTTCTTCATAATACCAAATAATCTCCTTTATTAAAATATTAAATTCTTACATATTATATATACTGAAAAATTGAACTTTTGTCAACCGCTAGCTGCGGCACCTTCCCGCACGGAAATGCTTCATATTTTCAAACACCAACTATACGTGCGGCTGATTACTTATTATTGTACAAAAATTAATAATTTACATATGCCCACCCTTTATTACTTATTATTTTATTTTGACATTTTTGTTTTTCTCTCTTTAGTTATCTAATTAGAAATCAAAGCACCCACCCAAGATTTATTTAAATTTGATGCTTTCCCAAACGCACGCAGAACAAAATTTTAAGTATAAGATGATTTTGAATTATAATTTAAACAATAAATAAAAGTCCGTCCACCGTGCGTTAAAAGCGTTTAAAATCTAATCAAAACTTGGGCGGGCATCCTTTTTCAGATGAAGCAAAATATATAAATAAGGCTGTAATTTGAAATGAAAGCAGAAAACATAAAGGGCGGGATTTAGAGAAAAAATCTTTAAATTAAAAAGTTTGGAAGTTTTTATCTTGCAATAGTATTTTTTTAATATATTATATTGTAATTAATTTAAGGTTTAATTTTTATGGCTATATTTTTACTCATAGGAGTTATGGCATTATCGGCTTCGGCAATATTCGTTAAACTAGCTAATGCCCCTTCATCTATAATAGCATTTTATAGAATATTTATATCATTTTGTTTTATATCAGTTATAACCATATCAAAGAAATCTTCAAGAGAAGAACTTTTATCTATTAGTAGGAAGGAAATAATACTTTCTATAGTATCAGGACTTTCTCTGGCACTTCATTACTTTTTATGGTTTCAATCATTAAGCCTTACATCGGTTGCAAGCTCTACAGTAATAGTAACATTGCAGCCATTATTCGCATTCGTAGCAGGACATTTCTTTTTTAAAGAGCAGTATTCTAAATTAGCCATCTTGGGATTTGTTATAGCAGTTATGGGCTCTGTAATAATAGGATGGGGAGATTTTCAAATAAGCTCAAAAGCATTGCTTGGAGATTTCATAGCTTTTATATCAGCAGGACTTATAAGCACATACTTTATCATAGGACAGTATACAAGAAAAAGATTATCAGCTTTAACTTGGATTAGCTTAACTTATTTTAGTGCCTTTATATTCTTAGGAATTTTATCATATATAATGAAGATACCTTTTATAGGATATTCATTAAATACTTGGATTAATATATTAGGCATTACATTCATATCTACAATGCTAGGACAGGTAATATTTACTTGGCTTTTAAAATATTTCTCAGCAACTATAATATCTATGACTATATTAGGCGAAGCTGTAGGAACTTGCATATTGGGATATTTTATACTGCATGAAAGTATAAGTTTTAAGCAGTTTATAGGAATAGCTGTTATATTAATAGGTATAGGTTTATTTTTATGGGAAAAGAAAAAAACTATTTCTCAGTAAATTTTTGATTTATATATTTAATAATGGAGTTTTTTATGGCAATGAAAAAAGATAATATTAATAATAATGAAGAAAAAATACATCAAAAACCTTTAATGGAAGAACTTTATAAAGAGGAATTAGAAGCCTTAAAAAATGAGGATAAAAATAGTAAGCCGAAAAATTGGAACCTATCACCCCAGTCTGTAAGAGATTTCATATTGGGTAAAAAATTAAAAAGCGGTGTAGAAATAAAAAGAAAATTCTACGGAGATGATGCTTTGGTAGAAAGAGCAATAATAACATTAGCAGGAAACAGAGGATTAATGCTCGTAGGAGAACCTGGAACCGCTAAAACTATGCTAAGCGAATTATTATCAGCAGCTATAAGCGGAAACAGTACAGTAACTATACAGGGAACAGCAGGAACTAATGAAGATAATATAAAATACTCTTGGAATTATGCTATGCTTTTTGATAAAGGTCCTATAGAAGAAGCTCTTATACCCTCACCTGTTTATATAGGTATGAATGAAGGAATAATAACAAGATTCGAAGAGATTACAAGATGTCCGCTTGAAATACAGGACTCGCTTATAAGTATATTAAGCGATAAAATTATGAATATACCAGAGCAGAACAGAGTACTATTTGCAAATGCCGGTTTTAATATCATAGCTACTGCCAATACTAGAGATAAGGGTATTAATGAGATGAGCAGCGCCTTGAAAAGAAGATTTAACTTTGAAACGGTTGAACCTATAAAAAACCCTAAACTCGAAGGCGAAATCATCACTAATCAATGCCAAACATTATTAGAGCTTTCCGATATAGATATTGATATAGATTATGATGTTGTAGATATACTAGCAACTACATTTAATGAACTTAGAAGCGGAAAGAGTTTTGAAAATGCTAAGATACAAGAATTAAACTCCGTTATGAGTACCGCCGAAGCTGTATCAGTTTATTATCAGTCAGCACTTCATTCCTATTATTACGGCGATAAAAATATAAAAATGGATACTGTTGTAGGCAATTTAATAGGGAGCGTTGCCAAAGAAAACAAAGATGATTTACCAAAATTAAAAAACTATTTCAATAACTCTGTGAAGATAAAAGCTGAAAAATTAGGCAAACGCTGGAAAGAGTATTATGAAAGCAGAAATCTTATTAAATAATTTTAATTTTATAGTAATAATTAAAATATTATTTTTAATGATTATATATTTCACAAAATAAACACTGTAATATTAAATAAATTTTAATATATATTTATATTATATTATTTTATACTTTAATATAAAAAACTGCATACTATAACTATATTTTAATACATATATTAAACTAATTATAGCACAAATTAGATATAAACGATCATATTTAACGTAGTAAAAAATATATTATTATTAAAATATAAAAATGAAAAAGTTTTTATTAACAGTGATGGCTATTTTAACAATAGCTAGCGGATCAGTATTTGGTATGTAGGTGCAGACAATACTTGGCTGTTCTTCCTCATACATGGCAACCAGTTAAGAGCTAGAATGAACCAATTAGGTTTCACTCTAGGTAACGGCACTATTAAAGGTACTTTCGGTTTCAAAGCTAATACACTTATTAACGGAAGCATCTTAAAAACATCTGATGCAAGCGGTGATAAAGGTAATAAAAGTCCGTTAGAAGCTGCTATTTCTGCTGGTATAGGTTATACTGGAGACGGTTTTGGTGTAGGTGTTGGTTATAACTATACTTATTCTGGTATTGCTGGTACTACTGATAAAGGAATAAATACTCATACACCTGTTATCACATTCAATGCTGTTAATAACAATATATGAAGGACAAACTATAAGCTTCCAATTAAGACTTCATTTCTTAAACACAGTTATCGGAAACAATGTAACTGTAAACCCATCTTAAGAGTTGACTTTGCTTCTACTATAGGTGCTAAAGGAAAAGCAAATGTAAACTTCCCAGCAAATTTTGCTTATGACGGAAGACTTACAGCTTGGGCTGCAAATGCTTGGGCAGAGTCTTCAACTAGTCCTTATGAAAGAGAACTTTATGACTTGAAAATCATACCTAGTATATCTTTAAGTGTTAATACAGACATTATCAATTTGATATTTGAACCTGGTTTAGGATACAGAGTACAAGATGACGGTATAAAAGGAAGCAAACTTTCTCATACATTATACTGGCAGGCTTACAGAGAAATTTATATCAGACCAGTTCAAGATCTTGAATGGTATTTCGAAATGGATGTTAACAACGGAGTACCTAAACTTCAAGGAAATGGTAATGCTAATATGCCTGTTGTATTCGGAGCTAATACTGGTATAACTTGGTATTTACCTGCTTTACAATAATAAGTAATTAATCAGAAATAACTTATTTTTAATATTAGGGAGCTTTTAATAAAGCTCCCTTTTTTATTATAAAATTGCTATAAAGATTATAATATAACTAATACTAATCATTAATTTTATAAAAAATACATACTGAATAAAATTCAAAATTTCATAAAAATAAAAATGATAATTATATAATTTCAACAAAAAAATTATAAATTTTTGCTGATAAATATGTAAATATCAAACTATATTATCATTTTTTTATATAAACCCGTATATATGTATTGACATTTTATAACTTTTTCCTATAATGAATTGTAGAGGATCTTTATGGTGTCTATTGAGTTTTTAAGCAATCTCTCAATAGACACTGTCAAAAGACTATAAAAAAATTAGGAGAAAAACAATGAAAAAAGTTTTATTGACAGCTATGGCTTTATTGACTATAGCTAGTGCATCTGCTTTCGGTATGTATGGAAGAGGTGATTCTTGGATCGACTTCCTTACTCATGGTAACCAATTAAGAGCTAGAATGGATCAAGTTGGATTCGTTTTAGGAAACGGTACTATTAAAGGTACTTTAGGTTTTAGAGCTAATACTGTAGGCTTCTTCGCCCCTCAAGCAAAGTGGGGAAATATATTAAGTAGCGGTGCAAACGGCACTTCTTTAGATTCAACACTTTCTGCTGGTATAGGATACACTTCTGATGTATTCGGAATAGGTGTAGGATATAACTTTACTTATGTTGAAAAAGATTTTTATGTTCATACTCCTGTACTTATGATTAATGCTTTGAACAATAATTTAAGAATATCTATACCTATACAAGTAGCTGTTGCTTCAGAAACAGTGAAAGATATTGACTATCCTAATGGAGCTGGAATAAATTTTAAAGGAAAATTCACTGGAGTTGCTTTTGATAATATTCAATTAAGATATTATACTGGAATAGATGCTTTCAATGCTATAAGATTCTATGTTTACTATAAATATGCAAATTTTGAGTCTGATCTTTCACAGAATCCAAATAATGCAACTATTAATTCAACTGCTGAAACATTAGGCTTCCAATTAAGATTATATTTCCTAAATACTACTGTAGGAAATGTTAATATTAATCCTTTTGTAAGATTAGAATACCATACAGCTCTTAGAGGCGATAAATTAAAAGGATACAGAGCTGAAGGATTTGAAGCTACTATGGCACCTACAAAAATTACTTCTGGATCTGACTCTTTAGAAATAAAACAATCAGACCTATATGATGTTTATCCTTATGAATTCACCATCAAACCTGTACTTGGAATCACTGCTAACAGCGATATAGTATCTCTTTATGTTGAGCCTTCTTTAGGTTACACTGTTTCAGGCAGTAAACCAAAAGGCATAGAAGCAACTACTACTCATAAATTAGCTTGGGGCGCTTATACAGAGCTTTATATAAGACCTGTTCAAGACCTTGAATGGTACTTCGAGATGGATGTTAATAATAGTGATGTTGACGGTACAGGTGTTCCTGTTACTTTCGCAACTTCTACAGGTATAACTTGGTACTTACCTTCTTTAGGCGGCGCTCAATAATTAATTGAAAATTAACTAGAGAATTTACAGAGACTGGCTTTAATAAAGCCAGTCTCTTTTTATATATATTCTTTTATATACTTATAAATACTGTATAATTAAAACTATAATAAATTATTCTTTAATTATTTTTTATAAACTGTAAATAAACTTAAAATATATTTTAATTTGAAATCTACATATATTTACATTTTATAATTTTATTGTATAATAGTAAAAATTATTTTAATTTTGCAAAATATAAAAAATGGAGAAAAAAATGAAAAAAATTTTATTAACAACCATGGCTTTATTAACTATAGCTAGTGCTTCAGCTTTTGGTATGTATGGTGATCAAGATGATTGGATTGACTTTCTTACAGACGGAAATCAATTAAGAGCTAGAATGGATCAATTCGGATTTGTTTTAGGAAACAACACTATTAAAGGTACTTTAGGATTTAGATCTCAAGCTGCTGGAACTCTTTTAGGAAATATTATTTCAGGACAAACAGATAATGCAGGACTCGATGCAACTATTTCTGCAGGTATAGGCTATACTTCTGAACCTTTCGGTATTGGTGTAGGTTATAACTATACTTTCATAAATAAAAAATTAGGTGTTCATACTCCTGTTCTTATGATCAATGCTTTAAACAATAATTTAAGAATAGCTATTCCTATACAAATAGCTGTTTCTGATGATCCATTTGATGGTCTTTATCCAGGAGCAAAAGATTATTTGGGTGTAAGTACTGATGTTCAAATAAGATACTATACTGGAATAGATGCTTTCAATGCTATAAGAGTATATGTTAAATACGGACAATCAGGATTAAAAGCATCAACTGTTAGAGAATTAGAATTTTTTGCTCAGTCAGTAGGTTTTGAAGCTAGATTCTATTTCTTGAATACTACTGTAGGAAATGTTAATATCAATCCTTTTGTTAAAGTAGCATATAATACTGCTTTACATGGTGACTCAACTATGGTTAGAGCAGGAGATGCTATGACTACTCGTCCTTGGGAACTAAAAGATGACAAATGGGATAAAAATCCTTATGATGTAACTGCTCAAGCTGTATTAGGAATAACTGCTAACAGCGATATAGTATCTCTTTATGTTGAGCCTTCTTTAGGTTATACTGCTGTTTATGACGGAAAATTAAAAACTGATGCTGCAAATGCTAAATTATCTCATAGCTTGTATTGGGGAGCTTATGCAGAACTTTATATTACACCTGTTCAAGACCTTGAATGGTACTTCGAGATGGATGTTAATAATAGTAATTCTGACTTTACAGGCGTACCAGTACACTTTGAAACTACTACAGGTATAACTTGGTATTTACCTGCTTTTGACGGTGCTCAATAATTAATTTCAATTAATTAGAAAGTTAACTAGAGAATATATATACTGTAAGGGGGGCTTTAATGCCCTCCTTTTTATTTGCATTTTATAAACTACTTAAATAATTAAAAAAATTCCTATCTTTAGGCTTATTTTGTTAAAAATGTTTGTTTAATATAAGGGTGGGTGGGCGGGCTATAGTTAACTATATGCTGCATGGGTGCCATACATATTGCATTTAAGTATTCCTTATCTTTTTGAAGTATAACATAGGTGTATCATAATTTAAA
>NZ_CALXYQ010000013.1 GCF_944393015.1 uncultured Brachyspira sp.
CCTTCAGGAAGAAAAAGACTTCGTCAAAAGATGGCTACGCATAAACGCAAAAAACGTTTACGCAAAAATAGGCATAAGAAAAAGTAATATAATATAACATTATTAATGTTTTCATCTCTTGGAATTTATATTTTTAATGGGAAAATAATATGGCAAGCAATGTAAAAACTGTCATAGAGGTATGCGTAGGACTTCATTGCTCTATGAAAGGGGCTTATGGTCTTTTAGAAGCTATTCGTTCCCATTATGATTTAGAAATAGGAGTGCCGTCATCTGATGGTATGCTCCTTAAAGAGATGGAGTGTATGCATGATTGCCATAATGCCGTACCTATCCTTATTAATGGTATGGAATGTACAAAATCGTCTTTTAAAAGTATTATTAAGTATATAGAAGCTATACATGTAAGAAAAAGATGAAGAAATTTGTACTGCATAGTGAAAATAATATAGAAAATATTCAGTCATACAGAGATCATTTCGGGGAATATTTAGCAGTTCAAAATATAGGTAATTCTTTTTTTGAAGATTTAAAAGAATATCCTTTATTAAAAAGAGATATTACTCAAACTTCTATATATCAATTATTAACTGACGGAAATATTAAAGAAGATTATATTCTAGTCAATGCCGCTTCATTTGATTATTTGGTTTTCAAAGATAAATTTCTATTAAAAAATAATCCGCATCTTATATTAGACGGCTCTGTTTTTATAGCCAAAATCTTAAATATTAAAAGAATAGATATAATATTAAAAGATTATTATTTAGAAGAAAGAGATATTTTATTAAAAGCAATAGTTGAAGCGGAAGATGCCAATTTTGTCGGTGATATAGAAATAAACATATACGATGAATATGGCTACTATAATAAATATAATATCAGAATCACACCTTCTTTTTTAGAAAATAAAAAATACATATTCGATTTGGAAACTATATCACAAATTGCATATTTGGCTCATATCGGAGGATTTACTTTCAAAGATTATGGAAATGGAGAGTATAAAGGAAGTAATATACTTTCTATTACAGGGGATATTATTAGTCCTAATCTATATGAATTTGAAATGTATACTCCATTAAGAAATATTGTCAAAGCTGCCGGCGGAACGGTAAAAGAATATACTATAAAATGCGTATTTACTAATGGTTTTTTGAACCCTCCTATTGATTTTGAAACTTTCCAGAAAATGACTTTAGATTATGAATGTTTTGACAGTCTTAATATGAAGATGGGAAATGGCGGTATATGTTTCATACAAGAGGATAGATGTATAATAAGGGTTGTAGTAAAAATAATTCAGTTTGGTAAGAGCATATCATGCGGAAAATGTTCTCCTTGTCATAATGGATTCGATTTATGCGAATATTATATCAATAGAATGCTTTTAGGAAATTCAAATTTTGATGATTATTCTAATTTGAAAGAAGCTGTTGAAATGATTAAAATAGGGGCTTCATGTTTGTATATAAGAAGTCTTGCTAACTGTATATTATCTGCTATGGAAATGTTTAGAGATGAGTTTGTGTATTTGATAGAGAATAAGATAACATTATATAGTTTTTTAAAAAGTTAAAAATCTTTTTTATATTAGAGGTTTTATTTAATGATAGTAAAATTTAATGTTGATGGAAAGACGGTATCATCTCAGAAAGGATATACTATACTTCAGGCACTGTCCTACATCAATATAGATATACCTCATTTATGCTCATATAAAATAAATAGTACAAATACTTTTGAAGAAAAAAATAATATTCTAAGATGCAAATTATGCTTGGTTAAAGTAAAGAAAAAAAATGAAAATGATTATTCTTATAAATATGCATGCAATGAAATAGTAGAAAATGGAATGAGTGTTTTAAATGAACATGATGATGATATTATAAGATATAGAACTTCTTTATTAAAGGCCATGCTTTATATGCATGAGCCTATATGCGAAAGCTGTAAGGCTGATTATATATGCAGATTAAAAAAATATTTAGATATTTATAATGTTTCAATAGAGGCATCTCCAAATGCATTCGATGAAAATGATATTAACTTAATAGAATTAAAGAATATAGTAGAAAAAATGAATCTTCCTAACTTTATAAATGTCAATTTTGACAGATGTATTAATTGCGGTATATGCGAAGATTATAAAGTTGTAGACGGATATAATTCTATGATAACAGATTTATGTCCTACTCATGTATTTGAAGTTCAAAGGGATATAGATAATAAAATCAATGATGATATAAGTACAGTAAGAAGCATAGACAGTTTTTGTATAGGATGCAATCATTTATGCGATGCTAAATACAGTTATATTGATTATAGTATAAAAGATATATCATCTCCAAAGGGCAAAAAATACGGAATATGCGATTATGGAAGAAAGCTGGATTATTATTCAAATAATACATTAGAAAAGCCTTTTTATAGTGGAATGCAGTATGAGTTTGATGAGGCTAAAGAATTGTATCATAAATTTATTAATGATATTGAGGCAGAATCTACTTTGGCTTTAAACTCTAGTATGTATCCTATTGAAGATATTGAGGCTTTCAATGAATTTATTGATTCTTTGGGAATACAAAATTTAATATTCAAAAAAAATAGAATGGCTACTAATTCAAAAAATATCAGAGATAATTATACAAATATTAATGATTTTTCTATAAGAGATTTAAAGCAGGATATAAAGCATTCTATATTTGACGATAATTATATATATAATGAAAAATTTAAAAAATTTATTATAGTAGGCGACTCATTAGATGATAATGATAATATGATTGATTTTGCCAAGAAAAATAAGGGTAATTATATAGTATTTAGTCCGAATTTTTCTGTTTTGGCTTATAATGCTTATTTAAGTTTTCCTATATCATATCTTGGTGAGTTTGAGGGGCATTATATAGATAATCATGGCAAGGTTAAAGAGATGCAGGCTTTTTTGAAAAGTAGTAAAAATCGTATGAGTTTGAGAGAATTGTTAAAATATTTGTATTTATAATGATTTTGTATATACTAGAATATATGAGGCTTATATATTATTTTTTTATTATTGCTAATACAAAGCGAGTTTATTTATAAACAATAAAAAACGATAAACGAGCAGCTGATAACTGACGAAGGAAGTTGTCAGCTAATGTATAGCGAGTTTATCGATAGCAATAAAAGGAGAGTTTATTTATGCCAAAAACAAGAGCTGAAATACTCCAAAATAGTAATAAAAAATATGATATTATTATTATAGGCGGCGGGGTTATTGGTGCTACTATAGCATTAAAGGCTTCCAGAGTAGGACTTTCCGTACTTTTGCTTGATAAGCATGATTTTGCTTTCGGTTCTTCTTCCAGAACTTCTAAAATGCTTTCAGGCGGATTTAATGATATGAATAGTAAAAATTTAATGTATACAATTCATAGAGTAAGAGAAAGAAATAACCTTATGTATAAGGCTTCATCTGAACATTTTGGCATTATCAATCCTATATATGAACATAGCAGTACAGGGCTTTTAAGAGAAGAAATAAAAATGATGCTATATGATATGTTTTCCCTGTTTGGAAAAACTAAAAGACATAAATCACTTAGCAGAAATGAAACATTAGATGCCTTGCCTGATTTGATAAATAATGATGTTATAGCATCTGTAGAATATTATGAAGGCTTATTAGATGATTCCAGATATGTTATAGAACTTCTTTTGAAAGCTGAAGAGTTCGGAGCGGATATATTAAACTACTGTGAAGTTAAGGCTTTTGAATATAATCAGAAAGAAATAGAAAATGTAGTTTTTACGGATCATATAACAGGAAGAGTATATACAGCAAATGCTAAAACTATATTAATAGCTGCAGGAGCTTGGGGACATAGTATAAGTTCTCTTCTTCCTAATGGAAATTTTGAAGACAGACTTGTTTATGTTAAGGGAAGTCATTTGATTATAGACAGCGATTTGATTCATATAAATAAATCTGTTATTCTTCCTAAGATAAAATCAAGACCTAATGTATTTTTAATGCGTTGGAAGAATAATACTATCATAGGGCCTACAATTAAAAAAAATATTCATGATTTAGATTGTATATACACTACAAGCGATGAAGCTGAATACTTGCTTGATATATATAATACTTATTTCAGCTCTATTGTTAATAAAAACCATATAATAACTACTCAGTCTGGAATGATGCCTCTTAATCCTTCACAGGTTAAAATACATTCTCATCCTCAATACAGACTATTCTTAGTTGAAGGCGGAAACTTTACAACTTCTTCTGCTGTTACTATGAAGACATTAGTAAAAATGTACGGCAAGCCTTATAAATGGTTCAGTAATCAGAAGGTTGTTAATAATAAATTTGAGAAAAATGTTGAATTGGTTTTAAATGAAGATTTAGTTAAATTCCTTATAGATTATTTCGGTTCTGTTAATTTGATTTTAAAATTAAATGAGCTTTGCAAAAATGATTCATCTCTTTTAGTAGAAGTAGGGCTTGATTATAGAATCAACAGAGGACTCATAAAATATTTTGTAGAAGTTGAACATGCTATGCATTTAGATGATATAATGATAAGAAGACTAAGATTTATATTAACAGAGAATGACTGCGGTACTTTAATATCAGAGCATATAGCAGAGGAAATGGCTAATATACTTAAATGGGACAAAAGAAGAACTGAATGGGAAATAAAAAGATACAGAACAGAGATTAAAAGAACAAGAGTAGGTTTGTTCTAATTTATCCTTGTACTAAATCTTTGAAGCCTCTTAATATATTAAGTCCTGTATTTCCGCTTTTTTCAGGGTGAAACTGTATTCCGTATACATTATCATTTTTTACTATGGCCGGTATTTGAACATCATATTCACTGTCGGCTATTATGCTTTCATCACAATCCTTGCCATAGTATGAATGTACAAAATAAACATATTCCATATTATTAATATATTTAAATAGTTTATCTTCTTTTTTTATATTGAGATTATTCCAGCCCATATGAGGTACTTTCAAATCTTTATTTTTTAAATCTTTTTCTATAGGGCATATATTTCCTTTTATAAGTCCAAGTCCATTATACTCTCCGTATTCATAACTCTTATCAAAAAGCATTTGCATACCCAAGCATATACCCAAAATTAATTTTCCTTTTTTAGCTTCTTCTATAATAGTATTTTTTAATGTTCCGTCTTTTCTTCTTTCAAGTTTTGCTAAAGCATCTCTGAAAGCTCCTACTCCCGGCAGTATCAAAGCGTCAGATTCTTTTATAGTTTTTTCATCATCTGTAAGTTTAGCATCTATTCCTACATACTTTAATGATGACATAAGGGAGAATAAATTTCCTACTTCATAATCTATTATAGCTGTCATAAAAAAATCCTATTAATTTATTAAAGTTATTATACTAAAATAAAACATAAAAGTCAAAGTATAGGGGCGGGTGGGCGGGCAGAATAAATTAAAAAATATTAATTATATGCCTTTTATAAAAAAACAAAAAATCAAATTTTTTAATTTTTATTATTTTCAAGCATTCCCTTTGTAGATAATACTTCATTTTTATATTTTTCGTCTATTTCACAAGCCTGTGCTAAAGCTCTAGCAACACCTTTAAAAATAGATTCTATTATATGATGAGTATTCTCTCCATATAAAGTATTTATATGTAAAGTAATATTCATAGAATTAGTGAATGCAATGAAAAACTCTTTAACAAGTTCAGTATCGAAGCCACCAACTTTTTCATGTTTTAAATCGCTGTTAAAAACTAAATGACTTCTTCCGCATATATCAACAGCAGCCATAGTAAGGGCCTCGCACATAGGCATACTAAAATTACCATATCTTTTAATACCTTTCAAATCCCCTAAAGCCTCAGCGAAACATTTACCTAATACAATACCAACATCCTCTACAGAATGATGATAATCAATATGAATATCCCCATCGCATATAGTTTCTAAATCGAATCTCCCATGGCGTGCAAACAAATCAAGCATATGATCCAAAAATCCTACTTTAGTATTGTTTTTGTATTTTCCTGTTCCGTCTATATTTAATTTAATTTTTATCTTTGTTTCATTAGTATTTCTTTCTATTTCAGAAACTCTCATTTTATTATTCTCCGTTTATAAAAATTATAATTCTTAATATTTGATATATATATCATTTTTAATATATAATTGCAATAATATATTTTAATTGATAAAAGTATTTTTAATAAATGTTCAGGAGAAATGATAATGCTTGATTCAGAGAGTCTTAACAGTTTTAATGATTATAAACCTAGAATTACAAAAGAAGATGTAAGAGATAAAATTTATAAAGATTCTAATATTGAGAAGAAAATAAAAGAAGGCGTGGAAAATTATTTAGATTTATCAATATTGAAAAAATATTCTGATAATGCCTATAGCGAATATGATTATATAAATAATTATATGCTCATTACTACAGAAGTATTTGAGGAAGGATATATAATCTGTGATGTTCATATAGATGTTAACATGAAAATATATGATTATATGCCTAAAGATGATAATAAGAATGAAAGATATATCGCTTTAGATAATACATATTTAATGGGACTAAATTTAAAATTTTCATTAAAAGAAATAGATGATGATATAGAAAATATAGAAGTGAGATATTTTAATATTTATGGAATTTCAGATAACTTACATCAATCATAAATAATTAAAAAAATTAATTTATTTAAATTATATTTTTTATTTTAAATCTATATTTATAAATCTTAATGCTCTTTCAGAAGCATTTTCTACCAAAGCTGCAGCATTAGAAATAGATTCTTCAAGACTCATAGCTTTTGTGCATATAGGCATTATGGACTTAATACCCAAATCATATACTATTTCAGCTCCTTCTCTAATTTCACCAACTATAGCAATTACAGGTATATTGCCGGCTCTTTTTGCAACACCAACAGGCACTTTTCCTTCTTTAGTTTGTCCGTCAATAGCTCCCTCTCCGGTTATTATAAGAGAGGCATCTTTTATTTTTGATTCAAAATCTATTATATCAAGCACAGCATCTATTCCGCTTTTTAACTGAGCATTACAAAAAGCAACAAGTCCGCCTCCTAATCCTCCGGCAGCACCGGCACCTTCCATATAGTCTATTTCTTTACCAAATTTTTCTTTTATGATTTTTGCTATATTTTTAAGTCCTTCATCAAGTATATCAAAAGTTTCTTCTGTAACACCTTTCTGTTTTCCGTATACTGCAGTAGCACCATTCTTTCCATAAAGCGGATTTTTTACATCACATGCGGCAGTTATTTTTATATCGAATATTCTTTTATCAACATTACTATCATCTATATCATCAACATGCATCATGTTTTCAGCAATGGCTTCAAGCTCATTATTATCTTTATCGAGAAATTTATATCCTAAAGCATTAGCCATACCTATGCCGCAGTCATTTGTTGCACTTCCGCCTATTCCTATTAAAATTTCTTTTATATTATTATTGACAGCATCTTTTATTAATTCTCCAGTTCCGTAAGTAGAATATTTTAAAGGATTTCTTGTTTTATCATCGATCAAAGTAAGTCCAGATGCTTCTGCCATTTCTATAACAGCTTTTTCTTTATTAATGATTCCGTATTTAGCTTCTATTAGTTTGCCTTCAGGATTTTTTACATTTATTTTTTTTATATTTCCGCCTGCTGCATAAAGTATAGATTCTACAGTTCCTTCTCCTCCGTCAGCAACAGGAATTTTTATTATATCAGCATCTTTTATTACTTTTAATACTCCTCTTTCTATATAATTGCAAACCTCTAAACTGCTTGCACTGCCTTTGAAAGAGTCCGGTATTATTATGATTTTTTTCATATTATATTCCTTTTAAATTCCTCTATGTATTTTTTAACATTTACCTATTGTTTAATATATACAATAAATATTTCAAAAATTGTATTTATGATACAAAGAAATATATATATAATTTTGATATAATTAAAATACTAAAACAAATATAATTAAATTATGTAAGGATTTTATATAGTTTTTTAGTATGTAATACATTATTTTTTAGTGATATCAATCGTAATTATTTTTATAATAAATTTGTTCCAATACCATATTATATGCCTAGTATTTAATCCTGCTAGGCATATTGTATTTTAAAGTGTAAATATCTTCTTGTTTTTTATTATTATAAAGATAATATATTTTATATAAAAAAATTAATTATTTTTAAGGTGCTTATGTATATTGATAATGAAATGGCTCAAAGATTATTAGATAAGATAATGAAAGTTATAGATTATGAAATTAATATTAATATTATGAATGAATATGGGGAGATTATTGCAAGCGGAGATAAGGGCAGAATAGGAAAAATAAATTTGGGAGCTTTGGAAGTATTAAAAAATTCTAAAAATATGAATTATTTTAACTTTATAGATAATGATAAAGAAAGCAGCAGACCAGGTATTAATATGCCTCTTATATTTAATAATGAACTTATAGGTGTAGTAGGAGTTACAGGAGATCCTAAAGAAATAAAATTGATAGCGAACGTTATAAAAATGACTACTGAAATATTAATCGAAAGAGAGATTGATATTGATAAAAAAACATTAAAGCAAACAACATTAAATAATTATATATATAAAATTATATCTAAAGAAAATTACAAGTATTTATCATCTATCAATATATGGGCTGAAAATAATGGTTATTCATTTAATATTAATAGAATGGTATGTTTAATAAAAATAGAAAAAAATAATGATTATGATATTAAAAAAATATCTGAATGCATATTAAATAAAATAAAATTAATAAAATACTTTAGTAATCAAGATATAATTTCTCATATTGGAAATGGGCAGTTTATCATCATAAAAAGTTTGAATGATAATGATAAAAATAAAACAGTATCATCATTTTTTAAATATCTTAAAAAAGAAATAAAAATAAAATTTTCCGTTATGTGCGGATGTATAGTCAATAGTTTGGAGAATATACCTAATAGTTTTGAACAGGCTAATTTTCTTTTTAATTATATTAAGTATACGAATAATGATATTTACTTTATAGAAGATTACATATTAGAATATATTGTTTTAAACGAAGGTTATTTTAGTTCCTCTATGATTCTTAAAAATACATTAAAGATTATTAATCAAAATTCAACTTTCAAAGAAACTATAATAACTATATGTAAGTATGATTTGAATATTAATAAAACTTGTGAAGAACTGTCCCTTCATAGAAATACTATTTTGCATAGAATGAAAAAAATTAAAGAAATATTAGGGCTTGATCCTATTAAAAATCATACAGACAGAATAAAATTTTATATTATAGCATCATTATTAGAAAAATAGTTGTTTAATTGTAAGTCTTATAAATATATTGTGATATTCATTACAATTTTAAGTATATATAAACGTTATATTATTAATGATATAGTATTATGCAAAAAATAATTTAATAATTTTAATATAAATTTTATGTGAAAAAATAAATCAAAAATTTCTATAAAAAGTATTGATATTTTATGGTTTTACATATATTATAAAAAATTGATAATGAAAAAATAAAAATAAGGAGAGGAAAGATGAGTCATCATCATCACAGAGGACAATGGGGGACTAGAGCAGGATTCATACTTGCTGCTATAGGTTCAGCTGTTGGTTTAGGTAATATATGGCGTTTCCCATATATGGTTGCATCTAATGGTGGCGGTGCTTTTATGATAGTTTTCCTTTTGGCTATGCTTACTGCTGGCATACCTATAATGATACTAGAGTTTTCTATAGGACATAAGACTCATAAAAGTGCACCTGGTGCTTTAAAAGCATTGAACCCTTCTTGGGAATGGTTAGGTTGGTTACAAGTATTTACATGTTTTGCAATAGTTATTTATTATTCAGTCATTATTGCTTGGTCATTATCTTACGGACTCTTTTCTATTCAAGGTTTAAAATGGGGAGCTGATACAGCCGGCTTCTTTACTAAAGAGTATTTAAAACTTCAAGATGGTTTTTCACTTAGTAATTTTAATATTGGAGTTGCTATACCATTAATTATTGTTTGGATTATTATATTAGTTTCTGTTATTGGCGGTGTTAAAGATGGTATAGAAAAAGCAAATAAAATATTCATGCCTTTATTAGCTATATTGGTAGTAATTATTCTTATTAGAGGTGTAACTTTGCCTGGAGCTTTAGCAGGTCTTGATTATATGTTCAAACCTGATTTTTCTAAACTTACTAATCCTAAAATTTGGATAGATGCTTATGGTCAGGTATTCTACAGTATGTCTGTAGCATTCGGTATAATGATTACTTATTCTAGTTATTTGCCTGATGATTCAGATATTGCAAACAATGCATTTATGACAGGTTTTGCTGATACTAGTTTCAGTTTGTTCGCTGGTATAACAGTATTTAGTATAATTGGTTATATGGCTCATACTCAAGGAAAGCCTGTTGCTGAAGTTGCTGGAAGCGGCGGTATAGGTTTAGCATTTATGGTATTTCCTGAAGCTATTAACTCTTTACCTGGTTTAAATGGATTATTTGGTGTAGTATTCTTCTTGGTACTTTCATTTGCAGGATTAACATCTGCTATTTCTCTTGCTGAAGTTGTTATATCTTCATTTATAGATAAATTCCATTTCAATAGAAAAAAAGTAAGTATTGTTATCATAGTTATACAAGGTCTTATATCTATGGTATATGCTACAGGAAGCGGACTTTCTATACTTGATATAGTCGATGCATTTATAAACAATTATAATATTGTAGTAAGCGGTTTAATAGAGATTATATTAGTTGCTTGGGTATATAAACTTGGATCATTCAAAGAAACTATCAATACAGTGAGTGAATTCAGAGTAGGCAGCTGGTGGGATTTCTGTTTGAAATTCTTAACTCCAGTATTCTTAGCTGTAATGTTATCATTGAAATTAATAAATGATTTCAAAACACCTTACGGCGGTTATCCTACTTGGGCATTATTCGCTTTAGGTTGGTCAATGCCTGTTATAGCATTCATAGTTGGAATATTATTTGCTAAGTTTAAAGATAGACAGCCTAATATACCTCATAAATGAAAATAAATAAAAGGAGGAATTAATTATGGGATTAGATTCTGCTATATTTATGGGATTCAGCTTATTAGCTATTTGGGGAGGATTTGCTTTCTTTTTAGGAATAGCTTTAAGAAAGATGTAAGTTATAATTTGAATTAAAAATATAAGGCATAGGCTTACTTTTAAGTCTATGCCTTTTTATATTATTAGTTTTATATTATATTAATATTAAATAATGTACATGTATTTACATTTGTTTAATTTTTTTATATTATATTAATATAATTTAGGTGTGCAAAATGAAAAAGATTTTTCTAATTATGATGGCATTACTGAGTATGTCATATTCTTCAATATTTGGTATGTATGGAGATCAGGATGATTGGATTGATTTTCTTACAGACGGCAATCAGTTTAGAGCTAGAATGGATCAATTAGGATTTGTTTTAGGTAATAGTACTATTAAAGGTACTTTTGGTTTTAGAACTCAGAGTTCATTAACTAAATTAGGAGATATTTTGTTGCATAATAATGTTGGTACTTATTTTGGAGCAACTATTTCCGGCGGTATAGGATATACTTCTGAGGCTTTTAGTATAGGTTTAGGTTATAATTATACTACACCATCCTTTTTGCCTACTAGTTATAACTTTGGTTCTCATACTCCTGTACTTATGATTAATGCTTTAAATGATAATTTGAGGATAGCTATTCCTGTGCAAATATTAGTACATAATGGAAGTATTGATCAACTTGGGAGCTATAGAGATAATTATTTAGGGATAAGTACTGATACGCAAATAAGATATTATACAGGTATAGATGCTTTTAATGAAATAAGATTATATGTAAAATATGGGCAATTAGGATATAAGTTTGATATGCAAGAAGTTTTAGCAAGATCATTTGGTTTTGAAACAAGATTCTATTTTTTGAATACTGCTGTTGGAAATGTAACTATCAATCCTTTTATTAAAGTAGCATATAATACAGCTTTGCATGGATTTAGTACTATGGTAAGAGCATTAGATGGTATGTATGAAGAAATAGGAGGTTATGATCCAAATACTACTGTTTCCCCGCAAGCAAATATCAATGTTAAATGGGATAAGAATCCTTATGATGTAACTGTTCAGGCAGTATTGGGAGTAACAGCTAATAGTGATATAGTATCACTTTATGTTGAGCCTTCTTTAGGTTATAAGGCTAGATATTTAGGAAAAATGCAATATGAAGATCAAGATGGAAAAGTTAATTATGATTTTAAAGTTAATCATTATTTATCTTGGGGTGCTTATGCAGAGCTTTATATAACTCCGGTAAAAGATTTAGAATGGTATTTTGAAATGGATGTTAATAATAGTGATTCAGATTCTACTGGTATACCTGTTAGTTTTGCTTCTACTACAGGGATAACTTGGTATTTGCCTGAATTTTAATTTTATTTTATATTACAAAATAAAAAAAGAGGTATTTATTTTTTAATAATAAATACCTCTTTCATTTTATTTATATTTTTTAATTTAAAAATTTTAATCTCTTCTTCTTTGTGCTAGCATTAAAAGTCTTAATAATGTAAGTATAGCAGTAACAGCAGCGGCAACATAAGTTAAAGCAGCAGCAGATAAAACTTTTTTAGCTCCGTCAAGTTCTTCACTATCTAAGAATCCGCCTTTATCCAATATCTTTATAGCTCTGTTTGAAGCGTCAAATTCAACAGGCAAAGTAACTAAAGAGAAGAAAACAGCAAATGCAAAAAGTATAATACCAGCCATCATTATGTAGTATGAAAAACTTCCGGCACCTCCTATCATAATGCCTATTAATACCAAATAAGGCCCAAATTGATCTCCTATAGCACATAGAGGATAAAAACCGTTTCTTATAGAAAGAGGAGCATATCCTCTGTCATGCTGTATAGCATGTCCTACCTCATGAGCAGCAACTCCCAAAGCAGCAACATCTGTACCATCATATACACCATAAGAAAGTCTTAATACTCTTGCAGAAGGGTCATAATGGTCAGTTAATGTACCGCCTATTCTTTCAACAGGTATATCTATTCCATATCCTTCTAGAATATATTTTGCTGTTTGAGCACCTGTAATGCCTCTTTTATTTTCCATTCTGCTGTATTTAGCATAAGTAGATTTTACTTTCATCTGAGCCCAGAAACCGAGAATTATACCTGGAATTAGTATCCATATATATCCGAAATAATATTCAAAATATCCAAACATATTAAAAAACCTCCTATTTTTTAGTATTTTTCATTTATAAATATATAAATTAATTGCAATAATTATAACATTTTTTTATAACAATGTTAATAGTTTTAATGTAAAATTAAATTTTGTATGTTATATAATTATTTTATAATAGCTTACAATTTTATTTTTATTCGTAAGTTATCAGCTGCTCGTTTATGACTGAAAATTAATAAACTTTATCAGCGTTCTTTATCGTATATTCTATTGTCTTTCCTACTGCTTCTAAAGTCTTTTTATCTAATTTATCTATAGTATCCTGTGATGTATGATGAAATGGATATCCCATATCTATAACATCAATGAAAGGTATTCTCTCAGTTAAAAACGGAGTATGATCATCTATTATAGTACCATAATGTCCGTCAATAAAATATTCTTTGTATCCTAAATTATCGGCATAATTCCAAACTTTATCGTATATTGCAGAATAATATGTATGAGCAAAACTTTCATATCTGAATTTTGCATTCTTGCTTCCAACCATATCAAGAAGTATACCGAATTTTATTTTTTGTTTATCTAATATTTTATCTCTTAATATAATTTCATTCACAAAAGCAATGCTTCCCTGTATCCAATCTGTTTCTATTAAAGAATCACCTTCAACATCGAATAGATTTCCATCATCTTCCAAATCGAATAGTACAAAGCATACGCTATAAGGCAAATCATTATAATTTTTTAAAGCCTTCATAAGTTCAAGTAAAACACCGCTGCTGCTTGCTCCATCATTAGCACCGCTTATAGGCTTATCTCTATTAAATTGTACAGGGTCTTTTTCAGCAACAGAGCGGCTATCGAAATGACTAGTAATAATTATATAATCATCAGTTTTGCCTTTAAGAAATGCATATATATTTTCTCCTTTTCTTCCTTTTATGTAAGGAGCTTCAAAATTATGACTATGAACTTCATATCCAAGATCAGAAATTTCTTGTTTAAAGAATTCTCTTACTTTTTTATGAGCTTCAGAGCCGTAATTACGTGGTCCTAAATCTGTTTGCTTTTTTATATAATTATATGCATTATCAGCATTGAAATAAAAATTTTCATTTATTTTTTGATTGTTTTCTTTTTTAGATGTATTTGCTTTAGCATCGCTGCATGAATATAACATTATTGTCATTACTATAAAAAGAGTGGTGATATATTTCATATTTTTATAACCGTATATATTTATTATATTATATTTGTTAATTTTAATTTAATAGCGGTAAAAAGTCAATAAAATATCATGTTTTAATGTATAAGAATACAGTTAAAACCTCTATCGGAATTTTTTTATAAAAAATTAGTCTTTACTTTTTTTTAAAAGATATTATAATATGGTGTACGTGAAGTTAATATTATGTTACTGTTTTGTAGGGGATGACTAAACAGATATAAAATGCATAATATAGATAGCTTTAGAAAATAAAATTACAAAATATTTTAAGCACTATTCATGGAGGGTAGTTATGATTATCAACAATAATATTTCTGCATTAAATGCAAACAGACAATTGAATTTAACTGGAAATTCAATGACTAAAACAATAGCACAGCTTTCTAGTGGTATGAGAATTAACACTGCTGGAGACGATGCTTCTGGATTAGCAGTATCTGAAAAAATGCGTTCACAGTACCGCGGTTTACAACAAGCTACTAGAAACGCTCAAAGCGGTATATCTTTCATTCAAACAACTGAAGGTTATTTAAATGAAACTACTAACATTATGCAAAGAATGAGAGAATTAGCTATTCAATCTGCTAACGGTATATACTCTGACAGCGACAGAGCTTTAATCCAAGTAGAAGTTAATCAATTAGTAGCTGAAGTTGACAGAATCGCTTCTCAAGCTGAATTCAACAAAATGAACATGTTAACTGGACGTTTTGCTGCTGATGGTCAAACTCCTATGACTTTCCACATCGGTGCTAACATGGATCAAAGAATTTCTGTAAACATAGGTTCTATGACTGCTGCTAACTTACAAGTTGGAGGAGATACTCCTATATCTATTTCTTCTGTTGAAACTGCTAACCAAGCTTTAGGAAGAATCGATGAAGGTATTCAAATGGTAGTAGCTCAAAGATCTGAATTAGGTGCTGTTCAAAACAGAATGGAATCTATGGTAAAAAGCTTAATGATCGCTACTGAAAACACTATCGCTTCTGAAAGTGTTATACGTGATGCTGATATGGCTTCTGCTATGGTTGCTTATACTCGTGAGCAAATCTTACAACAAACAGGTGCTGCTATGTTAGCTAACGCTAATATGAAAAATCAATCTATAATGAGAATTATTGGATAATTTGATTTAAGCGACTTATTACAAATGTAGATATAAAGCCCATTAATAGTAATATTAGTGGGCTTTTATTTTTTTGTCTAATTTAATTTTTTATTTATAAAAGGATTTTTATGCGTGATATAGATGTTAATCTTATAACAGAAACTGTTGCTCAATTATGTATAGATGCTAATATTTATTTAAATGATGATATTAAAAAAGCTCTGATTGAAAGCGAAAAAAAAGAAGAAAACAAAATTGCAAAAAATATTCTTAATGTTTTGATAGAAAATGCTGATATAGCTTCTAAAGAATTAAAGCCTATATGTCAAGATACAGGTATGGCAATTATATATATGGATATAGGAATGGATGTGCATTTTACCGGCGGTAATTTAACAGATGCTATTAATAAAGGTGTTGCTTTAGGATATACGAAAGGCTATTTAAGAAAGTCAGTATTAAATGATCCTATAGACAGAAAAAATACTAATGATAATACTCCTGCAGTAATACATTATAATATTGTAGATGGTGATAAAGTAAAAATCATAGTTGCCCCTAAAGGTTTCGGCAGTGAAAATATGAGCAAGATAAAGATGCTTCCTCCTTCAGCTGGAATAGAAGGTGTAAAAGAGTTTGTATATGAAACAATAAAAACAGCCGCTTCTAATGCTTGTCCTCCTATGATTATAGGAATAGGTTTGGGCGGAAGTATGGAGAAATGTGCTGATATTGCAAAAAGGGCTTTGCTTAGAGAAGTTGGCACAAAAAGTGAAGATATTCGTTTACAAAAATTAGAAGAAGAATTACTTGAGAATATTAATAAAATGAATATAGGACCATCAGGATTCGGAGGAAAAACAACTGCTTTAGCCGTTCATATAAACATGTATGCGGCACATATAACTTCTCTTCCTGTATGTGTTTGTACCGGATGTCATGTAACAAGGCATAAAGAAATTATTCTATAAAAAATAGTATATCATTTATAGTAGCAATAAAAAAATTAGGAGTGACAGAAAATGGAAATAAAAAAATTAAATACGCCTTTAACAAAAGAAAAATTATCTGTTTTGAATGCCGGTGATATGGTGGCTCTAACAGGTACTATTTATACTGCAAGAGATGCCGCTCATAAAAGATTAATTGATATGTTAAACAACAATGAAAAACTTCCTTTCAATATAGAAAATCAAACAATTTTTTATGCTGGTCCTTCTCCGGCAAAACCTAATGAAATTATGGGAAGCATTGGTCCTACTACTAGTTACAGAATGGATGCTTATTCTCCTAAACTTTTAGAGCTTGGGCTTTTATCAATGATAGGGAAGGGTAAGAGAAATAAAGAAGTGATAGATGCCATAATAAAATACGGCGGAGTTTATTTTGCTGCTATTGGAGGGGCTGCTGCATATATGTCTAATTGTGTTAAGTCTGCTAAGATTATAGCTTTTGAAGATTTAGGTACTGAGGCTATAAGAGAGCTTTATGTTGAAGATATGCCTTTGATTGTAGCTATAGATTCTAAAGGAAACAATGCCTTAACTGCATAATAAATTTAAATAAAGCTTGGGCGGGTGCTGTATTTTATAGTTTAGTAATAAGGCTAATGAAAATTATAATTTTAAAATAGATTAAAAAATATATAGGTCGGGGTATGTAAATAAAACAAAAAAATAATTTGTTTTTTGTTTTATTTTGTAATCCCACCCTATATGCTTATTGTTTATTTTAGTGTTAATAATTTTTTTATTTTTTATAATTTAATTCTGTAATTATAGCACCCACCCAAAAATTATTTAGAATTTAAAAATATTATCAACGCACGCAGAATAAATTTTTTATATATTGATTAATTAATAAATAGAATAATATTTATATATAAAGTTTCGCTAACCGTGCGTTATTTATTAGTTAATAATTTGAGAATAAATAAGTTAATTATTAATTAAAACAATATGTCTGTATGCTTCATAAGCAACTATAGCTACAGTATTAGATACATTTATTGAACGTATATTATCACTCATAGGTATATATACAGAATTTTCTAAATCGTTTTCCCATAATGATTCTCTAAGCCCAGTTGATTCTCTGCCGAATAAAAGTATATCATTATTAGAATATTGAAATTCATCGTATCTATGCTTTCCAAATTTAGTAATAGGTACTATTCTTTTATTGTTATTATTGCAGTATTCTAAAAAAGTATTTTCATTTTCATGTTTTACTAATTGCAAATTCTCCCAATAATCAAGTCCAGCACGTTTAACTTCTTTAGAGCTAATTATAAAAGAAGGCTTTGACACTATATGTAAAGGTATATTAAGTCCTACACATAATCTTCCAATATTTCCTGTATTAGCAGGTATTTCCGGGCGATATAAAGCTATAATTATATTAAAGTCATCATTTATTTTTTTTTGAGGCATAATTTTACACTAAATTTTATAAATTTATTTTTATTTTATTCTAGTATAGATTATATTTTTTTCAATATGTTTTATAATATCTATTGATTTTTTTTGTTTATAAGTTAAAGTAATAACATGGCTATTTAGATCAAATTAAGGTAAGGGAAGAAAGTGAACAAAATAGAAGAATTTAATCAATCCACTTCCAAATATGAATTATATACTCATTTAAGTGAAAAAATAGTATCAGGCGAAATAAAAACATTTTCAGAAATTTTTACTTATGCTAAAAATGTTAATTTTGAAAAAGTACATGACCATAAGAAAATATTAAAAGGTTTATTCGATCTCATACGAAAAATTAATTGGGGGTTTTTTAATAATTTAGATAAAGAACTCTACCCGAAATTGTGGTCTCAATTCGTTACAGAGAATCAAAAATATAATTTTGCTGGTGATTTAAAATTAAGCCTTTCAATAGCTGATATTTATATAGCAATGCTTGATATACATGGTTATACAAAGTTTTGCGAAGAAAATAAAAATAATCTTTCTAAAATGCATGCCTTAGATGATTTAATGCAAAATAAAGTAAGCGAAGTAACAAGATTTTATAATGTTATATCACATAGAAAACAAGGCGATGAAATAATTATGGTATGCCCTACAGCAACAGATGCTTTGAGTGCTACCATTGCTATAATAGGAGTATTAAGTAAGAAAAGATTATTGAATGAATACCCAAGTGTAGATACGAGCGGTTTGCCCGAGTTTAAAATCAGTGCCGGAATATCCGGAGGTAATACTAATAGTTCTTTAATTATTACGGAAGATGGGGATTTATCAGGATTTTTAATTAACAATGCTGCGAGAATGCAGGCAAGAGCAAATACTTTAGCACCTAAGGAAAATAAAGTAATAGTAACTAAAAATTTACAATTTAACTTTTTGAAGGAAAACAGCAAAGTTAAAAGTGAAATATTTGAAAAGGATATAATATCTTTTTATGATAATGGTATGATATCATTTAAAGGTACTGAAATACCTATAGTAGAAGCGATATTCAATCCTGATGAAAAATATAAAGAGCATTTCTTTACAGAGATGGAAGAGCTAGTTAAAAGTGTTAAGGGTAATTTATGGAAGCAGAGAATGTTTACAGCAATTTTAGATTTGATATCAAAAGTTGCTAAATCAATGCCTCCTTTCCAAATAGATGAGCATGTAAATGAATATATATCAAGCTATACAAATTCAACTATATGTGATTTATGCGATAAGGCAAACGGAGCTTATGTAGTTAAAGAAAATTATAAAGAGGCCATAGATACTTTTGCTTTGATTATTAAGTTGCTAAAAACTATTCCGGATTTTGATAAGATGGTTTTAGAATATGCAGAAAGTATTTGTGCCGGATATGAAAAGGTATTGCCTATATATGATGTTGTTATTAAGAAAGATATAGAAGCTAATATATCAGAGATTTTCCCTGCTAATCATATACCAATATTCCAGAATGTTCAGAAGGCTAATGAAACATATAATAAATTGATGAATATTGCTATGAGCAGTAAAACATTAAAAAGAAGAAAATCTATTTGGTATGGAATATTAGAAAAAGAACTTCCTAATTTAGTAATTAATATGTATTCAGGAAAAAAATAACATTTCTTTATTTAGGAATTAATTATTTTTGTCAAGTTTATATATGTAAATTTTATATGTTTTATACTTGCAGAAATATTTATATATGATACACTATACTATTATTAAATTGTTTTTTATTTTAAGGAGTATTTATGAGTTTGAAAAACCTGAAAAAATTAATATTGATAATATCTTCATTTTCTATAATAGCTTGCTCACAAACTCAAGGAGGAAGCACAAGCGGATCAAAAACTTCATCAGATTCTCTAGCTTATTTGAAAGGCGGAGAAGGTGAATGGGTATTAAAAGTAGATGATTTTACTATTAATCAAACTAATTTTACTAAAGACTTACAAGCTTCTTTAGTACTTCAAGGTGCTACAGCTGAACAAATAGCTATGTACGCTAATGATGCCGCTACTAAACAAATATATGCAGATCAGTTGATAAATTCTATTTTATTATTGAATAAAGCAGAACAAGAAAAATTCTTTGAAACAGAAGAAGCTAAAGATTTTATTAATCTTTCAATCAGAAATATAAAATTCCAATATTATGTAACAAAACTCATGGCAGATGCTTCTAAAAATATACCAGATCCTACACCAGAACAGGCTCAAGCATTCTTTGAACAAGCTAAACAGCAATTAACTCAAATGTATGGAATCACAGCATATAATACAGAAACAGCTCCTTATATTGCTCAATTATACAAAAATGCTTATGCTCAGCAATTAGTAGAAAGAGATATACAGGATTTAAAAGATAAAGCAGTAATAGAAAGAAATACAGCTGTATTAGGTGAAGCAAGCATACTCCCTCCTCAAATAGGAGATACTAATGCTACAGCTATACCGCAAGGTACAAATAACCCAGCAGCTTTACCTCAGCAAGGTGATAATTTATTACCAAGAACAAATAATTAAAATTTAATATTAATGGGAAAGGAAAAGAATGTCTCAAAAAAATGAGAATAATGAAAAAAATTTAAATCAGGAAAGCTCTGCAGCTGATAATAAGCCAAAAAAATTTATTATCAAAAAAAGTAATGCATCTAATAATAATGATGATAATCAAGCTGCAGCAGCTGTTAAGAAAGTAAAAAAAGTTATAGTAAAAAAGAAAATAATAATACATAATAAATCAGATAAGCCTGATGCTCAAAAACAGGAAAATAATAACAACAATAACAATACTCCTGAAAAAAATAATATAGCAAAAGAAAATAGAGATACTAGAGATAATAATAAAGAATCTAAGAATAAAAATTATTCTCATAATAGAGAAAATAGAGATTTTAAAGAAAATAAATCATATAAAGATTCTTCTCCTGTTGAAGATGTATCTTCTTTTAAGAAAGACAATAAAAAAGATAATAAGAAGAGAGATTACGAGAAGAAAGATAAAGAATACGATAAAAAATCATCTCAAAAAGATTCTAAAGCAGAGGCAGCTCAAAGACAGGAAAATAAAATATTTAATAAACTTCAGGCTAAAAAACGTCAGCAGGAACAAAGACTTGCAAGTGTTGAAAAAGAAATCAGCATAATGGAAACTATTACTGTTGGTGATTTAGCTAAAAAGATGAATTTAAGAGCTTCTGACATAATATCCAAACTTATGGGTATGGGTACTATGGCTAGAGTTAATGATATAATTGACTCTGATACTGCTACAATTATTGCTGATGATTTTGGTTGTAAAGTTAATGTTATATCTTTACAGGAAGAGGCAACTATTGAAGTAAAAGAAGACAGAGAAGAAGATTTGCAGCCTCGTCCTCCAGTTGTTACAATAATGGGACACGTTGACCATGGTAAAACTTCTTTGCTTGATGCTATAAGACATAGTAATATCACATCAAAAGAAAGCGGCGGAATCACTCAAAATATCGGTGCTTATAAAGTAAAAATACCTAGCGGAGAAATAGCTTTTATTGATACTCCTGGACACGCTGCATTTACTATGATGAGAGCTAGAGGAGCTAAAAGTACAGATATAGTAATACTTGTTGTTGCTTCAGATGACGGTGTAATGCCCCAAACAGTTGAAGCTTTGAATCATGCTAAAGAAGCTAATGTTCCTATAATAGTTGCTGTTAATAAAATGGATTTGCCTAATGCCAGTATGGATAAGGTAAAAGCAGCATTATCAGAGTATGGACTTACTCCTGAAGAATGGGGCGGAGATACTCAATATATAGGTGTGAGTGCTTTAACTAAACAAGGTATCAATGATTTATTGGAAGCTATTATATTACAGGCTGAAATGCTTGAATTAAAGGCTAATCCTAATAGAGAAGCAATAGGTATAGTATTAGAGGCTTCACTTGATCCGGGCAGAGGTCCTGTAGGTACTGTACTTGTACAAAATGGTACTTTGAAAATAGGTGATTATTTTGTATGCGGTTTATCAGTTGGTAAAGTACGTGCTATGGTTAATGATTTGGGTCAGAGAGTTACAAAGGCTTTGCCTTCTACTCCTGTTGAAGTTTTAGGTTTTGAAAAGACTCCTGAAGCTGGTGAATCATTCAATGTTATGCTTGATGAGAAAGAAGCTAAGGCCATAGCTGATAAAAGAGTTCAATTAAAACAGCAGGAAGCTTTAAAGGCTAATGTTAAAGTTACATTAGAAAACCTTTATGAAAAAATAGCTTCTGAATCTATGAAAGAGTTCAAAGTAATAATTAAAGCTGATGTTCAGGGCAGTGCTGAGGCTTTGAGAGATGCTTTAAATAAAATACAAAGTGATAAAATAAGATTTGTTTCAATATATAGTGCATCAGGTGCGGTTACTGAAAGTGATGTAAACTTAGCTCATGCATCTAATGCTATCATTATAGCTTATAGAGTTCGTCCTTCCGGAAAGGCTAGAGAATTAGCTGAGAAACTTGGAATACCTATAGAAAGATATGATATTATTTATGAGGCAATAGAGGCCATTCAAAATGCTATGAAAGGTTCTCTTGAAAGACTCAAAAAAGAGGTTGATATTGGTACTGTTGAAGTTAGAGATGTATTCCATGTGCCTAAGGTTGGTACTATTGCCGGATGTTATGTAACTAATGGAAAAATAGAAAGAAATGCTGGTGTAAGAGTGATGAGAGATAATGTTCTCATTTATACAAGCAAGATTTCTAGTTTAAGAAGAATTAAAGATGATGTTAAAGAAGTTGCTAGCGGTTATGAATGCGGTGCTTCTATAGAGAACTTTAATGATATTAAGAAAGGCGATGTTCTTGAGATATTCAAGATTGAAGAAATAGCTCAGGATTTATAAAATTAATTTTTTAATATAATGATGGGTAATACATATTATTTTGTATTACCCATCATTATATAGTTGCTATTTATATAAATATATATATATAATTATAAATATACGTATTCTATAAGAGGATTAAATATGAAATTATACTCTGTACTTTTTTCATTTTTAATTATATTAATTGTTTCATGCACAAAAAATACAGGTGTTGTTGTAACTAATCCAGGTCCAGACATAGTTTTAAATAAAATTCGGTATGGTAATTTTAAAGGAGTAACTATAAATGCTGACAATGTATTAACTATAACTGGAAGCACCAAAGGTAATAATGGAACATATCGGTTTGTTGGTTATGATTTAACTATATCTGCTGACTTTGTAAAAATAAATGATGAAGGAAAAAATCTGCAAGTTGTACCATCAGGAAAATCAGTTCTTGTAGTTAGTACTACTCAATCAGCAATGGATTTTATGGATAAGATTAGAAAATCAGATAATACTGAATATAAAAAAATTGCTACAAATATGTTAGGACAGCTTATGAAGACTGGTAGTATAGATACGACTAAAACCGATGAATTACTTAAAGGCGTTAATTTATCTGAAAGTGAACGTAATCAAATTACGAATGAGTTATTAAGTCTGAAAGATGGTTTTTTTACTGAAGTTATTAAATAATTTTTGAAAGTGTAAATTATGAAAAAGTTTTTAATAGTATTTTTTATTTTTTCAATGCATACGGCATTTTCTAAGGGACTTCCTTTATCTACAGAAGTTACAGGTGAAAATTATAGTTGGATAAAGGGAAGACAGATGATAAGCTTTAATCTAAATCCAGGTGTTTCTGTATTTACTCCTATGATTTTAGATACTATTTTCAAACATGGAATGTATACAGTAGGTATGTTTGGTGCGGATTTAGGAAATGCTGGAAAATATTTACAGTATATAAATCTTAAGGCATTTGGATGGTATATACCTTCTGTTGAATATTCATTATTTGTTCATAATCAAATATCTGTAAGTGCAGGTATTGGATTATATGGAAGCCAGTATTCTTTCTATATTAGCAAAGAGAATGCTCTTAAATTATCTGGTAACATTAATTTGCCTCAGGGTTCCGATGCAGATCTAACTAGCTTTGTTGTAGGTGATACTAAATTTAATACTTCTATTATTATAATGCCTGTTACATTCGGAGTGAAATTTTATGGTAAGAAAAGACAGTTTTATAATCATTTCCGTTTGGCTATAGATGCATTTTTTTATGATATTCAAACCGAACATGGTGTTACTGCAGTGAGATCAAGTCAGACAGTAGCAGATGCAGCCGTTTATATTTCTTATGAAATTGGATGGAATATAGAATTATTTCCTACAAAAGAATGGAGAGTTAAACCTACTATTGATATAGGATTATTGGAGATAGGATATTATATAATGCCTTGGGCTGATAATATGGCGGGTGCTGTATATGGAAATTTAGCGGCTTTGGTTACTTCAGGATTTTTAGGTGGTGACATATCTAATGTTGCTACTTTGCCTGATTGGGCTAAGATACTTCTTAATTTTAGAATCGGTTTATTTCCAAGAATAGGTTTTAGTATAAGGTTTTAATGGATATTTAGATTATGAAAAAAATTATAATATTTATATTATTATTTAATTCTTTGATATATGCAGCAAGCTATGAGAATGCTAGACATGCTGTAGGTATAGATTTTGGTACTACAATGTATTCTACAGTTACTTTGCCTCTTGTAGGAAATTTATTATTTAAGCCCCAAAATGGATCAGACGAGCAATTATTTAAAGGCGGATTTGGTATAGGATTTACATATAATTATGCATATTTACCAAAACAGGCAATAGATGCTTATCTTGGAATATATAGTTTTAGTGCTCATTATAATGGTACTATAACTATTAATGGCTCAACTGCTTATCAAAAATCATATAAGGCTGATGTTGTAGTTATACCGGCATCTATAGGTGTTCGATTTTATTTTAATAAAAGTAATAGAGATAATGGTTTTTTCCTGCTTCCAAAAATAGGTATGAATATATTTGCTGTTAATGGAAAAGATTATTCAGCAAATAAAGAAGAGTTAAGTGCTATAGTAAATTTTTATATATCGGGGGAGATGGGATTTAAGATAGATATGTTTACAAAAAAAGGAGCAAATTGGCCTGTTCGTCCTTTTATTGACATATCTTTAATTGATTTAGGATATTCTTTTACTCATGGATTAAGATTTATATGGCTTCCTAGAATTGCTATAGGTGTAACATTCTAAAAGTGTGTTAATTGAATTTTTTAATAGGTATAGATTTGTATCTGTACCTATTTTTATGTTTTTATTAATTATTTATATTAATAAAAAAAATTCTTGTAAATATATAAAATATTGGTATACTTAATAAACGTTTTTTCTATTTTTTAAATATCAAATAAGGGAATTATTTATGGGTATTTCTTATAAAGACAGCGGAGTCAGCAGAGAAGAAGGCTATAAAGCTGTATCTCTGATGAAAGAAGTTGTGGCTAAAACTATGCATACAAATGTACTTAACAATATAGGAAGTTTTGGTGCTTTGTATGAACTTGGTAAGTATAATAATCCTGTACTTGTATCAGGAACCGACGGAGTAGGTACAAAGTTAGAGATAGCATTTTCTATGAAGAAATATGATACTGTTGGGATAGATGCTGTTGCTATGTGTGTTAATGATGTGCTTTGTCATGGTGCTAAGCCTATTTTCTTTTTAGATTATCTTGCATGCGGAAGATTAAATGGGGAAACTGCTGCTTTAATAGTTAAAGGTATTGCTGACGGATGTTATGAGGCTGGTGCTGCTTTAATCGGCGGAGAAACTGCTGAAATGCCTGGTTTTTATAAAGATGGAGATTATGATATAGCTGGTTTTTGTGTTGGTGTTGTTGAGAAGGATAAAATTATTGACGGCTCTAAAGTAAGTGAAGGAGATGCTATTATAGGTATAGCTTCTTCCGGTTTTCATAGTAATGGATATTCACTTATAAGAAAACTTGTAAGGGATTATAATGCTGTATATGAAGGTGAAAAAATAGGTGAAACTCTTTTAACACCTACTAAAATATACGTAAAAAAAGTACTTCCTTTATTAGAAAAATATAATATTAAAGGGATGGCTCATATTACAGGAGGCGGTTTAATAGAAAATGTTCCGCGTTCTGTTGCTAAAGGATATAAGGCTGTAATTAAAAAGGATAGTTTTGTTACTCCAAATATATTTAATTATATTCAGTATTTGGGTAATATAAAAGAAGAAGAGATGTATAATACTTTCAATATGGGTATCGGATTTGTAATAATAGCTTCTAAAGAGGATAAAGATAGTATCATAAATGATTTGAAAGAACAAAATGAATCCGCTTATGAAATAGGATATATTGCTAAAAATGATAATGAGGATAAGAGTGATATATGCTTAGAGTAGCCGTTTTAATTTCCGGAGGCGGAAGTAATTTAAAATCTTTAATAGATTCACAGGATAATGATTATTATAAAATAGATATAGTTATTGCAGATAGGGATTGCGGAGGACTTAATATTGCTGAAAATGCTGGAATAAAGGCTGTATTATTAGATAGAAAAGTATATAAAAAAGATTTATTCAAAAAAATAGATGAAGAGATTTCTAATATAGATTTGGTTGTATTGGCAGGATTTTTATCAATAGTAGACAGTGCCTTTATAAGAAAATGGGAAGGAAAAATTATTAATATTCATCCATCTCTTCTTCCTAAATATGGCGGAAAGGGAATGTATGGCATTCATGTACATGAGGCTGTAATTGCAAACAAGGAAAAAGAATCAGGCTGTACTGTTCATTATGTTACTGATACTATAGACGGAGGAGATATCATAATGCAGACTAAAGTTGAAGTAAAAGAAGATGATACTGCAGAAATTTTACAAAAACGCGTATTAGTAGAAGAACATAAATTACTTCCTGCTACTGTTAAAAAACTTTCTAAAATGTGATTTTAAATTTTGGCTTTATTCTAATTCCCCGCCCTTTAGGTTTATTGTGCATATTAGAAATATAATCACCATTGTTTTTTTATTTTTATAAGAAAAAGCAATGCCCACCCAAGCTGGGATTAGATTTATAGCTTTGTTAAACGCATGCTTAGTTATTTTTAATTATATAGAATAACTATGAATTATAATTATTTTATATTTTTTGCCTGTTTAGCATGCGTTATTTACCCATATAATAAATATAAGCAGACATTATAGATATCTCAGCATTATTATAGTCATCATCTGATGATGCCTCTGCTGCTTCAGGATCAAGATCACCATAACTAAAATAGCTTGATAAAGGAGCATAATCATCTTCAGTATTATAATCATCTATGCTAGTTCTTATTATAGAATCATTCAAATCAGCAACCATTAATTTAGCAGAATCATTTGGATTACCTGGAATATTATTATTGTTATATATTGTACTTACTGCACCGAATATGAGTAAAGCAGCAGCTATTGAACTTATAGATGCTATGACTCTCTTTTTATTGAAAATGCTTGCAGGTTTCTTATTTACTTTGATATTTGACATACCTAAAAGTATAGATGACATAGAATTGATTTCATCTCTGAATTTCTGACAAGATTTACAAGAAGCTAAATGTTTTTCCATTTCAAAGATTTCATTAGCATCTAAATCATTGTCCTTATGTCTGCTGATAAGCATTTCATAATATTCATGATTATTTTTCATAAGCTCACCCCCATTTTTTTTATAATAGATAGAAGTTTTTTTCTAGCTCTGAATATCCTAGTTCTGACAGTATTAACCGGCAGATCCAATTTTTCTGATATTTCATTGTAAGAGTAATTTTCATATTCAGCCATCATAAGCGGAATTCTGAAATCATCTTCCAATTTTTCCAAAGCCTCGGCTAATATAATTCTATGTATGCTGTCATCATTTCCGGATCCCTGTACTTCAGAATTTCTATATTCTTTTAAGCGGTATTTTTTTTCTCGCTCTTTTTTTCTTATATGATCAACAGCCCTGTTAAAAGAAACCCTATAAAGCCAAGTGTATATTTTACTTCTTCCCTCAAAACTTTCACGTTTTATGTAAAAACTTACAAAAACGTCTTGCACAATCTCTTCAGCTTCATCTTTATTAGAAATGATAGAATAAACCAAATTGAATAATGGTTTTTTATACATTTCTATAAGCTCTTTGTAAGCTTCCTCATTACCCGTTTTGAATGCATCTATATTATCTTCATAAGCCATAGCACTGCTCATATTTATCCTTATAAAAATTACCTATCTCATCATGCAGCTGTTTAGCTGAGCTTTTTGCTCCGGAGTAAGAACAGCTATAATATCCAAATCTCTCACTATCCTTAAATAATCTCTTAAAGCCTCTTGCTCTTTTTTCTGTTTTATCAGCTCTTTAATAGCATTTCTATCAGTATTGTCTTTCATTAACTCCAATCTTATACTGTTTTCTATTCTTTCTATTTCTAATCTGATAGGTTCTTCTTCTGTAATAAATTTGATGGCTATATCATACATTCTTTCAGCCTGTTCATCAGTTAGAGTTATACCAATTTTTCTAAAAAACTGTAAAGGATCATGTCCTAATCTTTTATCAAATTCGCCTCCTCTTCTATTTCTTCCATGTCCAGGCCCATGAGGACCGGGACCTTTAGGACCCGGTTGTGCAAAAATTGACAAAGATAATAATAATATCAAAGATACAGTATAAAATATTTTATTCATAAACTCTCCTTATCACTCCATAACTTTCAATATCATATTATCTTTTGCATTGTTAGACGTAAACATTATTTAAAAAGTTCCCACTATTTTTTAAAAATAATATAATATTTTATCCTTTTTATCTCATTATCTGAAAATAATGATAATATATCCAAGTCGCATGACATTATAGTATAATCAAAATCGGCTTCTTTTGCTTTTTTCTCAAATATTAACTGTTTAACACTCTCTAAATCCACATTTTCTTTTTTAAATTCGTCATTTATTTTCATATCAATTTTATTTATTTCAAATAAAATCTTTCTAGCATCTTTTAAGTATTTTTTTGTGATTGAATTTATAGTGTATTTTTTTTCTAAGTCTATATCCACTCCGGCATCAGTTAATACTTTAATAGAAGCATCATTTATTATAAAATGTTCTTCGGCATATAAGCTATATATATTAAAAATTAATACCGCAATAATCATTATTTTTTTCATATAAAAACCTCTTGATTTGATTATTTCTCATTTAGACGAATGAATTATTAAAAAGTTCCTAAAAATAGTTTTATATTTTACGCTTTAAAAAATAAAGTATTTATATTATAATAAAATGAATATATTGTTTATGTAATTTGGATATAATAATGTATAAAATAATTTTTTTAGATGAGAAATTAAAGACAATAAAACTTCTCTATGATAATAAAAGTAATGATGAAAATGCTATGTTTTCACTTATGAAATATATAAAATCTAAAATAAATGGAAAAATAGAAAGATCAAATGAAGGCTTTTTATTGTTTAATGATGAAAAAAAATATTTATTTTATATATTGGATAATGATGCTATATGTATAAAAGTGCTTATGCATGATGATAAAGTTGCTTTTGCCAATTTTAAATATATGGAAAAAGAGTTTAAAAATTATATAGATGAAATTAATATATTGATTGCAAAAGAGAAGATAGAAAATATAAATAAGTCAATAAAAAATAATATGTGGCTTGATTTTATGATCTCTAATTATGGTAATAACTTGAATATAGTAGGAGGCAATGATTTAAGCTGCAGTCATATTATAGAAATTATTTTTAAAAATGCTTCTTTTGTTCAATGTTCAAAGTATTTTAATGCATGTCCGAATGAATATGATATATTTCATTTATGCAGTAATGATGAAATAGAAGAAGTAATTAAAAAATATAAAAATGTCATTAATGGTAAATATTCTATCATGATAAAAATTAAAGCAGATGATATGAATAGTTATTTTTATATAGCATGCGATGGAATAGACTTTATTTATAAAGAGGTAGTATATGATTATGATTTTACTTCTCTTTATACTGCCGACAAAGAAAATATAATAAAAAAATATGATCTTATAAAAGAAGGAGATTCTTGGTATCATGAGAAAGAAAACTCACATAAGACATTAATATTTACAGATAAATTTTTCAATAGAAATGATACCATAGGAATATTATTTAGAATATATAAATTATGTTTTGCTAAAGTGAAATATTTTAGAACTTATATGTTTAAATTTGAACCTTATAAATATGATTATAAAAAAGGCTTTATAGAAACAGAACTTTGGGATGCTGAATTTTTTAAGCATATTGATTCAGGATATATGCTTGATTTAAGATATTTGCAGTCTATAAAAGTTTATGATGATTTTATAAAGTTATGTAATGAATTGTAAGAATTTGAAAAATAAAATGATTATATCATAAAAAAGTAGTTTATATTGAAACTTTTTTGAAAATTATTCGTCTAAAAATAAATAATAGAATAAGAGTTTAATATATATAGTATGCTATATAAAAGGCGGGGTGAAGTGAATGAGAAATTTTATAGAATTAGTAGTAAAAAGACCAGTAGCTGTTTTTATGTGTATGATAGCAGTATTAATATTAGGGATTGTAAGTTTAAGTAAATTATCAGTTGATTTTTTGCCGGATATGGAGTTTCCTTATATTACAGTAAGTACAGAATATGATAATGCGGGACCTGAAGAAGTAGAAAAATCGGTTACAAGAATAATTGAAAATGCTGTTGCAACAGTAAGCGGTATTAATACAATAAGCTCCACTTCAGAGGAAGGTAAGTCAAGCGTATTTATAGAATTTAACTGGGGTACTGACTTAGCAGTTGCTACAGCAGATGTAAGAGAAGCTATAGACAGTATAAAGAATTCTTTACCAGATGATGCTGATAGTCCTATAGTGCTTAAATTTTCAACAGATACTACACCTATTATGGAAATAGCTTTTTTCGGTACAGACAATTTAGGAGCATTATATACATTGATAGATAATCAGGTATTAAATAAAATAGAACAGTCCTCAGGAGTAGCAAGAGCAGAAATAAGAGGCGGATTAAAAAGTGAAATGAAAGTTGATTTAGTGTTAAATAGACTTCATGCTTATGGTATAGATATTAACAGCATAGTTTCTCTTTTATCCTCAGAAAATCAGAATCTATCCGGCGGTGATACTTATGAAGGAGTTTATAAGTATACTCTAAGAACTATGGGTGAGTTTACAACTCCGGAAGATATTGAAAATACTGTTGTAGTATTAAAAACAAATGATACACCTATAAAATTAAAAGATATAGGAAGAGTTTATCAGGGATATAGTGATGATTCTGAAATAGTAAAAATTAATGGAATGCCTGCAATATCTGTATCAGTTAATAAAGAATCAGGCGGAAATGCTGTTAATGTATCAAAGGCGGTAAAAAAACAATTAGCTAATCTTAATCTTCCTGAAGGCGTAGAATATGAGATATTATTTAATAGTGCTGATAATGTAAATCAGGCTATAAAGGGAGTATTAGATACAGCTTGGCAGGGCGGATTATTTGCCGTTATTGTATTAATGCTTTATTTATGGAATGTAAAAACAGTTTCTATAATAGCAGTTTCAATTCCTATGTCTATTATCATTACATTTACATTGATGTATTTTATGGGAATAACTTTGAATATTATATCATTATCAGGACTTGTTTTAGGTATTGGTATGATGGTTGATAACTCTATTGTAGTGCTTGAAAATATATTCTATTACCGAAATAATGGGTATGGTAAATATTCTTCGGCTATCAATGGTACTTCAACTGTTGCTCTTGCGATATCTGCTTCAACTCTTACAACTATAGCAGTATTTTTGCCTTTCCTTTTCGTTGAAGGACAAACAGGACAATTATTTAGAGATTTATGTATTACAGTTACAGTTTCAATGATAGGTTCTTTATTCGTTGCTCTTACTATAGTTCCTATGCTTGGGGCTAGACTTGTAACAAATAAGAAAACTAAATTTTTAATACCTATAGAAAATTTTGTTAATAATAAATTCCATAGTAAAGTTAATAATCTATATTCTAATTTATTAAGCTATTCTATAAAAAATAAAAAGAAAGTATTTATCTCTTCATTATCAGTGGTGTTTGTAATAATAATATTAGGCTTAATTTTTATAGGTAAGGAAGGATTTCCTACTTCAGATGAAGGACAATTCAAAATAGAAGTGAAAATGCCTGTAGGTACTAAATCAGAACAGACACAGGCTTTCATTACTAGAATGGAAGGCGATATACAAGCGGCAATCGGAGAAGAAGATTTTTACAGAATGCAGTCTAGGGTAAAATCAGGTTCTGAAGAAAATTCGGCTGAGATAAGGGTTCAGCTTAGAGGTAAAAGCGAAGGAAGAAAAAAGTCAGTTGATGAATATATAGAGATAACAAGAAAATCATTATTATCTTATCCTGCACAGATTAATATATCCGCAGTAACAACATCGTCTATAGGCAGCATCGGAAGAAACGGAGGAACAGGAGGAAATGAAATAGAAATAGAACTTGTAGGAGATGATTTGGATAAGTCCACTGAAATAGCTAATAATATAATAAAAGCAATATCGGATATAGAAGGAATAAGAGAACCAAGACTTACAAGAGATGATTCTAATCCTGAGTTAAAAATATATGTTAATAGGGAAATAGCAGCTAAAATGGGGGTTAATGTTAATACAATAGCGAATATTATTAAAACTAGTTTTGCAGGTACAACAGCTACAACTATGACTCCTGCTAATTCTGATGTTACTGATATAGATGTTAATGTTCGTTTAGGAGAGCCTGACAGATTAAAGATAGATGATATATCAAGAATTATGATACCTACAACATCAGGAATAGTACCTATATCATCAATAGCAACTATAGAAAAAAGCTATGGCCCTACAGAAGTAGAAAGAAAAGACAGCACAAGAATAACAACTATCAAAGCATCAGCTTATAATAGAGCATTAAATGAAATAATGCAGGATGTTCAGAATAATATTTCAAAAGAAGTATTTCTTCCTTCAGGATTCACTATTAATTATGCCGGAGATTTTGAGAATATGAAAGAAGCATTTTTACAGCTCCTTCAGGCATTTATTTTAGCATTGATTTTAGTTTATGCTATAATGGCTAGTCAGTTTGAATCTTTTATTGCTCCTTTCGTTATAGCATTTGCAATACCATTTGGTTTTGCTGGTTCTTTAGTGGCATTATTTATAGGAAGACAAACTTTGAGCGTATACAGCGGAATAGGTTTTATAGTGCTTATTGGTATTGTAGTAAATAATGGTATTGTACTTATAGACTATATGAATCAGCTTATGTATGAAAAAAATATTAATGGAGATGATGCAGCATTGGAGTCAGGGCCAAGAAGATTAAGACCTGTACTTATGACAACGCTTACTACTATATTAGGACTTTTACCTATGGCATTAGCAGGAGGAAGCGGAAATGAAATTTATCAGCCTTTATCCATTGCTATACTAGGAGGACTTTTAGTTTCAACTGCATTTACTCTTATAATAGTACCTACTATTTATGCCGCTATAAGAAATAAAATACCTCTAAAAGATTATGATAAAAAAGATTTAGAAAGTAAAAATGATTTTGCTGATTATGATACTATAAATGTTACAGGTAAGTGATTTTTTATAATATATGTTAAGGGTTTGATTTTTTATTAAAATACAAGCCCTTAATTATTTTTTACTGAAAATTTTTAGTATATACCTAAATAACTATACTTTGTAAAAAATAAAGTTATATTTTGTTTTTAATATCTGGGGCTTTGCCCCATACCCCAGTTCTTTTATTGGTATAAAAGAACCAAAAGAACTGCATTTTTAGTCTAAATTTAGGTTATACCATACATTTAATACATATATTTTTAATATAAAGTTCTAACAATTGCATTTTTCGCATAGCGTATCCGAAGGATAAAAACTTTGACGAAGTACGCAGAGCGGTGGGGCAAAGACACCACAAACAATAAAATTGAAAAAACTAAAATTGACAAAATATATTTGTTTAGGTATATATTATTAATTTATTCATGTTCTAATAATTTTTTATAAGTAGCATCTATGGCAAAAGCTCCTAGTGGGGCTGTTATCAGTATGGCAAGAACTGCTATAACAAGTATAATCTCTCCTGAAGCAAAACCTAATGATAAAGGAATTGAACCTATTGCAGCCTGAACTGTTGCTTTAGGACAATATGCAATCATGCTGAATATTCTCTCTTTTTTATTTAATTTAGTTTTTATTAATGATACAAGCACTCCAAACATTCTGAATATCAAAACAGCAAATATCAATATAATTCCTAATGCTCCGGCTTTCATAGCATAATTAATATTTACAGCAGCACCTACAAGTACGAAAAGCATAATTTCAGCAGCTACCCAAAGTTTAGAATATTTTAATGAAAGTCTTTTTGATAATTCTTCTTTTGATTTTTTAAGATATGCTCCTATACTCATAACGGCCAAAAGTCCTGATATTCCTATAATGCCGCCGAATAGATTTGATATTGAATTTTCTATGCTTACAAGTATAAATGATATGCTTAGTATTATAACTACTTTAGCACTGTCTCTTATATGAAACTTAGTAAAGAATTTGGATAATATGAAACCAATAATTATTCCCAACAAAAGCCCGAATATAATTGAAGTAGGTATCTTTATAAAATCAAGATAAGATATATTGCCTCCTTTTACAAGAGAAGTAAAAGATGTAAATAATACTATTACAAATATATCATCAACGGAAGCACCTGCCATTAATAATTGAGGTATGCTTTTATTAGTACCATATCTTTCATCTATAAGTTTAAGCATCTTAGGGACAAGCACAGCCGGAGATACGGCAGCAACAACAGAACCCATTAAAGCAGCATCTAATAAGCTAATATCAAAAAGTTTAGGAGCTATTAAAATCATTCCTATTATTTCAAATGTTGCAGGCACAAAGCACATAAGTATTGCAGGGCGTCCTACCTTTTTTAAATCTTCTATATCAAGATTAAGTCCGGCACGTGTTAATATTATTATTAATGCCAATTCTCTTAAATCTGCTGATATTGAAAGTATTGAATTATCAAGTAAATTAAAGCAGTATGGTCCTAGTATTATACCTGTGATTATAAGTCCTAACAGAGAAGGAAGTTTTAAAAGTGAGAATATTTTTCCAAGTATCATTCCGCATAAAAATATCAAAGCTAAACTGAGAAGCATAAATATATAATCCTTTTTTATTAGTATTTGATTTTTTATGAGTATATGAATTATTGGATTTTAGTTGAAAAAAATATAAAAACTGAATCTGCAAATCCATATATAAATTATTAAAGATTTTATTTGTTCTTTAATAATCATAAAAAATCATCAAATTTGCAGAAGTCATCAGCTTTTATATATAAAAAAATAAATAAAGCGGTTTAATTATTTAAATATAAATTGATTAAATAATCTAAGGAGACCTCATTCCTTATTTGCTGTATACTTTATCATAAAATATTTTTTATTTCAAGTTATTTTTTTAAATCTCTAAAACTTAAAGCTGTATTTGATTTTTTATCAACTTTTAATTTCATACCTAAAACTTTATTATAATATTTAGCAGGTATTCCAACGCAAGGTCTTAAAGCTATTAAATCTTTTTCTGTAATTATTTCACCTCTAAGCATTGCATGACTTAAATAAATACCTCTTTTTGCATATACAAGTTCCTTTTTTTCCTGCTTGCTTAATACATGCTCTTTCTTGCTTGCAGCATCTCCTCCAAGCATAGTTAATGTTTTATCAATAGACTTTATCATCTCCAACATGCCATTTGTTTCTAAGCTAATAATATGATCTCCTGTTTCTTTTTCAGGTGTAACAGTAAAGTGTTTTTCTATTATTTTAGCACCTAAAGAAACAGCAATTATAGGAGCTTCAATACCTATAGTATGATCTGAATATCCTATTATATTATTTTTAAATAGATTTTTCATAACAGATATTCTGTTGAGTCTAGCATTTTGTAAAGGAGTAGGGTATTCTACAGAACAATGTAATAATGCTACTTCATTTTTTTTCAATATTTTTAAGGCTTCTTTAATATCTTTATTTAAAGCTAGCCCTGTTGAAAGTATGACAGGCTTTTGAGTCTTAGCAACAGTTTCAAGCAAAGGTATATTATCTATATCGCATGAAGCTATTTTTATTATAGGTATATCGTAGCTTACAATATCATTTACAGAATCTACAGAAAAAGGAGTTGTTATAAATATGATTTTATTTTTTTTAGCTTCTTTTATTAGAGGTTCATACCATTCTTTTTTTAATATGATATTGTCAACACCGTCTAAAGCATCATCTTTTAATTTCAAAATTTTAGTATATTCTTTTGCAGCGAATAAAGTTTTTTGTGTGAAGCTTTGAAATTTTACAGCATCAGCACCGGATTTAGCTGCTTCTTGAATAAGTTTTATTGCAGTATTTAAATCGCCTTCATGATTACATCCTGCTTCAGCTATTATGAAATATCCTTTTTTATTTATAAGATCTTTTAATTTTAACATACAATCATATCCTAACTATTAGTTTGCAATATATTATCGAAATAGAATTGTTTAATTATTAAAACTTTTTAGTATTGGGAATATTGAAAAAACAAATGCGTTAAAAAAAAAATGAGCTGGTGATGGGACTCGAACCCGCAACCGGCTGATTACAAATCAGCTGCTCTACCAATTGAGCTACACCAGCAAAGTGATTATTATTATACAATAACTGAAAAAAAAGTCAAGCGATTGAATAAAAAAATTGCATATTTTTTTATTATCATTAACTTAATTATTCTTCTCTGTCTTTTAATCCTTCAACCATATCCAATCTATTTATATAATAAGCACTCATTACAGATACAAGGAATATTACAGTTATAAGCAATGCTATAGCAAGTATATAGCTTGACTGATATACATGCGGAACAAATGAAAATAATTTGCTTGAGAAAGGTTTTTTTACCAAATATAATATTCCGTATCCTGCAGCTATTCCTAATGGTATGGCAACTATTATTTGTGTAATAGTTTCTTTTAATGAGGCTATCATAATTTCCTTTGTAGTATATCCCATAACTTTTAGAAGAGTGAATTCATATCTTCTAGTTGCAAGCGTTATAACACCTACACCATAAAGAGAAGTAGCACCCAGTAAGAAGGCTATGAATATAAGTATCTGCACCAAAAGATATATAGTAGCTATCTGATTTTTATAAGCCTCATACTCATCATTTCTGAAGCTGTAATATGAAACCTCTTTACTTTTATCCAATATATCTTTCATATCTTCCTTAGTGAAATCATCTTTAGTTGATATAAATATGCTGTTATAAACATCTTGTATATCGAATGTTTCTTCAGCAAATTTTTTATCTATATAAACATAGAACATACCTTGCTGATCAACGAATTTACTCACTTTAACTCTTCTTGAAATACTGTTTCCTAAAGTATATAATTCTATTCCAATATAATCATTTTCTTTAATATTTAATTTTTCAGCTAAATATTTAGGAATCATAACAGAATCTTCTTTGTCATTATTATTAGGTATATCCATAGAAGAAAAACTGTCTTTATATATTAAAGCAGGTATATACAAACTTTCAGCACTATCCTCAAATGCAGGATATAATCTTGCCTGATAAATAGCTGCCTTATCATAATATTTAATGCCTTCATTAGTAAATATATCAGAATTATCTTCCCATTTTGTAGGATTTATATTTGCAACAACATCATATAAAGCAAATTTTTCATATAAGTTGTATAAGAAATAATCAAAGGAATTATTAAACCCTTGAGCAAATATAGTCATACTTATAGCAGCGAACATTCCCCAAAGAGAAGCTAAATATCTTGTTTTGCTTCTTGAGGCATTTTTTATAGCATATCTTGTATTGAAAGAAAATTTATTCCAAATCGGTAATTTCTCTACAAAGCTTTTACCTGATCCTTTAGGCGGCTCTCCTCTCATAGACTGAGCAGGATTTAATTTCAATATTGATACAGCAGCCAAAAGGTTAGAGAATATGCATACAAATAATATTATTACCGCTGATATTATCCATAAATCTATATAGGTGTTATGATTAAAATTAGGCATATCAAATATATTTCCTAATGCATTGAATATAGGAGGCAAAAGGAAATTGCTTGCAATAAAAGCTAAAAGTATACCGAAAAATGATACTAAGAATGAATATTTTATATACATAAACATTATAGAAAAATCTGTAAGTCCGATAGCTTTCATTATACCTATTTGTTTTCTTTCTACAGCAACATTTCTTCTTTGTATAATATAAAGTAAAAGTATTGCCATAAGAAGAAGTATAGAAGGACATATATATGAAAAAGAGTCTATTTGGAGTAATGTTTGTTCATAGTTTACATAGTTAACAGATTGTTTTCTATCTGTGAATAAGAATATTTTTTGTTTTAATTTTATTCTTATTAGATTTTCAACATTTTCTTTATTAGCATCTTCTGTGTATTTTATATATATTGAATTGTAAGGTATATAATTAAAATGATCCTCATGAACTTCTATAACTGCAAAATCTTTAGCTTCTGAAGCAGTGCTTGCTCCGTCTTTAAATAAAAATACATAATTAGGATAAGATACTAAAGCGGCTATAACAAATGAATTAGTTTTATCATTAAATACTAATTCTACAGTATCGCCTAATTTTAAAGAATTAGCTTCTGCAAAGTTTTTATTAATTGCTATTTCATTAGTCTTTAATTCAGATTTTCCTTCATATACATAAGGCTTATTTATCCTATCTTCAGCATTATCAGTACCGTAAATTATAGCATCAATATTGTCTATTTTACCTTGAAATCTATGCTTAGCAACAACTTTATCAACGCCTTTCATTTCTTCAAGAGTTTCTATATCATTAGTATCAAACATACCGAATAATACTAAATCATCCAATGTATTTTCTTCAAAATAATTTTCAGCTGATAGTTTAAAATCTCTATATACTGTTTTTACAGCAACGAAGAAAAGCACAGCCAATGTTACTATGAATACAGCAGACATAAATATAGCAAGCTGCTTATTTATTTTTCTAAATAATAGTTTAGTTTTTATATTTATCATTATTATTTTACCACTCTATATCTTCAGGATTCAAAGGATTTGCCACATCATATTTATCTAATACTTCACCGCTTAAAATTTTTACAACAGTATCAGCCATTTTAGCTATTTCTTTACTATGTGTAATAAGTATGATGCTTGTTCCTAAATTTCTGTTTAGGTCTCTAAGTATTTTTAGAGCCATAACACCTGTTTTATTATCTAATGCTCCAGTAGGCTCATCGCATAATACCACTTTAGGCTTTTTAGCTATGGCACGTGCTATACTTACTCTTTGCTGTTCTCCTCCGGATAATTCTGTAGGATAATGTTTTACTCTGTTTTCAAGACCTAATAATTTTAAAGCCTCTTCTGCATTACTTCTTGAAAGTCCTGTAATTTCAGTAGAAAATTCAACATTCTCTATAGCTGTTAAGTTAGGAAGTAAGTTATAGCTTTGAAATACGAATCCTATATTTTCTCTTCTAAATTTAGCTAATCTTTTATCACTATAATGAGAAATATCCTCACCCAAAAATAATACCTGTCCGCTTGTAGGTTTATCTAAAGCACCTAATATATTAAGTAAAGTACTTTTTCCTGAACCGCTAGGTCCTAATATAGCAGTAAGTTTTCCTTCTTCTATTGTAAGGTTAACAGATTTTAATGCCTGTGTAGCACCTCCGCCATGTCCATATATCTTACTAATTTCTTTTATTTCATAAAGGTAGCTCATTATTTAAAATCCCGTAATATTATTTTTTTCTTCCATTCTGAAACAGCTTCAGAAACTATTTCTTTAGCACATTCTTTTTTACTTAAAAGAGGAAAAGATTTAAATCTTCCGTCTTTAAAAAATATTGTAATTTTATTAGTATCTTTTCCTATAGCATCCTGTATTTTGTTAGCAACTATCATATCAGCATCTTTTCTTTTCATCTTATCTACAGCATAATTTTTTAGTTCCTCATCATTTTCAGCAGTTTCCGCAGCAAAAGATACTATTAATGTTCCATTTTTCTTTTTATTTTTTGAAGATGCAAGTATATCATCATTTTCAATTAATTCTATAGTATTTATATTATGTTTTTTTACCTTTTTATCAAAAACTTGTGCAGGTCTGAAATCTAAAGGAGCAGCAGCCATAAGAAGTATATCTGTATTATCAAGTTCATTCAATACATTATCCTGCAATTCTTTAGTAGTATTTATTTTGATTTTTTTATCATTATTTTTTACAGCTAAAGAATCATTAACTTTGCCCTCTATATATGTAGATATTCCACCATTTGAAGATATTTCTTCATATATAGAAGCTCCCATTTTTCCGCTTGAATTATTAGTGATATATCTTATAGGGTCTATCCATTCTATTGTAGCCCCTGATGTAATAGTGAATCTTATATTATTGTATTTCAATGATTCATTATTTGAAGTTACTATTTTTATTATAGTATCAAGATCGGCAAGCCTTCCAACACCTTCATCATTGCATGCCATATTTCCGCTTTCTGGCGGTATTAACTCATAATTTAATTCTTCTATTAGATATTTAACATTTTTTTGATTTGCTTTATTAGTCCACATATGAGGATTCATAGCAGGAGCAAAATATTTCTTTTTTGTATATGCACATGCTATTGTACTTATTGCATCATCGCATATACCATTTGCTATTTTTCCTATAATATTAACATCGGCAGGGGCAATTAATAATATATCTGTTTCTTCATTAATATGAATATGTCTAAGTACATCGTCTTCCTGCCATAAATCTGTTATCACTTTATTTCCGCTCATAGTTTCTAATGCTTTAACGCCGACCATGTTTTGTGCATTTTTTGTAACTGCACAAATAACATTATGTCCTTGTTTTTTTAAATGACTAACAAGGAATGGTGTTTTGTATGCAGATATTGAGCTTGTTATTGCAAGTAAAATTCTCATAATTTAAAATATAACTTTATACCCTTTATTAAACTATACTCTTAAACTATTATATACTACTATAAATAAAAAAAATAGTCTATATATTTTTATAATTTTTTTTATTTTTCTTTACAATAATAATATACTTCATATTGAAAATTATTTTATTTTTTAGTAGTTATAAGTAAGATAATATGAATAAAATAATATTTTTATATATATAATATGATATATGAATTTTATATATGTGAAATAATAGTTAAAAAATAATGCGTAAACTACTAACATATAAAAAATGATTTTTTTAATAAATTCTAAAACCATATAAATAGAATTTATTGTTTTATCGATATTTTAATATACTATAAATAAATATTGTAAAAAATGTCATATTTTTTTTAGTTGATATTGACAATAGATATGATTTTAGTATATTATTAAAGTAAAAGATATTAAATTTTTTAAAAAGGGACTTAATATAATTAACAACAAACTTTTAGATAATAAAGTAAAATTCAAAGATAATGCTTCTTTTATATCTGTATGCGGAGTAGAAGATAAACATCTTGAAATATTAGAAAATAAATTTAATGTTTCCATATATCCAAAAGGAAATGAATTAACTATAAAAGGTGATTTAGTAAAAATAGAAGACACCATAAAAGTTTTATATACTTTAAAAGATTTATACAATTCATCTGCTGAAATAACCGAACAAAAAGTAATCAATATAGCCGACAACATCTATAATGATAAAGAAAATAAATTTATATCCATGAAAATAAAATTGCCTTATTTGGGCAGAAATATAGAAATGAAAACTGTATCTCAGGGAGAATATTTATATAAGATGCAAAAAAGCGATATAATATTTTCTACAGGTGCTGCAGGTACAGGTAAGACTTTTCTTTCCGTGGCTTATGCTATCAATTTACTTTCTGAAGGAAAAATAGAACGTATCATTATAACAAGACCAGTTGTAGAGGCGGGTGAGAGTTTAGGATATTTGCCTGGGGATTTTAAAGAGAAAATATCTCCTTATATGCGTCCTGTTTACGATGCTCTATACAGCATTATATCTGCTGATATGATATCAAGATTTACAGAAGAAGGTAAAATAGAAGTAGCTCCTCTTGCATATATGAGAGGAAGAACTTTAAGCCGATCTTTTATAATACTTGATGAGGCACAAAATACTACTATATCTCAGATGAAAATGTTTTTAAGCAGAATAGGAGAGAAGTCTAAAGTTGTTGTTACAGGCGATATTTCTCAAAGCGATTTGCCTAAAAATGCTCAGTCAGGACTAGAACATGCTTTGAAAATATTAAGCAATATAAACGGTATTAGTTTTCATCATTTTGAAAAGAAAGATGTTATAAGGCATCATTTAGTTTCTAAAATATTAGAGGCTTATGATAATGCTGATTAATTTATATAAATATATTAAAAAAGGTACTAATTTATGAATACAAATAAAAAAATAGTAAAATCTGTTTTGAATAAAACTCCAAATATAGAAAGATTTTTCCAATTAAGTATAGCTATATTATTATACTTGTTTACTCTATTTTTGGTTTTTCCAACTTATATGCAGAAAGTTAATATCCCTAATATAGGTGATATAGTTACAGAGCCTTTCATAGTAAAGCAGAATGTAAAATATGAAAATAAAGAAGAAACTCAAAAAGTTGTATATTATACAGAAGCAGCTGCATCCCCTACATTTGATATGCCTAAAAATATAGAATATGAAGCTTTATCTAAAATAAGCAATATGTTTTCTTTTATGAGAATATCTCATGATAATAATATTTCTATTGATGATATGTATAATCAATTTTTACTTATGTATGATGAGCCTATAAATAAATCTGTATTTTCAAATGCTGTAGTTAATGATCTTAATATAGGTTATGAAGCTAAAGTAATAGAAACAGTTAAAGAATTACTAGGCGTAGGCATCATATCCAGAGGAAATTTAAGTGCTGATACTTTAAGTTTAATATTGGATAATGGTATATTCGTATATAGCTATGATAACTATATAGTTGAAGAAAAATTACTTCCTAAAAACAGAGTTTTCTTTTTGGAAGATTTAAGAGTTGAACTTCCTTCAATGATAGGTACTAAATATAGAAATCTCAATATAAATCATATAAATTCTATATCATCTATTGTTAATGCATTTTTAAGAGATAATTTAATATATAATTCTTCAAGAACTAAAGAAAAAATAAATAATCTAAGACATAATGTAGATCCTATTTATAATGTAATAAAAAAAGGTTTTCCTATTTTAAGTGTAGGGGAAAGAGTAACTGAGGAAAAAGCTGAATTAATTAGAAATTTATTCGGAAATAATTTTGGAGGATATAATGTATCTATATTCATAGGTCAGGCTTTATTTATTCTGCTTCTTTTTTCATTTATTGGATTTATTATATTAAGATATAAGATACCTTTTTACATAACTTTCAAAAATTTCTTATTGTTTGCTATAGAGTACGCTGTAATAATTGGAATCACTTATATTTTTTATAATCATGTTTCTTATAGTTTATCAAATGTTTATATTCCTTTTTATGTATATACATTCATTCCTATGTTCAGTATAATAAACTCTTTGCTTGGAGCTAAAAGAGGAATATCTTCTATGATAACATTATGTATAACTTTACTTGCGGCAAATGTAGCACAGGCTGGAATATTTGAAATATCTTCATTGTTTGTTATATCTGTTATTGCATCTATATTGTCAAAAAGAATACATAATAGATATTCTATTATGTTAATTGGTTTGTTTATAGGGGCATATTTAAGTTTGATGTGTTTGGTAAGTATATTATTAGATGATAGTCTAAAGATAAATTATATAACTTTTATATTTGCATTTGTAAGCGGATTTACTCAGTCTATACTTGTTATGATATTTTTACCTATTATTGAATATGTACTTGAAACAGCAACTATATTCAGACTTCAGGAATTATCAGATTTGAACAATCCTCTTCTTAGAAAACTTCAGATGAACGCTCCTGGTACTTATCACCATTCTATAAGTATGGCTAATTTAGTTGAAACTATAGCTGAAGAAATAGGAGAAGATGCAAGACTTGCCTGTGTATCTGCATATTATCATGATATAGGTAAAATGGAGAATCCTCTCTATTATATAGAAAATACGAATAAAACAGAAAACAGACATAATAAATTAAAGCCTACTCTTTCTGCTTCGATAGTAAAAGCCCATGTTCGTTTAGGTGTTGAAATAGCTAAAAAATACAGACTTCCGAAAGAGGTTATTGCGGCAATTAAAGAACATCATGGAACTAGCTTAATAAAATATTTCTATGTGGAAGCTATGAAAGAAAATCCTGATGTTGATGTTAATTTATTTACATATCCAGGTCCTAGACCTCAGTCAAAAATTACTGCGATATTAATGATATTAGATTCTATAGAGGCAGCAAGCAGGTCTTTAGATTCGCCTAGAAGAGAAGATTTAGAAATGCTCATAGAACATATTGTAAATGATAAAATGGCTCATGGTGAGTTAAACGACAGCGGTCTTACTTTGAAAGATATAGAAATAATTAAAAAGATATCATTCCAGCAAATAATAGCATCATTGCATGAGAGAATTAAATATCCTGAGTTGAATAATAATTCTGAATCAGATAAGAAAGAAGAAAAGAAAGATGATAAAAAAGAAGAAAAAGATTCTAAAAAACAAATAGCTAAAGATGCTAAAGAGGAAAAGAAATCTAAGAAAGTAGAAAAGATTAAAGAAAATATAAAAGAAAAAATAGCTAAGAAAATACCTTTGAAGCATAAAGGCGAAAAGGATGCAAAAGAATTAAAATACAGCAAAGACACTAAAGAAAGTAAAGAAGTTAAAGAAATAAAAGAAACTAAAGATACTAAAGAATCTGTAAAAAAATAACAATTATGAAAGTAAATGTTTTTAATGAAACTGATTATGATATAAATATAAAGTATTATAAATATTTTTTATATTACTCTGCCAAAACTGCTGATATTGACGGTGAGGTTAATTTACTTTTTTGCGATGATGAATATATAAAAAATCTTAATAAAGAGTTTAGAAACAAAGATAAAGCTACCGATGTGCTTACATTTCCTATGGGAGATATTAATGAAGGCGGAGATATAGTTATTTCTTATGAATGGGTAGTAACTAGATATAGTGAAGAAAAGATAAAAAAGACTATATTAAAATTGATTATTCATTCAATACTTCATTTGAAAGGAATACATCATAATTATACTAGAAAATCATTAATGGAAAATCATAATAAAATGAGAGAATTATATAAGAAAGTAATAAAAACAATAAAAGAAAATAAATCATAATTTAAGGACATATATAAAAATGCCAATAAATAAATTAATATCTAAAATAGTGAAAAAAAAAGATAGTGATACGGAAAAAAATAATTATGTAAATTTATCCACATTAACAGAAGCTGAAAGAGAAATTATAACAAATACTATAGAATTGAAATCAAAAAGTGTAAGAGAAATAATGGTGCCTAGAGTTGATGTTGTTATGATACCTATAGACTCTTCTTATGATAAAGTTATAAAGGCTTTTAATAAGGATAGAAACTCAAGGATTCCGGTATATAAAGACGGCATAGATGATATAGTTGGTGTTTTGTATGTTAAAGATTTGATTGATGCTGAAGAAAAGAATTTCTCTCTTAAAAAGATTCTTCATAAACCTTTATTTGTTCCAATATCAATTTCATTAATGGAATTATTAAAAAATTTCAGAGAGAAGCAAATTCATATAGCAATGGTTGTTGATGAGTACGGCGGATTTTCTGGTATTGTTTCTATGGAAGATGTACTTGAACAGATTATAGGGGACATAAGAGATGAATACGATGAAGAAGATGAAGAAGTAAAGAGCAATGATGACGGAACATATTTGGTTGATGCAAGAACTAGAATAGATGATTTTAATAAATATGATATACTTCCTCCTATACCAGATGATGAGGCAGATACTGTTGGAGGATTTTTATTTTCGTATTTGGGCAGACTTCCTAAAAGAAATGAGGATATAGAATATAATGGGTATTCATTTACTGTTGTTGGTAAGAGCGGAAATATTGTTACTAAAATAAGAATAGAAAAATTGAAAAAAGAAGATACAGAAAAGAATGAAAAGTAATTTTATTTTTTTAATAATAGTTGTATATAAAAAGCCCCGTCTATTTTAGGCGAGGCTTTATTTTTTATTATTGCTAATAAAAATTGCTCATAAAAAATACCTGCCATTATCATAAATGACAGGTACTTATAATTTTTATATATATTACTCTAAATAAGCATAATGGAACTGGTATTCTTGCAATGGTGTTAATACATAATCTTTCAATCTTTTACTTACTAAAGTAGGATTTGAAGGGTTGTATATAGGTATTAACAAATTATCTTCTGCTATTAATATCTTTTCAGCTTCATGCATAGCTTTCATTCTTATTTCCTGATTAGCAGAATTTCTTGCAGCTTCTATATAATTATCAAATTGTTTATTGCTGTATCCTGCAGTATTTTGGCTTCTGTAGCTTAAATAATTTTCTAAGAAAGTCATAGGATCGCTGTAATCACCAATCCATAAAGTTCTTATAAGCTGATAATTTTTTTCGCTTCTCATTTGCTGATAAGCTGCCCATTCCATAGAAGATATCTGTAAATCAACTCCTAAGTTCTCTTTCCACATTTGCTGAATTGCCTCTGCCACTTGTATATATACTAAATCTGCAGTAGTTTTATACTCAAGTACAGGAAATCCTTCTCCATTAGTGTATCCTGCCTCAGCCATTAATTGTTTGGCCATTTCCACATTATTAGAGTAAGCCTCTTTTGATAAGTCTATATATTCTCCGCCATTTTCTCTGAAATCTCCTTTTACATCATAAGCACCTACCGGCACCCAAGCACTTGTAGGAGATTTAGCTGTAGGAACAACATTTTCTACTATATAATTTCTATCTATAGCTAAAGATAAAGCTTTTCTTATTCTTGTATCTTTTAATATTTCATTAGTGGCATTGATACCGAATGCTACAGTAGAAAAATACGGAGCAATATTAACTATACCTTCAGATTTTAATTTTTCTAAATCCTGTTCTATAATATAAACTGAAAAGTCTAATGAACCGTCTTTAATTCCAGCTAATGCCAAAGTAGCATCTTTCATCATAACGAAAGTAATTTTTTCAGGTACTATATTATCTTTATTCCAATAGTTAGTATTTTTTACAACTACTATTTTTTCATCAGGGTTTCTTTCAGTCATGACAAATGCCCCATTACCTATATAGCTTTCAGGGCTTAATGACCATTGATCGCCGTACTGTTCTATTATATCTTTTCTCACAGGAGCAAATATAGGATAAGTTAATATATCTAAAAAATAACCTGTAGGAGCTTCTAAAGTTATTTCTAAAGTATAATTATCTATGGCTTTTACTCCAAGCTGTTCAGCAGGAAGTTCGCTTGATAGTATTTTAACTGCATTTTTAATATATTCTATAAAAGAAGTATATTCAGCACCGCTTAAAGGATTTACAGCTCTTTGTAAAGCATATACAAAATCATCAGCGACTACATCTTTACCATCAGACCATTTGGCATTTGTTCTTAAATTAAAAGTATATACAAGTCCGTCATCAGATATATTCCAGCTTTCACAAGCTCCAGCCTGTAAATTACCTTCTTTATCCTTTGTTATTAAAGTTTCAAATACATGTCTAGGATATACGAAGTCATTTCCGGATAGAGTAGGGTCTATTGTTTTTGGTTCTTCGCCTGCATTAATGAATAATTCTTTAGGGTTTCTGTTTTTAGATGATGAGCATGATATGGCAAATATCATAATAAAGGTTATTGAGAGAAGTAGTATTTTTCTAAACATAGCATTTTCCTTAAATATATTATTAGTTATCATAATACTATAATAATTTATATAATGCAATTATTTTTTACTAATAACAGTAATTTATTTTTATGAAAAAGTAGTAAAAATTGTTTTACTAAATATAGTAATTTTTTGTTTTTTAAATCAAAAAATTAGATCAGAGAGATTATATGAAAAAGTTAATTAGTATTTTATTTATTTTAATTTTATCTATTTCTCTTTATTCTCAAACTTCAAGATTTAAAAGACTTACTCCAGAGCAATTAACAAATCTTGCAAATCCTAGAAGACTTTCTCACAGAATATTCTATACTAGAGCTTCTCAAGGACCTAATGCTAAATGGTTTGATGCTGTTAAAGAAGGAAATCTTGATGAAATAAAGAAAATGGTAGAAGCAGGACAGGATATAGAAGTTCAGGATACATACAGTTTAAAACAAACTGCTTTAGGCTGGGCTGCTTTTATAGGATATTTAGATGTTGTTCAGTATTTAGTATCTAAAGGTGCTAATCTTTATGCAGGTGATACTGCTGATGTTACAAGTGCTTTTAAATCTGCCATACTTGGCGGCAATATAGATGTTATAGAATATTTATACCCTTTATATAATGGAAAATTAGACCTTAATGAACAGGATAAAAGGGACGGAGAAACAATGCTTATGGTTGCTGCTGGAAACGGCAGAGAAGAGGCTGTAAAATTCTTATTAGATAAAAAAGTTGATGTAAATATAGTAAGCAAACAATTAAACAAGTCTGCTTATACTTATGCATGCGAATCAAGAAATCAAAATATTATTAAGATGATATCAGATGCCGGCGGAATTAATGTACGTACTGGAAAGGCTTCTTGTCAATAATAATACTTAAATACAAAAAAATGGGGCTTAATAAAAGCCCTATTTTTATTTATACCATTATTAATTTAATAAAATTATTTACGATAATACTATTATGAATAACAAAAACCGTTTTATTATATTTTCTACAGTTATTATCGTTTTGATAATAGTCTCTTTTTCATCTCTTATAGTTACAGCAAATACAAAAGTTTCTGAAACTATAGTAAGAGAGAGTGAATCAAACAATGCTGAAAATCCTAGCAAGAAATTTAACGATATAATAGAAAATAGAAAGGTAAGAATACTTATAGACCCAGGACATAATGCAGCTACTAAAGGTGCTTTAGGTTATTTGGGTTATGAATATTATATGAATTTGAGAGTGGCAAGAGAATTAGCAAAGATACTTTCAGAGGATGATAGATTTGAGTATTTTTTAAGCAGAGAAGGTGCATACTACAGCAGACCTATAAAAGAATATATGACTAATAATTATGAGGAGCTTTTGGGTATATATAATACTAAAGTAAAAGGCGAGGAGAGAACTGGAAATTTAACTAGATATCAGACCTTAGAATTATACGCTATTAGACACTATGCTATAGATAATAATTTTGATTTACTTTTAAGCATACATTTTGATTATATGCCTTATATAAGCAGAAGAAATAAAACTTCAGGTTTTCATGTTATAGTTAGTCCATACAATAAAGAATTTCCAGCTTCTATGCAGGTTGCTTATAAATTATCAGAAAGAATGCAGGAAAAATATAAGATTTCTCCTATTATAGGACATGATAGAGTTCTTCCTAATACTGTTTGGAAATTCTATGATAAAGAAGAGCTTATCAATAATGCTATATCATTAAGAGGATTAATAGTTATAGGCGATGCTTTTGAAAATGCTTATAATAAAGAAGAAATAAAAAAAGATGTTCCTTCTGTACTTATAGAATCTGGTTTTATACATGAATGGAAGTTTGAAAGTAATAGGGCTGTAAAAGAATTGGCTAATCAAATGTATTTGGCTTTAGTTGATGTATATACTACAAAATAAACTATTTAACTGTTATTATTATTGATTAAAAATCAATATTTTGTTAAAATAACTCTAAAATAGGCAGTAGTAGAATTATGTATATAAAACCTAAAAAAAAGAAAAATAATAAATATTTAAATAAAAAAGAAAATTTTTTGCATTTATTTTTTGGTAAAATAGGTAAATTTCTCACCCATAGAATTTACTTTATGTTTATACCGCATTCTAAAAAGAAAACTAAAACATTATCGCTTCCAGTATATTCTATCATAATAATAGTATTAATAATTTCATTATCACTTCTTACAACTTTTTCTTTCCTTACAAAGAATACTGTTTTGGCAAGTAAAACTGAAGTATTAAGCGGAAGTTATAAGGATAAATTATCAGAAATAAATTCTCTTGAAAATATATTTAGTTCTGTGGTTACTAATGATTATTACAGAAATGATATGTCGAATATTGCTTCTCTTATGAAAGTTGAGTCAAACAATATGAATCTATCCACAAATTATGCGGATAATATTTTGGTTATGAATTTGAGAGCAGAAGAATTAGAAAAATTGAAGATGTATTTAGATGAATTAAAAGCTAATATAACTTCAAAAAATAATGCTTTAGAACCTATACCTTCAATACTTCCTATAGATTCAAGATATGCGGTTGTATCCAGACCATATCAGGAAGGCTCTATTATATCAAAAGGAATAGGTTTTGAAACTATTGCAGGAACTTTGATTAGGTCTACAGCATCGGGTACTGTTAATGATGTATCTTATGATAAGGATACAGGATTTACAATTACTATTTATCATAGATTTGGTATTATTACTAGATACAGCGGACTTGCTACTTCTTTGGTATCTGAAAAAATGGATGTAAAGAAGGGCGAGATATTGGGCAATGCTAAAACTGGTGTTTTTGACTATGAATTGAGAATAGCTACTGAATATGTTAATCCATTAATATTTACAACAGTGGAATATAAATGAATATAACTGAAAATAAAAAATTACAAAATGGAATAAAATATGCAGCACTTGGTGTTGAGTTTGGGAGTATGGTATTAGGTTTGACTTTCGTAGGACATTATGCTGATAAACATTTTAATAGTAAGCCTTTATTTACAATAATAGGCATATTTGTAGGTTTTGTCTCGGGAATTTACAGGCTTTATAAAATATCTAAGACTTTTGACAAAATTAATAAAAAACAGTAAGGATATAAAATGAAACCTATTATAAATAGTTTATTAGATACTGATTTATATAAATTTACTATGCAGCAATGTGCTTTAAGGCAGTTTTCTGATGTTTGGGTTCGTTATGTTTTTAGAAGCAGAAATATTTTGGAATGGACTGAAGATATGCATAGGGAGCTTTTAAAACAGATAAAATATTTTTGCGATTTAACTTTCAGAAAAGATGAATTGGAATATTTAGCTTCTTTAAGATTTATCAAAAAAGATTATATAGAGTTCCTAAAATTGTACAGACCTTTAGGAGAACATATAAGGGCATTATTTGATGATAATAAATTAACAGTAGAAATAGAAGGCCCTTGGTATCAAACTATTCTTTGGGAGATACCTATTCTTGCTATGATTAGCGAGATTTATTATGCTTATACTATTTGTAAAGATGATAATGGTAAAAAGGCTTATGAACAGGCTGAAATTAATTTAATAAAAAAAATAGATGAAAAATTACTTCCTATACATAATTCGGATAATGGATTTAGATTTTCAGAATTTGGAACTAGAAGAAGGTTTTCTTTTGATTGGCAGAGAAGAGTTGTTTCTATATTAAAAGAAAAACTTCCTCCAGTATGTTTAGTAGGAACGAGCAATGTATATTTTGCTAAGACTTACGATTTGCTTGCTGTTGGTACTAATGCTCATGAATATTATCAAGTAGGGCAGGCATTGGATAAGGTTAGGCTTGCAGAGAGTCAGAAGTTTATGCTTCAGTCTTGGGTTAATGAATATAGAGGCGATCTAGGAATAGCTTTATCCGATACATTAGGAACCGATAAATTTTTAAAAGATTTCGATTTATATTTTGCAAAACTTTATGACGGAATAAGGCATGATTCAGGAGATCCTTTTGTTTGGGGGCATAAAGTTATAAATCATTATAAGAATCTCAGAGTTAATCCTAAAACTAAGACATTGCTTTTTAGTGATAGTCTTAATTTTGACAAGGCATATAATATATACAAAGAATTCAAAGATGAAACTAATGTGGCATTTGGTATAGGTACTTATATTACTAATGATTTTGAGCCTGTAGCAAAGCCTTTAAATATAGTTATGAAACTTCAGAGTGTTAATGGTAAGCCTGTAGCTAAATTATCTGATGATGAAGGTAAAACTATATGTGAAGATGAGGCGTTTTTAAGTTATTTAAAAATTGTTGCAAAAGAATAATTATTAACGCACGGTAAGCGAATCATTATATATTATTTAAATTAAAATTTTTTACTAAACAATATATTATAGAATTATTCTGCGTGCGTTGTGATCGTAATAAATTTAAAAAAAACTTGGGTGGGTGTTATCAATTCTAATTAAGCAATAAAGAAATAAAAATCAAAATTCAAAATAAATTAAAAAGCCTAAAGGGTGGGGAATGAAAATAGGTTTTAAAACTTTATTACATACCCCGCCCTTTATATTTTTTAAATCAATTTATTAATTTTAATTTTTTTATATTTAAAGCTAAATTGTCAAAGCATACCCGCCCTAGTTTTTATTAGGGTAACATTTTATTTAACGCACGTTTAATATATTGTTTAAATTATAATTTTGGATTAAGTATATACTAAAGAATTTGCTCTGCGTGCGATAGAGTTGATTAATAATTTTTATTAGTGATAATAAATAATTATTGTTTTAATTCGTCTATTTTTTCTAAAGCCTTATTATTATAAGGGTCTATTTCTAATAGCTTTTTATAAGAATTAATAGCATTATTTTTATCATTAAGTTTTATATATAAATCAGCTTGTTTTTCCAAATGATATATATCTAATGTTTCATTGTATATTTCTATAGCCTTTTTGTACGCTGCATTCCTTTCTTCTATGTTTCCTAGTTTTTCGTATAGGTTTCCGATATTTTCAAAACTGTAAGCATCATTATCATTTTTATATATTTCTATGGCTTTTTTATATATTTCATTTCTATCATCTATTTTATTTAATTTCTCGTATAAATCTCCTAATTCAATATACGCTTCAATATTATTAGAATCTTTTTCTATAACTTTTTTTAATATATCTACAGCTTTATTATATTCTTTAATGTCTTCATATAATGCAGCCATTGAAATATAATAATTATAATCATTAGGGTTAATTTCTATAGCAGTGTTGTATAGTTCTATTGCTTTACTATACTCTTTAATATCTTTATATAATTCAGATAAATAATAATAATACTGATTATTTGTAGGATTTTCTTTCATTACATCATTATATGCATTTATTATTTCTTTATACTGTTCTATGCCGGCATCTTTATCATAAAATTTTGTTATTATGCTCCATAAAGAAGGATTAATTTCTATGTATTTTTTATATATATTGATGGCTTCTTCATTCTTTCCAATTTTTATGTATATTTTTGCAAGAGAATCTATTGCTGAAGAAGAGAAGTCCTCTAATTCACTATGATAATCTATTTTTAAGAGTTTTTGATATGTATCTATAGCCTCATTATATTGTTTATTTTTATCATAAGATAATGCCAAATAATGCATAATTTCATTGTCATTGTCATTTTGAAAATTATCTAAAGATTTTTTAAGATATTTTACAGCCTCATCAAAATTTTCAGCTTTTAAATATTCTTTTCCTAAAGTAAAAGCATAATATTGTTTATTATTATTAACTTCTTCTGTATAATTTATTTCATAAGCTTTTTTATATGCGATAGATGCATCAGTATAATTTCCTATATTATTGTATATCTCTCCAATCAAATACCAATATTCTGAATCTTTATTATTTATCTCTATTGCATTTTTTATATTTTTTAAAGCATCATTAATAACATTAGAAGAATAATATACGCATGCAATCCAATATAAAGCTCTGTCATTTTTTGGGTCTAATTCTATTATTTTTTTTAATATTTCTATGCTGCTTTTTGAATCAAAATTTAGATAGTACGCTTTTGCCAAGAGGAATAATTTTTTTATATTTTTATCATCGTTTTTTAAATATTCTTGTAATACATTTATAATATTGGAATATTCTTTATTGTATATGAATTCTTTTTCATCACTTTCGGAATCATCACTATAGAACTCATTATCATTGAGTATTTCTTCAATTTTTTCTAAAGTATAATGTTCCATCATAACCCCCTATTATAAATTGATAATTTATATAACACTATTAATAGAGACGATTACATATTTTAACATCAATTAAGAAAATATATATAATCACTTGTAAAGTAATTCTAACATATTTTTATGTTTATTTCAATTATAAATATGTAAATAATGAGTATATAGCGATAATAGATAAAAAAGTATTAAACAAATTTTAATTATACCGAAAATATTTATAAGAAATATTAAAATTTTTGGAGGAATACGCCTTATGATGCGTTCATTATTTGCCGGCGTGTCTGGTTTGCAAAATCATCAAACTCGAATGGATGTGGTTGGAAATAACATAGCTAACGTTAATACTTACGGATTTAAAAGAGGAAGAGTTACTTTCAAGGATATGATAAGCCAATCTTTAAGCGGAGCAGCTAAGCCGCAAGAGGATAGAGGCGGTATCAATCCTCAGCAGGTAGGCTTAGGTATGATGGTTGCAACTATAGACACTATACATACTCAAGGTGCTTTACAAGTTACAGGTGTAAACACTGATTTAGCTATTCAGGGAGAAGGTTTCTTTATTGAAAAAAGAGGCAATAATTCTTATTATACAAGAAATGGTGCTTTTTCTTTAGATAAAGACGGATATTTAGTAAATCCTTCTAATGGTTATAAAGTACAAGGTTGGAATGCTGTACTTAATCCAGAAACTGGTGAAATGGATTTAAATACTGCTGCTGGTGTAGAAGATATAATTATACCAGTAGGTTCAAAAGATCCAGCAAGAGCTACAGCTAATACAAAATATTTCTGTAACTTACAAAAGAGCGGAGAAACACATCAATCAGATTTAACTATATACGATTCTACAGGAATCCCTCGTCAATTAAGAGCAACTTTCACTAGAACAGATGTTAACAGATGGGATATGGTAATAGATATACCAGATGCTACTGAAGGAAGTGTAAGTGTATCAGCAGGCGATCCAGTAGAAGGCGGCGGAAACAATACTTTCCAATTAGTATTTAATGATGCCGGTTCTTTGATTTCAGTAAGTGATGGAACTAACACACAAACAGAGGGCGTATTAATGCCTAATGTATCTTTCACTTATCAAGGAACAGAAGGTGAAGTAAATCAAACTATTAACCTTACTTTAGGTGAAGTTGGTTTATTTAATGGTATTACACAATTTGAATCACCATCAACAACTAAAGCTATAGAACAAGATGGTTATACTATGGGTATGCTAGAAGGTTTCAGCTTTGATGACAGCGGTCAGATTACTGGTGTATTCACTAATGGAAACAGAAAAACTTTGGGTCAGGTTGCTTTAGCTAAATTTAATAATGCAGGCGGTTTAGAGAAAGCAGGAGATACTTTATTTGTACAAAGCAATAACTCAGGAGCTGCCAATATAGGTGTTGCTTCAGCAGAGGGCAGAGGTTCTATTAAAGCAGGAACTTTAGAGATGTCTAACGTTGATTTGAGTGAGCAGTTTACAGATATGATAGTAACTCAAAGAGGATTCCAATCTAATGCTAGAACTATAACTACAGCAGACCAAATGCTTCAGGAAGTTATAGCTCTTAAGAGATAATAAATAGACTTTTTATAATTTTATAGTATAATAGAGTTAGGAGTTTCTGATAATGATACATATAACAAGATTTGATGGAAGTATATTATATGTTAATCCTCATCAAATAGAATTCATGGAGGAGACTCCTGATTTGGTAATAACAATGTTATCTGGAAGGAAGGTAGTAACTAAAGATAGTTTTGAAACGGTGCTAAATAGAATAATAGACTACAGAACTAGAATAGTTGATGAAAAAAGTGTAAAAAAGCCATCGTTCTATGGTAATGAAGAATGAAAATAAATAAAAAATAAATTTTAGTTAGAGGTCAAAATATGGATATATTTGTACCATTAGGTGTTGTATTAGTTATAGCTATTAACTTATTCGGTATCATTGCAGGAGGCGGTAATGTAGGTCATATGGTTGACTTTGCATCTGTAGTTGTTACAGGTTTGGGAGGTACAACTTCGCTTTTAGTTGCTAATGACTTAGGAACTATATTAGGTGTTCCTAAAGCTATAAAAGTTCTTTTGAAAAAACCTGATTATGATGAAGCACAAATTATTATAACACTTTTAAGTTTTTCAGAAAAAGCTAGAAGAGAAGGTTTATTAGTATTAGAAGATGATATACAAGAAATTTCAGATCCTTTACTTAAAAAAGGTATGCAGCTTGTAGTAGACGGAACAGATCCAGAGCTTGTAAAAAACATTCTTAATACAGAAATAGATAACGTAGAAGCAAGGCATGATACAATTAAAAAAGTATTTGAAGATGCTGCTTCATTATATCCTGCTTGGGGTATGATTGGTACATTAATCGGACTTGTAATCATGCTTAGAAGTTTGGGCGGCGGCGGCGGTATGGAAGCTATCGGTTCTGGTATGGCTGTAGCACTTATTACTACATATTACGGATCTGTTATAGCTAACGGTTTTGCTTTGCCTATAGCTGGAAGACTAGCAGCAAGACATGCTTCAGAAGCTACTGTTCAAAACATTATGCTTGAAGGTATATTATCTATACAGGCAGGTGATAACCCTAGAATAGTAAAAGATAAACTTATATCATTCTTACCTCCTGCTCAGCGTCAGAAAGTTAATGAACAAGTAGGAGATAGATAGTAATAGAAATATAGATGATATAAATAATTTTAGAGGTAAAAAATGGCTACTATTAAATTTGGTAAAAAAGCTAAAAAAGTTGGAGACAAAGCACAAGTACCAGGTCCTTCAGCTCCTTTATGGCTTCAAACTTACGGAGACTTCGTAACATTAGTATTGACATTCTTCGTAATGCTTCTTGCAACAATGTCTAGTTCTGTTAACGATTCTTCTATACAGCTTATTGCTACAGCATTCCAAGGTTCATTCGGAGTTATGCCGGGAGGTGCTACACTGTCTCAAAGCAAACTTATTTATGGAGGAGCTAATGCTAATACACTTCCATCTACAGACAGAGGATATTCTGTTGGAAGAAGCATAGATAAGGCAAGTTCTGTTTTGGAATCAGAAATAAAAAGCAGAAAGGTAAGAATAGAAGAAGATGAAAGAGGCTTTATCATAAGTCTTGGTGCAGATCAATATTTTGAATCTGCTTCTACTAATTTAGTTGATAATCAAAGTAATGTTGAAACTTTTATCAAATTAGCTTCTGTGCTTAGCGGTTTGCCTAATGATGTAAGAATAGAGGGTCATACAGATTCAGGATCTATCATTCCTGGAAGTATTACAGAACAGAAATTTGGTAATAACTGGGGACTTTCTTCTGCAAGAGCTATGGTTGTTTTAGAAAAAATATTTGAAAATGATCAGGCTGGTAAACTAGATAGAAATAAATATTCAATTGCAGGATATGCTGACACAAGACCAGTTGCTTCTAATGATTTACCAGATGGAAGGGCTTTAAATAGAAGGGTTGATATTGTTGTAGTAAGAAATGATGTTACTTATTATAATCAAAGGTAAAGCGTAAAAAATAAGATGCTCTTAGCTGATAAATGGAAAGACTATAAAATTATAGATTGCGGTGAAGGCGAAAAACTTGAGAATATAGGAGGGTTTTTAGTATCCCGTCCGGATTCTCAAGTTATTTGGTCTAAACAGTTAAAAAAATGGGAAAAATTAGATGCTATATATCATCGTTCGGATAAGGGCGGAGGTTATTGGCAGTATATAAATAAGCCTAAAGATAATTTTATCATAAAATATCAAGATTTATCATTCAAAATAGAATTTACTAATTTCAAACATATAGGTATTTTTCCGGAACAGGCTGTTAATTGGCAGTTCATTATTGATAAAATAAAAGAGAAAAAATCTTCTACTCATAAAGATAAAGAAATAAAAGCATTGAATTTATTTGCATATACAGGCGGTGCCACTGTTGCTTGTGCCTATGCTGATTGTAATGAAGTTGTACATGTTGATGCTTCAAAAAAAATAGTAGGGCATGCACAGAAAAATATAGAAATAAACAATTTGCAAAATAAAAAAGTAAGATTCATTATAGAAGATGTTATCAAATTTGTATTGAGAGAAATAAGACGCGAAAGAAAGTATGATGTTATAATAATGGATCCTCCTGTATATGGAAGAGGTCCTAATGGAGAACTTTGGCAGATAGAAACTAGTTTAAAAAGATTAGTAGAAGAATGTGTTAAACTTTTGTCAGATGAGCCTATTCTTTTTTTGATAAATTGTTATACAGCAAGTTTTTCTCATATATCATTAAAAAATATTTTATCAACTTCTATAAAACATAATGGAATTTTTGAAAGCGGTGAAATAGGTATTCCTATAGAAAATTCTGATATTGTTCTTCCTTGCGGAATATATGCAAGGTTTCATTCTTAAATAAGTTTAAAAATAAAAAGGAGCCATTTTACTGACTCCTTTTTTATTAATTATATTTTCATTAAGTTAATAACTTATAGTACCGCCTTTTTCATGTACTTCTATGAATCTTAACAATTCAGCTTTAACTTCTTCAGCAGTATCAAGTGAAAGTACTCTTTTTGCTAACATCTGACATTCAGATTTATCCAAAGAGATTATCATCTTTTTAACCTCAGGTATTGATATTGCTGACATAGAGAATACATCAAGACCGAGTCCGAAAAGTAATGGTACAGCAAGTAAATCTCCTGCTAACTCTCCGCACATAGAAATAATAATTCCGCTTGCATGTGCACCTTCTATAGCCATTTTTATAGCTATAAGTACAGAAGGGTTATAAGGATCACAAATAGCTGCTATTTTTTCGTTTCCTCTGTCTGAAGCTAAAGTGTATTGAGTTAAGTCATTAGTACCTATTGAGAAGAAATCAGATTCTCTTGCAAAAGCCTCGGCTCTGAATACAACAGAAGGTGTTTCTATCATCATACCCAATTCCAAAGATTCATTAAAAGGAACATTTTCTCTCATAAGTTCTAATTTACATTCATTGAATATAGCTTTAGCCTTACGGAGTTCTTCTATAGATACTATCATAGGAAGCATAACTTTAATTTTACCAAAAGCTGAAGCTCTAAGTAAAGCTCTGAATTGAGTTCTAATAATAGAAGTTTTATCCAAACATATTCTCAAAGCTCTCCAACCAAGAGCAGGATTTTCTTCTTTAGGCATCTCTAAATAAGGCAGATATTTATCGCCTCCTATATCCATAGTTCTTATGGTAACAGTATGTCCGCTCATAGCAACAGCAACTTCTTTATATGCTCTAAATTGCTCTTCTTCTGTAGGGAAGTCTGTATTTTCCATAAATAGGAATTCTGTTCTATACAGTCCTATACCATCAGCACCATTTTTCAAAACTCCTCCTAAATCAGCAGGAGAACCTATATTAGCATATACTCTTATTTTTGTACCATCTTTAGATATAGCATCTTTATGGGCATACTCTTTTAATAAAGCTCTTTTCTTGTCGAATTCATCTTTAAGCTTCAAACATTCATCTATAGATTCTTTAGTAGGATTTACTATAACGGAACCAGTATTTCCATTAACTATTATAATTTGATTATTTTCTAAATCTTTTAAATTTTCACCTACGCCTACAACAGCAGGAAGCTCTAAAGATCTAGCCATAATAGATGTATGTGAAGTTCTTCCGCCTATTTCTGTAACAAATGCAAGGGTATTATCCAAATCCAAATTAGCAGTGTCGGAAGGAGTTAAATCTCTTGCAATTACTATAGAATCTTTAGGAAGGTTAGAAACATCAACTATATCTTCGCCTTGAATATTTCTTATCCATCTGTCAGAAATATCAAGTAAATCTCCAGCTCTCTCTCTTAAATATTCATCTTCGACTTCGCTTAACATTTTAGTATAAACTTCTATACCCTGTGATAAAGCATATTCTGCACAAACTTTATCATCAGCTATAATATTATTAACCTCTTCAAGCAAGTCATCATCTTCAAGCAAAGTAATATGAGCATCAAATATAGCAGCTTTTTCTTCTGAAACTTTTTTAGCTGTAGTTTCTCTTATTTTTATGAGCTGTTCTTTTGTTTTATTTCTAGCTTCTAATAGTCTAGCCTGCTCAGAATTTACTTCTTTACATGGGCATTTAGAAATTACTAAGTCTTTTTTTAAAAAGAGATAAACTTTACCTATAGCTATACCGGGAGAAACCCCAATACCAGTAATTCTTTTTTCCATATTATAATTCCATAAATAAAATTTTTAATTTAGTCTTTTAAATTAGCTATAAATTCTTCTACTTTTTTTAAATTTTCTGCTTCATTATCACCATCGCAATAAACTGTAAGAACAGATCCTTTTTTTACTCCTAAAGATAAAACTTTTAAAAGAGATGAAGCATTAACTCTTTTACCAGCTTCATTTTCTACTTCTATCTTACAGCCTGTTAATGATTTAATAAATGTTACGAACTCATTACCAGGTCTGGCATGAAGTCCTGTATCATTTTGTATAGTAACTTTACCTGTAGTCATTGGCAACTCCTCCATTCTTTTCTTATATATAGTTTAAAGTATATCAGTTTTTTCTCATTTGTCAAATTATATATGTACTAAATGATATATTTTATTATACTAAGAGCATAGTTTTTTAGTGAATTTTTTTTATAAAAAATAAATATTATGTAAATTTCTATTTAAAATATAAATGATTATATGATTTATTGTTTTTTTGCTATCATATTAAAATAAATACCTTGCAAAACTAAAAACGGATAAACTTTACATTTTAATAATTTTAAATTAGATATTCCGCCTGTCAAAAATATTTTGCATTTAATATTATATTTGGATTTAATGTATTTTTTGGTTTCTGATACGGCATAATTAACAGTACCTATTGTATTATATATAGCACCTGACATAATAGCATCTTTTACATTATTGTTTATAGGATTAGGTATTGATTGTATAGGACCTATTTCATAATAAGGTAAAGATGTAATATTTGATAATGCCTGATAACTTGTTTTTGTACCTGATATTATCATACCGCCTAAAAATGTGAAATCTGAAATCATAATACTTATTGTAGTAGCTGTGCCCATATCTATAACTATTGAAGCGTATTTCTCTTCATTACTATTACTGATTTTTTCAAGACATATAGATGCATAAGTTGATAAGATTCTATCTATACCAACAGAATCTTTAGGTTCATAAAAATTATCTTTTAATTCAATATCATTATGAGTAACTCTATGAGGCTTCATATTAAAGCAATCTTCTATGCTGCCTTCGAACAAATCATTTACTTTCAGTGAAACACTGCTGTAAAATACCTGCTTTATATCTGCATGATTATTTTTTATTTCATTTAAGGCATTTACCAGATCTAAAGCATTACTATGTTCTATAGCTTTATAGTATAAAGGTTGGCAATTTTTTTCTTCAAAAATTCCTAGCTTAACTCTAGTGTTTCCTATGTCTGAAAGCAAATACATTTTTAAACCCCGTCTTTTATATTATTACTCTCTAAAAAGTTTTTTGTTTTTTCCATAAGGAATTCTCTATTATTTAATTCCGGTTCATCTAATATTAAATCCAGTAAATAATTTAATATTTTTCCTATTAAAGGTCCTGGATTTAAATTAAATTCATTGATTAAATCATTTCCGTCTATTTTTAGATCTTTAACCGTAATAGCATTTTCTTCTTCAATTATTTTGTCAATTCTAGCTAATAGTTTAGGTATAGCTTTGCTTTCTTTGTCTTTTCTGTTTCCGCTTCCAAGTCTGTCAGCTTCTCTTAATCTTAAAAGAGGTCTTATATTTTCAACACCAATAGCACGCATAAATCTTCTAACCGCACCGTCAGTCCATTCATCTTGATAATAGAACATATGCTGTCTTACTAATAAGGTAACGAAATCTATTTCAGAATTTGAGTATTTTAATCTTTTCATTATTTTTTTAGCAATACTGGCTCCTACAACCTCATGATTATAATAAACAGGATCATCTTGTTTTGATACCTTTTTTTGAACCATAGGTTTAGCTATATCATGAAATAGTGCTGCAAGCCTTACCAATAATGTTAATTCTTCAGTTTCTAAAGGCTCAACTGATTGTATTGTATGAAGAATATGATAATAAACATCGTACTTATGAAATTTATTTTGATTGACTCCAAAACCCTGCATAAGTTCAGGTAATATTAAAGATAATACACCAGTTTTTCTAAGTAATTCTAAACCTCTGAAAGGATTTTTGGACAGCAGTATGCCGTTAAACTCTTCTCTTATTCTTTCTGCAGCAATTGAAGCAAGCATTCCTGTAGAGTGAGTTATAGCATCAAATGTTTCTTTTTCTATATCGAAATCTAATTTAGTAGCGAATCTTATGGCACGCATTATTCTAAGACCATCTTCTCTAAATCTTTCATAAGGATTGCCTACAGATTTTACTATTTTTCTTTTTATATCTTTCATACCATCAAACATATCTATTAGACTTCCATCTAAAATGTTATACGCCATGGCATTTATTGTTAAATCTCTTCTAGGTAAATCTTCTTCTATATTAGAAGCATATTTTACATGATCAGGATGTCTTCCGTCACTGTAATTTCCGTCGCTTCTAAAAGTTGTTATTTCCACATGCATATCTTCTATAATTACAAGTATAGTACCATGCTTGATGCCTGTTGGGATAGTATATTTAAATATTCTTTGTACATCTTCTGGTCTTGCATCTGTGGTGATATCATATTCATGCGGAGTGATGCCCATTATAGAATCTCTAACTGCACCGCCTACTAAAAAACACTGAAAGCCTTCAACATATAATATTCTTGCTATTTCTTTTATCGGATGAGGTATATCTGTAAATATTTTCTTCACTTAATATCCTATAATGTTTTTATTTTATATAGTATATACAATTTTTGATTAATTACAAATTTTTAACACTGTACAAACATACTAATATTGTAGTATTAGATCAATTTTCCTTTCATATCTAAGCATAAATCAAGTATTGAAACAGCAATAGCAGCTTCTATAACTGGTACAGCCCTTACAGCTATACATGGATCATGACGTCCTTTAATAATGAGAGTTTCTTCTTCTTTAGTTTCTATATTTAAAGTTAATTGTTCTTTCGATATTGATGGGGTAGGCTTTATAACTACATTAACAACTATAGGCATACCGTTTGATATACCGCCTAGTATTCCTCCATTATTATTAGTTTTTGTTTCAACTCTTTTTATATTATTTTCATCTTTTATAGTATAAGCATCATTGCATTCGCTTGCTTTATAATTAACGAAGTCAAAACCAAGTCCGAAATCTATTCCTTTTACAGCTGGTACAGCAAATACAGACTGAGCTATTCTGCTTTCTATAGATGAATAAAAAGGATCTCCAAACCCTGCAGGCATATTGAATACAGCAGCAGTTATAATACCCCCTACTGAATCCATATTCATTTTAGCTTCTTCTATGGTATTTATCATTTTATTCATTGCTTCATTATCAAATACACTCAATTCTTTATTATAATTATCAGTAAACTCTTCATAAGTTGGGAAAACATTATTTGGATATTTATCTTTTATATTGTATATTTGTTTTATATGAGCCGCTATATTAATATCAAATTTTTCTTTCAATGCTAATTTTGCCAAAGCACCAGCAAACACTAAAGGAGCTGTAAGTCTTCCTGAAAAATGTCCGCCTCCTCTTATATCATTAAATCCGTCATATCTTAGCATTGCAGTATAATCACTATGCGAAGGTCTAGGTAGAGTTTTTAAATTAGAATAATCGCCGCTTCTTTTATTTTCATTTTTTATGATTGCAGCTATTGGCATACCAGTACTTTTATCATCAAGTATTCCTGATAATATTTCTACTTTATCAGCTTCATTTCTTGCAGTTGCTAGTTTTGCATTTTTAGCTCTTCTTCTGTCCATTTCATTGTCTATAAATTGACTATCTATATTAATACCATAAGGAAAACCATCTATAACACAGCCTATAGCTTCTCCATGTGATTCTCCAAATAAACTTAATTTAATATTATTTCCAAATACGCTTCCCATTTTATATATTCCTAAAGTTTAATTTGCACTAGTATATATTATTTTTGATAAACTTTCTATATTTGAATTATTAAATGATAAATTAAAATAAGATTTTATTAAAAGAATAAACTAAAAATTTTTAAGTTTGTCAATTGATGCACTTTATATAAAATTATCTACTTTTTTGCCGCACAAAAAAGTAGCAAAAAACGCAATTACTATGACTTTATATTAAATATATACTTATTAAATATAGGATATAACCTAAATTTAGACCATAAATGCAGTTCTTAGCGAAGCGTATCCGAGCCTGTTGAGGATATAGCTTATTTTATACCAATAAAAGAAGTGAGGGCTGCACGCTGTGTACTTCGTAAGGGCAAAGCCCCATATATAAAAACAAAAATATAACTTTATTTTTTGACAAAGTATATTTAGGTATATATTATTTTTGATAAACTTTCTATATTATTGCATTATTAATTGATAAATTAAAATAAGATTTTATTAAAAGAATATAATTATTTTTTGATACCTAGAATTTCAACACCTGTTTGAGTGATTAAAACAGTATGCTCAAAATGAACAGCTAAAGAATAATCCGGAGTAGATAAAGTCCAGCCGTCTTTTTCTTTTTCGTATTTGTCTGTGCCGTTTGTTATCATAAGCTCCAATGCCAATACCATATTAGGCTCTAATATAACATCATTATTAGGATGATAAAAATTGAATATATAAGGTGCTTCATGATATTCGTAACCTACTCCATGACCTGTAAGTGATTTTATTACACTAAATCCGTATTCATGAACTTTGTTTTCAACTGTTTTTCCATATTCGCTTAAAAGTACATTAGGTCCCAATTTATAAATGCCATATTCCAAAGCCTTTTTGCAGGCATCTATAAGTTTATAAGCTCTATGATTAACAGACCCCATACCGCCTTCTATAACTATGGTTCTAGCACAGTCAGCATAGTATCCATTATATTTCACTCCAACATCAACGCATACAGGTTCACCATGAACAAGTATTTTATTGTTTGTGGGTCTTCCATGTGCTATTTCATTTCCGCTTGATATGCTTGTAGCAAATCCATAATCAGGAACTTCAAAGTTAGCAGGGTAGGCGTTTTGTGATTTTATATATCTTTCTACTTCTTTATCTACTTTAGATGCTCTTACACCTGACATACAAAGTTTAAATGCCAAATCAATAGAATTCTGCGCTATTTCAGCAGCCTTTCTTATGTTTTCTATTGCATCATCATCTTTTATAGTAGGTTTTACTATTTCTTTTACTTCTTTTATAAACATGTATTTTTTATATCCTTTATTTTAAAGATCTAGGAGTAAATATATATAAAAGAATCACCAATATAAAAGATCCCAATACCGCAGAAGATAAATTTATTTTTATATATTGTATATTGCTTAATCTAGGTAAATAGTATGATCCAAGCAAAGCACCAACTGTTGCTATAAGAAACATCATAACCCAACCGCCGAATACTTTAATTTTAAGTATTTTACCGAATATCAAACTGACAATGATTCCTATAACTATAAACGCTGATACTACTATAATATATTCCATCTGTTTCCTATAACCTCTTTTAATTTACTAGTTAGATGATAAACCTATAAAAAATGATTTTAATCCTCCTTCATCATTTTCTATCGGTACAAATATCATATGAGAAATATCTTTTCTATCTTCAGGGTCAAATTTACTTTTTATAGAGTCTGAAGCGAAAGGATCAGATACATATAATGTCTTTTTATGAGATAGAATCTTCTTGAATAAAGCTTCATTCTCGCTAATACTCAATTTATCTTTTGTACTATCAGATATATTTTGAGATTCCACTATATCATAATTTCCATTATCCTGTCTGCTTAGCATAGCAGCATGTACAATATCTAGTCCAGACTGATCTTTTACCCATTCCAACATATCACTCATATTTTTATTAACAAATTTTTTACCTCTAATAGCTTTTAAAACTTTTTTCCAATTAGAAGTCATGTTTTCTTTAACTTTTTCTTCTGCCTCTCTGTAAAAATCATCTGGAACCTTAGGTACTTCTTCAGGATCATATAAATCTTTATCTATTAAATCTTCTGTATCGAAAGTGTCTTTTTCACTTGCAGGTTTAATTACTTCTCCATCATCATATTCTTCGCTGAAATTAGGTGATATATTAGAAGTTCCTGTATCATTGTTATCGCTTTCTTCATCATCATAATCACCGAGTAAAAAATCTCTGTTAAGCGAAAAATTAAAAGCATCGCTTGAAGAAAAATATTCTTCTTCCTTTTTTACTATTTCATCTTCTAAAATAGAACCATGACTTATCAAAATATCCCCCTCGTTATTATCATAGTTTTCATCATTATCTTCTATAATATCATCAATTCCCTTTATAATATCATTATCAGATGAGTTATCATTATCATCAATAGCTTCTTCTAGTTCTTCATTATCATTTTCTTCAGACTCTTTAATTTCATCATGTAAATCAGGTATATCGTCCAAATCTTCAACAGTATCATCTATATTATTTTCTTCTTCATCATCTAATATATTATCAGAATCTAAAAGCTCTTCATCAGAATATTCTTTCATTTCCGGAACATTTTCATCATTATTATTTTGTTCTTGATTTTCTTGTTC
>NZ_CALXYQ010000014.1 GCF_944393015.1 uncultured Brachyspira sp.
GGTATGGGGCAAAGCCCCAGATATAAAAACAAAAATATAAATTTATTTTTGACAAAATATAATTGTTTAGGCATTATTATACTTAAGCATTTTTTTCAATTAAATACTTGTCTTCCAAAACTTTCAAAGGCTTGCTTACTATTTTTGCTATAAATCCTACAAAAATTGCAGCTATAATAGTACCTTCCCTAACCCCCTTCTAAATGTCCTAAATATATTAGAATAGTAGTTAAAGAAATCAATACCAATGTAACATCAAAAGCTATCTTAGTATTTCCAAATTTTACAGGAAAAACTTTACATATAGCCAATACTAATCCTTCTCCAGGAGTAGTAACTAATTTCGCCATAACTTCTATACTTACACCTACACCAACCATCAATATTCCTATAATACATAAAATCCATTGCTGAAAATAATTTGTATATGTTATATCTTTTATTAAAGACTGTGAAAAATCTATCATCATTCCAAATAAAATCAATGCCGGTATCTGAAATAGCTGAAATAAATCATATTTCTTTCTTAAAATAACTATTTGCAATATTATAAATAAGATATTGATAATTATAGTAGTTTCTCCCACTGAAAGCCCTGATATATAGCTTGTAACATAGGGTACGCTTGAAATTGGAGAAGTACCTAATGATGCTTTAATTGAAAATGCTATTCCCAAAGACATCAAATAAAGACCTATCAAAAATATAATACATCTCTCAATAAAATGATTTTTAAAAATTTCTTTGTTCATTGTTCGACTCCGTTATCTGTAAGTGATTTACATATTTCTATTAATAAAATTTTAAGTTCTTCCTGTTTATCCTGAGGTATATTTTTTATTGCTTCATTTTCTATTCTTTCAAAAATATCAAGCATAGCCTTTGAAACTTCTTCTCCTTTATCAGTTAAAGAAACATAAAGAGATCTTCTATTTCCTTCATGCTGTTTTCTTTCTATAAGACCGGCTTTTTCCATACCTAATAATATACTTCCAACCGTTGCCTGCTCTATTTCAAGGTAATTTGCTATAGTTTTTTGATCCGCTTCCTTGAATTTAGATAAAAAATACAAAACTTTAGGCTGTCCTGATGTAAGCCCTATTTTATTAGCCTCGTACATTATTTTACGGGCGAATATAGAATTGGTTTTCATTAATAAATAATGCAGATTTTCCAATAGTGAGAATCCTTATAATAAGTATACGTATAATAACAATACTCATTATACACTAATAAATTTAAAAGTCAAATTCCGTATACCGTATATAGGTATGTAGAAAAAATTAAAAAAGTTATTGACTTTTAGTAAAGTTAGAGTATACTAATTATATAAATAAAATTAAAAAATAAGCGAGGGAAAATAAATATGTCAGTACAAGAATTAAAAACAGAAAATTTTGAAGCAGCTATAAAAGGAGATAAAGCTATATTAGTTGATTTTTTTGCTGAATGGTGCGGACCTTGTAAAATGCAAACTCCTGTATTACATAAAGTAGCAGATCAATATGCTGATAAAATGAATTTTGGAGCTGTTAATGTTGATGAAGCAGAAGAAGTTGCTGCTAAATATGGAGTTCAATCTATACCTACTCTAATGGTATTCAAAGACGGAGAAATGGTAAAAAGAGCTGAAGGTATGAAAAATGAAGCTCAATTAAAAGAATGGTTGAAAGAATATCTATAAATAAAATATTTGCTTTTTAGCCTAATTTTATTAAAAATTAGGCTTTTATTTATTCTAAATTGATATATAATTCGCAATTATATTATAAAAAATTCAGGGTATAATATATGCTAAACACTAATAATAAATTGCTAGAAAATATATCAAATGAATTCAATATAGAAAATAATGAAGCTGAAAATATCGTTCAAAAATTATTCTCAAAAATAACATCCTCTATTCTAAATAAAAACAGATTTTACATTTATAAAGTTGGTATTTTAAGTTTAGATAAAGATAATAATATCGTATTAAGTAAAGAAGATGAAAATTTTGATGAATCATTAGAATCGCTAAATGTTACAAATAATAATATAAAAAATATTTTTTTAGAAAAATCAATATATAAAAGCATATTCAAAAATATAGCTGATATATCAAAAGAAGAAAATGTATATATACAAAACTTTGGTACTTTTTCAAATACTAGTTTTGAAGCCGATGATTATCTAAAAAACAAAATAAAAGAATTAGATAATAATGAAATTGTGGAAGATATATTAGATGAATTAGACAGTCAAATAAAAAATAAAAACCTTAATTATAATTCAAATAATGATGAAATTGAAGAAATTGTTGAAGTTACAGATGAAGAAAACAAAGAAGAAGTAAATAAATCTATAGATAATAATGTTGTAGGAAATATATGGAAAAATTATAATTCTATAGACTTAAATAGTATGATAAAAAATTTAAATGAAAAAGAAGTTATAGAAAATAAATCCGAAAAAGTAGAAAAAATAGAAGAATCAAAAATTAATAATAATATATCCGATAATAACAATAATGATTATCCTGAAATGAAAGAATATTCTAAAGAAGAATTGTTGGATATTAACCATTTTGATAAAGAAGATTTAGAATACAGTGATACTCATTATAATAGTGAAGAGGAGGATAAAAAAGAAATAGCAGATAATTTATTAGAAGTAAATGTACAAAAAGAATTATTTAATAAAAATAACAACAATAATAATAAAACACTAAACACTAATATTAAAAAATCAGGAAATAAAAAAATGGATAAAAACAATGTAAAAAGAAAAAATGTATTACTTGTAGGTATTATAAGAGTAATATTCATTATAATAGTAATATTTATACTTGGTATAGCAACATCAATATATTATAACAGCAATAAAGTAATATCAAGCAATAGTATAGAAAATAAAAAACTTTATGATATAGTTAATGAATATTTTAATCAAATAGATTCAGCAAACTTATCATATATTACTTCAAAAGATATGTATTATTGGGATATAGCAAAAACTCTATATGGAGATGCAACATATTGGCCTTTGCTATATGCTTATAACAATGATAAATTTAAAATAAGTAATGTTATAAAAAAAGGAAGTACTATATCATATAGAAATATTCCGGATTTTTACTCTGTAAGAGAGATAAAATATCTAAATAATACATTATCAAAATCTTATATATATGTTTATCCTATACTAACAAATGATAATAAATATAATCATGCTTTATGGGCATTAAAATTATCTGCATATTATGATTTGAATGTATTTAAAAACAATTCAAATGTAATACCTGAAGAAACATATATGGAAATATTAAATAATAATAGTACAATAAATACTACATATAATGATCTTATAAAATATGGTCAATTAAATGAAAATATAGTTTTATCAATTTTTGATATTATAAAGGAAGCATTAGGAATAAAAAAATGAAAGTTGTAAGTACAGAAGATCTAATTAATATAGATAAAAAAACTATAGAAAAAATTCCTTCCATACTTCTTATGGAGCATGTGGCAAGTGAAATTTTCTATTTGCTTGTAAAAAGACATAGAAAATTATTATATACAAAAACCGTTTATATTTTTTCATCTGTTGGAGGAAACGGCGGAGACGGACTTGCAATAGCCAGATATTTAATAAAAAATGGATATGATGTTAAGATATATATCACAGGAAATCTTGATAGAGTTAATAAGGACACATATTCTAATTTTAATATATTAAAATCTATGAATATAGATATTAATTATTTAGGAAGCGAGGAAGATGCTGTATCCGCTGCTGAAAATATAGAAAGAAAATCTATAGTATTGGATTCATTATTCGGAACAGGCGGAAACAGACCATTAGAAGGAATACAAAAAAAACTTATAGACTGCTTAAATAAATTAGATGTTCTTAGAATAGCAATAGATATACCTTCAGGATTAGCTTCAAAAATAAATGATTATGATAATGTGCATACTTGTTTTAAGGCTCATGAAACTTATACAATATGCTTTGCTAAAGATATATTCTTCTTATACAGAACTAGAGAATATATAGGAAAATTATTCATAATAAAATCAATATTCCCTAATGAAATACTAGATAGTTGGGGATATAAAGCAAAACTAATAGACTATAATGAAAAAATACATATAAATAGAAATTCACTATACAGCAAAAGAGAACAGGGAATGCTTGCTATAGTGGCAGGAAGTGATAATTATATAGGGGCTGCCGTTTTAGCTGCAAATGCCGCTTATAGATTAGGTGTAGGATATATAAGACTATATGTACCTAAAGGCATAGTTAAAAATATAAGAGATGCCATAATGCCTTCTATGCCTGAGGTTGTTATTATAGGAGTTGGGGAAGAAAATCAAAAATTCTTCACAGAAAATGATATTGAAATAGTAAATGATATTAATAAAAGCGATGCTTGTATAATAGGCTCAGGTATAGGCAGAGATATGTCTACAGAAATTTTCATAAACAGTATATTAAAGCAAATAAATATACCTACTGTTATAGATGCTGATGCTTTATATTTAATGTTTGAAAGTACTCTTAATGAACTTAACAATAATTTTATAATTACACCTCATATATATGAATTTGAAAAACTTACACAAATCAATCATATAGAGGCATTAGAAAACCCATATCAGGCATTATTAAGATACAGACAAAAAACTAATGCTTCAATAGTCTTAAAAGATGCTGTAAGTTTCTTAATGCATGAAAATGATATATATATAAATTATAACCCTAGAGAATCTATGGGAAAAGCAGGCATGGGTGATGTTTTTACCGGATTTATAGGTGCTTTGCTTGCTAGAAGATTAGATATATTAGAGGCTTCGAAATTAGCATTGATAATACAGTCTAAATCTTTTAATATATTATCAAAAAAATTCGGAAATGATTATATTCAGCCTAAAGATTTAGCAAATATTTCATACAAAATACTAAAAAGGATATAAATTTGCCTAGAGAAGTTTACGACCCTAAAGAAAAAGAATTAGAATTCTATGGTAAAAGAGATATAAAACCTCCAGCTCCTAAAAGAGAAGTAAGTATATTTGCAAGAAGATGGTTCATGTTTTTATACGGTACTTTTCTTACATTAGCTGTAGTCGGCATGCTTTTATATAAAAAAGGATTCTTTAATAATATACCATTATTTGAAGCTTTAAAGCCTAAAACTGATGTAATAGTAAAGATTAATAAAGCACAGTCCATTGATGATGTTATAATAACAACTATAGAACTTGAAAATTCTAATTACACTAATTCTGAAAGTGTAGAAGTATTAAGAACTTCTTTCTCATTATACAAATATAGAAAATTAATATTTTCAGGAGATCGTTCTTTTAATAATATAAGATTTCCTGTAGGTCAAAGAATAGGATTTGAGCTTAACTTTGATAAAAATTATTGGAAAGAAGCTAATAAACTAGAAATAATACTGCGTTTCGATAATAATCTAGTCAAAACAAACAGTATAAATACCAAAAAAATCAAAATAAAATATTGATCTATAGCTAAACAACTATATTTTGTCAAAAATTATTTTCTGGGACTACACAGTCGCTCCGCTCTGCGTACTTCGTAACGCCCCCAGTTCTTTTGCGACCGAAGGAAGTACTGCGACTGAAAGGAGTACCTGACGAAGTCCACCTTTGGTGTAGTCTAAATTTAGTTTATGTCATATATTTAATAAGTATATATTTAATATAAAGTTATAGTAATTGCGTTTTTCGCATAGAGTATCCGAAGGATAAAAACTTTGACGAAGTCCGCAGAGCGTGTGCGACAAAAAAGTTGATAATTCTGCATAAAGTGTATTGATTGACGAACTTAACAATTTTCAGTATATACCTAAACAACTATATTTTGTAAAAAATAATTTTTTTAAATTTTAAATATATGCAGGGCTTTGCCCCGCACCCCACTTCTTTTGGTGCCCCAAAGAAGCAAAAAGGCTATATTTTAGCTTAAATTAATAATCTATCTTACATACAAAACAATTTTAGTATGGTTTAGTACTAATTTTATATCTTGCACTTTTTGCAACTTTTTGCGGCGGGAAAAAGTTGACTAAAAAAATGACAAACTTAAAAATTTTTAGTATATACTACAAAATAAGCAAAAATAAAAAGAACTGCTATTTTATAAACAGTTCTTTTTATTTATATATCTTCAATCTAATTAACTAGATAATTAGATAATTTATATTTATTGATTAGAAACAGTATTCGTATTTTCCATAGTTGGAGCAGCATTAGTAGGTGCTGTTAATGGAGCTGCAGGCTGCTGCTGAGTAGTTGTAGTATTAGCAGGAGTATTTGTAACATTTTCAAAAGCAGTTTTCTGAGTACTTATAGCAACAGATATAAGTAATGCTCCTACTATAAATATAGTGGAAAGAAAAGTAGTAGCCTTACTTAATGCATTTCCTCTCTGACTGCCCAAAACATTAGCCTGAGCACTTGAAAATAAACCTTCAGCTTTACCGCCTTGTATAATTATTATCAATATTAGTAGTACACATATTATAGAATAAACTACGATTCCTAAAGTTAGTAAAGCGTTCATATATATTTTTCCTTAAAATTAATTTCTTATATTATAAATATTATTTTGTTGCTAAAAATTATAACATCATACAAAATATTTTTCAAGCATAAAACTCTTAAATTTATTTTAGAAATATGGTATTATGTTAATAAAAAAATATTTTTATTAGTAAATTTAAATTTTTTCCGTTAATACTAATAAGGATTATAATACATATATATTAATGGCAGGTGCTTTATAATGGCTGTAAAAAAGACAGATACTAAAAAAAAGACTACTACTAAAAAAACTTTAGACACAAAAAAAACTGCATCCAAAACAGCAGAAGAAAAAACTACTGGCAGAATTTCATATAAAGAATTATCTGAAGAACTAAGATTAAAATTGAAGAAGTCTGATGAAAAAATAGCTGAATTAAATAAAAAATATAAAAAAGTAGTAGATATACAAAAAAAGAAAATAGAAGATAAATACAAAAAAATAATAGAAGATTTAGAATCAAAAAAATCTATACCTGCCAGAACACAAAGCAGTAATGCCGAAATAAATAAACTTCAAAAAAGATTGGAGAAATTAGAAAAAACCAATCAGAAATTGGAAGAAGAAAAAAGAAAAATAGAATTAAAAAATGAAGAATTAAAACAGAAGGCAAGAGAAGCTTTAAAATCAAAAAGCGAAATGTCTTCAAAAAGTGCCAAAACAGATAGAGAAGCTATAAAAGAAATTAAAGCATTAAAAGAGCAATTATTAGAATCTGAACAGGAAAAGAAAGAATTAAGAGCAAAATTAAAGGAAGCCGTAGCAGATTTAAAAAATGCTAAGAAAAATACAAATAAACTTTCAAAAGAAGATAAAGAACAATATAAAGAAAATTTAAGAATATTAAAACAGATAGAAAAAGAATCAAAAGCATTAGATAGAAAAAGAGAACTTCTAAAAAAAGAAGAAGAAAAACTTAAAGAAATAAGAGGCGATATAAAAAGTTCTGCTAAAGATATAGCTTCTACAATGAGAAAAAGCTATATAGCTGCTGATGATGAAGATGATAATGATGGTAATTTATTATCAAATATGGATGCCAAAACAGAAGAAGGCATTACAAAATTAGCAACTTTATTATGTGCTGCTATGGACGATTACAGAGAGCAGAAAGAAAAAGAAAGAGAAGAAGCTGAAAAAGAAGCAGAGTCTGTATCCGTTTTATCTGAGGGCGAAGAAAGATTAAATAAAGCATCTGAAGAATTAGAAAATCTTGTTGAAAACAGATTGGAAGATTCTGAAAGCACAAAAGATGAAAATTTAAATAAAAGACCTTTCACTATTATTGATAAAATAGAAAATAGCCGTGTAGAAATTAATGAAGGATATACTCCTCCTCAAGGCGGACAAGCTATAGTAGCTTCTCCTAATTCTACTCAGCAAATAGGACAAGCTCCTCAGCAAGGACAGCAGCCTAATATCACAGTTAAAGTTGAAGCTCCTAAAGAAAGTGCTAAATTGGCTAAGCCTGAATCTCAATTAAGACCAGCCAGTGAAACACCTACTATGAGAATGAAGCTTTTAGATGATATAGATGATTATGAAAAGAAACTTGTAATCACTTATGGTTTTGATAATATGCCTGAAAACACTTATTATTCTAAATACAAAAGAATATTAAGAAATGCCGCAAGAATAAGTTTGTTCGGTAATTTACAGGAAGGACTTGAAATGTTTAAACTTATAAGAGATCAGAATATACCTGATGAATATAAGCAGATGATAGATAAAAATATACAAGATATCACTTACTATTTAAGAGGCTTGCATAGAGTTAGAATGGAATAAACATAAAATTTATGGGATAAAAGTAATAATGAAAAAACTTATAAGAATTATATTAACATTATTGATAATACCTATATTATTATCATGCTCTCAAAAAAGAATAGTAGACAGAGAAATAGAGGCTGTTTATGATAAAAAAGATAATTCTTATACTATTACATACCCTGAATATAATAAACAGTATCCTAAATTTATAAATTTAAAATATGGAAAAAGCGTAAAAATAGAAGAAGGAATATCATTAACTTATAATATAGACTCTGACAATATACCTATACAATTAAATATAGAAGTAGAAGAAAATGATATAATAAAAAAACTTTCTATAGAAAATCCATTAGTTAATAGAAATATAAATCTCACATTGTACGCTACAAATTTCACTCCCCCATTAGAAAAGGATAAATTAGATAAATTATCTGTAAGCATAGAAACTGTTGGAAATGTTGATACAAAAGATAAAGTAAAAATTGCCATAAATCAATATGATGATAAAAGAAAAACAAGAGAAAATATAGCATTAATACTTCCCGAAAGCGGACATATAGCAAAGAGTAATCCTCCTTTCGTTATGATAAATAAAAGAACAACTCTTACTAGAATATCAATATCTAAAGAGCTTTCATTTACAACACGTTATGAATATACATTAAGAAATAATAGTTTCTTCTCTATAACTAATACATTAGAAAACGGAAAATGGTATATAGCATTCGATGAAAACGGAGATACAAATTTAAGAAAAATTTATCATTTCTTTATAGATGACAGCAGTACAAAAATTATACCTATAACAAATAAAACTTTTAATATACCAAGACCTTTTGTATTTATAGATAAACAGACATTTGAAGTTTTATATAATTTATTATACAGAGCAACAAGACTTCAGCCTTCTGTACTTTTAAGAAATATAAATGCATTCAAATCATATACCTCAGCAAATATGGGTAAATGGTCTGTTAACAACATAGCATATTCATCAACTGATGATACTAATAAATTATACTTTGAAAATCTGCCTTCTCATACAATGGTTATGTCTTTAAAAGCTGCTTTTGAACCTAATAATAATTTATTAAAATACGAAATAAAGCAGATGATAAGGGATATAGTAAATTTAGATGAAACAAAAATAGAAAATTATAATGTTATAGATGCAGTTAATATATTGGCTAATTCTTTGCTTATGCCATTTGATTTGATGTATGATGAGTTTTCTCCTGAAGAAATAGTTTTAATGAAGCAGGAATTTATAAAATACGGAGAAACACTCTATAATTATATAGTAGAAAATCCTTCAGAATACAGAAATAAAAACACAATCAAATATGTTACAACATTAGGATTAATAGCTATCAACATGCTTAATGAAAATGTTAATCAGGATCAAATTAGAAATTGGCATTATTTTTCTATGAATTATATAAACAGCATGGTATTTTCTATGTTTGAAAGTGACGGAAGTTTTAAATCTTCAATAAGCGAAGCATTTGATACTATTATGCCTATACTAACTTATGCATTATCATTAAAAAATGTAGGTATATTTGATGCTTTCACTTTAGAATCATTTAGAAATATAGGAAAATATTTATCAATAGTAGGATATCCTTCAGGCTACACATTGCCTATAGGATATACAGGAATATATAATAGAAGCAAATTAAGATTTGATACAGGTGCTAGAAATGCAGTTATGGAACTTTTAAGTAAAATGTGTGCTAATCCATTATATAAAAATTATGCTGTATTTGCACAAAGCGAATCTGCTGATATAAGATATCTTCCTTATGCATTAATGTGGAATAATTACTATCTTAAAGATAATGTTAATTCTACTGTTGATTTTCAATTTGAAACTTTGCTTTTGAAAAAAATACAAACTGCTATTTATAATGAAAATATAAAAGCTCTAAATGCTCCTTATTTGGCAGTATATGCAAAAGGAAGAAATGCAGATGAATCTTTCGGGCTTAATCATAATGACAGAATGAGCTTCATATATTACAATTACGGAGATTCTATAATAGATGAATTAGGATACAATTTCGATTCTAATAATTATACTATTTTCAAAGACGCTGATTTTCATAATAGTATATCAATAGATGCAGACAAAATAGAAGAAAATATGGGCAGTTATTCATATATAGAAAACATCACTAATTATTATAAAATGTTCTATGCTCATGCTAAAGCAAATCAAAGATATACATATCCAGTCAATCTTAAAAACTATGATAGAAGATTTTACTATTTAAAACCTAATATTTTGATAATAAAAGAAGATATCGAAGCATTGCCTGATATAACAAAAGAATATCATGTTTACGGATATAAATATAAATGGAATGTAAATTCAAAACTTCCAATAACTTTTGATAATGCATCTAATAAATTCATTATAGACGGAGCTTACTCTTACACATATATACAAATACTTTCATCAAATGAATTAGAATATAATGTTATTCAAACTAATATAGGTCAAAATAAATTATATACAGCACAAGTATCAACTAGAGAAAATGTAAAGAAATTTGAACCTTGGATAATAGTAAGCACAATGCCGAAAAATAATGTTCCTATTGGTATGAGAAGAAATATTTTAAATCCAAATATAAATGTAGGTAATTTCACAAGTACAAATTTGAACTTTATCGCCGGAAATAAACAATATTATATAAATATAGAAGATTATATAAATACTTCAGATAATACAAATAAAATAAACAATATACTATATACAGAAAATAGGGAAAGTGTTATAATAAGTTCAGATTAATTTTAATTAATTATAAAGGACTTATTAATGAATATATATATAGCTGATTCATATCGAGATTATACCGTATTCACAGCAAAACATATTCTAAATTTCTTAGAAAAGAAACAGGAAAAAAAAGAAAAACTTTATATTTCTGTTTCCAGCCAAGATGATACTAAAGATATCTATAAAGAAATAGTAGAAAATGTTAAAAACTATAAAATTAATTTCAAAAATATATTTATATTTCAGCAGTCGGAATATATAGGTTTAGCTCCTACAGATAAAAACAGTAAAGCGTATTTTTTACGAGAAAATCTGCTTTCAAAAATAGATATACCTGAAGAAAATGTATTTTTATTTGATGGAAGCGGTGATGAATCTCAAATGGATAAACAGCTTGAAATAATAAACAAAATAGGAAGATTCGATGTTATATGGTATTCGCTTACAGCTGATTCTACTTCTGCAGGAAATGAAAGAATGTCATCATTATCTTCATTATTTAGAATAAAGACTCTAAGCGAACACTCTATAAGTGAAATTAAAAATAAATTTGAAGATGAAAGCAAAGTACCTACTACCGTATTTAGTATGGGTATGGGATTTATAGATATGGTTGATACTGTACTATTAACATCATCTGGAATAGATAATTCATGTTCTTTAAGAGATTGTTTGGAACATGGAATAAGTAATTCTTCACCTTTAAGCAAATTACAAAAACATAGTGATGTTACGGTAATAGCTGATTATGAATCATCTTTAAGGTTATCAAGTCAAACCGTATTTATGAAGATAGAAAAAAATATAAAATAAAAGGAGAATATACATGAGAATCATTATTACAAATGAAAGCGTTTATGAATGGGCTGCTTATTATACTGTTAAATGTATATTAGACTATTCAGATCAAGACAAGCCCTTTGTGTTATCTTTTCCTTTAAGATATGTCAATAAATCATATTATCAAAAATTATTATCTTTCTACAATGATAATATAGTATCTTTCAAAAATATTCATATAGTTTCATCTGGTGAATATATAGATTCAAATATATCGCAAAAATATTTAGAAGATAATTTTTTAAAATTTATAGATATACCTAAAGAAAATGTACATTTATTTGACAGTAATGTAGCAAATAGAAAAGAAGAAGCTAAAAGAATGGCTAATTTAATAAAAGAATTAGGTAATATAACTTTATTAATAGATAATTTAGCCGAAGATGGAAGTTTCTTACTTAATACTCCAAGTTCATCATTAGAGGGAAGCGTTAGAGATAAAAAGATAAGCGAAATAATAAGAAGCTATGAATCCAAAAAATTCAATATGCCTATAGAAATGTTCCCAAGAGAAGGTTTTACATTAGGATTTGAGGAAGCATTTAATGCAAAATATGTACTTGTTATGGCGAATGGATATGATGTTTCTGATGCTTTGGCTCATTGTGTTGAAGGGGCTATAAGTCAATTCTACCCTACTTCTGTACTTCAAGAACATAAAAAACTTATAATAGTTGCCGATGAAGAATCAAGCAGCGATTTAAAAGTAAAGACTTATAAATATGCTAAGAGTTTGGAAAGTAAAAGTTTACATCCTAAAGAACTTATTAAAGGACTTTATAAATCTTATTATGCTCTTACAAACATTAAAATATTTGACGGTGAAAAGTTTATAGACGGACATTGTATAGTTATAGAAAATAATGTCATAAAAAGCGTAGAAAAAGAAATTGATGTTGATGCTGTTATTACAAGAATAGATTTAGGAGGAAAGATAGTAGCTCCTGGATATATAGACTTGCAGGTTAATGGTATAGGAGGATATGATATCAATGCTGATCCTTCTGTAGCAACATTAAAAAATATGAATGAAGTTTGCCAAAGATACGGCTGTACTTCGTATTTACCTACTGTAATTACAAACGGCGATGACTATATGTTAAAAATCATAGACTTGTTTAACAGTATAGAAGATTTATCAGTAATAGGCGTATTAGGAATACATTTTGAAGGCCCTTATATATCACATGAAAAAAGAGGTATTCATAATGATAAATTTATAAGAGAACCTAATATGGAAATGATAGATAAAATCAATGCATCAAAATGTGTAATGGTAACAGTAGCACCTGAAATGGTTGACGGTGAAGTTATAGAAGAATTCGCTATGGCAGGAAAGGTTGTATCAGTAGGACATACTAACGGCACTTATGCAGAAATAAAAGAAAAAATACCTTACGGCATAACTTTTGCAACTCACTTATTCAATGCTATGCGTCCTTGGGGTTCAAGAGAGCCGGGTGCTGTTGGTGCTGTACTTGAAACAAAAGACATGTATGCAGGTTTAATATGTGACGGTGTACATTGTGATTTTGCTTCAGTAGAACTTGCATACAAATTAAAAACAGGTCATATATGTATAGTAACTGATGCTATAGCTCCTGCTGCTGCTCCGGAAATAAAAGAATATATTTGGGCCGGTAAAAAAATACATAGAGATGGAAACAGACTTATAGATGATAACGGTACTTTAGGAGGTTCATCTATAACTATGAGTCAGTCTGTAAGAAATGTGGTTAATGAAGTTGGTGCTACAGTAGAAGAGGCTTTAAAAATGGCTTCACTCTACCCTGCTCAGGTTATGGGCATAGATGATAAATACGGCAGAATCAAAGAAGGTTATATTGCTGATTTAGTTATATTAGATGAAAAGTTAGTAGTAAAAGGCGTTGTATTCAAAGGAAATTACAAAGAATACGATTATGACCATGAATGGGTAACTCATGCTTAAACTATAAAGTTTCAATGCATTAAATAAATAAGGCTTTGCTTAATTTTTTAAGTAAAGCCTTTTTTATTTACAAAAAATTAATACCTGAAATTTCATTTTCTAAATTCAATGATTTATCTAAAATCTGTATAATCTTCTGAAAATAAGAGTAATCAATATCTTCACCCTTATGAGATTTTAAATATTTATCTAATACCTGATATCCTCCGATTTTATAGAGCCAAACTTCTTTTGATACATTATCAAAATATAGACTTTTATTAATAAATAATCTTTTTTCTTTTTCATTATAAATAGGCTTTTCTATTTTGTTATTCTTATCATCTTTATATAATCCCTCACCCACATCATTATTTAAATTATTATCTTTCATTAGATGAAGATTGTATAATTGAGTACCTAACTCACTTAATTTTATAAATATATCTTTGGAATCAGTAAAAGGAATTTTAGGGAAATCAATTTTTAGAAAGCCTATATATTTAGTTCTGTAAGTTTTATGAAACAGCACAGCATAAATATATCCTAATACATCTTCAGGCGAGAAATGGGAGCTATATTTTTTATCAATGAAATTTCTAAAATTAACAGTAAAATTTTCTATCTTGTCTGAATTTTCAAATGGATTTTCTTCATACTGCTCAAATAAATCTCCAACATTATAATTTTCAGCCTGAATAGCTTTTTTAGCACTAGGGGTATTGTATAAATATAGAGGAAAAATATAACTTCCAGAACCTACAAGATGTAAATCAATTAAATTATTAGAAATAAAAATATTTGATATTTCTTTTAATTTTGTACCTCTATCACATATGACTCCTATATTATTATCATCTTTTAAAAAATGTTCCATAATATCTTTTCTTGCCCTTTCTATTTTATCCGTATCATAATAAACAAACCTTTTATCAAAAGGACGATAATTAATAATTTCTACAAAAGAACTATCAAATTCATTATAATAATTTTTAACTTGTTCTTTCAATTTATCTTCACTCAAACCTATTAACACAGAATCTTTTGATGTTACTATACCAACATTATAAATTCTAAAAATATCTTTTATACTATAAAATTTATCATATTCTTCTCGTAAATTTTCATCTTGTTTTACAAATAAAAAGAAAGGCTCTTTATAATTTAATTCTTTCCATTCTATACTTTTGATGTTCTTATCAAGAAGAAAATCATATTTATATTCTCTTTTACCATACAAATCATAATAGTATACATTAGCATAATCACCGCCATATTTATAATATGAAGGATTTAATTTTCTATCTTCAAGTTTTTTATCTTTTATTTTTTGACTATGCTTTACAAATATATTTATGCTCACGCCCTGCATTATGTCAAATACATTTTCATCTTTGCTGCCGTCTGGACATACTTCTTTTTTTCTTGTATCTCCATGCAAATTTACAATATATATTTCATCAAAACTTTTTAATAAACTGTAACGCATACCTCTAAAAGTAGGATTATCCAAAAATGAATTATTGGAAATAAAACCAAATATTCCTCCGCCATTTTGATTATCTATTTTCTGCTGTGCAAACCTTATAAACTTCACATAATCATCAAGAAGCCATTTAGGATTTTTTTCTTTTTCTATTTTGCCGTTTCTTGTTATAGCTAAAGGCTTTTCTTCTAAACCGTCTTTATATTCTTTTCTTACTTCTTCCTCAAATATGCCTTTATTGGCACTTGCTCCGCTATATGGCGGATTGCCTGTTATTATGAGAATCTCTTTTTCTTTTGTTTTCTGTGCGAGATTCATCTCTTCATTAAGTTCTTCAAATATATTATTTTTTTCTTTGCCTTCATCTAAATGTATATTTTCTAAAGTGTTGGTTAAAAATATATTTAATCTTTCATCATCTTGTAAACTATAATCAAATTCTTCTTTAAGTGTTTGAGATATTTTAAGATGTGCTATTGTATATGGGGCTATCATAAACTCAAAGCCGTAAAATTTATTAATTAATTCTTTAGGGTTATATTTAACAGAGTTTTTTTGATAATAAGATAAAGCCTTTCTAAAAGAATCAAGTAAAAATGTACCTGTGCCTGTAGCAAAATCTAAAAGAGTTATATTAGTTTCTTTTTCTAATGCATCGCCTAAACCTTTATTTTTATGAAAATAATCTTTTAAAACTATATCTATAGAATCAATAATAAAATTAACCACACTTTGAGGAGTATAATAAACGCCTCTTAATTCTCTAAGCTCTGGATTATATTTATACAAAAAAGTTTCATAAAAATGCATATAAGGGTCTTTCTGCACTGCTGTATTATCATATTTATTTAATTCTTCTACAATAGAAACAATATTTATATGATTTGTAATATTTATTATTTCATTCAAAAGCCATTCTATAGTTTTTAAATCATTAGTATTTAATTCTTCCAAATCTTGAAGAAATTTACTCATTGCTCTTATTAATGGAAAAGATTTCGGTATAAACTTAGTTACATTATATAAATCTATTTTTTCATTTGTATTAAGTCTGGCTAAGAATAAACTATAAGTAAGAGTCTGGGCAAAGTTATCGCAAAAGTCGGCAAAATCTATATGCGAATAAATTGTAGTTTTAAATATATGATATAAACGTTCTATCTGATTATTATTTTCAAGTTCATATAAATCATCTCTCAATATTCTAGTACGCATAGCTAAAGCATCAGCAAACTCTAAAGCTGTATTTATAGGTTTAGGCTCTCTTGAGAAAAATATTTTAAATATATCTAAAAGTTTTGTGCCTGCATCATCTAGTTTAATTTTTTTATAATTTTTAATCTCGCTTAATTCGCATATTATCACTTCATCAATAATATTACAATTTTCATCAATTAATATAAATCTCAAATAATCTGTAAGTATAATATTATCACTTAAAAGTAAATATTTTTTTATCTGATCACTTTTAATAATTTCATCAAGATTAGCATTCACTCTTTTATTTTCTATATACCCCAAAACAAGAGAATCAATAGTGATTAAAAAATCAGGTGCTCCTCTACCCTCTTTATCATTATTAGGTTCATGCTTTATATTTACTTTACTAAAATTAAGATTATTTTTTACATTATTTAATAAAATTTCTAAAGCACCCCTGTAAGTATGCTCTTTATCTTCAGTGGTAATATCTTTTATACTTTCTAAATATGCAGATAATTCTTTAATCATAATGCCACCCCTTAATTTTATATTATAATAAAAAATATAGCATTTGTCAAAATTACATACATTATATTATTTAATAAAAAAAGCACTTTAATCAAATATAAACTTGACTAAAAATCCTATATATGTTATCATAATACAACTATTGATAAAAATATATAGTTATGGAGAGATGCCCGAGAGGCCGAAGGGAGCAGTTTGCTAAACTGTCGTAGGCAACCCCTACCGCGGGTTCGAATCCCGCTCTCTCCGCATCGGTTTATATATGATTAAAAAAATTTCTGTCATATTCTTAATTATTTTCAGCATAGCTCTTACTCAAGAAAATACAAATGATACTAATCTAAATAATACTAACAATGCAGCTGCAGTAACAGAAGAAAATACAAATAATGCACCAGAAACTAATTTTTTTAATGCCCCTATAGATAATACAAATGATGCAAATGAACCTGCTATACTGCAAGATATTAGAAATATTCAGGACAGAGCCGAAGTAAGTAATGGCTGGATGTTTATAAGAGCTATAATTGGTTTTATAGTTACTTTGGTTGGTATATATCTTGTATTTATATATTTGAAAAATAAGTCAAAAAAAGTATCAGGATCAAGCGATATCATTAAAGTGCTTGCCACTACTCCTGTAGCTACAAACAGATATATATCTATAATAGAGATTGTTGAAGATATGTATTTAGTTTCTATTTCAGATCATAATATTAATTTATTATCGAAGATTGAAGATAAAGAAACTAAAGATCAAATAAAAATGATGTATATCAACTCTAAAAACAATACTATAGATGACAGTTTTAAAAATATTTTTAATCAAACATTATCAGTATTCAAACAGCCTAAAATGAAAGAAAAAGATCCTTTACAAACAACTTCAGAAATTAGAGAAAGACTCCATGATTTGAATGCTGAAAATCCTACAATAAATAATAACAATGATGATAATCAAAATAAGTAAGTAAAAAGTAAGTAAATAATAAAAAAATGCAATAAAAAAAGGATAGCCAATTAAATAGCTTATCCTTTTTATTTTATATTAATTAATTATTATATTATTAATATACCATTCTTTTATTAGTTTGATTATAATTTATCAATGTATATGAATGAAGTCTTCCATCGCTTCCTTTATATACATTCATATTAAGAGGATCAACTTCCCATATTCTGTCTACAACAAAATTATAATAGTAGTTTCCAGCCTCAGCTCTCAAAGTTATAACCCATAAATTATTAGAATAAGTCATAGGATATCTCAAACTATCAAAACCCAATTTATCAGAAGTAAACATAACTTCTTTAGCCGTATCATTGCTGTAGAAGAATGTAACTGTACCGTCAGAATTATAAATAGGATTTTTTTCATAGAATCCTATATCATTAGTTAAAACAAAATAGCTTACAACCTGATTATTATTATCATATTCAATATTAGCATTTACAGGGTCATTAATCCAAACACCATTCACTCTGTATCTATATGTATATTTTCCAGCTTTAAGCGGATGCTGCCAAAGATAATAATAAACTCCATAAGAACTTTTTATAAGAGGTATGCTGTCCTCCCAATTATTGAAATCGCCGGATACTTCTACAGAATCATAGTTCTCAGCAAAAGTAAATAATACTCCGTCATTTACTATTCTAGGAGCCATAACATCTTGTATATTATAATATTTTAAAATTTCCAATCTATTCATTCTAGCTTCATACTGTTCTATAGTTTCAGTATCTTTCTCTCCGCATGACAAAAGAACTATGCTAAAAATAATAAATAATATTGTTGATTTATATACTTTTTTCATTGTTTACTCAACCTGTTATATTTAATTTACTATCACTATTTGATGAAGAATTATCTTTGTTATTATTGGATGATGCTTTGCTTTCACTATTAGCCTTAGCCATTTGCTCTTCAACACCTTCCCAAGCTGTTTTAAGCTCTTTAAGATATCTTATAACTTCTAACAAAGGCGGCTTAGTTTTAGATATATTACCCTCTGTGAGTTTTTGATTCATATATGTATATATAGAAGCAAGTCTATGTGCTATATCTCCAGCCTCATAATTAAGAGAAGATAAAAGCTCATATATGATTTCCTGTGCTTTTAGTATATTATTATGTGCCTCTTCAGTACCATGTTTTTTATCCATAGCAGCACAGGCAGTTTCCAAAAACTTAATAGCTCCGTCATAAAGCATAACTATAAGTCTGTTTTGTGAAGCGGTACTCGCATCGACTTTTTTATATTTTTCATATCCGTTATTACTTGACAATTGAATCCCCCCATTTGTATTATTATGTTAATTACTAAATATTATCGGAAAATCATAAAAAGCATAAAACATTTTTTAAGATAATAAAAATATAGCTGTAATATTATCTATTATATCATATAATAAAATTAATACCATAATAAGGAATAATTTATGATTAATGTAAAATTTAATAACGGCATAGAAATGCCTATATTAGGGCTTGGACTATATAAAATAACAGATAAAAAAGAAGTAGAAAATGCTGTGAAATGGGCTATAGAAGCAGGATACAGAAAATTTGATACAGCTCAATTTTATGATAATGAAAAAGAATTAGGAGAAGCTATAAGAAAAACAGCAGTAAAAAGAGAAGAATTATTTATAACCACTAAAATATGGAATACAAAACAGGGTTACAACTCTACAAGAAAATCATTTGAAGAAAGTTTGGAAAAACTTAATATGGATTATGTAGATTTAGTTCTTATTCATTGGCCTGGTCAGAAAAAAGAAAGATATTTAGATACATACAGAGCATTAGAAAATATATGTCAGAGTAAAAAAGCTAAGTCTATAGGATTGAGCAATTTTGAAATAAATCATTTAAAAGATATATTTGCCCATTGTAATATAGCACCAGTAATAAATCAAATAGAAAGACATCCTAATTTACAGAGAAATGAATTGATAGAATTTTGTAAAAGTCATAATATAATAGCAGAAGCATGGTCTCCATTGGCAAGAGGAAAACTATTTAATGATAAAACTATAATTGATATAGCAAATAAATATAACAAAACTCCGGCACAAATAATATTAAGGTGGAATATAGAAAATAATATATCTGTTATACCTAAATCAGTAACTAAAGAAAGAATAGAAGAAAATATAAATGTATTTAACTTTAAATTAGATAAAAATGATATAGAAAAAATAAATTCATTAGAAAATGGATTCAGAGTGGGGCCTGATCCTTTAACTTTTGATTTTTAACATATTTTTACTATAAATAAATATATTAATCATTATACTAAAAATTTTTAAGTTTATCAATTTTTTTATTCAACTTTTTCCCGCCGCAAAAAGTTGCTGCCACAGGCACGCTTCGCGAAAGTGCAAGTATAAAATTAGTATTAAACCATACTAAAATTGTATTACATGTAAAATAATTTATTAAATTTAAGCCAAATATAGCCTTTCGCGAAGCGTATCCAAGTTTATCAAGGATATAAGCTTCTAGCCGTAGGCGGGCTCCGCCTGTGGCAACAAAAGAAGTGGGCTCTTACTATCACCGTAGGTGGACTTCTTCCGGGTCGTTTAGCGGTGTGCAAAGCCCAAGATATAAAAACAAAAATATAATTTTGTTTTTTACAAAATATCATTGTTTATATATACTAATTAGTATGTAATAAAATTATAATAAAAAAGTTTATTAAAATGTTTTTTTAATGTATAATTCACAAATCATTATTATTTGGAGGATATTTTATGTCTGATACAAGAAGAATTGCTATAATAGGTGCTATGGATTCAGAAATTACCAATTTTAAAGGTATGATTGAAAATATAGAAGAAATTGAAATAGCTAATATCACTTACTATAAAGGCACATTATGCGGAAAAAATATAGTATTATTGAAATCAGGAATAGGTAAAGTTAATGCTGCTATTGCTACAACTATAGCTATAGAAAGATTTAATGTTGAAAAAATAATATTCACAGGTGTTGCAGGTTCAGGCAATCCTGATTATGATATATCTGATATAGTTATATCAAAAGATTTAATAGAACATGACTTCGATACAAGTGCCTTAGACGGAGATGAACTTACTGTATTAGTTAAAGGCTATGATAAAAATTACTATCCTGCTGATGCTTCTTTAATAGAATTAGCAAAAGAATCTGCCCAAAAAGTGATAAAAGAAAATAAAGTATATATTGATACAATAGCTACAGGCGATCAGTTTGTTGGTGATAATAATAAAGTTAAGCAAATTCATAATAAATTCAAAGCTGGAGCTATAGAGATGGAAGGTGCTGCTGTTGCCCATGCCGCTTTAATGTATAAAGTACCTTTTGTAGTTATAAGATCATTATCTGACAAAGCAGACAGTGATGCTGTAGTGGATTTCCCTAAATTTGTTGTAAAATCTGCCCAAAACTCAATGAAAATAGTAGTTGAAATGTTAGAAAACATGAAATAAATAAAATATAAAAAGAGAACTGAACCCATTAACTCAATTTATTAAGTTAAGCCTTTAGGTGAACCAAATAGGCACGTTTATAGGTTGGCAAGCATAGCAATAATAAAAATAAAACAGCTGATAACTTTATGTTGTCAGCTATTTTTTTATAAACTTTATACCTATAAACAATATAAGCTTTTCATATTGAAAAATAATATTATTTACAATTAATTTACTATTGAAAATATTTTGCATTTATAATATAATCTTTACTATTAATTAACATAATATCGGAGAATACATGCCGGATAAAAGAACGATATTAAATGGAAATGGGGTTGGAGATGATGTAGCTATAGGAAATTCATTTTTTTATACGCCATCTTTAAGTACGCCTATATATAAAATAGAAGAATCTGATATAGAAGAAGAGTATAAACGATTTGATGAAGCTGTAAAGAAATCTATAAATGAAATAGAATTATTACAAAATCATGTGGATAATAATATCAAAAATATTCTCCATACTCATATATTAATGCTTCAAGACAGAGTAATAACTAAACAGGTAAAAGAAGAAGTTAAAGAAAAATTATTCAATATAGAACATATATACGATACAATCATATCAGGATATCTCGATAAATTATCATCTATAAATAATAAAATGCTTTCCGAAAGAAGCGGAGATATTATTGATATAAAATCAAGACTTATAAGAAATTTGATACAGCCTGATTCAGGAGATTATTCACAAGTTCCTAAAGACAGTATCGTAATAGCAAAAACACTAACACCAAGCGATGTTTTAAAATTCAATAATATAGGTGTTTCAGGGTTTATAGTAGAAAGCGGAGGTTATACTTCGCATGCTGCAATACTTGCTAAATCTTTCGGCATTACAACTATATTCAACATAGCAGATATATCAAGCAAAATAAAAAATGGAAAAAAAATAATAATAGACTGCAAAAGCAATATAGTTATAATGAATCCTAGTAAAAGAGATGTGGAAAATTATACTGCATTGTCAGAAAATTTAAAAAAATTAAAAGAGAAATCTATATTAGATGCTAAAGAAGCAGCATCAACAAAAGACGGCATAGAAATAAAAGTACATGCTAATATAGATATACCGGAAGAAACAGAAAGTTTATTAAGATTCGGTATAGATTCAATAGGATTATACAGAACAGAATTTTTATATATATTTTCAGATGACGGAATAGCTACTGAACTTCCTAGCGAAGAAATACAATTCCAAGTATATAAAAAAATAGCATCTAAAATAAAAGGAAAAGTAATAATAAGAACTTTGGATATAGGAGGAGATAAAATATCACCCGCTTTAGGATTAGATTTTAAAGAGGATAATCCTTTCTTAGGATGGCGTGCTATAAGATTCTGCCTATCTAATAGAGAATTATTTAAAGATCAGATAAAGGCATTACTTAGAGCTTCTCATTATGGAAATATTGAAATAATGATTCCCATGATAAGCACTTTAGAAGAATTTATTGAAACTAAAAATTTCATAGAATATGTTAAAGATGAATTAAGACATGAAAATAAAGATTTCAATGATTCAATAAAAATAGGTGCTTTAATAGAAACTCCTTCAGCTGCTGCAATTATAGATTTAATAATAAAAGAAGCTGATTTCTTATCTATAGGTTCTAATGATTTAGTTCAGTATATGATGGCATGCGACAGAACAAATGAAAAGCTGATGTATTTATATAATCCAATAGATATATCAGTATTGAGAACTTTAAAAAGAGTTATAAAAATAGCCAATGAAAATAATAAGCCTGTAACATTATGCGGTGAAATGGCTGGAGTTCCGGAATATACTCCTGTACTATTAGGACTTGGAATAAGAGAGCTTTCTATGTCTGTAACATCTGTGGCTAAAGTAAAAAATATTATCAGAAATATAAGCATAGAAGAATGCGAAGAGTTAGTAAATAAAATGCTTGATAAATGCGATAATAATTTTTCAAGATCAATTTTAAGAAGTTTTTTAAAAAAAACATATAAAATTAATTAATAAATGAATGAAGGTAAATTTTAATATGAATAAAAAATTATTAAGTATAATTATGTTAATATCTGCAGTATTGCTTAGTTCATGCAAAGCAGCAGACTCAATAAATGAATATAGAAAATTAAAAGATATAGAAAGTACTGAAGATTATGGACCTTTAGGAGACTTTTTAAAAACTCTTCCTAAAACAGAAGAAGAAAATGCACAATCTCCATATAATGAACTTACAACATTTATTACAGGAAGAAATCAAATATTATCATCAAGCTATAAAGAAGGTTTTGAAACTTTAGCAAGATTTTTATTCACCTACCCTTCAAGTTATTATGAAAGCGAAGCATCATATCTTTTAGGTCAGGCATTAATATATATGGTTGAAAATGATCCTGCATATATAGAAGAATTTTATACTCAATTATTATCAGAAGGTATAGTTGAAGGTGAAGAAAATAATGATGATGCAGTTACAAATTTACAAGCTTCATTAAAAAATATATACAGTCAAATGGGCATCATAGTAAAAGATGGACAATACTCTTTTAACGGATATGTCTTTGACAGAATACTTCAAGATGAAGAAAGTGCTTTTCCTTTAAAAGATTTTGCATACTATTTCAGTATAAGACATAGATTCAGCAATATACAAAATGAAAATGATAAAGCAAAATTCATTACAAATATTACTTATTTAAGAAGATTCTCTGACAGATACAGAACAAGCGTATTACAGGACAGCATATTGCATAATCAATCATATTTCCCTAATACACTGCCTTTTACTTTAACTGCAGCTGAAAATAAAAATTATAAAGATACTATGGAAACTGTACAAAAAAGAATTGATGCTATAAGTGCCGCATTTGAAGAAGAATATTATGTAATAGGAAATGGAATAATAATAAGAGATAGAATACCTGCAATTACTCCGGGTGCTGAAAAACAACTTTATACATTATATAATTATGATTTTGTAACAGTACTTAATAAAACAAATGTATATAATCCTAAAGAGAGAGCAAGGGAGGATTGGGCATTAGTAAAATATGATACTTATTACGGACCTATAGTTGGATGGAGCTATTTAAGATATATGACCAATAATATTCAGAACCTGGAAGATGTATTTGAAAATTATAAAGCAGCTATGAATTCATATAAGAATTATGACTATTTAAAATCATCAGACTTCTTCTCTTATATACTTAATGATCCGCAGACAAACTATTTCACAGATAAATCGGTTTATTTTCTATGGAAAGTTAATAACAAAATAGGAGAATTGGTAAGTTCAAAAAATAATCCTTATTATAAATATGTACTAGACTATCCTAAATATTTTTATTATAATACAAATAATAATGTACTTCAAAGTTCTACTTTATTGTATAATTATTTAGTTAAAATACTTCCTACTAATCCTTATAGATTTGTTATAAGCGGAGACAGTGAAGCGGAATACAGTGTAGATTAATTTATTTATTACTAAATCATACTAAAATCATTTTACATGTAAGATGATTTATTACATTTAAGTTCAAATGTAGCCTTTTTGCTTCTTTGGGGCACCAAAAGAAGTGGGGTGCGGGGCAAAGCCCTGCAAATATTTAAAATTTAAAAAAATAATTTTTGATAAAATATAATTGTTTAAGGTATATATATGAATGAGAATATAAAATTTATAACAGATTTTCTAAAATGCGATTATGAAATACTTGAAGGCGGACTTGAAGATGATACTAAAATAATGGAATGCTACAAGGAACATTTAGAAAAAGGAAAAAAAGAAGGATATACCCCTTTAATAATAATACCTACAGATATACTTACTGAAGCGATTGAAATGTTCTTGGAAGACAATGACTGTGATATTGAAGATTCAAAAAAATTAATAAATGAATATATAGAAAAATCTAAAGAAGTAGACTATAAAGATTATCTGCATCAGAATATTGAAGATATTTATGATGATAAAGAATATATTGAAGAAATAAAAAAATCATTCAATGCCCCTATAGTAGAAGGTTTTGAAGTAATTGATAGTTTTGCTTCTTATTATGATTATACTTTAGATAATCCTGTTACAGTTGATTTAATATTGGCAAAAATTCCTACTACTAATCCTTATGAATTGGCATGTTATATTCCTATGGGCGGCTTCAATGATTGTCCTAATCCTGAAACACAGGCTGCCATTTTCAAGTATTGGTATGAAAAATATAATGCCTATCCTGCTGTAGTAGGTTATGATACTTGGGAGCTTTGGGTAGAAAAACAGCCTCAAACAGAAGAAGAAGCCAGAGAACTTGCTATAGAACATTATTATTTCTGCTTTGACAGAGTAGATCAATCCGGCGAAGATTATGATCATGGAAAATTAGCAGGTACATTATTAAAGTCTGATGTTTGGTATTTCTGGTGGGATTAATCCGTTTTTCTCATTGACTTTTATATTTATTATTATATAATCTTTCTTGATTTTTATTTACTACTATATGGTATACTAAAAATTTTTAAATTTGTCATTTTTTAGTCAACTTTTTCCCGCAGCAAAAAGTTGCAAAAAGTGCAAGGTATAAAATTAGTACTAAATCATACTAAAATTATCTTATATGTAAGATAACCTATTAAATTAAAGCCCTATATGTAGTCTTTTTGCTTCTTTGGGCACAAAAAGAAGTGGGGGGCTGAGGCAAAGCCACAGATATAAAAGCAAAAATATAAATTTATTTTTGACAAAGTATAGTTGTTTAGGTATATACTATTTTTTGGAGGTTAAAATTATGGAAGAAAACAATATTCAAAATAATATTATAACTGAAAAAACAAATGTAATAAATGATATAAACAATAAAATAGGCAAAATATTAGAAAATAATTTAATATCAAATTTGATTATTATTGCTATAGGTTTTATTGCATCATTAGCAATGACTATATATTCTTATTTAAAGATTGTAAATATTGCTAAATTAATTGATGGTACTTATTCAACTAGTAATTCTAATATTTTTTTTATAGACATATTTTATTTTTATATATTTTATTTTTTCTGTTTTAGTTTGATATTCAATATTAATTCAAAGTTTAATTTAAGAAATATTGTTATAATATTTTTATCTTTCTTATTTGTGTTGATTATTAATTTAAGTACTGGTTTTTTTGCTGCAATTGCTTCTATTGAAAATACTGAGCTATATTCACAGTTTTATTATATTAAATATATATTTTCTGTTATCATATTTTTTATAATAATAGCTTTATCATATAATGGATTTCAAGTATTAAACTCCAAAACTATTTCAGAGTTTTTTACATTTTCTGCAGATATATTAATATTTGCAGGCTTGATAGCAGGCATAGTATCAACAGTATTTGGAATATTTGCAGCGATAGTTATATTTTTAATAAAAGATATTATCAGCAGCTTAGATGAAAAAACTATATTTAAATTAATATTATTATCAATATCATTCTTAAGTTCAATATTTCCTTTTTTAGTATATACAGTTTATAGGAAGATGAAAACTAATATTTCTATATATTTATCAAGAATATTAATGCCTTTTAGTTTATTATTTATATTTATACTTTTGATTCTTCTATTAATGCCTGATATAAGTCCTTATGATAACAGAGTAAGTTTTATACTTTATAATATTATGCTTGCTATAATTGTATTAAATATGTTCTTCATAAGAATAGATTATAAATCAAGTATATTCACTAAAGCAGTATATTTAGTTCTTCCTATAATAGCTATTATTTTTGATATATTAGTATTAACTTCTTCTTTGTACAGATTAATAGAATACGGTATAAGCCCAAATAAAATAACATTAATAGGTACAAATTTAGTTATGCTAGGTAATTTGATTTTTATAACATTTTTTAATATAAAGTCTATACTGATAATATTCAAAAAAACTGATGATATTCCAAATATAAAAGAAATCACTATTGGAGATACTAAATCAGTATTTTATATATATATTTATGGTATATGGTCTTTTATAGCATGTTTTATAATACCTGTATTATTTTCATTATTTAATTAAAAATTAATTATGAATTGACATAAAAATAAAATATTTTATAATGCAATTAGGCAATAACTATACAGCTTATATAAGTTCATAATATGGCTGAACGTTTCTACCAATTACCTCAATAATTGACTATAAGTTTTTATGCCTTATTTTAATTAACGGAGGTATCAATATATGTCTAGTCTATTTATCAAAAATGCTTCTTCTATAGTTACATGCGATAATAATGATACGGTTCATAACTCCAGCAATTTATTTATAGAGAATGGAGTTATAACTTATATCGGTAAAGAAACAAAAGAAGAAAAAAACGCTGATAAAGTAATTGACGCTGAAGGCTGTTTTGTATATCCGGGACTTATAAATACTCATCATCATTTATTTCAAATATTCACTAGAAATCTTCCTCAGGTTCAGAATATGGAATTATTCGAATGGCTTACTAATTTATACGAAATATGGAAAAATCTTAATAATGATGTTGTATATTATAGTTCTATGACAGCAATGGGTGAATTACTAAAAACAGGCTGCACAACATGTTTTGATCATCATTATTTATTTCCTAATAACAATGCAGAAGGAATATTAGATTCTCAATTTGCTGCTGCTAAAGATTTGGGAATAAGAATGTATGCTTCAAGAGGAAGTATGGATTTGAGTAAAAAAGACGGAGGACTTCCTCCTGATTCTGTGGTTCAGTCAATAGATGATATTTTAAAAGACTGTCAGAGAGTAGTTGAAAAATATCATGACAGCTCAAAATACTCTATGAATATGGTGGCATTAGCTCCTTGTGCTCCTTTCAATGTTACTGGTGAATTATTAAAGCAGTCTGCTATTTTAGCTAGAGATTTGAAAGTAAGGCTTCACACTCATTTATGCGAAACTAAAGATGAAGAAGTTTTTGTAAGAGAAAAATTCAATATGCGTCCTTTGGAATATATGGAATCTCTTGGCTGGGTTGGTGAAGATGTATGGTATGCTCATGGAATTCATTTTAATGAAAAAGAGTTAAAATATTTGGCTGATACAAAAACAGGTGTAGCTCATTGTCCAATATCAAACATGAAATTAAGTTCCGGAGTTTGCAGAATACCTGAAATGCTTGAATTAGGAGTGCCTGTAGGTTTGGCAGTTGATGGAAGTGCAAGCAATGACGGTTCTAGTTTGCTTGAAGAAATGAGAGTATGCTATTTGCTTCATAGACTCAATTCAAGCGATAAAGCTCCTAGTGGCTATGATATATTAAAAATTGCAACAAATGGAGGAGCAAAAGTCTTAGGCAGAGATGATATAGGAAGTTTAGAAATAGGAAAAGCAGGAGACTTATTCATGATAGACATGAGAAAATTAGAAATGGTAGGTGCTAATTTCGATCCTAAATCTTTATTCGGTACTATAGGCTGGAAGAATACTGTTGATTATACTGTTGTTAATGGAAAAGTTGTTGTGGAAAAAGGAAAAATTATTACTATAGATGAAGAAAAAATATATAAACTTGCTGATGACACAGAAAATAAATATCTTAGTAAAGCAAAATAATAAGTAAGATAATTAATTGACTCCTTGTTTAATATACAAAAATATACACGGCTTTATTTATAGAGCCGTGTTTTTTATTTTTCATAATTAATGTCTCCCATTATATAATTGACAATTATGCAATATAATATAGTATTGAAACAATATGGAGAATGAATATTATGAAAAAAAATTATCTTATTTTAATTTTTATATTAATAACAATATTGTCATGTAACAAAAATAATGTTTTACACCCTAAAGAAAGAGGAAAACTTACAATAATTCATATGAATGATACTCATGGAAAAGATGAAGAAGAAAATGGAATGTATGGAGCTGCTAGAAGAGCTGCTTACATTAAGCAAGTAAAAGCAACTAATGATAATGTTTTAGTTCTTCATGCTGGAGATACAATTACAGGGAGCATTTATTCCACAGTTTTCAAGGGGCAAGATGAAGTTAAAATTATGAATGAGCTTGGAGTAGCTGCTGCAACAGTTGGAAACCATTTTATAGATTATGGACTTGATAATTTTAATCAAATAATAAAAGACAGAAAATTTCCTACTCTATCAGTAAATATAAAAAATAAATCAGACAATGGCTATTATGTTAAACCTTATATGGTAACTAATATAAATGGCATAAAAATTGCTGTAGTAGGTGTAACTATAAAGAATGCAGGATACAATCCTCAATACATTCAAAATTTAATATTTGAAGACGAAATACAATCATTAAAAACTTTTATGTCAGAAATTCCTTTAAACACAACTAATGATGTTACAATACTTTTAAGCCATGCAGGATATAATATTGATATAGAAATTGCCAATGCTATGCCTAATACTTTTGATGTTATAATAGGAGGACATACTCATACAGTGCTTCAAAATGCTGACATAGTTAATGGTACACCAATAGTACAGGCTGGATGTTACGGGCAGTATTTAGGAAATATTAATTTAAATGCCAATGATGGAAATGTATCAGGTTTTAATTATAAATTAGTTCCAATGGATAGCAGTATAGAACAAGATGCGGATATGCTTGCTTTAGTTAATGAAATGAAAGCTAGAGTAGAACAGGAATCTAATGTAAGAATAGGTACTTTATCTGAAGATTTAACTTATAATGTTACAGAAATCAGATCTAAATCTACACCTTTAGGAAATTTCGTATGCGACTTAATATATGATTCTAATCAGGAAGGAGATAAGGCCGATATAGTGTTTATCAATGGCGGAGGAATAAGAGCTGGATTTACTAAAGGCGATATAACATTAGCAAATATAATGACAGTTTCACCGTATGATAATCAAGTAATATTAATTACATTAACAGGAAAAGATATACTTGATTTACTAAGAGTAGCCTGCAAAAAAAGTACAGTAATTCCAGAAAATTCCGGCGGAAGTTTCCTTCAAATGTCAAAAGGAATGGAAGTTAGATATAGCAGTAATGGAGATTTAATATCTGCTAAATTAAATAGTGTAGATATAAATGAATCTCAATCATACAGAGTAGCTTTATCTTCATTCATATATAGCAGCAGTGATTATGTCAATATTACTCAGAAAGGACAGAATGTTAATATGACAGGCAAAGACTGCAGAGATGATATGATATCAAAAATAAAAGCTCTAAACAATATACCTTCTAGTTATATAGATAAGACAGTTAGAATCAATGTTCAGTAAATAAGAAACAATATATAAATATCATACTTAATCATTTAAATTAAGTATGATATTTTTTATTTTAAATTTTTTACTTTAATTTTTTATATTAAAACTTTCTTTTTAATACTATAGCTTTATGAGGGCATAATTCCTGACAGCAATAACAAGATATACAATGTTTATAATAATATTCAGGCGGATAATCTTTACCTTTTTTATCAAAATTAAGTGCAAGTGGTGTTACAGGGCAAACCTTTACGCAAACACCGCATTTCACACATTTATTTTTTTCTATTACAGGTTTAGGTATTATCGTTGCAAAAAGTCTTTTAATTATAGGGAATTTACTCAACTTCATTAAACTTCTTCCTATACCTATTCCTTTATGAGGCTTTTTGAAATCTGTTACCTTTACGCTTTCTATACCATCGCCGACAACTTCTATTTCCTCTTTATTTGAAAATCCATGTTTAAATCCCATTTTCAAAGTTGGTATACTATTATAATCGAATGATATTATTTGAGAAGCAACATAATCCAAAGCTACAGCATCTGCTGACACTATTAAAGCATTAACTTTTCTAGGGTTTCCGTTTCTAGGTCCGTTGCCTTCCATAGCTAAAATTCCGTCCATTATATAAAGTTTTGGATTAACAAGTTTATTCAAATCAAGAAGCATAGTAGAAAAATCTTCAAAATCTGGAAGCTTCAAATGATATTCTGCCTTTCTAAAACCTGGTATGCATCCAAATTGATTTTTTACTGCTCCTGTCATAGTTGTAAGGGCATGCGATTTTAATTTCGGTAAACTTATTATTACATCAGCTTCCTGTATAGGCTTTGCTATAGTAAAACTTTTCTCCTGCACTCCGTCATCATAAGTAACACCTACAGGCTCTTCAAAATCAGCGTATTTAACATTCAATTTATTGGCTATTTCATCTATACCAGATTTCAATGCCACACTGCTTCCCTTACCTATTCCCGGAGAATCTCCATAAGAAATATTTTTAGTTTTTTCATGAAGTATAGATACAATAGCCTCAAATACTACTGGGTGAGTTGTTACAGATCTTTCAGCAGTTTCAGCAGCTAAAAAATTAGGTTTAAGCAATACCTTATCATTTTCTTTAACAAATAAATCTATTCCGCCAATCAAATCTATAGCTTTTTTAATAGCAGATTTAACTTCCTCTAAATCATAATTTTCACATTTTATTACAGCAACTTTACTCATAGAACTCCTATTATTGCTAATAAAAATTGTTTGCATAGATACTCCGACAAGTAAACTTACCGGACGCTCACAATTTTTATAATTAGCTTTTAATACTTTAAATTATTTATTATTATTGTTATGCTCGCCTACGCCTAAAGGCTTAACTTAATAAATTAAGTTAAGGGCTTCGGCTCGCTTTTATATCTTTATTCTAGTATTAAAAAATTATTCTTTATATAAATTATATAAAAATTAGTGTAATTGTAAATAGCTAAAATTATTAATATTCTTAAATTTTTTATTTAATTATTTTCTTTAACGCACGGTAAGTAAAGCTATATTCATAATTAAAATTGCCATTATTAGTTGATTCACATATTAAATTTTATTCACCGTGCGGTAATAAATACTATAATACTTATTTAAACTTGGGTGGGCAGCAAAAATAACAGTAAAAATTTTTAAAGAAAATAAAGCAAAAATGAAAAAAAATAATAAAAAGCCTATAGGGCGGGCATGTAAATAAAGTTTTAAAACTTATTTTCATTCCCACACTTTATATTTTTTTACTTAATTTTAATTTTTTATTTTTCACTTTCTTATTGCTTAATTAGAACTTATAGCACCCACCCAAGTGATTTTTAAATTTAAAATATCAATACCGCACGCAGAACTAAATTAAAAACATACACTTATTTTTAATTATAATCAAAATAAAAATTGAAGTTTTGTTTACCGTGCGTTAAAGAAATTTTAATTATATTTTAAATAATTTTATTTATCATTCTTATAATATTTGTATCTGTTTTCTCTATATCGTATAGATACATCTTTTCCAAATAATGTAAATCTTATATAATTATATTTGCATTTTATTTTACTATAATACTCTTTTATTGTGTTAGACTCTATAAAAATAATAAACTCTTTAGAAAAATATTTATTGTAATCTTCTTTATCAATATCTTTTACAACTTTATTTAAAGTATTTTTTATAATATCAAAAATCTTTCTCTCATCATCAGGAGTAAAATTTTTTGTTCTAAATGCAAGAAAAGCCTCGCCTTCAATATATTTAGCAAATGATAAAGACTTACTATCCCAAAAATTATATTTAGTATAAAAATCCTCTAATAACTCAAACCATTTAGGTATAGCTTCCAATAATATCTTAGGTTCTTTAACAGCTCTTTGTGAATCCTGTCCAGACCTTTTCACATAATGATAATTTACACTGTATTCAAAACTAACATTATTAGTATACATTAAAAGTTCATGCGAAAATATCCCATCTTCTCCAGGCTGAACATTCAATGGATATCTCAAATATTTATAATTATCTAATATAGACTTTTTGATAAACATTGACCAAGTTGGAAGTGCTGAATGATAATCTTTATTTACTCTTTTATCTAAATTCCAAAAACTGCTTAATACCACTAAATCACTGTTATTTTTTTTAGCATTATTATAAAAAACTTCAATAAAATTATTATCTATATAATCATCACTGTCAATACAAAATAAATATTCGCCTTTAGCCTTATCTATTCCGTCATTTCTTGCTGCAGATACTCCGGCATTTTTTTTATCTATTATAATTATTCTATTATCTTTATTAGCATACTCTTTTAATATCTCAAGCGAATCATCAGTAGATCCGTCATTAATACATATTATTTCTAAATTTTTATATGTCTGATTAATTACACTATCCAAACAAGCTCTTAAATATTTTGAAACATTATAAACAGGTATTATTATACTAATCATATTTTCTATATCCGTATAAACTATAATTTCATACTAATTTATTATATTATAACAAATTATTTTTTAAAGTACACAATATAAAAAAAGAGAGGTAATAAATACCTCTCTTAAAAATTTATTTAATGATAATTAATTATTTTCATTTATATATGATAATAAATTTTCGTACTGAAGTTTCATATTTTCAGGAACTTTAGGATCATTAATAAGTTTTTCTAAATATTTTTTAGGCTCATCTTTTTCACCTGCTAAAGCCATCATAACAGCTTTGTAATAATGTGCTATATAAACCTCTTCAGATTTAGAATAATTTTTTATTATATCATCAAAATATTTATTAGCATTATCATAATCTTTTTTTTGAGCCTTTATCAAACCAAAACCAAGTAAATATTTAGGCATTTTTTCTTTAGATATAGCTTTTTTCTGAATTAAAGCATCGTATATTTTTTGAGATTCTACTTCATTACCTGATTCTAAATACAAATCTAATTTTTCCAAAGTAGGCTCTTTGTTTGCTAATACTGAATTTACTTTATGCAATTTTTCTATGGCATTTTTCATATAAGGAACAAATTTTTCACCTTCAACATATCCGCCTACATTTTCCAATATGAAACCGTCAGCACTTATAAAAAGTATTGTAGGAAATCCTTGAACTCCATATCTATGTGCTATCTCAGCCCCTTCTTCTGATGTTTCAGGATTTAATTTAATAGAAACCATTTTCTTAGCAACATCTATAACATCTTTATGTGAATAAGTATTTTTATCTAACTCCTTACACCAAGTACACCAATCAGTATAAACATCTATCATTATAGGTACATTCTTTTCTTTAGCCTTTTTCATAGCTGTAGCCAAATCTTTTTCCCATTTTATTTCGGCACTTGCCTCATTACAAGAAATAACGGATATAAATATCATTATAAAAATTATTAATATATTTTTATTCATAGTTTTCTCCTTATTTTAATTATACTATTATAAAGTATTTTAATAATAAAACAATATATTTAATTAGAACTAAAATAATCTATAAAGTCTAAATACTCATTTTTTATTCCGTCTGGAACTTGATTTGTAAGATTCTCTATATATTTTATACCCTCATTTGTCTGAGCGTTATTAACTATCATATCCAAAGCTTTATAATAATGAGCTATATAAACTTCATTATAATTACTATATTTGCTTATTATTTCATCAAAATATTTCATTCCTTCTTCCTGCTTATTATTATCTAAAAGCAAAAGAGCAATACTTGACATATATCTAGGCATTTTATCTTCAGGTATTTTATTTTCTGATGTTAGTTTATTATACATATCCAAAGCTTCATTGTCATAGCCTGACTCAAGATATATATCTAATTTATCTAATGAAATATTATCATCTTTGAATATAGTCTTCACTCTATCATTTCTTTCCTTCATGCCATTCATTTCATTTATTAATTCACCGCTTTCAATATAGCCTACTATTCTTTTTAAAATAAATCCGTCGTTATTTATAAAAAGCATAGTAGGAAAACCTAATATATTATATTTTTTAAGTATATCTTTACCGTTAGGCATTTTTTCAGGATTGAATTTTAACGCTATAAAATTTGTACTGCTATCAATTACACTTTTATTTTTAAAAGTAGTTTTATCCATTTCTTTGCATGCACCGCACCAATCCGTATATATATCCATCATTATTATTTTATTTTCTGACTTTGATTTTTCAACTGATACATCAAAATCACTCTCCCAATTTATTTTACCAGTATTAGAACAAGATACTAGCAATACAAAGCTAAAAATAATTATACATAATTTATTCATCTGATATTTTCCTTAATTATTTTTACTATTTATAAATTATAAAAAATCTTCTATATTAAAAACAATCAAATTCTATAAATGTAAATCAATAAACAATTCCTCCGCATAAAGTTATATCATTATCATAACATACACATGATTGTCCTTTAGCTATAATTCCTGTAGGTTCATGAAATTTTATATTAATAGTATTTTCATCTATTGGAATGACAGTAGCCATAGTACCTTTATGTGCACTTCTTGTTTTTACTAATGCTTCAAATTCTTTTTGCTTAGGTTCTGCTATCCAATTAACATCATATATTTTTACTTCATTAACAAATGTATGATTTTTATTTCCAACATAAACAGTATTTGTTTCTCTGTCTAATGATACTATAAATAGAGGTTCTTTATAGGCTATACCCAAACCTTTTCTCTGCCCTACTGTATAATGCCATATTCCTTTATGATGTCCCAATATTTCATTAGTATCTATATTTATTATGCTGCCTTCTTTATCTTCGTCAAATAATCTATGATACTCGCCTGCAAAAAAATCCTGACTCTCACTTTTTTCTGCAACATCTAAATTATATTCTCTTGCAATGTTTCTTGTATCTTCTTTAGTATTTTCATGCATTGGAAAGATTATTTTAGATAATTGATCTTGAGTAAGTCTGTACAAAAAATATGACTGATCTTTTATTAAATTTTTTCCTCTTAAAAGAAGATATCTTTTAGTTTTTTCATCATATTTTACACCTGCATAATGTCCTGTAGCAAATTTATCAAATTCTAAACCTTGTTTCTCTATAGCATCAAATAAAGCCATAAATTTAATCTGACTATTACACATTATACAAGGGTTTGGAGTAAATCCTTTTTTATAGGATTCAGTAACATAATCTATAACTTTTTTCTGAAACATCTCGCTTACATCGAATGCATAATAATCTATACCTATTGCTTTTGCATATTTTTCGCATTCCTCTACAATATTTTTCTGATAAGGGCTATAACAAGAACCGCTTAAAGGTGCTCTTTCATCTCCATTCCATAAAAGCATAGTAACACCGAATACATTATTACCTTGTTCTTTTAAAAGTTTTGCTGTAGTAGTAGAATCAACTCCTGCACTCATTCCAACCGCTATTTTTTGCATACTACTCTCCTTTTATTCTTTATATAATATAACTATATCATATTGAATTTAATAAAAATTACAAATAAGAAAACATTTTAAATTTTATTATATACTGAAAATTTTTAAGTTTGTTAATTTTATTACAATTTGTAAAGTATATTAATAAAATATAATTTAAAATACCTAAACACTATATTTCGTTATAGAAGTTTTTTTATTTTATTCAACTTTTTCCCGTAGCAAAAAGTTGCTGCCGCAGGCACGCTTTGCGAAAGTACAAGTGTTTAAGTTTTACATCTAAAAAATACATATTAATAATAGCATATATTTTATCTTAAATTTAATAATTTATTTTACATATAAAAGTAGCATATTTGATACTCATTTTACATTATAATAAATAATCAGCCGCAAATATAGATGACTATCCATAATATTATAATATATGTGTAGAAAGCCTACGCGAAGCGTACCCGAATTATCGAGAATATAAGATTATCTTTAATGAACTCTGCCTTGCTGTGCGTGTCGATGAAGTCCGCCTGCGACCGAAGGGAGTACCTTTAGGTAGGTGTGCGGCGGGAAAAAGTTGAATAAAATAAAAAACTTAAAAATTTTTAATATATCATATTTTTTCAGCAGAACTTTTACTTATCCAGCCTTTGAAATTACCTTTAACATAATACCAATTAGTATATTCTTCAAGCACTTTCAATTTCTCGCCTTCAGATATTTGTGAAACTATAGATGACTTTGTACTGCTTCCGCTATATAGATTGGCATTATCTATTGTTATTACATAATCAGAATTTATACTATTATTTAATATTGCAGTAGGTATTAAAAGAACTATCGAAAGCATTAATAAAAATTTATTTATTTTTTTACTCTTTATAAACATTATTATCATTAAAGTAAAAGAGATTAAAAACAGTATTAAAAATCCATACATTATAATTATGAGCTGTGAATCATAATCATTATTGCCTGTTAATGAATTTATCATCACTTTTGTTTCCTTATCAAAAGGCGATATATTCAAAGCCTTTTCATAATAAAGAACTGCATATCCATTGCTTCCAATAGCCGCATAGGATGAAGCTAAATTATAATACAAATCTTTTGAAACAAAATTAGATGCCGCAATATCTTTATACAAATAATTAGCCTCTAAATATTTTCCGTCATTATAAAGTTTATTAGCAGATTCAAATAAATTATTTAATTTATCCAAATCAGCTGCACTGCATAAATAATATGATTGAAACAAAAGTAATACTATAATTAATTTTTTCATATCAATATATAACCTATCATATAAAATTACTTTTTAATTTTTAATTCTTTTATGTATTTTACTAATTCTATAGATTTTGTATGATAATCTTCATTTCCTGATGATTTCCCTGAATACAATTCAAAATTACATTTATCAATTATATTTTTTATTTCATTAGCTTTTTCATAATCAATATAATCTCTTAATTTATCATACAAAACATTATCATCTTGTATATTAAATTTATTTTTTATAGCAGTAAGTAAAAGATTTTCTACAGATTTACAATACTCTTTTCTATTATTGGAATTATAATAATTTAAAATATCATCTATACTATTATCTTTATTATTTTTTTTAGCAAATGAAAATTTTATATTACTAAATCTTTTAGCATTATAAATAATCAAAGAAGCAATTATCAATATTAATATATAAATATAAATTATATTAATGCTTAACACTTTGAAATTCTTATCTTCTCTAAGATTAGTATTTCTTATAGATATAGTATTTATTTCTTCACCATCATTATTAACAAATGAATTATTATTAATTTTATTTCCTGATATTGTTAAGCTTATAGGATTAGAATGTATATTAGTATAAGCCTTATCATTAGGAGAGAAATAACAGAAATTAATACTAGCAATAGAAGAAGCACCTTCATTTTTAGCTACTAAAATATATTCTTTAACTTTTCTTCCAAGCATTTTATTATCATCAAACCAATTAGTTTCATATATTTTAGGCTGATAAACAGAGAAATAGTTTGTAATATTATCATTAATATTAGGCATAGTTATTATAGAAGTATTACCCTCTCCGGCAACTTCCATTGTAATTAAAAGCTCTTCTCCAACAGCAACATTAGTTTTATTTACTTTTGTAGTAAAAATAAAATTACCAACTGCCCCTGAAAAATTTTCAAAACCTTTTCTGTCAGGAAGCGGAAGCACTTTTATAGAAAAAGTTTCCTCCCCGTATTGTACTCTGTCATAAAACATTCCGTCCTTTTCAAATACAAAAGGAGTAGTTAATATATTCTTAGTACCTGTTTTTACCGGATAAAGAACTTCTCTTTTTAATGGTATGCTGTTTACTCTTTTTCCGTCTATTATTTCAGTAAAAGTATTATACTTTGAAGAATCCGAATATGAAATAAAATCTGTTCTGTCTGGTATCTTAGAAAATCCAAGCACTGTAACAGGAATATGAGTATAAGCCTTTTGTGTTATATATATAGGTTCATACATATATACTTCTTTTTTATTAATGCTATTGTCCACATATATATCATCTGCATAATTCATAAAGTCATTGAATCTGTTTCCGCTTGGGGTATAAGAATCATCATTTCTAGTAGGAGCACTTACAACTTCTATCTCTACAGGATTGGATATATATGTTCTATTATTAATTTTAACAGTTATATGATCGAATTTATATTTACCTTCGCTATTTGCAACATAAGTAAAATTATATGTTTTTATAGATTTGAAAGTTCCTGAAGAATACATCATATTAATTGACTGAGATGTGCCTCTTAATGTAAGCCCCGGAATATCATTTATTAAAACTCTGCCTGAACTATTATCTATAGTTACAGAAACAGTGAACACCTCGCCTACACCAACTTTAGTATCTGATATTTTCGTATTGATGCTGGTTTGAGAAAATAAAGATGAACAAGCAATAAAAAATACTGCCAATATATATTTTAAAGCTGTATTACCAATCCTTATCAATTCTGCCTCCGCCGTAATATTGATCTCCATTATCTTTATCTTTTCTATACTGTCTTAAAGATTCTAATAATCTGTCTATATCTGATTTACTGTCTTGATTATCATTTTGATTGTTATTTCCGCCATTATTGTTTTGATTATCCTGATTATTATCTCCGCCATTGTTATTCTGATTATCATTATTTCCATTATTATTTTGATTATCTTGATTATTATTCTGATCGTTTTGATTGTTCTGGTTATTTTGATTATCTTGATTTTGATCGTTTTGATTATTTTGATTATCATGATTATCATTATTCTGATTATCTTGATTATTTTGATCATTATTTCCAGAACCGCTATTATTATTATCGCTTTGTCCTTGCTGATTCTGATCTTGATTCTGCTGCATACTAGGACCTGCATTGTTATTCTGTTTTTGTTCTTCTAATTTTTTCTGTGCATATTCTAATGCCATTTTTGAATTGCTGTCATCTGGAGTATTAACAAGAGATTCAACTAATTCATTTATAGCATTCTGATAATCTTTCATTTCAATTCTAGTTAGTCCTGCATTATAATGTACTGAACTTTTCATTTCTTTACTTGTATTATCTGTAAAACTTTTTTTAGCCATATCATATAATTGAAGAGCACTGTTCATATCGCCTATAGATGACATGGTAGTACCCATATTATAAAATATTTCAGGGGAATTAGGTACTTTACTTAAAGCCTTTTCATATAAAGTTACAGCCCCGTCATAATCACCTTTCTTCATAAGTCTGTTTGCTCTGTCAACATCAAGTTTTGCAGTGAACTCATTGAATGAAAAAGCGTATATATTTGTAATAAAGCTGAATAAAAATATTATAATCAATAAACTAATTTTTTTCATTTTCATAATACCTCTTAATTAATTACTAACTTCAGATTTTCTATTCATTATTTTTTCTTTTATTATCTTCTCTTTAATAGTTTCTCTCACCTTTATTTGAGTTAATATATTAAATATGCTTGCTAAAAATATCAAACCGGCAGAAATAGCCAAAAATATTTGAAATCTCTCTTTATAGCTTCTATTATTTCTTACAGCCGAAACACTATCCATACTCTGCTTCATATCATCAAATATACTTTCAAGAGAAACATTTTCTGCAATATAGCTTTTCCCATGAGTAGAATCTGCTATTAACTTTAATGTACTGTCATCTCTTTTTGAAATAACAGATTTTTCTCTCACTCCTAAATCAGTACTTATGCTAGCACCAACTTCAGTTCCAACACCTACAGTATATACACTGATATTCATTTCATTTAATTGCTTTAATATATCATCAAAATAACCGCCATGATCTTCACCGTCAGTTATTAATATAATAGATTTTTTACTAACAGCATCAACATTGAAAGTATTCTTAGCTGTAACTAAAGCATCAGCTATTCTAGTACCTTGTAAAGTAACAGATTTAGTTGTTAAATTATCAAGTATATAAGTAAATGTTTCCATATCCTGAGTAAAAGGAGAAGCTATAAAACTAGTTCCTGCAAAACCTACTAATGCCACAGATAAATTATCGGTTTTTTTTACAAATTTTTCTATTTCCAATTTAGCTCTTTCAAGTCTTGAAGGCCATACATCATCAGCATCCATTGATCTTGATAAATCTAATGCTATAGTTACCATATAATTATCTGTTTTTATTTTCTGCTCTATTATTCCCCATTTAGGCTGCATCAAAGCAAATACCAAGCATGCAGCTGCAAGTATCATAAATATAATAGAGAATATTCTTAAATTTGATATTCTTTTATAATTTTTATCATTTTGAAAATTCAAGTTTTTAGTAAATATTGATAAAACTTTATGTACTTTTCTCCTTGACATAACAAATAAAATTATAAGTACAGGAATAAATACATACAAAACTATAAATTTAAAATCTCCAAAAAACATATCATTTCCATTTAAAATAAAATATTATTAATATTATACCTATATTTGGTATAATATCAATATGCTAATTTTTCATAATAATAACCATTAAATTTAAAATATATTAAAAAGTATATTATCATTTTAATTAACATGTTGCTTTGGCAATAGAATTTTATATATAAATATTCTATTATTATTTTTGTAAGATATTAGAAGATAACAAAAAATAATAAAATATAATAAAGGATATTATAAATGAAAAGAAGAATAATAAAAATCGATGAAGATAAATGCACAGGCTGCGGAATATGCATACCTGATTGTCCGGAAGGAGCTTTACAAATAATAGACGGAAAGGCAAGACTTATAAGCGATTTATTCTGCGATGGGCTTGGTGCTTGTATAAAGGCTTGTCCTGAAAATGCTATGGAAATAGAAGAAAGAGAAGCTGAAGAATATGATGAAAGCAAAGTAATGGAAAATATAGTAAAAGGCGGAGTTAATGTTATAAAGGCTCATCTTGAACATTTAAGAGATCATGGAGAAGATAAGCTGTTTAATGAAGCTGTAAAATATTTAAAAGATCATAATATGGAGGTTCCAAACATGGAAGAAAATAAACATTGCGGCTGTCCGGGAAGCATGCAGAAAGATATGAGAAATCAATTCAGAGGTGAAAATAATAATAACAATGTACAAATGACTTCAGAATTGAGAAATTGGCCTATACAATTAAAATTAATGAATCCTAATGCTAATTATTTAGATAATGCAGATTTACTTATAGCTGCTGACTGCGTGCCTTTTTCTTATCCGAATTTTCATTCAAGATTTTTAAAAAATAAAACTCTTTTGATGTTCTGTCCAAAATTAGATACTGATATAGACAGCTACATAGAAAAACTAGTTAACATATTTACAAATAAAAATATTAAGTCAATATCTATAGTAAGAATGGAAGTTCCTTGCTGCGGAGGAGTTGAGATGATAGTGCAGAAGGCTCTTGAAATTGCTAAGAAAAATATAATAATTAAAGAGTATGTAATTTCAATAGACGGCAATATAATTTAATGATTTTTATTCTTATTAATTTTTTTATAATTACATAACAAATTCATTATAAATATAAAGAATACTTTTTATCTTAAAACTATATAAAGAAAAGATGAAAAGTATTCTTAAAAATATAATTGTTGCAATATATTATAACTTACAACTACAAAAATAATAATTATCAATTTTGTTTTTTTATATAATTTTCTATTTCTTTATGTACATTTACGGACATATTGTATTCATAATTATCTATATATCTTTTAACAGTTCCAAACATTGCAAATGAATAAAAAATCAAAAATAAAAATAATATATACAAAACATACCTTCTATTAATAAGCTTCTCCTCAAACTTTAAAATAAAAAATAGTATAGGAGAAAATGATAAAGCAAAAACTCCATATAGATAATGAAATGAACTAGTTCTAGGCGGAGCAATCATAAAAAATATTGTAGATACTATAATAGAAAGTAGAAGTATCAAAAACATTTCTCTAGCAGCTATTTCTTTTTTTGTTTGCAAAATAAATTGTTTTTTATTTATGATAATATAAAAACTTCCAATCAAACAAATGGCTGTAAATATTAAACTTAATATTAATAATATAAAACCATATACAAATGATGGATTTGAAAACCAAAAGTTTAATATATTATCTAAATTTCTCATATAAATTGAAGACATTTCATTACTTGGAAACAATACAAAAGCCTGATATTGCGGAAAACCTATATTGCTAGTCTCTCCTTTCTTTTGCAACATTAAAACAGTATTGTAAAAATTATTATTTATTTCATGTACTAAATAAGGAAGATATAAAAGAAATGATATAAATATTCCTATTATCCAATAAAAAATATATTTCAAAGTTTTTTTAAATTTTATTAAAAGATAAATTATAACAGTAGGCACCATAGAGAAAAATACAGAAAAATGAGCTTGTGCCATTATTGCTAATACCGGGAATATGAATACAGCCGATAATTTAACCATAGCATCATTACTTTCATAAACATACTCAAACATAAAAATAAAAAATATGAAACTAAAAATTAATGCTATATTCGGATTCCAAAATAATGTTAATGCTCTTATTAAATAACCATTGCATAATATAAGTACAGACATAAAAGCCAATACTATATAATCAAATCTTTTACCAACCCATATTAGAAATATTATTATAATAATTAAACTAAATACATAATTTATTATTTTTGCTGTATTCAAATTTTCTGAAGATAGTTTATAAAATAAAGTATAAATAATATAATATATTCCTCCAGGAACTCTAGGCATAGTAAATTCTTCTTTATATGTATCGCATAATTCAAATCTAGTACCTGTATATGGAATTTCTTTTTTCTCATACCATTTATACATATCATAAAAATGCTGAAAATCATCTAATGTAGCTCTATAAGGTATAGAATACAAAGATATAGATATATTAATAACTATGGATAATAATATTATTAATAATGAAATAATATGTAATGGATTATTTATTTTAAACCTATTAAACATTTTTATATGATACATTCATTTAATAAGTAAATCAAGTTTAATACCAAAAATATTCGTTTTTTAATGAAATCTGCATTCTAGTTTTGTTTATATACGTTTTGCAATAATTTTAGTAAATATTAAATACTATTTTCAAAAATTTTCTATATATACTGAAAATTTTTAAGTTTGTCAACTGATGAATTTTATATAGATATTATCTACTTTTTTGCCGCACAAAAAAGTAGCAAAAAACGCAATTACTAGAACTTTATATTAAATATATACTTATTAAATATAGGATATAAGCTAAATTGAGACCATAAATGCAGGCTTTCGCGAAGCGTATCCGAGCCTGTCGAGGATATAGCTTCTTTGTGGCAATACTTACAGTACTTCCTTCGGTCGCAAAAGAAGTGGGGTGCTGCGTAAGCACGCAGAGCGGTGGGCAAAGCCCTGCAGATATTTAAAATTCAAAAAAATTATTTCTGACAAAATGTAGTTGTTTAGTTATATACTGAAAATTTTTAATTTTAACGAATTTTCTAAGACTATGGAAAGCGGTACAGGTTTCAAAATCTTCTCTCAAAATAAAAATCGATAAATTAAAAAATCTAGTATGCTTAAAAAACATACTAGATTTACAACAAAAACAATTCTTAAAAATCTCGATAATAATTGCAACTAAAAAGTTATGCTTGACTTTTTTAGATAAAGAACAGAGTTTATTTCATCAATTAGCATTCCTGCTAAAAAATATCAAAAACAAATGCAGCATAAATTTATTTAAATCATTTAGGCAGTTCTTTGCTTTAATAATTTTTATCACTGCAGAAGGAGGAATATTTTTTAAAAAATACTATCACGGAGGCGGTTTAATGTTAGTACGAAAATTGACTTATAAAAATATATTAGGCGGTATAGAATAATGGCAGAGTTAGAAAAGTTTTCGGCACTTTACGGAAAAATAGATTATCCTGCAGATTTGTTAACAATACCTTTTGAAGTGCTTGAATATAGAACTAGACTAGGATTAACAACAAGCGAGTTTGAGTTTATATGCTGGATATTTCATTTAGTAAATAAAGATTTTAATGAAATTAGAGATAAAGATATCAGCAGAAGATGTACAAGACAAAGAAAAAGCCTGCAGGCAAAAGGCTATTTAAAAATAAAAATAGCAAGAACATATAAAGACAAACGATGTATAAAAGTAGGATTAGTATATGACTTTACTAATTTGAAAAATAAAATTGAGGAGCTGAAAGAGGAAGATAAAAAACTTCAGGAACTCGAAGCTCCTGTTACTGTGATATATGATGAGCCTAGTTTGTTTAATGAAGATATAGACGAAAATCCAATATATCCTGCAAAACTTTTAACAGATGATAAAGAGATAAAAGAGCTTCAGCTTCAAAATGAGTTTTTAGAGAAGTTCAATAAACTTCATAAGGAATTAGTTAATTTTGGAATTGATTACATAAAATCAGCACCCTATAAAAAACATTTATTAGATGCATTTTCTAATAGAAAAAATAACAATATTGATGAAGTATTGAACTCAGTTAAAAAAAGTTTTTTCAGGCTGCCTATTGAAGAACGAAAAAGTTTAAGACTTCAGGATTTAACAAAGTATGCTCTATTAGAAACACAGGAAGAAAAACAAAATAATACAAGCGAAGAAAACAAAACTCAGAGCGAGAATCCAAAAAAATATACAATACCAAGCGGAATTGATAAACTTAATTATTTATTAAAAATTATAGAAGAAGGAGGAAACCTAGATGATGCATATTCACAAATTGCAAATTGCGGATAACGGATATTGTCTGCAAAGCTATAAAAAATATTTGGAAGAATTGAAATCAAAAGCAAGGGACGGAAAAGACCCAAAGTGTACTAAATGCGATGAGTACGGATTTTTAAAAGTTTCAGATGATTTAAGTTTTTCAGGGAGAAGATACAGCCTGCCTACTATGTGCGACTGTGTCAGCGATGAAAAAAGTAAAATATCAGAAAAGATAGAAAGAATTGATAACCTTATAAAAACATATAATTTAGTATTTGGTACATTAGATAATGAAATGACTTTAGATATTTTTGCAGAAAGATTTAATCAAACTGAGCTGATTAATTCTATAAAAAAATATTTGAATGTAGGAAGTACAATGTCCTTATATTTCAGAGGTAAAAGCGGAACAGGCAAAACTACAATGCTTAAAATGTTATGGCAGATATACGCTATTAATAATATAAAAGTAATGTATATGAAGGCAAGCCATTTTGAAGATTTACATAAAAACTTATTTAATCAAAATGCTAAGGATAAAGATATGAAAGCTGCCATTGATAAAAAAATAGATAATGCCAAAAATTCAGATATTATTATGATAGATGATATTGACAGTGTAGGCTTTCATTATGCTATAGATGGATACTATAAAATATTTGACAATATCAGAAGCGGAGAAAAAACAGTTATTCTTACATCAAATAAAAGCTATGATGATCTCTTAAAAAGTTTAAATAAAAAAACAGATGCTGAATATATGAAAGGCAGACTTACAAGCAGACTATTAAACTTAAAAATTATAGAAATAGAAATGCAGAAGTATGAAATCAAATCTGATAAATTAGCATCATAGAGGATAAGGAGGATGTTATGCAGTTATGCAGAAAAATGAGAGATACTGAAATTGCTATATTTTGGGACGGAAATATAACTAAAGATATAGAGTTATTTAAAAGTCTAGGATTAATAAAAATCATAGATAACTATTCAAACGGCATATATGAAAAAGACCTATTTGTAAAGGTAGGAGAATATAAAGCTAAAGATGTTTATATAGAGGAAGAATTAAAAGAAAAATTAGAGATAAAAGATTGCGGTTATGCAAGAAGCTGTTATAAATGGCAGAATGTACAATTATTCAATTGGATTATATTCAGCGATATATATATTTTTAACGGAGCTATAGAAGATACAGAAAAAGCTAAAGCTAAAGTTGTAAGTCATCAATCTTATATAGAAAATTACAGAATGAAAAAAGTTGATTTGACTAAGCCTTTAGATTTATTTCATAAGCTAGAAGAATCAGAATTAAATTAGTTTTTATTATAAATAGTCAAAATATTATTTTGATTATTTATATAAGATTTTATTAAAAAATAGGAGATAAAAAAAGAAGGAGTGAGCCGAGCCGCCGAGACTGTTTACAGGCTCGGGAATTAGAAAGCGAGGCGAACATAGCAATAATTGTTTATAAGTTGTCAACAATGTTGATAACTTGTAAATAAGATGTTCAAAAATCAGGAGATAAAAAAGGAGTAGTGAGCCGAGCTGCCTACTCGACAGGAGCGGAAATAAAGGAGGTGAGTACGAGCCAGCTAGTAACTTTAGTTGCTAGCTATTGGCAGGCGAGTACGAACATAGCAACAATGAGAAGTAATGAAAAAGCATATAAAAGATACCAAAGCAAAAAATGGCGTGCTTTTAGAGAAAGTTTTTTAAAAGAAAATCCGCTTTGTAAAAACTTTGCTGAATGCCATAACTTTGCTGAACATGTGGACCATATAAAGCGTGTAGAAAGCGAAGATGATGCATTATTTTATGATAAAAATAATTTACAGGCATTGTGTAAAAGATGCCATAGCAGAAAAACAGCAAAAGAAGACGGAGCTTTTGGAAATAAAAAGAAAGATTATAAAGATTATTAAAAGGAGTAAATCATGGAAAAAGAAAACAAAGAATATATATATTTAGAAAAAGATGCATCAGAAGGAAAAGTATTAATTGATATAAATAATGTCAATGGTGAAGACATTATATATTTATTATCAGAGTTTATAGACTTTGTAAGTAAAAAAGAAGATATGCCTGCAAAAATATTTTTAACTATGATAGGTCTAGCAATAATTAAAAAAGAAGAATTAGAAAATAAAAGAGGAAATAAAGAATGAGAGAGCTAAACTTTATAGAAGATAACGGACTTTTTGGTATAACATTCAAATCTGATGATAAAGAAGAAGCCAATACAGTTATGAATGCTATACAGAGATTTATATCAAAAGTTAGTAAAAAAGAAACAAAAGAAAATATTGATTTTTCTATATGTCCTGTTGGAGAGTATGAAGGAACTATATGGATTCTAATAAATACTATTTCATTAAAAAAATATCTCTCGGATTATAATTTACCAGAAGGATATAGAAATAAAATTATTGAAGAATTAAAAAAACGAGGTGAATATCTTGATGATACAAATATAGAAAAATTAAAAGAACAAATAAAAGAAATATCAAAAGGTGAACAGTATACTATTTTAAGTGATGAGGCTTTAGAACAAATATCTTTATTAGAGAGTGAAATAAAAAAGATAGATAATAATTACAATGAAACTGCCAAACATATTTTACAAGGCAGAAAGGCTGGAAAAAGCAGAGAACTTGAAAATAAAATAACACAAGGCAGAAGACTATCAGAACTAACTCTTGAAGAATTGAAAGAACTGCAAAAAGTTACAATGCTTGAGAGGTATAAATTAGATATACAAGAAGAAATTAATAAAAGAAAAAATAAATCTTTTGAAGACACATTAAAAGAAAACAATGAGATAATATCTTTTGGAGAAGATGAAGATGATTCAAATTATAGAATAGATGAGGAGAATGAAGAAGATCCATTAAGTTCAGGTGTAGATGAAGATAATATAAACAGATGGGACTTTGATTCAGACGGAGATAAAGTGGATAGTGAAGGCAATAAAATGCTTTTTGCTGATTAGGGTTTATAAATGAAAGATACATTTATATTGTTTGATAATACAAAAGAAAATGAAACTGTTGGAAAAATAAAAGGTAGTTATGATGATATATTAATAGGATATACAACTCTTATATATCAAACTGCTATAAAAAATAATAAAAAACCAGAGGATGTTGTTTTGGATATATTATATAAAGTTAAAGATAATAAAGAAACTTTGTATAGATATATGAAAAAGAATAAGGGAAATAAAAAATGATTTGTGATATATGTAAAAAAAATATAAATGATGATTATATATTGGAAGGACAAATAAATATTAAATATAAGGATAAAGATGGTATAGAAAAAGAGAAAGAAAAAGAAGGTAAACTTTGTATATCATGCTTAGAAGGTTTATCGAAGTATATGGGTATTCCAATCACTATTGTTTATGAAGAGGAAGATGATGAATAATAAAGAAAAAAGAATAATATCAAAAATATTCACTAGATTATTTTTCACTTATAAAAAAGATATGGCAGTTATGGAAAATGAAAAAGATAAATCTATAATTTTTTGTTTTACAATAGAAAACTTTTATCATAATGGTAAAAGCAGAGATTTTAATTTGATATATGAAAAGAAAACAAAAAGATTTATTTTATATAGCAAAAGCAGTAAAAAATTATATTCAAGTAATTATTTAAATGAAGTTTTATATTATCTAAAAAATGCTGCAAAAAGTAAATAAAAGAGATAAAAATAGATGATTAAAGCGATTATTAATTATAATGATGTAAATTATGAGTTCAGAAGAATGAATGACATTTTAGGAGTGTTAAAGCATCAATATGAAAATATTGATATAAGCTATAACAAAATAATATCAAAGGGACGACGAGACGGAAAGAAAAATGAATTATTTGTAACTATTAATAATGAGAAATTAAACTGTAATCATAGTTTAGGTTTTTATATGCAAGCAGTAGAAAAATATATTAAATAAGGTTTGAAAATGCTTAATAAAGAAATAATAATTTTAAGAGAAAAAGTAAAAAGTATATTAAAAAATATGCTTCCGTTTAATGAATTAGACTTTAATATTCATTTTGATAAAGATTACAAACAATTAAAATATATAGATTTATATATTCATCATGAATATATAAGGATAAAAAAAGGAACTAAAGTTGAAAATATATCTGATATGAACAATAAAATAAGAAAATGTTTAAAAGATATATATAAAGAGTTTGAAGAAGAAATACAGAACTTATTTGATAGGAATTATTATGACTTTAAAGAATAAAGCTAATAAATATAAAGCTATTTATAAAAGAATAAAAAGTCGTATTAGATATGATTGGCATAAAAAGATAAGTTATAAAAAGGAAGAAGATATTATAGCAAGATTAAAAATATTAATAAAAGTTGGTAAAAAATATCAATGCTTATTATTTAAGAGAGTTTCAAAACTTCCCAGAAAATTAGCATATAAAAATTATTATAGTGAGACAGAGATATATAAATGATTGTTTATCAAATAGGTTCTATAAGTTTTGGAATATTTAGTGTTATATGTATTTTTATTAGTATAACATCTAAAAATAACATTGCTAAGGCGTTCTATTTGATTTGTTTCTTTTTATCAAATATAACTGCTTTACTTTGCGATATAGTAATCAAATTAAATTAGGAGTTATTATGTCTGATCATAATGCTGTAACATTAATAGGAAGATTGACTGCTGATCCTCAGAGAAAGTATAGCCAAGGCGGAAAAGAAATTTCCGAGTTCTCTATAGCAAATAATTATTATATAAGTACAAAAAATACTACAGAAGTAAATTATTTTGATATAGTGGCATTTGATAAACTTGCAGAAACAGCAAATAAATATCTTACAAAAGGAAAGCAGGTTTGTATAAGCGGAACATTAAGGCAGGAAAGATGGCAGGATAAAAACACAAATACTGCCAGATCTAAGGTGAGAATTATTATGCAATCAATGCAGATGCTTTCAGATAAGAAAGAATCTAATAATACAGCACAAAATAATAGTCAGGAAGATGACGAGGAGGTGCCTTTTTAATGAATATCACTAAGTTAATTGATAATGATGAATTAAAGAAAGATATTGAAGAGTTTACCAATAAATTAAAAAAACAAGGCTGTATTCATGTTATAGGAATAGTGCCAAAAAATAAAAAAGGTATATTTATTCAAAGTTATAAAACTTCAAGAGATACAGCTATGATATTAAATGCTATATTATTAAATATTGATGATAAAGTAGTAAGTGTAATAAAAGAACTTTATAATTACTTTAAGGGTGAAAAATGACATTACAAGAAAAAAAACAATATGATTTTAATATAATTAAAGAATGGAAAAAGATAACTAATGAAGAAGAAAGTATAATAATGCGAAATAAAATATTGATTAATTTGAAATTGTTAGTGTATAAAGTAGTTAATAGTTTATATTATATAAAATCTTTTGAAAAAGAAGAGTTAATTAACATTGGTTTTATGGGACTTATAAAAGGTTTGAATTATATAAAACATAGTACAAAACCTATTATAGCAGAAACTTATACAAAGATTTTATTTTATACTATAAAATATTTTATTTTTAGAGAATTAGACAGATTTTTGCACGGCAGAAGAAAACATATTAATTATAGATTAGGTACTAAATCGCTTTTTGATAAAGTATATGATGATAAAAAAGAAAAATATTTAATTGATACGATAGCAGACGATAAAAAGTATGAGCCTGAATATATATTTTTTCATTATAAATATTCTGATATAGTTTTGTCTAATTGTTATAAGTCAATAAATAATGATTTAGAAAGAATAATATTTAATATGTATTACTATCAGCATTTAAGTATTTATTCAATAGCTAAAAAATTAAATATAAGTAAATCTAATGTACATAGACGAGTACAAAAATATGATAGTTATTTAAAAGATAATGAAGTATATACTAATAGACTGTGTACATCCGGGGTGATTAGAGCATTCAATAATAGACAATTATCAAAAATGAAGTAGGCATTTTTAATCTTATAATTGTAAAGGAGGGAATTTTCAAAGTCGGATTTTGAGTAAACTAATTCCGAGTTTTAACAATTAACACTTATCTTCGTAACATCACTATGATACTGTAAAAATATCACCTACTAATATTTTTACAGTACTGATTGAAAATAATATAGTATAAAAGTTTAAAAATAAATAATAGCTATGTATATTTAAAAAGTTATAAAAGTTTATATTCTTTTCATATAAATAAAGACTAAAAAAATCGTAATAAGTCTTTAATTTATGAAAAGGTATAAGTATGGCTTATAAAAAAAATAAAGAATTAATATTACAAGGCAATAATAATATAATAACTGAACAGCAGGCTGCGATTTTAGTAAAGCAAGCTAACTACTTGAATATACTTGACTATATGAAAGAAGAGCAGCTTATTAAACAGATAGATTATGAAACAGAAAAAGAAAACTTTTTTAAGCAATGTTCAAAAACAAAAAGCAATCACACAAAAAGACAGTATAAAAACGGACTTAATAAATTAGAGGAATACTGCAAAATGAATAATAAAAATATTTTATTTATTAAAGCAAGAGAAGCTGATGATTTTATAACAGAAGTTAATTCAAGCGAGCTTTCTAATTTAAGTATACGTGCATTAGTTTCTTCCTGCTCTTCTTTCTTTTCATTTTTAGAAAGAAGATATCCATTTATGAAAAATCCTTTTCGAGGTACAAAAACTCGTCCGCCTGTAAAAAATAAGAAACGTTTGGAAGTGCCAACTAAAAAAGAAATTGAATTAATAATTAAAGATATATCAGATCCGCTTATAAAAGTGGCCATCATTTTTATAATGGAATGCGGTGTGCGTGTTGGTGCTTTACCTAAACTAGAAATAAGAAATAACAAATATTATTCTTATTCAAAAGGCAAGGAAGTAAGCGGGAAAGTTACTGACAAAGTTATTAAATTATTAAAACAGAATAATCTTTCTTTTAATTGTCCTTTCAAAAATAAAAGTTCTGAAGTAATAAGGAACATCTTTTATAGAAGTTCAAAGCGTTTGTATAATCAAGGTAAAATAAAAGCCGCCTACTCTATACATGATATAAGGCATTATTTTGCTGTTACCCTATACAAACAAACTAAAGATATAGAACTTATTAGACAGGCATTAAATCATAGCAGTATAGCTATAACAGGAATATACTTAAAAAGTTTGGAGGTAGAATAATGAAAAGAGAATTAATAGTTTGCAGATTCAAATATAAAGAATATAAGCTATTAAAAAAGATTAGCTAAAGAAAATAATATGAGTGTACGTAAGTATATTAAAAAACTTATTTTAGAATATAGTAATTAATATTGTTGCGATAATTTATATTATCGCAACACAATTATTTATACATATTAAATAATATATCATCACATTTAACATTTATAACCTGGGCAATTCTATTTATATCGTCTATTACCAAATTTATATCTTCTAAATTATTTGAAATTATATCATCATATTCTTTTATATTACTTGATATAATTTCTACTTCCTTTAATATATTGCTAGAATTAATATCATGAGAATACCTATATATATTATTAAACTTATTTCTTACTAATTTCAAATGCATTAGTAATTCATTTTTGTTTCCATACGCTAGTCTATCAATAAAAAAATTTTGAAATTCTATAACTAATATTTCATATCTGTTTAATAATTTTCCATATTTTGATTGACTATTGATGAAATATATACCTATCATTAAACTTGTTATTAATGAGGATATATTCATTAAATCAGTATGAAAAAATGTAGATATTTTATTTTTAAAAAATAGATTTATTATTGCTAAAGTAATAATTAAAAGAATATAAATTATTATTATGGAAACATTTAATTTTCTACCTTTCATTATATTATCCTTTTATAGATTTCATTATGTTTGGTATAATAGTATTATCCTCATTTGATATAAACTCTATATTATTTAATATATCTTTAATTGTAAATCCTTTTCTAATTAATCCTCCAAAAGTTTCCTCAAGAAATGATATCCCGCATCCATATAACCCATCAAAGTCTATAATAAGTTTTTCTTTTTTGGATATAGCTTCTTCTAATTTAGGTATTAGCATTTTATCTCTAAATGTTTCTGCTGAATATTTACCAGTAGAAGATAATCGTCCGCCAGGTGTTTTAGTATAGTCTTCTGATAATTTTATTTTCATTTTATACTCCTTACTTAATTTAATTAGTTTATTAATCTATCTCCCAATAAAATACAGTTCCTTTTAAATAAGATTTAATGTTTAAACTATAATCTCTTTTCATATCCATATCTACTTTTTCTTTACATGATATTATTTTCAATTTTTTTATTTTATTTTCTTTATGATATTGAAATATTTGAGGCAGTCCTTTTCCTCGATATTTTTCTTTCGTTCTAGTTCTATATTCTCCTTTTAATGCTGATAATATATAATGAGTGTTTTTATTTTTTAAAAAGAAATCAGATACATTTTCTATATATTTTTTATTAATAGTTTCAGGTATTCCTGACCCTGTATCCACAAATGTAACACTTATTTTATTACTATAGTCTATATACAAATACCATCTGTTCATCATAAAATAGCTATTTATATAGGCATGAGAAATAGTATTCTCCATTAACTCTATTAATGTATTATACAAATATGAAAAATTAGTTTTTTCTGGATTATTAAAATGACTTATCATAGCTTGTATAACATCTCCAATTACAGTACTATTAATATTATTACCTGATAATATACCTTTATTCCCTTTTAATGAATTAAATTCATCATTTTCTAATATATTAGTAAATCTTGATTTTATAAATACTTCTCGAATATTCTCATCTATAGGTAAATTACCTTTTACTCTTACAATATTATTTTCTATATTATTTATATTATATATAATAGCTAGTAAATACATAATAGCATCTATAGTTATATATTTGATATTTCCCACATCAAAATATAAAGTATTAAATCTATGATTACTATACCTAAAATAATTTATTATATTGTTAAAATAATCTATAGTTTCTTCCGTATTATTTATCAAACTAAAATTAGAAGGAGCTACAAAATATTTAACTATAGATTTTAATTTATGAAACCTTCCATATTGGTCTTTTACTCTAATATGTGTAGAATTATTTCTTTTTTTGTTATTTTTCTGCTTCTTTTTGTTTACCTTAATACTTTTTCGTAATAACCAATTTATGTATTTTTCACTATATTTTTTCATAATATGTTTACTAATTTTTATAAACTTTTAAACAAACCAATTTATATAACCATGCTTACCTTTATTATAACAACACCTTATATATACAAATTATTTATTTGTTATATTTTAAATTTCTCCAAAGCACATTTTCTAGCATATTGTCCTATGCTCATTCCTTCTTTTTTTGCTGCTTCTTCAAGCATTTTATTTTCTTCTTCATTTAATCGGAATGACACTCTATAACTTGGCTTTTTATCCTTATCATCTTTTTTTTTTCTGCCAGCACCTTCACGAGCACCACCATGCATATTCTTTTTTATTTCCATTATCATTTCCTATTTAGTTTATTTAATTTAATAATTATTACAATCATTAAAGATGTAGTAATTAAACTTAATATTATATTAATAATTTGAAGATTCATGCTTGACACCTTTAATTTTTTTTATATAATATACTTATGAGAAGTGACGGGGACGGATCCCCGCCTTTGGTCAGTTATAATTAAGATTATTTAATCTTTTTTATAACTATTACTAAAGTTATAATCGCCGTGGTAAGCTCTATAACCTTAGTGACCAAAGTAATCACTTCGATCATAAGTATCCTCCTTTTTTCATTAGGATTAATTATATTATAGCATATCTTGGAAAAATGTCAACAATATTTCAAATAAAAATTAAATATTTTTAATTTTTTTTCTTTAATAAAATTATAAGTAATTTGTATTTGCTTGGCTGGGGTGGGTAAAATCTCTGTGGGCTTTTAAGGGATGCAACGAGTGGCTACTCTTTCATGTGTGGCGATAACTTTTTTATTAGGGGGTTATCAGCATTATTTTTCTAATTCTTTAATCTTATTTTCTAATTCATCAATTCTTTTAATTTTATTTTCTAACTCTGATACTCTTTTACTTAATTTCTCTATTTCGCTTCCTTTTTCCTCATACTCTTTTTTAGCTTTAGCAACACAAGCCTGTACAAAACCGCCGAATGTAGCATTAGAGTAATTTAATGGATCAGCTTTAGCATTATCAACCATTTTAGCAACCCATCTATATAATTCTTGTCTGAAATTAATAGTAACACTATTTCTTGAATCGTCCATAATAATATACCTTCATTTTTAATTTTTTATTAATTATATTATTTTTCTTATTATGCATATAAAAAATAGTCATTTTTAACTTATTACTATTTACTATAAAAACAAGCCAGCTTAATAATAATAGCCGACTTTTATAAAACTAAATATTTAATTTAAGATTTTTTCATTTATATATCTGATTGTTTTTACTTTTCTTTTTGTATAAGAACTCGGGAAAAGTTATCTTTTTGTCTACTCTAGGATCATATTGTTTATCATTTACTATTTTTTGCCTTAATTTTTTAATAAGTAAGTGAGAAAAAATAACTTTTTTACGGAAAAGAACTTGCTATCTTTTGGAACAGAGTTATTGTACACAATAAATAATTAAATAAGAGGTAAACAATATGATTAACTTAACATTATTTTTAATTGATTATAAACAAGGCTCAGATTTAGTAAAAGAAGAAAAATACAGTTCTGCTATAACTCGCTTTGAATCTTTAATTGAAATGCTTGACAATAACAAAGATATTATATCAGATTATAAAGAATTAAGAGAAAGCATTAATAATAATATAGAAGCATGTAAACTATTTATGAAAGGGATTTAATAGTACTAATGGGCTTTAAAGCCCATTAGTTTTTGTCTTAATTTTTAAGAAATAAGTGAGAAAAAATAAACGAAGTATTAGGTTATTATATAATAAAGACAGAAACAGAAATAGACAATTTGAAAGTATCGCAGACCTTTTTTAATTATTTAAATGGATACTTTATATAATATATATATAAAGTATCCAGATTATAAGGTAAATACACCTTCAGTTTCATAAATACTTTTCGTATCTTCAAAATGATTTTTAATCACTCTATGAAGAGCCATAATTGAGGCTACAACGCCGTCAATTCTTTTATATGATCTTCTTCTGTCAGGTTTCACGGGTAAATAATTATCTCTCCCATCCGTTTTTACTTCACAGCAGCTTATCATCCAATTAAGAACTGCATTATTACCATGAAGGAGCTTTCGTTCATCTATAGTTTTTTCAAATAAAGAAGTACCTTCAGATAAACCGCCGACTGCAAAAGACTGCCTAATTTGCGTCATTTTGAATCCTTCATTTTCTAAATGAGTAACTATTTCAATAGCTTTCCAAGGGTCATAAGCTATTTCTATAATTTCAAACTGCTCGGCATCATTTAGTATTGAGGATTCTATAATATCAAAATCTATTATATCGCCGCTTGTTAAAGTAATTAAACCCTGCGAAGCCCATAATTCATAAGGTACTCTGTCCTCTTTAGAACGCTGCCTTATATTTTCTTTCGGCATAAAGAATCGGGGCAGAAGTATATACGGTCCGTTATCAATAGAATCAAAGCATAAAACATAGGCTGCTATATCTCTTGTAGTTGCTAAATCCAAACCGATGCAGGCTTTTCTGCCTTTTAATTCATTTATATTTATATTTTGATGTGAATAAGATTTAAGCCATCTGTCAGAAGATATCCAAACCTCGCTTGCCTGAGTCCAAACATTCAAGTTTTTTGTAAGTATATCAGTTCTCTGAATAGGCTTATCAAGTCCTTCTAAAAGCCTAGATTTAATATAACTGTCTTTTACAGAAACATTTATATTAGGATTAGCTTGAAAAATAATTTTATTTATTAATTCTTCCTGCTTTGAAACATCTTCCATTAGTTTCAAGCGTACAGCCTCGTTATAAGCTCCTGCCGATTCTTCTAAATCGGCAGGCACTCGGCTTTCCGCTTTATTTAATTTATTTAATTTTTCTTTATATTCGCTCATAAATACCCAAATATCATTTACATTGTCAGGCTCGTATATTATTGTAAAATATTCATCATTATTTAGTGTTCCCCCTAGTATTTGCTTAGCATATTCATATTCAGAAAAACATACTGAAGATTTATCAAAACCTGCGGTTGTGATTATAAAAGTAAGAGGCTGACGTCTCGCTCCCATACCAGACTCAAGAACGTTTAGAAGTTCATTATCTGGATGTGCATGATATTCATCTACTATAACCAGATGCGGATTTAATCCGTCTTCGGTACTGCTGTCTTGTCCAAGCGGTTTTGATTTTGATGCGGTATCTTTTTTCTTTGTAATTGTAGAAGTCTGCTTATATGTAACCGCTTCTTTATTAAGAGCTTTTGCTTTTCTTATCTGCCTTTCGCTTTCACTCCATGCAATTTTCGCTTGATCTTTTTTAGTAGCTATATAGTATATTTCAACTCCAGCCTCTGCAGGACTGTCGCAGAAAAAACAATAATTGCCTATACCTGATGCAAAAGTAGTTTTTCCGTTTTTTCTGCTTACCTGAATATAAGCCTTTTTAAATCTTCTTAAATTATTTTCCTTTCTCCTCCATCCGAATATACTTGCTATTATAAACTGTTCCCAAGGCTCTAATATAATATTATGATTAGCCCATTCTCCTTTCGTATGTACTAAAGACTGAATAAAAGTAATAGGTCTTTCAGCTTCTTTCTCATCAAAATAAAAAGGATAATCGTTATTTTGACGAAGTCCGCCTTTGGCGTTAGATTTTTCTATATCATCTAAATGCCTTTTTACAGATAAAAAAGCAGATTTACACACAGGCAGTTCTTTATTAATAACTTTATCAATATATTCTTTATATTTAATCATATATTATTCGTTTATCATTTTACTCAAAGGATCGTCATCTTCTACTACTTCAGGCACAGGCACTTTCTTTTTGGAAGCAGGAGTTAAACCAAACTCAGTAAGCATTTTCGTATATGCTGTTATAGCTTTATGATATGCTAAATATTCGCCCATAGTTTGAGAGTTTTTACCTGCTAAATATCCAGCTATAGAACCTCCTTCATTAATCATAGCTTCATAAAGATTCATAGCATCACCATAGTGCAGGCATAAAAGTTCAAATGCTGATAAATCGGCATCTCCAAGCATATTTTTTTCAGCAAAAATAGGAGCAAGTTCTTTCCATTTTTTTAAAGAATACCCACAAAAATATTCTGGCGGATTTGGTATTTTAACGGCTTTTTTTGGCTTATTTTGGGCGTTTTTCACCGCAGGTGTGCCCTTGGCAGGGGCTTTTTTAGCTTTATCGGGCATTTATACTCCTAATAGTATATTTTAGTTAAAAATATATATTAATAATAAGTAATATAATATTTTATAACTATAAGAAAAAAAATAATTCAGGAGCTTTTTATGGTTAGGAAAGTTGTTATTGGAAACTGTACTTTACTTAAGGGAAATTGTGAAGAGGTTATGGAAGAATTAGAAAGTAATTCTATAAATGCTGTAGCATCAGATCCACCGTATTTATATTTAAAGCATAAACTAGATATACCTTTCAATGAAGATAAAGTATTTGGAGAATGGAAAAGATTATTAAAAAATAATTCTATGATAGCATTTTTTGGAAGAGGAGATGCTTTTTTCAGATGGAACTTAATGCTTGACAAATTAGGTTTTAAGTTTAAAGAAACTGCTGTATGGGAAAAAAATAATGCATCTAATTTTTTACATAATTTTTTAAGAATACATGAAGATATTTCTTTTCGCAGTTTTGGAAATGCTAATTTAAGAAAATCACATGTTGATTATTTGGAATATCAAATTAATAAAAATAAATTGGATAGAATAATAGATATTTGGAAAGGATTAAGGAGTGCATTAAACAGCAAATATAAAGATGATGTTATTAAATATATAGAGACAGGAATAAAAGAGTTTAATTATGAAGAAAAAAGAGAACATCATTTAATAGTTAAAAAATTTAAAAGTCATAAAAGCGGTCTTTATCTATTTCAAACGGTAAAGAAAGGAAAAATAGAAACATCTATTATGCGTTGTAACAGAGAACAGTATCAATATAAGCATCCAACACAGAAGCCTGTTGCTTTAATGGAGCGTTTAGTACGATTAGTTTCAGATGAAAACGATACAATACTAGATCCATTTATGGGCGGAGGCAGTACAGGAGTTGCATGTATTAATACTAATAGAAAGTTTATAGGAATAGAGCTTGATGATGAATATTTTGATACAGCAGTAAAAAGAGTAAGTAAAGCATATCAAGATAAACAAGAGGATATTATTAATGAAAAAATAGCATAATATAATTAAATAATACTTATATTTCCTTATATTTTTTTATATATATATGCCTATTATAAAAAATATAAGGAATTATATAAAAAAGTGGCTGTTTCCTGATTTCAGTCATATTGACAGTAATAACTTTTTGTCTATTCAAAATGATAAAACTTTATCAGCAGTCAATCCTAATACTGCTTTAACTTTCTCTACAGTATTTGCATGCGTGAGAGTTATAGCTGAAACAATAGCAACTTTACCTCTTTTTGTATATAAAATAAATGGAAATAATAAAGTAAAAGCTAAAGATCATTCTTT
>NZ_CALXYQ010000015.1 GCF_944393015.1 uncultured Brachyspira sp.
TTTCTAGCAATTTAAATTATAAGGGATACCTACTTTTTTTAAACTAAAAGTGTGCAATATCTGGGGCTCTTAAACAATTAGTTTTATTTTTCTTAGATACTATCATTACACTTTACAATATTTTAGATTCTAATTTCATTAAAAAAATATAAGGTTGCAGTATCTTCGTTTTCGCGAAGCGTTCCGATGAAGTCACCTGTAGTGTTCTGTGTGAAAAAGTTGATAGCATATGTGGAAAAATATATAAAATTGATAAAATAAAGTTGTTTATATATATTAAAAAATTGAATTATTAATTATCTACTTTTTTGCCGCACAAAAAAGTAGCAAAAAACGCAATTGCTAAAACTTTATATTTTAAGAATATGTATTAAATATATGGGTAATACCATTGTTTTAGGTTAAAAATGCAGTTGTTTTGGTTCTTTTATACCAATAAAAGAACTGGGGGTGCGGGGCAAAGCCCTGCAGATATTTAAAATTTAAAAAAATTATTTCTGATAAAATATAGTTGTATACATATTAAAAAATTTGAATTATCAATTATCTACTTTTTTGCCGCACACGCTCTGCGGGCTTCGCCAAAGTTTTTATACTTCGGATACGCTACGCTAAAAACGCAAATACTATAACTACTATATATGTAATTTTCAACTTTCTTAATTTTTTTGTTGTTCTTTTTCCCGCCGCAAAAAGAACCAAAAAGTGCAAATCCTATAACTCTATATAAAAAAGGAGCTTAGCTTTTAATTAAGTTAAACTCCTTTTTTATTTGTATTTTAGTTAATTATAATTTTAATATTTATCAAAAAATTCTCTTTTAAGCACATCTTTATAATCCTTAAAAGTATAATTATTAAGACTTCTATATTCTTCTTTCAAAAAATCTTTATCTCCTTTTTTAATTGTTAATTGATTCCATCTATCAAAATTTAAATTATAATCTTTATAGTAAATAGTTATTTCAAAACATCCGAAGTATTCTATTTTTTTCTTATCTCCTGACTGTAATTCATATGGAAGCTGATAATTATTTCTATCTTCACAATTATAATTAGATATTAAATACTTTATCAATTTATTTCTATATGAACCTATTAATACTCTATCATTAGGGGATCTATATCTATAAACATAGAAATTTCCATAATCATTTTTTATATTATGAGCACCTTTTGCTTGCATCCAATTTTGTAAATCAGGTTCTTTATATAAAGCTTCATGTGCTATTTTTACTCTTTCTCTAAATGCTTCATTATTATCTATATTAATTTCAGAATTACGCTTAGTAGATTTCTCTAATTCTTTAATTAATTCTTCTTTATTTTTTGAATTATCAAACCAATATCTAATAATATTATTCATTAAATAACGTCCATCACTACTATAATCATAGTATTCTTTATATCGAATTAATATTTTTAGTGATTCTGTAGTATCTTTAAAGTTATCTGATAAATCCCAAAAATAATCTATTTTTGATATCAAAGCCCTTAAAAATAAATGATTTTCTAAAAATTCTTCTTTTGTACCATTAGGACCAAATACTTTATACATCATTTTTTTTCTATGATTGAATTTGCCTATATCCATATTATCATCAATTAAAAAATCTATATAACCTTTAAAAAATGGATGTTTTTCAGCTTCGGTAAAATATTTTTCCCAGTTGTTATTTGCAACTATAAACTTGCATTTTCTTCTTTCATATTGAACGGCTTCTTTTGATATTTCAGACTTTATTTTATTATTATCATCAGCTAAAAAATTATATATATTTGAATAATGTTCTGATAATTCATAAAAAAGTTTTATTAGGCTTATATAAGAAGATTCATCTATATATGAATTTTCAGTTATATTCCATACTATTCTCATCCATTGTTTAAAAGATGTTTCATTATATTTGAAATTATTTTTGTCAATATAAAATATTAAAGCAGAAAATATTATAATATCTTCATATTCATATTTTATTTTTGATAAAATATCATAATCATTTTGATCCCATATAGGTTTAATAGTATTTAAAATGTTATTATTATATTCATTCTCTAAAAGATCTAATACTTTGAATATTATTTTAATTATATTTTTGTTTTCATCATAAGTTTCTTCAAATACATTAAAACTAGAATATTTATTTTTTTCATTTAGTTCTTCAAAACTTCCATTTTTTAAATATTTATTATAATATTTATTATCGATTAATTTTTCATTACTTTCTTCATAATTTATTATAAAATATATTAATGTAATTCTATAGAAAAATTTAATGTATAAATCATCTAAGATAATATTGTTTTGTTTATTTTTTTTATTATACTTTTCAGATAATTGCCAGAAAAAGTTTGTATATTTGTTATCTAAATCGCTTAATTGCTGCTGTATTGAACTATCTATTTTATTTTCATTACTTTTTATAAAATAATTAGTTAAATCAGCTTTAAAATTTTCAAAACTTGTTAAAGGCTTTCCTCTAGCATTCATTTTCAGATAAATTTCATCAGTAAGTTTGAAATCTTCCAAAGGTAAAAAATAAAACTGTATTTTTTCTAAATTATAAAATAACTTAATAGAACTATTATCTTTCGTAATTTCATTATATTTTTCATCTATTTTATCTATCATATTAAGCATAGCTTTTATGGTAGGGTCATTTTCATTTGTAAACCAATAAAAATTTTTTATTATATTAGATAATTTTACTTCATTATCTTCTTCACTTTTATCTAAATATTCATCATCATAATATTTTTTTATTTTTTCCATATTATCTATTATATTTTGGCAGAACTCTCTTGATGATACTCTTGTAGAATAAGTAAATTTATTTAAACATTCTATTTTGTTAAATTCATCTTTTGCTAATTCTCTCAATGCTATATACCAATGAAGCAAAAATAAAGTTGTAACTCTCTGCTGTCCGTCCAATAAATAAACTACATTTTTATCTACAGAGCCGTATATAAAATCTAACTCTAATTTTTTATCATCTTCTTTTAAACATTCAAATATTTTATCTAAAAATCTATTTGCTACTTCGCTTTCATTTTCTCTGCCCTGAGCATAATCTCTTTGTATCTTTGGTATTTCTATTCTAAAATTTTTTTCTATATTAAAAAATTCTATTAAACTTAAAGGTTTATTTAAATCATAATTCATAATATAATCTCCTTTATTTTGTTAAAAATTTTTCTAGTGTTTTATATATATCTTGCTCATATTTAACAGCATCTATTTTTGTCCATTGATGTACACTAGATGTTTCTATACTTTCATCAAAATATTTTAAAAATACATATTTAGTACATATAGGAATAAAATTCTCGTTATTATTTTTATCTTTCTCTATTATTATTTTTCTTTTAATAGCAAAGAATGCATTATGATATTCTCTATTGGTTTTACTATCAAGCAATACTAAATTACCTAAATAATCTTTTAATTCTTCATCTATAATATTTTCATCATTAGAAAATTTATTTTTTATTTTTTTATATAAATCCGATAATTTTTTATTTCTATTTTTATCATTATTTTTTATATTTTTAAATTCATTATTTAAAGTATTTAATTCATTTTTTACATATTCATTTTCTAATATACTTTTTATGTACCCTTCTAATTTATCTTCAGACTGTGGCGTTTTAGGCTCTATATGTTCAATATCCCATTCTTGTTTTCTAAATAAATAAAAAGGAAATTTTGAATAAGAATTATTGTTTTTTATCATATACTCTATATTATAGAGTAAAAGCAGCATTTTTATATTATCTCTAGTTTTATTATCATAGTAAATATTACACTTATTATTTTCATTATAATATTTAATGTTTTTTAATATTAACTTTATTCTATCACTTAATTTATTATGGAACTCTATTTTTGTATTATTAGTATACAAATTATATAATTCAATTATATCTTTTTTTGTATCTTTAGACCAATATATAATATATCCAATATAATGATAAAGAGTTAAATCATTATACCATTTATTCATAGCATAAAAAGAATATCTTATTTCTTTCCAAGTATCTTCCATAAAAGACATTTTATTTTTATTCTCCTTCCACTTTTTGTAAAAATATCTGAAAGTTTTATAATTATCTTCACCTATTTCATTTAATAATTTTTTTATTTCATTTTTATCTTTTTTATTACTTTCTTCTAATAGCGATTTATTAAATACTATTTCAAAAATATAGTCTATCCTATTATATTTTTTATCCATATCATTATTAATGAATCCCCAAAATCTATTATCCTGCAATGTATTTTCTATATAATCCCATTCGCTTGCAATTTCTATTTGAGTATGTTCATATAAAGCTTCATCAAAATTTTCATTATGTTTGAAATTAGCTTTCTGTAAAAATAAAGCTTTAATAAGTTCAGAATTAGTAAGAGGAATTTTTCCTATATTTATTCTTGTGAAAATTTCTATAGGATTAGCATTATGATTAGGTTCAGGTTCATACCATATAAATTGTACTTTTTCTCCATCCAATAGAATATCTTTTATTATTTCTTCTATGCCTTTGTTTTCATCTTTACCTTTATTTTCTTTATTGCTTTCAAACCATTTTTTTATTGTATGATATGCATTATAGATATATTCAAAATCGATATGTGTTATGTATTGTTCTTTTTCGGACAATTCTTTATCTGTTAATGTTTCTTCCAAAAAAATTTTAGAATCTTTCCTTGTACTATAAGTTATTGTGTATATATTTTCTTTAATAATATTCTTACTTTTTAAATATTTTAATATTAAATAAATTGTAGTTAATCTCTGCTGTCCGTCTATAACTTCATATACGTTATTTTTATCTTTAAGTCCTAATTCATTTAATTCTTTTTCATCTGATATTTTTTTTAATACAAGGGGCTGAAGACAATAAAAGCCTTCATTATTATTTTGATGAAACTCATAAATATCGTTGAGCAAATCGTTTACCTGTATTTCGTCCCATCTATACCCTCGCTGATAACTAGGTATAACGAAATTATAATTATTGTTTAATAAATATTTCACTGTAAGCATTTCTACAGACTTATTATTATTTTCTTGATTAGTTTGTTCTGACATATAATAATCCTTAAAACTAAGTATACGCCATATAGTATAACACATTTTTACGACAAAAACTGTCACGAATGTTGTTTTTTGCATATAAAGTAATATTTTGTGAGAAAAAATTAAATAATTATCTGTTCTCGCTTCTGAATTTGGCGGGGTCTGTGAATGGGCGTCTGCCTTGAAATTTCGATGAATAAACTATATTGCTTCTACATTTATTATAATAATTTATAATTTTGATTTTTTTTATTAATATATATTGACAAAAAACTAATTTAGTATTATAGTACTAATATACTAAATTAAAGACTTTTAATGATTCAAATATCAGAAGCTTCAGCTATAGCATTACATTCTGTGGTATATATATCTATAAAAGATTTCGCATCTCTAAAGGATATAGCAGAGAGATTTGATGTATCTTCAAATCATTTATCAAAAGTTCTTCAAACACTTGTAAAGGCTGGATATCTTATATCTTCAAAAGGTCCGGCTGGAGGATTCAGAATAGCTGAAGGAAAAGAAGATACTTCATTTCTTGAAATATATGAAGCTATAGAGGGTAAGAATTGGGAAAGAAGCTGTTTATTTCATTCTAAATGCGGTAAATATTGTTCAAACTGTATAATGGGGGATCTAGTTAATGACATAAACAGAAAATTCAAAAACTATATGGAAAGCCATACAATTAAAGATCATTATCTGCTAGATAAAGATTTCAAGATAAATGAAACAAATGATAAAAAATAAAAACAATAAAAAACAAATGGAGGATTAATCATTATATGGATAATAAAATGTTTTGTTATCAATGTCAGGAAACAATGAATAATACAGGCTGTGTTGTATCAGGAGTATGTGGTAAAAAGCCGGACTTAGCATATTTAGAAGATTTGCTTGTTCATGTAACTAAAGGACTTTCTAATATAACAACTGCTATAAGAAAAGAAGGCGGAAAAGTAAATAAAAAAATTAATCATGATATAACATTCAATTTATTTACTACAATAACAAATGCTAATTTTGATAAAGAAGTTTTTTATAAAAGAATAGAATATACTTCAAAACTTTGTAATGAATTAGCAAATCAAGTAAAGGATAAATCATTAATACTTGAAGAATCTTTATGGACTCCTAAAAGTAAAGAAGATATGGATGCTAAATCAAAAACTGTCGGAGTACTAGAAGAAAAAAATGAAGATATAAGAAGTTTAAAAGAAACTGTTATATACGGAGTTAAGGGATTAAGTGCTTATATGAGGCATGCAAATATGCTTGATTATGAGAATGAAGAAGTGGATGCATTCATACAAAGAGCTTTGAATGAAACATTAAGAAATGATATAAATGCTGATGAACTTTTAGCCTTAGTACTTGAAACAGGAAAAAACGGAGTTGATGGAATGGCTTTACTTGATAAGGCTAATACCTCTACTTATGGCAACCCAGAAATTACAAAAGTAAATATAGGCGTTGGTACAAATCCGGGTATATTAGTTTCAGGGCATGATTTAAAAGACATAGAAATATTATTAAAACAAACAGAAGGTACAGGAGTAGATGTATACACTCATTCAGAGATGCTTCCTGCTCATTATTATCCGGAATTAAAAAAATATAAACATTTTGTAGGAAATTACGGCGGAGCTTGGTGGGATCAAAGAAAAGATTTTGAAAACTTTAATGGCCCAATACTTATGACTACAAACTGTATAGTGACGCCTTTAGAAAGTTATAAAGATAGAATATATACAACAGGTGCTGCTGGTTTTGAAGGATTAAAACATATAGAAAGTCATACTGATAAAGAAAATGATAAAGATTTTACTCCTATAATAGAGCATGCAAAAAAATGTAAAGCTCCTAAAGAAATAGAAAGCGGTTTTATAGTAGGAGGATTTGCTCATAATCAGGTTTTATCACTTAAAGCTAAGATAGCTGAGGCTGTTAAATCTGGTGCTATAAAAAGATTCATTGTAATGGGCGGTTGTGATGGAAGACATAAAGAGAGAGAATACTATACTGAATTTGCTAAAAAACTTCCTAAAGACACTGTAATATTAACTGCAGGATGTGCTAAATATAGATATAATAAATTGAATTTAGGAGATATTAACGGTATACCTAGAGTATTGGATGCAGGACAATGTAATGATTCTTATTCATTGGCAGTTATAGCTTTGGGACTTAAAGATTTATTTGGTTTAGAAGATATTAATGATTTACCTATAGTTTATAATATAGCTTGGTATGAACAGAAGGCTGTAATAGTTTTACTTTCTCTTTTATATTTAGGAGTTAAAAATATTCATCTTGGACCTACAGTTCCTGGATTCTTATCACCTAATGTAGTTAATATATTAGTTTCAAAATTTGGTATTTCAGGAATAACTAATGTAGATGATGATTTGAAAAAATTTAATTTGATAGCATAAACTCAATAAATATTATAGAATAGAACCCAGCTTTTATGCTGGGTTTTATTTTTATAAAAAAGTATAATAAAAAAAATATTATCTGTTTTCACTTCTAAATTTTGCTGGATCAGTGAATGGACGTCTGCCTTGAAATTTGGATAAATAAACTATATTGCTCGCTATATTTACAAAGCCGTTATCTCCGTATTTCATTATGGTTTCTTTGGCTTGCTTGTCTTTCATCATAGGATATGCTAATGGAATATCATCTATAAATAAATGACATAGTATACGCCCGAAAGCATCATAAGAGCCTACAAGCATGCTGACATTTGAAGCATTATTAATTTTGTTTTCAACATAGGCTTTAACATTGGTTCCATAGTTCTGCTTTAGTTCTGGTGCATCGAGTCCTATGAATCTGTAATAATTGTCTTTGTATTTTATAGTGTCGCCGTCTACCACTCTTATAGAATTTTTATCGAGGGCTTTTAAATATTTTGACAGCTCTTTATTGTAGTTGGAATCTATATTATAAAAATCTTTATTTGTAAATGATAGAAAAAGTTTTGTATTATAAGAATCTTTTAAAGTTAAATATTCATCACTGTTTATATCGTCAATATTCAAAATCACATGGCTATAATGAATTTTAAAAAATCTAAGTTTATCAATCAGCTTATCATCGCTAGCATAAAACATAATTTTGTCTTTGAAAAATAAAGTATAAAAAATTAGTTTGAACTTGCCTATAAATTTTATGCTTGGAAAATGAGTTTTTATATATTTTTTATCATCATTTTCAGCATACAATACATAAACTTTATCTCTGTTTTTTATATAATCATATATAATGCTTGCTTTATTATTTTCTATCATGCTTATTATTGATTTTGAGTCAATGATTAAATCTTTGCTTTCTTTAAGATTAGAAGTTTTTATAATAAAAATAAAAGCAAATATTATAATGACAGTATAAATACAAGCCTTTATAATCTTTTCATTTTTTTGATTAGAAGTTCGCATTTAGCTTTTATATCCTCAGAAGATACTATCTCTGTAAGCATGCATAAACTCATGGCTTTATGTTCTATAAGCAAATCCATATTATTTAATTTTATTCCTCCTATACAAACGAAAGGAATATCCAAATTTTTAACTACATAATCAAGATAATCAATACCGGTAGCTTCATTAGCATCTGGTTTAGTATTAGTTGAAAATATAGGACCTATTCCAATATAATCTGCACTTGTATGAATGGCTTCTTCTGCCTGTTTTTCATTAGTAGTAGAAAGCCCTACAATTTTATCATATCCTACAATTTTTCTTACTACTTCGATAGGCATATCTTTCTGACCTATATGAACTCCGTCAGCTTCAACTGCAATTGCCAAATCAGCATAATCATCTATTATAAATAAGGCATCATACTCTTTTGTAAGCTCTCTAATCTTTAAGCATTCTTCATACTTTTCACGCATATATTTATTAGGGTTGTCTTTTTCTCTATACTGAATAATTTTAATGCCGGCTTCAAGCATTGATTTTACAACTTCTATATTATTTCTTCCGTTTGAAAAATCTTCTGCTGTTACGCAGTATATTGAATCTTTAAAATATTTCTCTTTTAAAATCTCTCTTCTTTTATTTATATCTTTTGTATTTATTATATCTTGTATACCTTTCATAAATAATTCCTAAAATTTATTTATTATATTTTATATTTTTTCAAATATTAAGTAAAGTATAAAATTATTCGCCTCCAGAGCAAATCTAAAAATATAAATTATTTTGCAATTCAAATTTTATTATATTCAAAATTTTGTTAACCGTGCGTTAAATAAATTTTAAATTTAATTAACACTTGGGTGGGTTCTTAAAATTCTAATAAAAGTAGAAAAATAAATGAAAGTGAAAATATCAAAATAAAGTAATGAAAAATAAAGGGCGGGGTATGTAAATAAAGTTTTAAAACTTAATTACATTTACCCACCCTCTAGGCTTTTTAATTTTTTATGATATTTTTGTATTATTTTTCTTTTAAACTTTCAATAGTTATTTTAGCTGCCCACCCAATATTTTTTAAATTTATTGCATACTCACCGCACGCAGAATAAAGTTTATTAATATGAATAATTAATAATAGCATGATAATTATATAAATAGTTGTGTTTAACGTGCGTTATAAAAAATAAAAGCCTAATATGTTTTTATTATCATACTAGGCTTTATTATTAAATTAATTTCTAATTAATTTATTTCTTTTTATTCTTTTTTGCTTCTTTTGTATTTACTTCAAGTGCAGGATTATAATCTTTTCTTGTATAAATATAAACAAGCATAACAATACCGATTAACATCATAGGCATAGAATAAATAGCACCAGCTGTGATTGGTCCTGCAGTCCATTCTGTAATATCTCTTGCAAACTGTTCTATTAAAGTTCTGAAAAGTCCGTAAAGGAAAATCCAAACCCAAAGCCTTGTACCAGGTCTTATATTTTTATTCTTCTCGCTTAAATAACCTATTAAAAAAGATACTAAAGCAAGAACAATACCCTCAAGAAATGCTTCGTATAATTGTGAAGGGTGTCTTAATTCTGTATAAGGTCTTATTGCCGGAAACATTGCTGCCCATCTCTCATAACCGCCTACTGCATCATATAACGGAAATTTCATTGCCATAAAAGAATCAGTAACTCTTCCGTAAAGTTCAGCATTCATAAAGTTTCCAATCCTTCCAAAGAACAAACATAAACTGCATGGAAGTGTGGCATTGTCTGTGATATTGTAAAAATCATATTTATACTTTTTGCTGAATATAAATAATGCTATAAACATACCTATGAATCCGCCATGAAATGACATACCGGCGAAACCTGTGAAACTAAATCCATTATCAAGATTAATACCTATTATTTCCCAAGGTGTTAAAAAACTCTTTGGTGAGTAAAAAAGAAAATAACCAATTCTAGCTCCTGCTATAGCACCTACAGCAGCATAAAAAACCATGTCATATATACCGCCATTTTTTTCATTAATATTGAATTTTATCCAACCCCTTTTTTGAATAAAATATAATATTATGCATGATACTAAAATGCCTACAATGTACATAAGCCCATACCATCTTATAGCACCTAGTATTGGTATATTAGGCGGAAACACATAAGGCGTGAAAAATTCTGGATAAGTCATATATTTTCCTTAAAAAATTATTAATTATTTTTATATACTAATTATTTTCTATATATAAAAGAAGATTTTTAATATAAGATAATACATTGAAATTGTTAATCTATCAAGTGTTTATATGTTGGATAATTTTCTATTTAGTACTAATTTTACACTTGCACTTTAGCGAATCGTATCCGAGTTTATCGAGGATATAAGGTTCTTTGATGAAGTCTGCCTGCGACCGAAAGAAGTCCTTTAGGTAGTCGTGCGGCGGGAAAAAGAACAACAAAAAAATTGACAAACTTAAAAATTTTTAGTATATACCTAAACAATTATATTTTGTCAAAAATAAAACTATAGTTTCTTTTTAATATATGGGGCTTTGCCAACCGCTCTGCGTGCTTACGCAATACCCCAGTTCTTTTACCGAGTAGGTACCTTCGGTATTGGTATAAGGCGAAGCCCGCCTCGCTGTGCGTGCCTTCGGCAGGCGAGAACCTATATCCTCAACAGGCTCGGATACGCTTCGCGAACAACTGCATTTTTAACCTAAAATTAGGGTATTACACCATTTGATAGATATTCTTAAAATATAAAGTTCTAGCAATTGCGTTTTTTGCTACTTTTTTGTGCGGCAAAAAAGTAGATACAATTTACATAAAGTGCATCAATTGACAAACTTAAAAATTTTTAGTATATATCATTTAAATATTTATTTTTTATTTAATATAGACAAAGACCTTTTAGCCTCTAATGATAAAATATCTTTATTATCTTCATTTATAAAACTATTTAGTATTTCTTTGCTTTTATCAAGATTAAATGCTGATAGGCAAGTTATACATTTCCATAAAAGAAGTTTGTCATCTTTATACTTGTTCATTAATTTTATTATACATTCAAGATTTTTCTCATTTTGTAAAGTTTTATTATAAAAACATATATATCCGAAGGCGTCTATAGCTTCATAAATTTTTATTAAATTACTGCTTTTTAATATTTTTATTAATGCAGGTAAAATGCTCATATCCATTTTAGATAAAGTTCTTGCTATTATATCTCTAGGCAGGGGGTACGATTTTTTTGATGATATTTTTTGGGGTAATTTTTTATATTGATTATTTCCTATAATTCCAAGATATTCAGTCATCTTTTCTGCAGTATCAATATTTCCATGCTGAAGAGTTTCACAAATTGCTATTTTAGTATATAAACTTTTTTCTTCAGATAATTGCATTAATAATTCATTTTGTACATTATCTTCATTTATGTAAGGCATCAAATTGATAGAAGCCGATGTTCTTATTATAGCATTACCATTATTCAAACAATCAATAAGCTTTTCTAAAGAATAATTTTTAAGCATATTGATATCATCGTCCAATGCCATCCCTCTATTTGTTAATTTATCCAAATCGGATTTTAAATTATGTTTCATATATTAATAATATTATTTTTTTGATATTATGCAACAATAATTGTTATTTCTATTTTATAAAATATAATTTTTATATATATTTTTTCATCAAATTGTTATATATTATTATTGTTCATAACTTATAAAAAAGGAGCTGTTAATGTATCAGGATTTTAATAAAACTAATTTACAGAATTTAGGAAACGGACTTAAAAGAAGAATATTGGCCTATTCTGATAATTTAATGACTGTTTATATGGAATTTGATGAGGGTGCTGTAGCTGAAACTCATTCTCATGATGAGCATGAACAAATAACATATATTATAGATGGAGAGTTTGAGTTTACAGTTAATGGAGAAAAGTATTTATGTAAATCAGGTGATAGTTTGCATTTTGCTAAAAATATGAGCCATGGCTGTAAATGCATTAAGAAAGGCAAATTATTAGATACTTTCACACCTAAAAGAGAAGATTTTTTGAATAATTAATTTGAATATGAATATAAATCAGGCAATAATCAATTACGCTAAACAATTAGAAAAAATCAATGATGATTATAAAGTGTCATATATTGAGGCACAAACTATTATAATGCATGCTTTATGTATTAGTAAGATAAAATTAATATCAGAAGGTTTAAAAGAGCTTACAGATAGTGATATAAATAAAATAGATAGTTTTATAAATAGACGCTTAAATTATGAGCCTTTATCATATATAATAAATAAAAAAGAGTTTTACGGATTCGATTTTTATGTTGATGGTAATGTGCTTATACCAAGACCTGAAACTGAAGAGCTTATTGATTTGGTGTTAGATTATGCAAAGGATAAAGATAATATTTCAATATGCGATATTGGTTCAGGAAGCGGAAATATACCTGTAACATTAAAAAAATTATTTTTAGAGAAAAATAAAAACATTGATATTACAGCTATTGAAATTAGTGAAGGTGCTTTTCAAGTTATAAATAAAAATGCTTTAAATATATTAGGAAATGAAAAAATTATAAATATAATAAATGCTGATGCTTTAAGTTTTATACCCGAAAATAAATTTGATATAATAGTTTCAAATGCTCCTTATGTGCCTTTAAGAGATAAAGATTCGCTTCAAAAGGATTTGGAGTTCGAGCCTCAAAATGCTTTATATTCAGGTTATGACGGACTTGATTTTTATAAGAGTTTTTTAAGTATCATAGAAAAATATTTAAAAGATAATGGAGCTTTCTTTTTTGAAATAGGCTATGATCAGGGAGAGGCATTGATTAATATATGTAATTCTCTTGATATAAAAAATGTATCGGTAAAAAAAGATTTAAGCGGTAAGGACAGATTTCTTGTTTGTAAAAATATGAAGAATTGTTAATTTTAAGGAGAATAATATGCAGTATGTGAAGTTTGGAAGCAGAAGAGGGGAGCATGGTGATATTAAACTTTTGGATATATTCTATAAGCATAATATTGTATTTGCTGAAGTGAAGGCAGGGGCAGAAAAAGTAAAAGAAAAGAAATTTTTAAAAGGTACTAGAATAATGATAGCAGATGGTTTAACTGCAGTTGCTGTTGCAGAAGCTTTGACTGATTCAGATTCTCTTGATAAGTTCAATATTAAATTTGGAAAAAATGAAATTGATAGGGTTAATGTTTCAGATTGGGTAATAGCTGCCAAAGTTAAAATATATAAATTAAAAGAGGAAGATTATTTTCCTACTACAATAGGTAAATTCTATCATATAAAAAATAAAGATAAAATAAAATTAATAGATGAATTATTAGAAAAATATTCAAATTAATATTAAATATATATATTTAAATATTATCCAAAAAGTAATTCTGAATTTATTTAATTATTGTTCATTTAATACAAAACTATATAAAAATTAAATTTTTTTAATAAAAAGTCAAAAAAATTACATATTGATTATTGTATATAGTATTTAATTAATATAAAATTATGTCTCATTTTAAAAATTTAATTTAAAGGAGTTTACAAAAAGTGAACAAAAAAACATTATTACCAATTATTTTACTAATTTTATCTTTTATTGTAATCGGTTGCAATGGCGGCAGTAAATATGCTGACACTGTAATAACGGGTACAATATACACATCTGAAGCTGATAAAAAAATAGTAAATGCTATTGCTATTAAAGATGGTGTATATCAATATGTTGGAGATGAAGAGGGAGTAAAAGAGTTTATAGGTGATAATACCGAAGTTATTAATTTAGAAAGCGGTATGGCAATGCCTAGTTTTTTTGAAGCCCATGCTCATACAGCTAAAGGCGGTCTTTTAAAATTATATCAAGTGCAGTTGTATTCAGGTAAATCCGTAGATGATTATGCTAATAATATCAGAGATTTCTATGAAAAAAATAAAAATGTAACTGTGTTAAGAGGAAGAGGCTGGAATAATGGATATGCTCCTGTAACAGGCCCTACAAAAGATGTACTCGATAGTATAACATCAGAAATACCAATAGTAATGACTTCTGAAGATGGTCATGCTGTATGGGTTAATTCAAAAGCTATGGAAATAGCAGGAGTAAATGCTGATACTCCAGATGTTGAAGGTGGAGTTATAGAGAGAGATCCTGTAACTAAAGAACCTACTGGAACATTCAGAGAAAAAGCAGCAGATTTAATTACTCAAAAAATTCCAGATTTTGGGGTAGATGAATATAAAAATGCAATACTTGCATATCAAGATGAAGTATTATCATATGGAATAACATCTGTTTTTGAACCTGGTATTAATACAGTTGGGCCTTCTGATAATTTTTTTACAGCTTTAAATGAACTTGATAAGAATAATGAATTAAAATTAAATTTCTTTGTTGGTTACAGTTTATACAATACAGATAACCCTAAAGAAAAATTTGATAAAATATCTCAGCTTAGAAAAGATGTAAACGGAAATAAATTCAAAATGACAACTTTGAAAATATTTGCCGATGGTGTAGTAGAAGGTAAAACAGCTTATTTACTTGATGATTATGCTTCAGATAGCGGATTTAAAGGCTATAAACTTTGGGAACAAGATTCTTTAAATGATGTATATCTTAATGCTCAAAAACTAGGTTTACAAATACATGTACATTCTATAGGAGATGCAGCTGCTAGACAGGCTATAGATGCTTTTGAATATTTAAAAGACACTACAGGTGAAACTAACAAAAGACATGCTATAACTCATTTACAGTTAGTTAATAAAGATGATATAAAAAGAATGGGAGAATTAAATATAGTTGCTGTTACAAACCCATATTGGTTCTTTAAAGAAAAAGGATATTTTTATGAATTGGAAGTACCTTATTTAGGAGAAGAAAGAGCTAATAAAGAATATCCTATGAAAGACTTATTTGATGCTGGATGTGTAGTATCAGTTGCAAGCGATTATCCTGTAACAATATCGCCTAAACCTTTGGATGCAATACAGTTTGCTTCTACAAGAATGAATTTGGATGGAGAGCCTTCTTCTTTACTTGGAGCAGATCAAATTGTAAGTGTTGAACAGATGATGGACTGTGCTACAATAAATGGTGCTTATCAGAATTTTGCTGAAGATAGTTTAGGTTCTATAAAAGTAGGAAAGAAAGCTGATTTTATAATATTGGATCAAAATATACTTGATATAGTTCCTACAGATATTACTAAAACTAAAGTATTAAAAACTTACTCTGATGGAAAATTAGTTTATCAGGCAGCATAATTGATTTTTCATTTAATTAAAGAATAAAAAAGCCCCGTTTTATTTATTAAAATAATTCGGGGTTATTCTTTTTTTCCTCTTAATTTATCGAATAAACTTACTATACCTGCTATAATCAGACCGATTATACAAAATATTCCTCACATAAATACTCCTTTTATAGGTATTTGTTGTATTATACCCTAATATGGTATTTAAAGCAATAGTTATAATTCTTTGTAAATAATGTCAGAAATAAAATTAAAATATTTATCTGTTATAGCTTTTATTTTCTCATTTGCATTAATCTGTGCATAACCATCATATCTTTTTATCATTTCTATATCATTGTTAGAATCGCCTGCAACTAATATTTTATCTATAGACTGATTATTATTTTTTAGAAGTTTATATACAAAATCAACACCATTAGCTTTATTAACAGTATGCTTTACTATATCAACCGTTCTAATATTGGCATAGGCTGTTACTTCTTCAAATTCTTTATTAATGGTATTTGCTACAATTTCAGTAGTTTCTGCATTAGGAGTCATTTTGTTTATCTGTATAATATCTTTTACAGTTTCTATTTCTTTTATATTTATTTTTTTATCAACTCTAAAAGGAAGTATATCATTTCCGTCTTTTGATTTTACTGATATTATATAATTATCATTTGCTATTTCTACAGTGCCTCCGAACTTCTCATGCAAAAATCTTATAACCTTATATGATACTTCATCATCAATAGCATCTTTAAATATTACTTCTCTTTTGTTATTAAATACCAAAGCTCCGTTATTTGCTATTAAATAATCAAACTCTAATCCATGCCTTTCAATATGTTCAAATATAGAAAATTTATTTCTTCCGGTTGCTATAGTAAATATGTTTCCAGCTTCTCTCCATTTTTTCACAGCATCAAAAACACTATCATCGATTTTTTCATGAATATATATAGTCATATCATAATCGCTAAAAAACAATTTCATAATAACTCTCTTAATTTTATTTTTATTGTTTAAACTTTTAAATCAATACATTTTCTAATGTTTCAAAACTTTTATTTTTTGCATCAATCTTTACCATAGCACCATGAGCCATAGTAAGTTTAGTTTTTCCATGTCCGCATTTTACATTTGTTAGTACAGGTATATTTAAATTACTTAATCTCTCTATTATAGTTTCTTTAGCAGTTTTAAAACCTGTTTCTTTTTCGCCTTCGACTAAATCGCAGTTTTCAAAATCTCCTACTACGATTCCTTTTATGGATTTGCCTATTTCTTTTGAATTAAATAAAGTAGATATAATCCTGTCAATCTTATAAGGTTTTTCATCTACTTCTTCTATATATAATATATAATCTTTATTTAATTTTGGAAAATATTCCGTACCGAAACTAGACATCATTACAATGAAATTTCCGCCTATAAGTATGCCTTCTGCTTTTGAATCATTTCCATAAGATATACTTTCAAACTCTGAGCCGTCAGGATTTTTATAAATGATTTTTTCATTGCTTTCTAAAACATCGAACATATCATTTAATGAAGCTTCATCGAATGATTTTCCTTTTACCATATCTATGCTTACCATTGGGGCATGGAAAGTGATGAGTTCTGTTTTTTCATAAAAAGCCAAATGAAAAGAAGTGATATCACTGTAGCCTGCAAATATTTTAGGATTATTTTTTATAATATCATAATTCAATTTATCAAGTATTCTGACAGCTCCGTAACCGCCTCTTGAGCATATAATAGCATCGACTTCATCGTCTTTAAAAAAATTATTTAAATCTTCCGCCCTTGCTTCATCAGTTCCGCCGTATCCATTATAATTATCAAATACATGTTTTGACAATTTTACTTTGTATCCTCTATTTTCTAAATATTCTATTCCTTCATCGAGTTTATCTTTAGGGCATGCACTTGAAGGAGTGATTATTCCTATTGTGTTTCCTTTTTCTAATCTTTTTGGCTTTATCATAAAATTAATATCATTCTCCTATAATTTTTATCAATACTCTTTTAACTCTTTTTCCGTCATATTCTCCGTAGAAAATCTGTTCCCAAGTTCCGAAATCAAGTTTTCCTTCTGTAACAGCCACAACAACTTCTCTTCCCATTAATTGTCTTTTCATATGAGCATCAGCATTATCTTCATAGCCGTTATGATTATATTGACTATGAGGCTTTTCAGGAGCTAATTTTTCAAGCCATACTTCAAAATCCTGATGTAGTCCGCTTTCATCATCATTGATAAATACACTTGCTGTTATATTCATAGCATTGCATAAAACAAGTCCTTCTTTAATACCGCTTTCATTTAAGCATTTTTGAACTTCAGGAGTGATATTGATATAACCTCTCCTTTTAGGGTAATTTATTTCTAAAACTTTTCTATAAGATTTCATTTTATTCTCCTAAAAAATTTTATTATCATGATATAATAAAATTTCAAGCATGACAAGTTGTAACATACAGTTATATTAATATTTTTTATAATTAAATTATATTATTTTGTATTCGTTGTACCCGCATTGATTATTTTATCAAACGTCAACTATACGCGACTGAAGGAAGTATACCGAAGGTGAAGGTATATGGCATCGTACTTTTTATTACAAATTATGTATTTTCCGCACGCAGAATAAAATTAAAAATATAGATTTATTTGCAATTCAAATTTTACTATATTGTTAATTTCGTTTACCGTGCGTTAAAGAGATTTTTCGTCAAAGTTTTTATCCTTAGGATACGCTACACGAAAACGCAATTGCTAGAACTTTATTTAAAAACATTCTGTTAAATATAGGATATACACTAAATTTATACTAAAATGCAGTTCTTTTGGCTCTTTTATACCAATAAAAGAACTGTGGGTGTGGGGGCTAGTCCCCACAAATAATAAAGATAAGAAAATAATTTTTGACAAAATATAGTTGTTTAGGTGTATTCCCGCCGATATAAGTTAGGTATAGTACTTTTTATGATAGAGTAAAGTATTAATAAAAAATTAATAAGCCAATAAAAACAATATTATACTAATTCCAACTTTCTAATATTTTTTATATTGATATTGTTTTTTGAAAGATAGCTTTTTATATCGCGTACCCTTATAGCTTTTTCATTGCTTTCTAAAAGTGTTATGAGCAAATCATCGCCTTTCTTTATAACTAAATAATCGCCTTTTCTCTCCTCGCTTGTTTTTAATTCTTCCTTGTTTGATAATATTTTTAATGCTTCTTCATCATTATCAGTTTCTATCTTGTAAATGGTGTTCTTTGGAAGAGCTTGAATATTTTTAGCATTTAAAGGAGTAGATACTGCATTAATTATTTCAATTCCTATATGAGAAAGTAAATTGTTTATTTTATTTTTTAGCAACTCCACATCTATAGAATCAGTTAAACTTATTTCCATATATTCAGCTTCACTTTCGCATGCAAATGGAGTAGGGGGAGTAAACACAACTTTTTCTAATGGGTGAAAACCTTTGCTTAATGCTATGCTTGCACCTGCAATCTTTAAAGCACAAATCATAACTCTTGATAAATCATGCATTCCTAAAAGTGATGATATGCCTTCTTTTTTGAATTTCATTAATACTTTATAATTTACAGCAAATATATCTCTTTTCTTTAAAGTTTTTAATTCTTCAACCATTTGAGTGAAATTTGTATTTAAAACTTCTTTTTTATATTTATGGCAGTATTTTTTATAATCTATACCGCAGTTCTGACAATTTCCAGTGAAGCAGTAATCTGTAAATTTACCGTTTTGAAATCTTTCGTACTCCTTATCAAAGAAAGTTTGACTTACAAGAGTATCAATGCATTTCCAAGGAGTATTTATTTTTTTGCTTAATAATTCTTTTATAGTGTATCCGCTTTCTTCTATTACTTCTTTCCAAACATCATATTTAAAATATTCTACCCAAGCATCAAATTTTGCACCTTTCTTATATGCTTTATAAATAATGTCCCCGATTTTTTCATCGCCTCTTGAAATTATACCTTCAATTTCTGCCATTCTAGGAGGATGATATTTTATAGCTACTTTAGTGCCTCTGAAATGATCGCGTACCTTTCCTATATAAGTAATTGCTTCTTCATCTGTAAGCTGATTATTATTTTCTAAAGGAGTATGAGGTTTTGGAATAAATACATTAATCGCAGCATTTATTTTTACTTTATTCTTTGATACTTTTATCATTTTTTCAAGGGCTTCTATTATTTCATCAGCTTCTTTGTCCGGATTATCAGTGAATCCTATCATAAAATAAATTTTTACTATCTTCCAGCCCATTTTTTGAACATCAGCAAGTATATTGTAAATGGCATCTTCGTCCATTTCTTTATTGATTTTTTCTCTTAATTCATGGCTTCCAACTTCTAATGCAAATGTTAAGCCTGTTTTTCTAAACTGTGCTATTCTGTCTGCTGTATCTTTATCGAATGAATCTATTCTTAATGAAGGCAGAGAAAGAGAAAATCCTTTATGCTCTCCTAATGTCTGTAAATATTCAATTAATTCTCCAATATGAGGATAGTCATCAGCGGAAAGAGAGAATAAATTTAAAGTATTAGCTCCAGTAGCTTCTAATGATTCCATTGCTATATCGACAATTTTTTCTATAGTGCGGTTTCTTACAGGGCGATAAGTGATTCCTGCCAAACAGAATCTGCAGCTATGAGTACAGCCTCTAGCTATTTCAACGGATATTCTATTTTGTATTCCTTCTACAAGTGGTACTAAAGGTTTTTTTACATAAGGCATTTCATTAATATTTTCAACGAATATTCTTTTTACATGTTCTCTTGGATATTTTGGAACATAAGCGTATTCAAGTTTTGAAAGCTCTTTTAATATATCATCTCTTTTAGCTCCGTTTTTTTTGAGATTATAGATTATATCAACAAAGTTTTTCATCTCAAAATCAAACTCTCCGAATAAAAACACATCTATAAAATCAGCCAAAGGAAACGGATTGAATACGCTTGGTCCGCCTGCAGCTATTATAGGTACATCTTCTCCTCTTTCATCTCTATGTATAGGTATTTGGCTTAATTCAAGTACTTGAAGTATATTTGTATATATAAGCTCATACTGCAAAGTAAATCCCAAAACATCAGCGTCTTTTACTTTGCTGAAAGTTTCCAAAGTATAAAGCGGTATATTTTTTTCTCTTAAAAGTTTTTCAAAGTCTTCAGCTACTGCATAAACTCTTTCACAGGAAGCATATTCTATAGAGTTAATAACCTCATAAAGTATAGAAAGCCCTAAATTGCTAATTGCTATTTCGTACATATCCGCAAAACACATAACGAATTTAAAAGGCATATCAGGTTTTATTATAGCATTTATTTCACCGCCTAAGTATCTAGTAGGCTTTATTATATCTTCACTTTTTACAAGTTCTAGTATTTCGTTTTTCAAGTTCTCACTCATTATATTATATATTCCCGATTATTATTTTGAATGATTATTATATAGTAAAGTTTAGTATAATACAAATACTATATTAATTTTATTGATAGTATAAATATTTAATTTATAATACTATTATAAATTAAATATAAGAGTATTTTATGATAAAAGAAAATATTGATAAAATAAATAATTTAATAGATGAAAAAAATCATAATGAGGCTTTAAAATTTGCTAAAGAATTATTAAAAGAAAATGATAAAGACGAAGGAATATATTATTATATTGGTAATATATATTCAAGTTTAGAAGAATACAATAAATCAATAGAATACTATGATAAAACTATTAAATTAAATCCAAAATATGAAAAAGCTTATAATAATAGAGCCTTATCTAAAAATGCAATATTTGAATATGATGGGGCTTTAGAAGATATAAAAAAATTATTTGAATTGAATACAGATAAAGAATATTTATATATGTATTATGATAATTTAGGTTTAATAAAATCCAACATAGGTGAACATGATGATGCTATAGCAAATTTTAATAAATCAATAGAATTGAATAATAAATATGATAATGTTTATAATAATAGAGGATCTACTTATTTATTACTAGAAAAATATGATGAAGCTATAAAAGATTTTAATAGAGCAATAAAATTAAACGACAAATTTAAATGGGCATATTTAAATAGAGGTATAACCAAAAATAAATTAGGGCAATATAATAAAGCCATAAAAGATTTTGATAAAGTAATAGAAATAGATTATCACTATAAAGAAGCATATTTAAATAGAGGTATATCAAATTTTTGTTTAGAAAAATATAATGAATCTATAGAAGATTTTAATAAAGTTATATCACTAGATGATCAATATGAAGAAGCTTATTATTATAATGCTTTAAATTATTATGTTTTAGATAATTATAAAGAAAGTTTATATAATTTTTCTATGTTGTCTAAACTAAACTATAATTTTTCTGCTAGTAATTTACTTAATATTATTACTAAATATTTTAAGTTAAATTATAATAGTATATTAAATATAATTAATTTATTGCTAGAAGATAATTCATATATTGATATATGGAAAAGAGATATAACTTTATCTATTATAAATAAAGAAATAGAAAATATAGATAATTATATTTTGAAGAATATAAAAGAAGTATTATTATTTGAGTATTTACTTATTTCTTTATTATCATTTAAAAGTGAATTACTATATGATCATTATGAAAAGGAAGTTTCTATAGTACATTATACTTCTTTGGAAATATTATTTTCATTATTAGATGATAATAAAAACAAATTGAGAATAACAAGTATAACAACTGCAAATGATAGAAATGAAGGTAAAATATTAGAAAATATTTTTTATAATAATAATGTAAATATGAAAATAGAAAATAATAATGAATATAACTTAATTCCATTTCAAACATCTTTTAGCAGAAATAAAGATTCTTTAACTATGTTCAGATTATATGGTAAAGATAAAAATATAGAATCTACTGGAGTATGTTTGGTATTAGATGAATCTTATTTTGATGATGATCCATTTGGAGATATCATTCCTGTAAAGATGAATTCTCAATATTTAGATTTAGAAAATAGTTATATTGATAATGAAAATAAAGAAAATTATTATAATAAAAATTCTTTATATTGGATTTTATATTATAATGAAGATAAAAATCAATTAGTTTTTAATCCAACAAATTCAAAATATAAAAGTATAATAATAAATTTAGAAAATGTATATAAAGCAGAATTAAAAGAAAAAGAGAAAAATATAGAAATTGTAATAAAATTTATTTTTAAAAAAATATTTGAAGCATCAGATAATATAAATAAAATAGAAAAAGATAAAATAAAAAATATTATATTTAGTTATTTATTTGAAAATATAAGATATCTCATTAAACATGAAGCATTTTTTGAAGAACAGGAATTAAGAATTATTTCAATAAATAATATTGATTCCAAAGATATAAAAAGAGATTTAAAAAAGAAAAGATTGTATATTGATTATTGTAAATTATTTGATAAAAATGAAAATTATATTAAGGAAATTATATTAGGTTCAAAGGTATCAAATGTGCAATCAGTTGCAGAGTACATAAGTAAAATATTATTAGAAAAAGAAAATAATAAATTAAAAAGTACAAAAATTACTGTATCTAAAGCCCCTTTAAGGTAATATTTTTAATTATAAGTTTGAAATTTATTCATATATATAAATGTGAAAAAGGAATACCAACCCAAGCGTTAATTAAATTTAAAAATTTTTTAAACGCACGGTGAATGCATTTTTATATATTATTTGATTTGTATTGATAATCAATTTTATATTTTTTGGCATCGTTCAGCGTGCGGTTAAAAATATAATCAGCTTATAACTATTACAAATTCTCTTTTTTTGTTTTCCTGATATTTACTGCATATATCTGATACTCTATCTATAATGATTTCTTCGCTTTCAGTTGTAATATCTAAACATAAAGCGATTTCTTTATCTTTGGAATATACTTTCTTGATGGCATTAAGTACTTTGCCTAATCTGTAAGGAGTGTCTAATATGATAACAGGAACATTTAATCTTTTTAAATATGATAATTTTTTTTCGCGTTCTCTGTCATCACGCGGCAAAAGCCCAGCATAATAAAATTTTTTGAAGTTAAAAGGCAGGCACATAATAGCTGCCGTAACACTGCTTACACCTGCTACAGGACGCACCTTTATATTATGAGCATAACAATATTCAAGTAAAAGCCTTCCAGGATCTTCTAATATTGGAGTGCCGCAATCGCTTATAAGGGTAACTGTTTTGCAATTTATAATCTTTGTAATTATTTCATCAATATCTTTGGATTTTTTTGTATGTTCGCTAAACTCTATCAAGCATTCTTTATTTTTATTTATATTAAGTGCTTTAAAAAGCTTAGTAGCCTCTCTAAAACTTTCAACTAAAACAATATCGCTTTCAATTAAAACCTCTTTTAATCTTTCAGTATTGTCTTTATAATTACCAATATCTCTTGCAGCAATGTAAACAGTAAGCATATATATAATCCTATTTCCTTAATGATCTATTTGTATTATAGTTCCAATTTGTGCTTACTATATTATTGCTTATAAATATATTAGTAAAGAATGTATTAGTAAGGAAGTTATTAGCTTTAGAACGCTCATCCATTTCATTAATCTTTTTTACTTTAAGGTTTAAAGCCCTAATAACAGCATAAGTTTCATTATCAATGTTTCCATCTATTTTTTCAGGTCTGAAATGACATTGAAAAGCATAAAGCACCTTTCTAGAATCCAAATCCCAAACATTATTAGTAGGCATACTTGTATATCCGTATTTTATAAACTCTTCTTTTATATCCATTACTTTTGCTTTTTTATATTCATCATCATTTAAAAAGTTGCTGTAATCATATTCATCATACCACATACCTAAATTATATTCATCATGAAGTCTTTTCCATGGGAATTTAGGGCCCGGGTCTTTTTTTCTATATGGAGCTATATCAGAATGGCCTAATATATTATAAGGTTTTATTTGATATTTCTCTATTAACTCTTTAAGTAAATATGCAACTTTCTCTATTTGACTATCCTCAAATTCTATATATTCATCATAAGAAGTAAAGAATAATTCATCTCTTTGCTTTTGCGTCATTCTATTTAATTCTTCATAAGTATTTGTAACTTTTTTTAGGAATCCTAAATTTACTATTTCTATACCGATTGAGGAATCATTCATACTATATCTATTGTCAAACATAGTAATTCCAGCATGCCAAGCTCTGTCGCCGTCATCTACAAGTTTATATATAGGCTCATCTTTTTTTGTAGTTATGAGATAATGTGCTGATACTCCAGGATCAGTTAATACTTTAAAAGATAAATCATCATTTAAAGCAGTGTAATGAAGTATAATATATTTTATTCTTAAATTATATGCCGGAGATTTGAAAGCACTTGAGACTTTCGGTGCTATTTTTCTAGTTCTTATTGGTGTTATATTTTCATCATTACATGATGTAATAGCTAATATCATTATTAATAAATAAATAAATCTAATCAATTTAAACATATATAGGAACTCCATTAAATCTATATCTTATAAAACCTTTATAAAACTCTTTAACTTCAACATAAGCAAAATAATATGCTTGTGCTGTATTTATTCTGGCATATTTATGAAGTAAATTACTATAAAAACTATAAATAAAATCTAAGTACTTACCGTCAGCTAAAGAACCAATGCCGGAAATAACTGTAGCTACTCCGGAAGAAAGCAGTGATTTTGTAAGTTTATTATCAGCTTCTTCCATATTGCATGCATTAATAAAAATAAGTGATGGAGGATTTTGTAATGCTGTTACTGAATTTAGTATATAATCCTCGCTTAATTTTATCCCGTCTTTATATCCATGAGTTATAATATGTACTATATCATAACTTTCCAATATTTTAACAAATTCAAAATAATTATGCTCTTTTTTGTATAAATCTATTTCTATATTTTTTATATCATTTTGTAATGATAAAATAGAATCAATCTCCTGTTTATCATACAATATATCATTATTTGGTATTGAAATAATAGCCATTTTTAATTTTTTATTATCTGACTTTTTATTATGCAATATATTAGATGCATTACTATATGAAAAAATTATATTTTCAGATAAAAATTTTCCGTCATAAGAAAGTATATCCCAAGGAATGCTATATGTTTTATCATCAAGATGCAAATAAACTATTCTAAATCCGTCAAGCAAATGTTCTCTGAAATCTTTTTCCGGTATAAGCATATTCATTAAATAGCTTCCAAGTTCTATATATCTTTCTATATTACTATTTTCACTATTTGAATATTTTAATAAACGAATATATTCTTTATATATGCTTTCATAAGCTTTATTGTCAAAATGTTTTTCATATTCTGCTACATAAAGCGAAGGATATGTTTCTATAGCTTGGTACTTAAAAATATTATTATCTATAGAACATGAAAAAAATGTCTGCGATATATTATCATTTAGAAGTATTAATCTGTCTTTTAATTTTGAAAATGTTTTTGAATCTATTTCATATATTGAAAAATCAGAGTATTTATCTTCTAATTTATAATATATTCCTCTTCTTCTTTTATAATTATCACTTATATTTATACTTGTGTAATTATTATCTATTTGTTTTCTATTACTAAAATCTATTTCATAATAACCATATAATTTATTTTTATCATTATCATACAGAAATATATTTATTAAACTATTATTTTTTTTATTATTTTTGAAAATCTTTTTTATAGAAGAATTTTTTAAAGTAATATATTCCATATTATGAGATAAAAAATAATCTCTATTTTGAGTTACTATATATGATTTATATTCTGTCATCAAAATATTATTTAAGTAAATTTATATTAATTAGTTTAGGGTATTATATAGTAATTTTTACATATAATCAAATTAAAATATTACATAATCGATATAAATTTTATAACTATTTACTTTCAAAACCGTCAAATGTAAATTTATATGTATTATTATCAGGATACAAAACTATTGATATTAAATCTGTATTATTGTTTTTAGATTCATCATAATCTTTTAAAGGTATAGTACAGTAGAAATCATTTCTAAAAAATAAAGTTCCGCTATTTCCAATCCAAATATATCCTTTAAATGTTACTTCATCATCTTTACTATTATATGATATTTCTAATTTGGAATCTCCGGCATAGAAAGGCATACTCATACTATTTCCTATTCGATCATCACAGAATAAATAATTTACTACATATCCAGGATCTCCCCAATTTCCTGTATGAGTAAAAGTTTTGCCGTTGGCGTAATTTTTTATACTTAATTCTTTGGGAAAAATATTATTTTTATTAAATGCTTTCTGGGAAGATTTTCCAGATACTTTAAACTTAAAATACATAATTTTTGTGATGTTGTCATTATTATTATTCCCATCATCATTCCCGTTATTATTTCCTGAATTTTCATTATTATTGGATGAATTTGAACTACTGCTATTTGGATTTAATACTTGATAATTACATCCTAATATAAACAAACAAAAAATTGATAAAATGACTATAATTATTCTTTTCATATTAAAAATCTAACAAATTTAATATACTTTGTCAATATTTTTGTTAAATTTAACAGATATAAATGTAAATGTATTGTAAATTCCAAAATTATGATATATTATGTTTATTATTTTTATAAAACATATTGAAATAAATTTATATTGAATATATACTTATTAGTAATTATTCTTAAATAAGAATAATAAAATAATTTAAGGAGGCTTAATTTGAGTTGGATAGGTGCTATTATACTATTAAGCGTGCTTGTATTCGTTCATGAGATGGGACATTTACTTGCAGGCTTAGCGGTTGGAATAAAGGCTGAGGCTTTCTCTATAGGTTTCGGCCCTATACTTTTTAAAAAAGAAATTAAAGGAATAGACTTCAGATTTTCTGCAATACCTTTCGGAGGATACTGTAAATTTAAAGGTGAAATTGCTGAGGACGGTAAGGTAGAAGAAGGGGATTTTTTAAATATGTCTCCTTTAAGAAGAATAATAGTTTATTTTGCCGGTCCTTTCTTTAATTATCTATTTGCTTTTGTACTTTTGGCTGTATTGGTTTCTATGCCATCAAAGATAGATTTATATTCGCCTACTGTATCAGTATTCAAAGACGGAAGATATATGCATTCAAAATCAGGCATAACATTAGCTTATGAATACGGAATACAGAGCGGAGACACTATAACAGCTATAAACGGTATAAAAGTAGAATCTGATAATGATATATTAAAAACAATAAATGATGAGGCAATACAGAAAGCCGCTGAAAATATTACTTTCACATTAAACAGAAACGGTAAAACTTTAGATATAGTAATACCTTCTGTTGAAATGTTAAAGGCTTTAAGCGGAGAGAGAGCATTAGGTTTATACTTTGGAAATGACCTTATAATAAAAAATGTAATTTCCGATTCTGCTGCTTCTGAAGCAGGGCTTATGGCAGGCGATAAAATAATATCTATCAATGGAATGGCTGCTAATAATATAGCAGATTTCAGACCTATAGTAATGGATAATGCTTCTCAGAAAATCAATATCACAATTCTTAGAAATGGTGAAGAGATTACAAGAGAGGCTATACCAAGACCTGTAACTTCAAAATTACTTGGAACTTATGGAAGTTTAGGAGTAGAGTTTGACAGCACTCCTATGAGAGTTGAAAAAGTTGCAGGAATACCTTTTCCAAAATCTATACCTGAAGCTTTCAAAGAAACTGGTAATTATATTGTTTCATATGTAAATGGACTTAAACTTCTATTCACAGGTAAATTATCAGTTCGCGAGAATTTGGGAGGCCCTGTTAGAATAATACAGATTTCATCACAGGTTATTTCTGTTGATATAGAGTACAGACTTAGAACTATACTTTCATTTACAGCTACTATAAGTTTGATACTTTTCCTTATGAATCTTCTTCCTCTTCCTGTAGTAGACGGAGGTATGATAGTATTTTCATTTATAGAGCTTATAATGAGAAGACCTATAGACAGAAAAGTTTTAACTAAGATACAGGCTGTAGGTGCTGCTTTCTTAATAACTTTAGCAATATTCATAACTATTAATGATATAACACAGTTATTCAGATAAAAATATTTTCTTCGATATAAAAATACAATAAATAAGAGGCTTGCTTTTTTAGTAGGTCTCTTTTTTATTTTGCTTGAAAATTTTATTCTAATTCCCACCCTTTTATATTTATTGTCTTATATAGAATATTTAACTTCCATTATTTTCATTGCTTTATTAGAAATTCTAGCACCCACCCAAGCTTTTTTAAATTTTAAAACTTTACTCTACGCACGGTTAGCGAAATTTAAAATATAGTAAAAATTAGAATTCAGAATTATATATCTTTTATAATTTTACTCTGCGTGCGGTGTGTAGATTATAAAGTAAAATAAAATTTTGGGTGGGTTTTATAATTGCATAAAAGATTTTAAAGAAGTATAAAGTAAAAATAACAAATAAAAGCTGTAAATATAAAAGGGCGGGTTTTTTAATAAAGTTAAAATATAAAGCTAAAATAATATAAAAATTAAAATGACTAGTATAATTTTGTAATGATACAAATATATTATTAATAAACACTGTATAAATAAATTTTAGATAATTCTAACATAAAATTGATGTATATATTTACATTTCTTTTTTTATAGTGTATAATTCTACTGATTTTTGTAGGAACAATATTTTTTTATTAAAAATTTTATTTTTAATATTAATAAATATTTTATTTAAATTGATTGTAAACTAGGAGGTTATTATGTCAGAAAAACAATTTAAGCCAAAAACTAAAGAAGAATTAAAAAAATTAGTGGAAGATAAAAGTATTAATCTTGGAAACATTGATACAAGTTTAATAACAGATATGAGATATTTATTTCTAATTAGTAAAAGAGAAGATTTTTCAGGTATAGAAACCTGGGACGTATCTAATGTTACAGATATGGCAGCAATGTTTAAAGAGTGTGAAAATTTTAATCAGCCTTTAAATAGTTGGGACGTATCTAATGTTACAAATATGTATGCTATGTTTTATGGTGCAAAAACTTTTAATCAGCCTTTATACAAATGGAATACTTCTAAAGTTACGAGTATGGGTGAGATGTTTATGAATGCCAAGAGTTTTAATCAGGATATAAATAATTGGAATGTATCTAATGTTGAATATATGAATGAGATGTTTTTGGGTTGTGCTAATTTTAATCAGCCTTTAAATAGTTGGGACGTATCTAATGTTACAAATATGTATGCTATGTTTTATGGTGCAAAAACTTTTAATCAGCCTTTATACAAATGGAATACTTCTAAAGTTACGAGTATGGGTGAGATGTTTATGAATGCCAAGAGTTTTAATCAGGATATAAATAATTGGAATGTATCTAATGTTGAATATATGAATGAGATGTTTTGTGGTTGTGAGAATTTTAATCAGCCTTTAGATAAGTGGAATACTTCTAAAGTTACGAGTATGGGTTATATGTTTTCAGGTTGTGAGAATTTTAATCAGGATATAAATAACTGGGATGTATCTAATGTTACAAATATGTATGCTATGTTTAAAGGAGCTGCAAATTTTAATCAGCCTTTAGATAAGTGGAATACTTCTAATTTAACAGGTCTTGCAGATATATTTTGTGATGCTTTTTCATTTAATCAGGATTTAAACAGCTGGAAAACAGAGAAAGTAGAATATATGAATAATGCTTTTTTTAATGCCTCATCTTTTAATCAGGATAATATTAAAAATTGGAATTTCAAAAAAGTTAAAGATTTTGATAATATTTTTAATGATGTTTCATTAGATTTAATTTTAAAAATATATTCTTTTCAAAGCTCAAAGTCTGCTATATCAAATCTTAAAAAAATTATAGCTGAATTTGATAAAAAAGAAGTTTATAAACTTGGCTTAAAATACAATAAAAAGTCAGTATCTGAAGTTCTAAAAAAACTTGAAAATACTTGTTATGATGAATTAAAAGAGCTTATTTATAGTAAAGAAGATATTATAAAAGAGTATAAAGAATTAGAAAAAGCAGAAAAGAAATCCGAAGCAAAAAAAGATAAAAAAGATAGTAAGCAAATAAAAATGCATCAGCCAAAAAACAAAAATGAATTAATAAAACTAATAGCAGAGAAAACAAAATTTGATAAAATAGATACTTCTTTAATAACAGATATGAGTAATCTTTTTAAAGATTCTAAATTAAAAAAGTTTGACGGTATAGAGACTTGGGACGTATCTAATGTTGTAAATATGGAAAGTATGTTTGAAGGAGCATTAGGTTTTAATCATAATATTGAAAGCTGGGACGTTTCAAAAGTTGAGAATATGAGTTCTATGTTTAAAAAATGTAAAAAGTTTAATTATCCTTTTAATGATTGGAATGTATCTAAAGTTGTTAATATGAAAAATATGTTTGCTAATTGTGAGAGTTTTAATCAGCCTTTAGACAAGTGGAATGTAAGTAATGTAAAGGATATGTCATCAATGTTTTATTATGCTGAAAGTTTTAATCAAAATATTAATGACTGGGAGGTATCTAATGTTGAAAATATGTCTAGTATGTTTGAAGGTGCTGAGCTTTTTAATAGTGCTTTGGATAAATGGAATGTATCTAATGTAAAAGATATGTCATCAATGTTTTGTTTTACTAAAAGTTTTAATCAGCCTTTAAATAGTTGGGATGTTTCTAATGTTGTTGATATGGAAGGTATGTTTAAATTTTCTAGTTTCAATCAGCCTTTAGACAAATGGAATGTAAGTAATGTAAAAGATATGTCAATGATGTTTGATAATGCTAAAAGTTTTAATCAGCCTATTAATAATTGGAATGTTTCTAATGTTACAAGTATTAGTCAGATGTTTCATTATGCTTCATCATTTAATCAGCCTTTGGATAATTGGGACGTTTCTAATGTGGAATATATGAATTCTGTATTTTATTATGCTGAAAGTTTTAATCAGAATTTAGAATCTTGGAATGTATCCAAAGTAGAGCCTAATCGTATGAGAGATATGTTTAATAACTCAGCAATGGAAAATAATAAGCCTTCTTGGTATAAAGATTAATTTTTATTAAGTTTTAATTAGCTAATAATTTTTTAATAAAGTTATTAGTTAATTAAATTAATAAATCTATATATCAGGTATCATAATAAATTTTAATATAATAATTTTTAAATTTATTAACATTATATATAAAATGAACTAATTAAAGATTATATCAACTTTTTTGCCAAAGCGGCAAAAAGACAAATGTTATAATTAAAATGGCATTTAATAACTTTAGTATTGCACTAAAAAGTTGATATAAAATTTATTTTCTATAAGTTATAAAATATTAGTTAGTAAATACCTGAACCCAATATAATCTGCCATTATATTCAAATACACCAACCCCTATTTTACCGAAATTCTTTTGAAGTATATTTGCTCTGTGTCCAGGTGATTTAAGCCAGGAGTTCATAACATCATCAGCATCGAATTGTCCGTTGGCTATATTTTCACCTGCTGTTTTGTAAGTGATATTATATTCTTTTAATACTGTAGAAAAGTCTGTTCTGTTTGGTCTTGTATGCGAGAATAATTTTATTAATTCTTCGGCCCTTTTCTGGGCAGCTTCGCTTAATTTTGCATCTAAGACTAAATTAACAGATACATTATTTTGCTTTCTAGCTTCATTACATAACTCAACAACTCTTTCTCTCTCTTTTTGTATATTTAATTCCTGTTTTACTATGCTGTCATTTCTTGATGCCACATAAATTATCATCCAATATTTTTTGCCATTATTCTTATATACGGAAGCAGCAGCATGAGTGAATTTATTGTTTAATATTAAATTTCTTTGTGATTTAAGCATTTGAGCAAATACTTGTTCCGCTGTCATATCTGCAATGATAGACCCTTCAGAGTATGAAGCAAATTGTATATTATTGTCTTGCAAAGCAGTAGATTTTCTTATTCCGCTTGCTATTTCTTTAGCTCTTTGATTGGCGGCATTTTTTAATTGAGTTTCCGTTTTGTATTCATTAAGACCTGATTTTTTTCTTTCATCATTTATTAATTTAAATAATTGATTTGCTTCATCATTATTTTGAGCAAAAGATATTTGAGTAAAAACTATTAAACTTAATAATATTAAATATGCTTTTTTACAATATTTCATTTTTAGTCCTTTTGAATACATTATTTACAAAAATTATATTTCTTATATAATACTACATAATATAAAAACTGTTTATTTTTAAAGTATGTAAAATAATAGTAAATTTTAAAGCAATTTTATAACGATCAACAAAGGAATATGTATGAAATATATAATAGCTTTAACAGGTGCCACAGGAAATATGGGACTTGAAACTTTAAGACAATTAATGGAAATAGAAGATATTGAGCTTGTAAAGGTTCTTGTAAGAAAAGAAAGTAAAAAAGCAGGTGAAAAATTTAAAAAACAATATGGAAAAAGAGTAGAGATAGTATCAGGTTATTTATATGAAAGAGATGACTGCGAAAAATTATTGAAAGACTGCCATTATGTGCTTAATCTTGCTGCAGTGATACCTCCAAAATCTGATAAATATCCTAAACTAGCACATCTTACAAATTTTGTAGGAGTTAAACATATAGTAGATATATTGGAATCAATGGATAAAGATAAACGCCCTAAACTTGTGCATATATCAACAGTAGCACTTTACGGTAATAGAAATGAAAAACACCCTTGGGGCAGGGTAGGCGATCCGTTATTAATAAGTCCTTATGATGCATATTCTTTTTCTAAGTTAAAGGGTGAAAGATATGTACTTGATTCATCATTAGAAAACAGAGCTATAATAAGACAAACAGCAATGCTTCATAGCAGAATGCTTACAGATAATATGAGCGACGGATTAATGTTTCATACTTGCTATAATGCACCTCTTGAATGGGCTACTGCCAGAGACAGCGGTTTATTAATGAAAAGAATAATTGAGGAAGATATAAAAGGCAATTTAGATGATTATTTCTGGAAAGGCTGTTTCAATTTAGGAAGCAAGGCAGAAAATAGGCTTATAGGTTATGATACATTTAATGACGGATTCAAACTCATAGGCGGATCAACTAAAACATATATGAAGCCTAATTGGAATGCTACAAGAAATTTCCATGGACTTTGGTATTATGACGGATACAAACTTGAAGAGTTATTCTCTTATCAGAAAGAGTCCGTTACAGATTATTGGAATGAAATAGGAAAGACTCATTGGTATTATTCATTAGGAAAAATAGTACCTCCTTCTTTAATATCATTCTTTGCTATACAAAGACTTTTGCCTCATCCTAATTCACCTACATATTGGAGAAGAAACGGAGAGGACGGTAAAGTTATAGCTACATTCGGAAGTTTAGAAAATTTTGATAATCTGCCTAAGAAATGGGAGAATTTCAATTTACTTTTTGAAAATAAAGACTCCGAAGGAAATTATATAGATTATAAAGCTTTGCTTGATATAAAGAATGCTAAACTTCTTAATCATGGCTATGATGAAAGCAAAAAAGACAGTGAAATAGATTTAGAAGACTTGAAAAAAGCTGCAGAGTTCAGAGGCGGAAAACTTTTAAGCAGTAGCATGACTAAAGGCGACTTACATACAAAATTAAAATGGGCTTGTGCAGAAGGTCATGAATTTGAAGCTTCTCCATTCACAGTTATAAAGGCAGGTCATTGGTGCATGGAATGTATGCCTGATTATCAATGGAATTTTGACATGCTTGCAAAAAAGAATCCTTACTTTGCTCAGGTTTGGTATGATTCGCATAAAGAAGATGAAAATATGCTTTATTATTTCGATGAAGATTTTAAGGCGTATTATAAGAAGATAAATGGTTAAAAATATTGAAAAAATATAGAAAAATGCTATAATACATTATCAAGCTCTTTGACATATTGAAATTTCGCACGAGAGGGTGATTTTTTGATAATTACATAGAAAATAGCTTGATAATTACATAGCTGGGCGAAAGTAAAGCGAATTTACAAAGAGGATTGATAATTACATAATGAGTTTAAAAACATATAAAGGAAGAAACTAGTTTAAAAACCTTGTGTTGTAAATAAATATTACTAAATTTTTACAAAAAATTTAAGAAAAAATTACGGGTTTTTAAACTCATTCCCCGCGAGGGGACGAAAAGGTTCCTGCCTTTCTTCCTCCTGTTTTTACAGCTCCTTTCTTTTGTTTTTAAACTCATTCCCCGCGAGGGGACGAAAAGATATCAGTCATATTACATTTATAACCAACATCGATTATATCATAGTTTTTAAACTCATTCCCCGCGATACCACAAGGGTACTTCCTACGGTCGGGGGACGAAAACTGTTGTGCCTGCTGCTATTGGCACAGTTAAACTTTTATCAGCTAGTTTTTAAACTCATTCCCTGCGTAGCATTCCGGTACGGAGCTGAAAGGGGACTAAAACATTTTAGAATATATTTTAATGATATGTCTTTTCTTTAATTCAAGTTTTTAAACTTATTCCCAAAATATGGAGTGGTAATTACAAGTATATAAGTTTGGGTAATTAGCAGGTAATAAACCGCACCTATAGTGGACTATCTTAAATGTTTAGTAATACGGTGCGGGAAGCCACGCGGCGAGCGTTTTTAAACTCATTCTCTACAAAGTGAAGGGCAGCAGCCGAGTAGGCTATGTAATGAAAGGTAATAAACCGCACGTATAGCAGACTGTCTATAAGGTTGGCAATTCCGTGCGGGTTGCCACGCGGCGAGCGTTTTTAAACTCATTCCCGCTTACTGTCTTTTGGCAGTTTGAGGGACGAAATTATGCCTTTGAACTAAAAATAAATTTTGACAAAATATATTCACTTTAGTATAATTAGCGTATAAAATTTAATAGGTTAATAAGATGAGTATTTATGAAAATAAAAAAGCTGTAATATATTGTTTTTCAGGAACCGGAAACACTGAAAAGGCAGCTAAAGAATATAAAAAAATATTTGAAGAAAATGGTGTTGAAACTTTAGTTTATAATGTAGGCGATAATTTTGATAATATGCCTAGTCCTGAGTATTATGATTATGTATGTCTTGCTTATCCTATACATGGATTCAATGCACCTTATCCTATTTTTGATTTAATAAAATTATTTCCAAAGCTAGATAAAAAGAAGATATTTATTATAAAAACTTCCGGAGAGCCTTTAACAATTAATAATATTTCTTCAGAGCCTTTAATGGCAAGATTAAAACCAAAAGGTTATATACTTACTAATGAATATCATTATATAATGCCTTATAATATAATATTCAGACATACCGATGAGTTCGCAGCTAAGATGTGGAAAACTGCTAAGGCTTTATGCGTTATAGAGGCTAATGAAGTTTTACAAGGCAAAGAAAGTTTTTTAAAGAAATTTCCATTCGGCAGATTAATAGCATTTTTATTTAGAATAGAACACCCTGCCATGAAAGTTAATGGTAATTTATTTAGAGTTAAAAAGATTTGCACTCATTGTAATTTATGCGTGAAAAAATGTCCTGTTAATAATATTTATAATGATGAAAAAGGAAATATCAAATTCAAAAATAAATGCGTAATGTGTACAAGCTGTGCATTTAGATGTCCTGTTGATGCTATTAGTATAGGTATATTGAATTTCTGGAGAGTTAATGGGGTTTATAAATTTGAGAATCCTCCTACAGGAATAAAAGGTAAGCATGACAATTACTGCAAAAAGGCATACAACAGATATTTTGCAGATGCAGACAAAAAAATACATAATTATGCCGGCAGGGCAGAAGAAGAATATAAACAAAAATCATATTATAAAAACATAGAAAATTATCTTTTATAATTAGTATATACTGAAACGATTTAATTTTGCCTACTACTACATATTATATAATTATTATCAACTTTTTTGCCGCACACGCTCTGCGGACTTCGTCAAAGTTGCTGCCGCAGGCACGCTACGCGAAAACGCATATACTACAACTTAATATTTTAAGAATATGTATTAAATATAATATAATACTATTATTTTGTGTAAAAATGCAGTTGTTTTGGTTCTCGCCGAAGGCGGGCTTCGCCTTATACCAATACCGAAGTACCTACTCGGTAAAAGAACTGGGGTATGGCTTCGCAGCAAAGCCCCAAATATTAAAAACAAAATATAATTGTTTAGGTATATCATAACAATAAATATTATTCTAACACTTTTTTTATAATTTCCGAAAATAAAAAAAACAATATAAAAATAAGTTTGGAGCGGAAAATGATAAAGAAGTCTTTAGCAATATTAATAGCTTTATTGTTAGTTTTTACAATATCATGTAAGAAACCTGCAGAAGGCAATATAGAAGATGATTATATCAATGAGATAGAAAAGGAATATCAAAACTCATCAAGTAATGATGTTGTTGTTGAAACTAATAATGGTGTTTCTAATAATAATACATCAAATAATATGTCATCTGCATTAGATAATGATTATAAGCCTGTAAATAACAAGCCTAATCAAAATATAAATAGAACAGATAATAATACTTCATCTTCTTCAGCAGCACCTGCTAAGAAAAGACCATTGAAAGCTACTATATATAATTTTTATAGCCCTTGGACTTCCCAAGATGATCCTTTGATGATTAGAGAAATAAGAGTTATGATAGCTAATAAAGAGTACACTCAGGCTCTAAATTATATAAATAAATTAGATTTTAATAATTTACCTGAAGATGTTGATGTAGGACATTTATATCAATTTAAAGGTATAGTTCATTATTTCCTTGCTAAAGAAGGAAAATCAAATAATACTGTAGATAAAAATCATATTACTTCAGCTGATGAATGCTTTAAGAAAGTAGCGGGATTAACTTCTATAGAAAAATTTAAACCTCTTTCATTATTATGGAATGGTATGCTTTATCAAACTTATTCAAGTGATAAAAATGAACTTCAGGAAGCTATTGCTTTGTTTGACAGAGTTATCACAGAATATCCTAGAACTAGATTTGCTAATGATGCTGTATTCTATAAGGCTGTAACTATGAAGAAATTAGGTATGCCTGAAAATGAATATAATGATCTTTTCCTTTCTATAAAAAGAGGCGGTTTTGTTGATACTTTAGTTTTCTCACAAGTAATAAATGACTATGTTCCTGCTAATGATTTAGTAGATAGAGAAATGTTAAAATAAATTTTCGCTTATTTTTGTTTTCAAAAAGTGATAGTTTATATAAAAATAAACTATCACTTTTTTATTTTTATGATTATTTTTTTATTATAGTTTTTCATCTTTAAGAAGATTATTAAATTGATTTCTTGAATAAACTGTTATTTTATCATTGTATGAAACATAGCTTTTAGCACTATTACTTAATGTTACAGGTACTATTAAAATACCGTTTTTAGCTCCTGATTCATTAATCATCATTTGGAAATCTCTTATTAATAATTCTCCTATTTCAATTTTTTTCCATCTTTTGAAAGATATTAAAGTGGTATCTCTTTTATTTCCTTTGGTATTGTATGTTATATAATTAACCTCATCACCGTAATCACTTTTAGAAGCAGCATCAGTATATTCCTGTATTATAGAATACGATAGTTTTGTGCGTATTAAATTCTGACATAATTTTTTGAAGTCAATCATATTCATATTATAAATGTGATCTACTTTCTGAACAATCTTTAAGCTTATTTCATTATTGCTGTTATTATCATTTATTTTTAATTCATCTAATATTTTCTTAATATTTATATTATTTTGTATTGTTATAAGATAAGCTAAATAACTTATATCTATAAAAGAACCTTCCCATAAATCAACAGCTCTCTCCCAGTTTTGAATATCTTCTTTTTCTACATACTTTTCATAATTATCATTTTTAGAATTATCCAATTTCATTAAATTTCTTAATTTACTAAGTTGTTCTGTAGCTTTATTTATATCTGATAAATATTTTATTATAAGCTCAAAATTATAAGTATTTAATTCAGGCAATTTTAAATCATTGATAATTTCAAATAACCTTTTGGATAAAGATATATCTCTTAAAAAATATGAGTAGAAAGAATAGTCTAATACTAAATCAGATATTTTTTTATTAGGATTTGATATATTATATTTTTTATATAGATTATCATATAATTCTCTAAACTTTTCATTATCAAGAACTTTATACAATATATGCAGATAAATTCTATCCATATATAATTGATTATTAATATGTTTATTGATTATAATCTGCTCTATAAAACCTCTTGCTATATTTAATTCATCAGAAAGCATATACATAGATATTAAAGTTTTATTAATATTATCTATATCTTTATCATTTTCTTTTGCTAATCTTTTTTGAAGTTCTTCTAAAAAGACAATAGATTTTTTATAATCTTTTGTTTTAAAAAAACTAAAAGCAGCTGCTTTAAGATTATCTGTATCAAATTCATTTTTGTTTAATATAGCTTTATTAAAATAATCGCAGGCAAGTATATAATATCCTTCATTGCAAAGAGTAGTTCCTGCTTTAATATTACAAGGCATATTATTGGAATCTAATCTGGCAATTTTTAGAGTATATTTAAAAGCTTCTTCATTTTTATCGAAATTCTCATAAAAGCTTTCGAGTTTTTGACATATCTCTAATTCCTCTTTTTCTTTAAAGAAAGAAACCTGCAGTAATTTTTCATACATTTTTAATGCTTCTTCTATTTCGCCTATTTGTTCTTTAAGTTTAGCTAATTGATAAATAGATACATAATCTTTTTCATCTTCATTAATTTTTTTTGTCAATTCTTCTATTTGCTTTTTTACATATTTTGGAGACAAAGTTTTCTTGTTGCTAAGAATTCTTTTTAATAATTAAAATTAATAATACTATTGCTGATAATATAATATAAACCATTTTAACAAACCTTTTTACTTATATTTATATACAATAAATATAATAAAAATTATATAAGTTTTTTACATAAAATCAATTTTTTTTATTATAAAAAAACTATAGACTAAAATATTTTTTTAGTATATTATATATCAACTAAATATATCAAATTAATGGGTTTTCAATATGGAAAAAAGGGAAGAAGATTTTAGTATTTCGTTTATTACTATACTGATTATTTGTTCTTATATAGCTTGTCAAATGATATCAAATATAGCAAGCGTTAAGATAGCCAATGTTTTAAGTCTTGCTGTTGATGGTGGTACATTTTTATATCCTTTAGCTTTTACAATAAGAGATATGGCACATAAAACTATAGGCAAGAAAAATACTCAGAAACTTATAATAGTATCAGCAATTATTAATATTTTTTCTCCTATTTATTTTTATATAATATCACAAATACCTGCGGATGCAAGTTGGGAGTTTAATGAGGCTTTTCAATTAACTTTAAGTCCTGTACTTAGAATAGCAATAGCATCTATACTAGGCTCTACATTATCAGAGCTTGTTGATACAGAAATATATCATCTTTTCGTAACTAAGATAACAAAGAAACATCAGTGGCTTAGAGTATTAATAAGCAATGCTTTTAGTATACCTGTAGATAATTTAGTATTTGTTGCTATAGCGTTCTGGGGAGCTTTGCCTTTTGATGCTTTGGTAGGAATATTTATATTTAATTTCATAGTAAAATATGCTGTTACAGTGATAAGCGTTCCTATGATTTATTTAGTAAAAGATAAAAATATATAAAATATGGTTAATTATAACTATAAATACTATTGACATAAAATACTATGATTGTTATCTTTTTCTAAATAAAAATTGATTATAAGAAAATTAATAAAATAATATAAAAAGAGAGTTTAATTAATATGAAAGCTAGTATTAAATATTTGTCATCATATTTACCTGAAAATGTAATGACTAATTATGATTTAGAAAAGAAATTGGACACTAATAATGATTGGATAGTTTCAAGAACAGGAATAGAAGAAAGAAGAATAGCAGATAAAAAAGAAAGTACAGGAGATATGGCAGTTAAGGCTGTGTCAAAATTAAAAGATAAAGGTGCTGTAATAGAAGATGCTGATGCTGTAATAGTTGCTACTTCTACAAAATCATATACTTTTCCTTCTACTGCAGGACTTGTTCAAAAGGCATTTAATATAAAAAATTCATGTCTTGCTTTTGATATATCTGCTGCTTGTTCTGGATATATATATGCTTTAAATACAGCTGCTTCACTTATAGAAAGCAGAGAATGTAAGAAGGTTTTAATAGTTGCTGCTGAAAAATGTTCTGATATACTTAATTGGGAGGATAGAACTACTGCTATATTATTTGGAGATGGGGTTAGCAGTGCTTTATTAGAGGCTTCTTCAGATGATTCTAAAGGCATTATTTCAACAGATATAGGTTCTGAGCCTAATGATGAAATACTTATAGTAAAAGGCGGCGGAAGTGTTAATCCTATTACAGAAGAGAATGTTGAAGATAATACAAACACTATAACTATGGCAGGTACTGAAGTTTTCAAAAAGGCTGTTAAGACTTTCGATGAAACTATCAATAAAACAGTAAAAAATGCTGGTTTAGAGTTAAAAGATTTATCACTTATAATAACCCATCAGGCTAATACTAGAATAATGAATGCTGTTGCAAAGACTTTAGGTTTGAATGATGATAAATTTTATATTAATATACAAAAGTACGGCAATACATCTGCAGCTAGTGTAGGTATAGCATTTACAGAGGCATTTGAATCTAATGCTATCAAAGAAGGCGATTATGTTCTTCTTACTGCTTTCGGAGCCGGTCTTACTTGGGGATCTACTTTAATTAAATTCTAATTAAGGAGCATTTTATGACATTATATGAGTATTTATATTCTGGATTTGGTAAAGCTGAAGACTTGAATTGTGCGGAGAAAATGCTTTATGGAGCTAATAAAGTTTATGAACTTGGAATAAATAGAAATGATTTGAAATTGGCAGCAGGTTTTGGAGGCGGTATGGCTGTTGGTATAACATGCGGTATATTAACAGGCGGAATAATGGCTTTTGCTAAGGCTTTTATAGAAGATAGAGGACATGAAGGCACTCTTTTAAAAGAAATAGAAGCAGAATATATAAATAAATTTAATGAAAAAATGAATAGCATTAATTGCGATTATTTAGTAGAACATTACAGAGATGAAGAAAAAGGATGCGATTATTTAATATTTGAAGCTGCTAAAATATTCGATGAATTAATGGAAAAATATAAAGATTATAGAAAAATTTAATTAATTTATGAAGTTTTAAAAAGATAGAGTATTAAATAAACAATACTCACTTTTTAAAACTTAATATAAATACTTTTAAATAATATCACATATAGAATTGATAATATTTACTTTCTTTCTTTCTCTTTCACTTAAAGGTGCATATTTGGATTTGTACATTATATCATTAGCAAGAACTATAAACTGTTCTTTAACCAATTCAGCAGCCTCTTTAGGAGTTTTTCCTGTAGATTTTATAGCTAAATCCTCATTGCCTATAACATAATGATCCTCTGCTATTTTAAGCATATAACCTTTTAATGGTTTTTTAAAATGAAAATCATCTACATCACTAAAATTTAATTCTATCTTTTGTTTTTGTGCCATTAATATATACCCGCCTTTTTTGCATAATCTTCATTAGTTAAACTAAATGTTTTTTGTGTGAATATAATATCATTGGTATTGAATGCATAAGGAACTTTTCCTTTTAAACCATTCACTCCATTTGATATAGCCTGATCTATAACTATGTATAATTCTTCAGCATGCTTTTTTTGATATTTCATAACATCAGCTATAACTATTTCATAAGCAGTTTGTCTTGTAGGTGCTCCTGTATCTCCTATTATATAATAGGAATATCCATTCAAAGTATCTATCCATAAATAATTTCCATCTATATCATAAATCTCAAAATCTATTTTTACTTTTTGAGACCAAAAAGACATAGCAGATTCAGCATACATTATTCCATCTACTTTATCAGCGAGTAAAGCTAAAGTTTCTTCGCTTAATCTATTAGTTGCAAGCGTACCTGTTGCTGCAACATAATCGGCCCCCAATATAGAATGATGAGGAAGATTAGCAAATTCTTTGTTTCCTATAGCTTCCTGTAAAGTAACAAGCTTAACCATTTCATTTTGAGAATTAAAATTACTAATGAAACTGTTTAATACAAAATCAGTATATATTTCAGTATTTAAATATTTTAATCTATCCCAATAATCATTAGTCATACTCTTTGGAAAAGTAAAAGAAGCAACAGCAATAGTTCTATTTTTATCTATTATATCGTCTACTCTTACATAAGAATATTTTGATGCACATGATATTGTAATAAATAAAGACAATATTAATATAAAAAGAAAATTGATTTTATTATTCATTAAATATATTTTCCTCTATTATGTATATTATTATTCTGCTGATGCTGTTTCTTTCACTTCTTCTTCAGCTTTTGCATTTTTCTTATTTTTTCTATATTCTATTACCTGATTGATAGTGGATCTTACAGCATAATCTTTATCTGTAGAGGCTAATAGATTTAAAGACCTATCAACTCTAGCATCATCATAATCTTTTAAAGCCTCAACAGCAGCCATTCTAACCCATTTGTTTTTACTTGATAAACTATCTAGTATAGAATTCAAAAGAGTCTTAGCATTCATTCTTCCAGCCACTTTAAGACCTTCTATCTGAACCTGCAAATCAGTATCCGATATAGCTCTTTTTATTCTGTCAATAGCTTCAGGATTATTAGCATCTAATTTTCCAAGTCCTAAAACTGCCAAGCATCTCACATTAAAATCAGGGTCTTCTACGCTAGCACGAAGAAAATCACTGTATGCAATATCAGCCTCTATTTTTCCAAGTACCCATATAGCTTCAGCACGCACCTCTCTTCCGCCGTTTTGTGCCGCATTAAGTACTTCTAATACAGTTGCTTCATCATCAGGATTTTTTGCAAGTTTCTGCTCTGCTTTATGTACATCTTCGATTCTTCTTAATGTAACATCTTTTTCAGAGCATGAAATAATAAGCATAGAACTTACTGCAAATATGAAAAGTATAATATTTTTCTTCATATCAAAATTTTTTATAACCATTTACTCTTTAATTTATTAATTTCTTCTTTAGCTTTTTCTATATTCTCTATAGAACCTTGAGCAAAAGTATCTTTTCCGCCTCCGCGTCCTCCAGCAGCAGCAATAATATCTTTTATTATATTATTGGCAGATAATTTCTTATCTTTTAAAGCATTACCTGTTATCTGTACAAGTATAGAGTTGGAAGAATCAGTTTTGCTTATCATTACAGCAATACTATCTTTTACTCTTTCTTTTATAGTATCAGCATAAAGTCTAACTTCTTTAATATCTTCATTAAACTCTAAATTATAGAATTTAATCCCTTTCAAATCTTCAAAATTATCCATAAATGAAACAGCAGAAGCACCTGAAGTTTTAAGCTGTTTAATTTCTTTCTGAAGTTTTTTTACTTCATTTTGAAGACTTTCAGCTCTTACAGTAAGCTCATCTGTTTTTGAAGCATTGAGTATATGTGCTAAATTCTTCACTTTGCTGAATAATTTACTAGCTTCATTAGCAGCTTTTAATCCTGTGATAGCCTCTATTCTTCTTACACCGCTAGCCACAGAACCTTCACTCACTATATGGAAAAAACCAACTTCTGATGTATTTGTCAAATGGCTTCCTCCGCAAAGCTCTACTGAAAAACCATTTCCTATATCTAGTATTCTTACAGTATCGGGATATTTTTCTCCAAATAAAGCCTTAGCACCGCAAGCAATAGCCTCTTCTTTAGGCATATATTTTATAACAGCAGGCATTGATTTGAATACTACTTCATTAACCTGATTTTCTATACTTATTAATGTATCTTCTGAAATTGAATTAGGGTGGGTGAAGTCGAATCTTAAATATTCATCATTTACAAAACTTCCAGCCTGATTAACATGGCTTCCTAATGTAAGCTCTAATACCTTTTGAAGTATATGTGTAGCTGTATGATTTTTTCTTATAGCACATCTTCTGTCGAAATTAACAAATAATTTTATTTCTTCGCCTACACTTAAAGAATGACTGCTGCAGTCTGCTATATGTATAATAGTATTTTCTTTCTTTTGAGTATCTATAATTTTTATTATTTCTTTTTTGCTGTTTTCTATATACCCATTATCTCCGATCTGTCCTCCCATTTCTCCATAGAAAGGTGAAACATCTGTGATAATAACAGCATTTGAAGATGATGTTTTATCTTTTTTGGCATTATCTTCATATACAGCAACTATTTTTGCATTTACTCCGTTTATTAAATTATCAGTTTCTTCTCCAACATATTTAGTTTCATAATTTTCAACATATCCGAATTTTGATCTTTTATCTTCTCCAGCTCCTCTGCTTCTTTTCTTCTGCTCTTCCATAGCTTCTTCAAATCCGGCCTTATCAACTGTAAATCCATGATCTGATGCTTCTTCTTCTGTTATATCTATAGGAAGTCCGTAAGTATCAAAGAGCATGAAAGCATCTTTACCGGATATTACTTTGCTGTCTTTATTTTCTTCCATTACAGCATAAAGTTTATTCATACCTGCTGATATTGTGTTTATGAATTTATTTTCTTCATCTTTTAATATTCTTTTTACATTTTCTTCTTCTTTAGGAAGATAATCATATATTTCTTTATATACATTAACTACAGAAGATGTAATTTCATTTAAGAAAGAAACTTTATGTCCTAAATCGCTTGCAGTTTTCAAAGCTCTTCTTAAAAGTCTTCTAAGTACATAGCCTCTTCCCTCATTAGAAGGAGTACAGCCTTCGGATATTACAAATACTAATGCTCTTAAGTGATCTGCTATTAAATTGATTTTAGTTTTATTTTTATCATCATATTTAACATTCAATTTTTTAGCTATAGCATCAACTATAGGCTTCATTACATCAGTTTGATAATTGCTTTCTACGCCTTGAGTAATATAGCATAATCTTTCAAGTCCCATTCCTGTATCTATACCAACATTAGGAAGAGGAGATAAATTGCCTTCAGTATCTTGGAAAAATTCATTGAATACTAAATTCCAGAACTCTAAATATCTTTCGCAATCGCATCCAACAAAACAATCAGGTTTTCCGCATCCTTTCTCTTCACCCATATCAATATAAAGCTCACTGCAAGGTCCGCAAGCTCCTGAATCTCCAGCAGGTCCCCAGAAATTATCTTTCTTTCCAAGTCTTACAATCTTCTCTTTTGGCACGCCTATATGCTCATTCCAAATTTTGAAAGCATCGTCGTCTTTTTCATAAATAGAAACATATATTCTTTCAATAGGAAGTTTAATAACTTGAGTAGAAAATTCCCAAGCAAATTCTATAGCTTCTTTTTTGAAATAATCGCCCATAAAACAGAAATTACCAAACATCTCAAAGAATGTATGGTGTCTTGCTGTTTTTCCTATATTTTCTAAGTCAGAAAGTCTGAAACATTTTTGTATAGTAGCCACTCTTGAATACGGAGCTTTTTTTATACCTGCATAATAAGGTTTGAATTGCAGCATTCCCGCTGTTGTAAATAATAGGCTAGGGTCATCTATTGGTATAAGAGATGATGATTTCTCTATAGCATGCTTTTTACTTTTAAAAAACTCTTTAAATTTTTCTCTCAATTCTAAATGTGTCATGATAAACTACTCCTATTTTTTAAGAACATTTATATATATGAAAATTTAAATTTTTATTGTCAAATAATATATTCCATTAATAATATATTAAATCAATTATGAATGCAAGTACAAAATATAAAAATAGTTAACATAATCAATATAAAGTATTGAACATAAAAAAAGAATTGCAAGCATTTGCCTGCAATTCCTTTCTATTAACTTTTATTAAAGCACTATTCTATAATTATAACATAAGTCATTCTTGCTCGTTTTATAGTTATTGTAAAGGACTTATCATTACCATAAGATTTTACAAAGTTGTCATAATCATCAGTATTTGAAATTGTTATGCCGTTAATAGCTTTAATAACATCTCCAGGTCTAAGTCCGTATTGATAGGCTTTTGAGTTCTGAGTCATATTAAGAACTACAACGCCTCTCTCATTGCTTCTTATCTGAAGTCTTTGAGATATTTCAGGAGTGATATTAGAAACATCTAATCCCATCCAAGAACGAGTACTGCTTTGTGAATTATTTTGAGATTGTCTTGTAGGAACAACTTCTTCATCTTCAACTCTAGCTTCTATAGTAATTTTAGTGCTTCTTTCTCTTCCGTTTCTTAAATATTTAACATTAACCTCTTTTCCTACTTTAGTAGTAGCTACTTTATTGAATAAATCACCTGATTTAGTCATTTTTTCGCCGTCATACTCTATTATAATATCTCCGTCCTGTAAGCCGCCTTTTGCAGCAGGTGAATCAGGTATAACTTCACTTACATAAACACCGCTGTTTTGCTTAACATTTAAACCTCTTGAAAGATTTTCATCTATATCTTGTAAATATATACCTAAATATCCTCTTGTAACTCTTCCATTTTCTTTTAAGTCAGTCATTACTGAAGTAGCTAAATTAATAGGAGTAGCAAATCCTATACCTATACTTCCGCCTGAAGTAGAATATATTAATGTATTTATTCCTATAACCTGACCATGAATATTGAATAAAGGACCTCCGGAGTTACCAGGGTTTATAGCAACATCAGTTTGTATATATCTTTGATATTTATTAGCACCAACATCGCTTCTTCCTTTAGCACTTACAATACCGAAAGTAACTGTATTATTAAGTCCATAAGGGTTTCCTATAGCAATAGCAAATTCTCCGGGCTCTATAGCGTCACTGTCTCCTAAGGCAACATAAGGGAAAGTTCTGTTATTTGCTTCTATTTTTAATAATGCTAAATCATAAGCTTCATCGTATCCTATTAATTGTGCTGGAAGTTCTCCGTCTTCTCCATAAAGTGTAATCATAATTTTAGTAGCACCTTTCACAACATGGTAATTGGAAAGTACATATCCTTCTTCATTGATTATGAAACCGCTTCCTAAAGATTTCTGACTTCTCTTTTGTCTAGGCATTTGATCGCCAAAGAAGAATCTAAAGAATTCATCTGCATATCTGTCTTCTTCAGTTTGTCCTGCCTCTATTTCTGTAGATATATTAACTACAGCAGGCATATTTTTATCAACTACATCTCTTATAGCATTTTCAACAGCCAAAGCTCCATCTAATGAACCTGTAAAAGCTGTTTTTTCAGGTGCAGCTTGTGCATGAACCAAGAACTCGTCTTTTTTATAATTTTTTTCATAAGAAAATATGAAAAATGAAATGATTATACCAACCAAAGTAAATGTAAGCCCAAGGTTTAAAAAGAACATAAATGAACGTTTTTTTTGCTCCATATACTCATAACCTCCAGTTTAATGTATTTTTCGGACTAAAATTTTAATAATTTGCCACAACTTTATTATAGTAAAAAAATATTAATTTTTAAATAAAAAATTATAATAAAAATAAAATCGAAAATATTATATGAAGATTATTACCTCATCGTTTCATAAAATCAAGAAATTTATATTATTTATATAATGTTATTCTGACAATTATTATCGTTTTAGTACATTTAATATATAATATAAACCTATCAAAAAAAAACAAAGTAAAAAACTATTTATAATTATTATTTTTGTAAAAAATTTCAGGCTCTCCATTAGGTCTTGTATTCCATCTAGGATGAACCCAAAGCCAATTTTCAGGATGTTCTGATATTATTTCCTCTAATTTTTTTGTATATCTTTGTACATTATGTTTTATAGTTTCTTCTTTAGTCTCTTTTTCTTCTATGTACATTATATCATGTATAATGATTTTATGATGTCCGTATCTATCCGGTAAACTGTAAAGTATAGCCATTGGAGAACCTGTTTTCATAGCTATAGCAACAGGTCCAACTGCTGTGGCGGCCGGATATCCAAAAAAGTCAACAAAAACACCATCTAAATAATTTTGATCGCATAAAAAAGCAACAGGACCATTATTATTTAAAACATGAAATATTTCTCTTAAATCGCCTTTTTTTGGTATACATTTCATACCTCTTTTCTCTCTCCAAGAACGCATATAAGCATCTAATTTTGGATTATCAAGCGGTCTGAATATTACGCCTGGATGATATTTTTTTATAGCGAAATAAAAAGCTATATATTCCCAATTTCCTATATGCCCTGTAATAGCTATGATTCCTCTTTTTTTCTTGTTCATAGCTTCATCAAATTTGTCCTGACCTTCTATTTTTATTCTCTTTAATATTTGTTCATCTGACATTCTTGATGATTTAATAAACTCGGCAAAAGTCATCATCATAGATTTCATAGATCTTTTAGCTATTACTTTTCTTTCATGAAGACTTTTTTCAGGAAATGCTTGTTTTAAATTAATCAATGCAACTTTTCTAGCACTTGGTACAAGATAGTACATTAAAGTACCTATTAACTTTGCAAATAATATTACTATAATATAAGGCATAAATGCCATTATTTCCATCAATATACGAAGCGGAATATATTCAAGCATTATAACCTTTGGTGATTTATAAGCCAAAATAACCTCTCTACTTACTGTTTTAAATTTTCTTCTTCTGATTCAGATTCAGGTTCTGTAAATAAATCTTCGTCCTCTAATGATTCATCAAAGCCGTCATCTCCAAGTACAATTTCATTTGGGTTAGTTGCATTATCATTTGGATTATCAGTATTTGATTCTTCAGTTTCCGTACTTTGATTTTCACCATTTTCTGCATCAATATTATTTTCAGTATTAACATTAACTTCATTAGGATTGTTTTCAGTATTAATATTTTCTGATGCATTATTAGATGCTTCTATATTTTCAAGAGTTTCTTGTTTTTGAGCGATGCTTATATCTGGTTCATCATTATCTCCGCCTTCTATAAGAATTCCTGCTCCTGATAACTCACCCTGTGTGATTAAATAATTAAGACCGGATATAAAATAATAAGCTTCTGTTAATGCTTTCATTACATTATATCCCTGTATTCTTTTTTTACCTTTTCCTATTTCTGTTGAGAAAGTTAATATATCATTAGGGTTTTCTATAATTCTTTCTCTCTCTTCTTTATCTAATAATAATTTATCCAATTTTCTTTTGAAAGGAGTTATTATTGATACATAAGTGTTTCTTAAGTTTTTAGCTAAATAAGAACGCTGACCGTTTTTATCTGAAAGCATAGAAACTCTCTGTTCAAAACGCATAGTTTTATCTTCTTCTACTTTGTTTATTGTTTTACAAAGCTCACTGTATTCATTCAATCTTGAATTAGTATCTGATAAAGATAAGAATATATTATTAAAATCATTTTTATAATCTGTTCTTACCTGATTATCATAAACTAAATTATATCTTACTTTATTAGAAACGAATACCGCAGAATACTCTCTGTCTAAAAAGTCTATTAATACTTTGATTCTATATATTTTGTCTTTTATAGGAACAATGAAAAAAGGATCTGCTTCATATTCTATATTATTGTCAGATTTCTTGAATGATACGCATTTTTCTATAAGTTTTACACCTATAGATTCTACTTTACTTAATTTTTCTTCTTCATTGTCTTTTTGCTTTCCTATATTTTCTTTTGCCTGCTGTATTTTAGTTTCTTGTAATTTTTCTTTTTCTTTTCTTAATTTAGTATAATATCCTAATATATCTTCATCTGTTATATTTAAGTAACGGTTAAAGTCATTTATAGTTTCTAATGGTTCTTTAGATGCATACTGTAAAAGAGTGAATAGTTTAGGATAATATTTTCCATATATTAAATCTACAGCTCTTTTAAAAGCAGATATTCTGGAGTTTACAATTCCTTTGCTTATGTTATCAACCATAGCATAGGCGAACATAGCTTTTTCACCTGCTAATTTTATTCTTGAAGAATAAGCATGAAGTACATAAAGCGGTCTGAACATAGCTTTGATTTCTTTTACATAACTTTCAGCCATAACAGTGCTATTTAATTCTTTATATGGTCTTAAAAAATCTTTATAAACCCCTTCGTTATATTGATCTTTTATTCTTTCTAATAACTCTAAATCATCTAAAGTTTTAGCAAATTGAGAAATTACTTTTTGATGTTTTGCTTTTGCATCTATATCAGAAGCTTCGCTTGGATTTAAAGCATTAAAAATTAAAGTGTCCATTTCTAATAGGGCTGCTATAGCATTTTTATCTATAAAATTTAAGAATTTAGGATTAACATTTCCGCCCATCAATGTGATTACACCAGAACTTAAAGCATTGAACCATAATTTAATATTGAAAAATAATCCATTACTTTTTTTATTTTGAATACTTATAGCGGAAGAAGATTTGTTATTTTTATCCTTACTATCACCTTTGAAATTTGAAGAACTGGAGCCTTTAGAACCTTTGCTGCTATTTCCTCCTACTACTGCATTTTGACCTTTTTTTGATGATCCTACAAGAACATTATTATCCTTTTTTTTATCTGGTACCACCTCACCGCCGGCATCTACAAATTTATTAAATAAATCTTTTCTAGCATCTTTATTAAGTTCATCTAACTTTAATCTATCTCTAGTGTTATCTATATCTCCCATAAATGAAACTCCCTAAATAATTAATTGTTTTTATGTATTATAGTAGCACTACCTTGATTTTCTGCCATTATAGTCATACTTGATATTTGTACATGACTTTTTCTAGTTAATGCATACTCTATATTATCGGCTATATCTTCGGCATATAAAGGATTAAATCCTTTGTATACATTGTCAGCTTTTTCCTTATCGCCTTTAAATCTTACAGTAGAAAACTCTGTATTAACTGCTCCTGGTTTTATATTTGTTATTTTTACAGGTTTGTCTATTAATTCTACTCTTAAACTATCGCCGAACATTTCAACAAAAGATTTAGTGGCACAGTATATAGCACCTCCGCTGTAAGCTTCATCGGCAGCAGTAGATGATAGATTTACTATATGTCCATGTTTGCTTTCTAATATATATGGGAGTAAAAGTCTTGTTAACACTATTAATCCTTCGCAATTAACCCTAATCATTTGCAGAGAATCCTCTATAGGATTATTATAATATAAGTCTTTACCTAAAGCTAAACCAGCATTATTTATGAGTATATCTATTTTTTTATCTTCATCACTAAGAGAATCTATAGCCTTTACTATATCTTCAGATTTAGCAAAGTCCAATTTTATCACTTTTACTTTTACATTATGATTTTTTTCTAATTCATTTTTTAAAGTTTCAAGTTTCTCTATTCTTCTTGCAGCTAAGATAAGATTAACTCCATTAGAAGCAAGCATTTTAGCTACAGCCTCTCCAATACCTGCACTTGCTCCTGATACAAATGCAGTTCTTCCTTTAATATTTTCTACATACATAATGAATCCTTATTGTTGCTAATAAAAATTATTTTCTTAGTGGTTCTGCCAAGTAAACTTGCCAGAAGAAAATAATTTTTATAATTAGCTTTTTGATATTTTTTCACATATTAATTTTTTATAATTAGATTTAAATAATTTTAAAACTATTTTTTATTACAAATTATTGATAGACTATATCTAATAAATTTATATAAAAATCATTATTGATAAGTTTCTACCATTCCAGCAACATCTTGAGCTGTATATTGCATACCAACTTCATTAAGATATTTTGTGATTAATGCATCTACCTGTTTTTTTAATCCTTTAGAATAAAGTTCCATAACCACAGTACAATTCTGCTTAGAATCCCATTTAGTTTCTACAACAGAAGCTCCTCTTATTCTTCCAGCAACTCTTTCCTGTATAACGTATTCATCTATCATGCCTTTTTCAGTAGAGCTTAAAGATTCTATATAAGAACCTACTATTCTTGCTACAATTTTATTTTTAGCATCTAGTTCAGCTGCTTGTTTTGATGTTAATTCCCTTCTGAATTTATCATCTATATCTATATCATCTGCTGGAGAACCCATTCCCATTACTCTGAATGTGTCATCATTGATCCAGCCTTCTGGTCTTTCTCTGCTTACTCCGCTTCCGCATGAGATAATAAACAGTGAAAACATTGATGTCATAATAAATAATTTTATAAATTTATTCATATTTAATCCTTTCCTAGTTTGATTGTAGTATTATATATTTTGAGTACTATATTGCAATACCATAATAAAAATAATTTTACCCGTATATTTTAAATATAATAAAAAATATAGCAAATTTTAATTGCTTTAATAATTATCGATTATTATTAAATTTAATTTTATAAAAAAATAAGGGCTACCATTAAGGTGCCCTTATTTAATATCATATTTTAATAATTATTTATAAGTTCTTACCATTCCTGCAACATCTTGAGCAGTATATTGCATACCAACTTCATTAAGATATTGAGTTACTAAATTATCCATCTGTTTTTTAAGGTTTTTTGAATATAGTTCCATTACTACAGTGCAATTTTGTTTAGAGTCCCATTTACTTTCTACAACAGAAGTCCCTCTTATTCTTCCAGCAACTCTTTCCTGTATAACATATTCATCTATCATACCTTTTTCAGTAGAACTTAAAGATTCTATATAAGAACCTACGATTTTTGCAGCGATTTTATTTTTTGCATCTAGTTCTGCTGCTTGTTTTGCCGCTACTTCTCTTCTGAATTTATCATCTATATCGTCTGATGGCGAACCCATTCCCATTACTCTAAATGTATCATCATTAATCCAGCCTTCTGGTTGGCTTCTGCTTACACCGGTTCCGCATGATACCACAAATAATAGTAGAGAAATAGAAATTGCTACATTAAATATTTTTCTTATCATATATTTTCAACCTCCTGATAAAATAATATGTAAGTTTATATGGATTATATACCTTTAATAGTATATTGCAACATCTTTTATAATATTTTTTTATATTATAATTGACATAAAATAAACATTATATATAATTATTAATCGAAGTTATTTTAAAATCATAAAGGAACAAAAAATGAAATTAAAACATACAATCAATTTCATTAAAAAACATACTGTAGCAGTATTTGTAAAAGTAGAGAAAGAGCAGCTTAAAGTATGCTCATTTAATGAAGAATACATAAAGTTATTTAATAGTTTAGTAAAAGATAAATATTATAATACTTCTACTCCATTTGCGTTCGCATTTGCAAGCAATACAAGAGTGATTTATATTACATATAAAGAAGTAAAAAATTATATGTATGAAACTTGGAAGAATGCCGGTGCTTCATTAGTAAAAATAATGAAAGATTTACATATAGATGATATAGAAGTGGATATGGCTGAATTATTTGCTGAAATAGCTTCTGAAGAATCATATATTCAATTTTGTTTAGGTATTTTACTTTCTTCTTATAGCTTTGATAATTATTTAGGCAATAAGAGATTGAAAGAACAATCTAACATTAAGAATATACTTTTAGTTTCTGAACATAAAAAAGATACTGAAAATGCTATATCTAAGGCCAATCAGATAGCAAGCAGCATATTTTGGGCAAGAGATATGGTTAATGAGCCTAGCAATGTTATAAATTCTTTGACATTTGTTGACAGAGCTAAAAAACAGGCTGAAAGCAGAAAAATAACTACTACAGTTCTTACTGAAAAAGAATTAAAAACTCTTGGTATGAATGGAATACTAGGAGTTAATGCCGGAAGTAAGAATCCTCCTAGAGTATTTATCGCTCAATATAAGAAAGCTAAGGCTAAAAAACATATTTTATTAGTAGGAAAAGGTATTACTTTTGACACAGGCGGAATGATTTTAAAGCCTAGTACAAGTATGCTTGGTATGAAAGATGATATGGCAGGAGCTGCTGCTGTTTGCGGAGCTTTATTCTTAATATCTGATATGAATTTGGAAGCAAATGTTACTGTAATATGTCCTTTAACTGATAATAAAACAGGAAGTGCTGCTATAAATCCTGGTGATATATTGAAAATGTATAATGGCGTTACTGTAGAAGTTGTTAATACAGATGCTGAAGGAAGATTAATACTTGCCGACGCTTTGGCTTATGGAATAAAAAAATATAATCCTGATTTCGTAATAGATATTGCTACTTTAACAGGAGCTTGTTCAATAGCTTTAGGAAGACATGCTTCAGGACTTCTTTCTAATGATGAATCTTTGTCCGCTGCTTTAAAAGAGGCAGGCAATGATACTTATGAGAGAGTATGGGAACTTCCTATGTTTGATGAATATAAAGAAGATATAAGATCTGATATTGCTGATATAAAAAATTCAGGCGGAAGATATGCCGGAGTTATAACAGCTGCACAATTCTTATCATACTTTACAGAAGGAGCAAGATGGGCTCATTTAGATATAGCAGGTACAGATATGAGTGATATAAATGTAAAATATATATCTAAAGGTGCTACAGGAGTAGGTGTGTATTTACTTGCTAAAACAGTAGAAAAACTTGTTGATATAGATAAATTTTAATTTGTGAATATTAATTAATTTTTTAATAGTTATAAGAATAATCATAGTATTTTTATAAAATGCTATGATTATTCTATATTTTATAAATGTATTTAGTTATATTGGTTATTATTTTTCCAATTCAAATTCTTTATTTTATCATCATCATTTATTTCTCTTATAGCCTTGCAAGGGTTGCCAAAAGCAAGCATATTATCAGGTATATCTTTAACAACAACACTTCCTGCTCCTATAACACAATTATTTCCTATGGTTACTCCCGGAAGTACAATGACATTTGCTCCTATCCATACATCATTTCCAATAGTTATAGGATATGCATATTCTATATAACTATTTCTTCTTTCTTTATCTAAAGGATGTCCGGCAGTATAAAAACCGCAATTAGGAGCAATAAACACATTATTTCCAAATTTCACTTTAGCACAGTCAAGTATTACACAATTATGATTTACAAAAAAATTGCTTCCAGCTTCTATATTGAATCCATAATCACAATAAAAAGGTGCTGTAATTGCGAAATTTTGTCCTATTTTTCCAAATAACTTTTTAACAATATTTTCTTTTTCTTCTGCTTGATTAGATTTTAGTAAATTATAATCTAAACATAAATCCTTTGCTTTGTTTCTCATAATTTCCAGATCTTTATCAGCAGAGTTATATTCTAAACCATTAATCATTTTTTCTAATTCAGTCATTAATAAGTTCCTTTTTGATTAAATTATGATGATAATTATATGATAAATATAAAAAAATAAAATTAGTTTTTAGTTTAAACTTGAAATTATTTGTGTAAAATGTTATAATTAATTTTCAAATTAGATAAAAATGGGAGTGTATATGCCTTCAGGAAGAAAAAGACTTCGTCAAAAGATGGCTACGCATAAACGCAAAAAACGTTTACGCAAAAATAGGCATAA
>NZ_CALXYQ010000016.1 GCF_944393015.1 uncultured Brachyspira sp.
ATAATGGATATATAGATTTATTCAATGAAAATAATTATTCTTTAACTTCAATTGAATTGGAAGGTACAGCCCGTTTATCTTCAGTAGAAATAGCAGAAGAAATAGACAATACAAATATAATGAACAAATATATAAAAACTTATATAAATAATAGATTAGCTAATGATGATATAGAAGACTATTTAGAATATTATCAAAATTATTATAATATTAATGCCGTTTATTGTTATGACGGTTGGAACAACCTTAATTTACTTGAGTTTAAAAAGGATACATTTTTAATTGAAAGCACTATGAAGGGATTAGTAAATATGCATTATTATAATCCTGAGTTCATAAAAGATAATTTATATGCTTCATTTAAAGAAATAAAAAATTATAATTTCAGACTTGGAGATATAGATAATGTAGAATCTGCCAAAATTAATTCAATTTCTACAAATGATTTGAAAGATTATACTAAAGCCTCCAAATTTATAGATTCAGGAAACTTTGATATAAAACAATATTCATCTTATATAGCTAGCAACATGTATTATCCTTTACATGAAGTATCTTTCTTCTTATGTGATATCAATAATGACGGCAAAGAAGAATTAATGCTTTTAGGTGAATATACAAGTTCTGCTGGAAGAGGCGGTATAGCACATTATACTTTACTTTTAAAAGAGAATTTGGAAATAGATTTTGATTCAGAAATAGGACAGTTTATTAATTATCGAGATTTTCAAGATTTGGGATGTACTCAAAAAATATACACAGAAAATGGTAAAAATAAAATGTTTTTATTGGATACTCTTAATAATAAAGCATATGATATATTCATTGATAATAATGAAATAAAGAATGCAGAAGTTTTTGATTATATTACATATAGTTATCAGCCAAAATTGGAATGGAAAGGAAGCATACTTAATGGAGTACCTGAAGGAGCTTTAAAAACTGATGCCAGCTTTGATATGTCTAAGGCAGAGAATGCATCAGACAAAGCAATAGTGTCCGACAGAACTTTAAGAGTAGCTGACAAACTTATAAGCGATGCGTATTTTGCTAAAAAAGCTACTTTGGATAAAAAAGGTCAGGAAGAATTGTTGGAGCAAAGAAGAGCAGAAATAAAAGCTATTCAGGAAGCAAAAGGAGATATTAAAGCGATAGAAGCTGAAATGGTTAAGATTTTGGGCATACAATAAAATAAGTTAATCCCTTAATTATATATTTAATATAATTAAGGGATTTTATTAAAAGAAGATGGATAAAGTCTATAAAAATTCAATCTATTATATTTTTCAAATCCTTTATTATAGTATCTATATTCGATAACTGCAAAGCTGAATAATTTTTAAGTTTATTTGCTATATATAAAAGTTTCTTAGTTTTTTCTATATGATCATAACTAAATAATATGGCTATAGGCACATTCAAAGCATTAGCTATTTTATTTAAATTTATTATGGATATATTTCTTTTACCTACCTCAACACTTTGAAGATATTTAGCAGATATTCCTGACATTTCTGCTATTTCTGATATTGTTTTAGTCTGTGATTTTCTTATAGCTCTTATATTTTTACCTACAGAAGATATAAGCTCATCATCTTCTATCAATCTCTCTTTATTAGTATTATCTTCTTCTTTATTATCACTAAGCATATTATTATAAAAAGGTTTCTTTAAATTAGTAGTAAGCATACTCAAACCTCCGCATTATGTTTGTATTTGTCAAACATACCATCTTCCCTAAAACTATAAAAAGAATTACCGGCAACTATAATATGATCTATCATTTTTATTTCTACCATTAAAAATGCTTTATATAAAACCTTTGTAATTTCAATATCCTCTTTTGATGGTTTGGATATACCAGATGGGTGATTATGAGATATTATAACATAACTTGCTCCTAATGATAATGACTTTTCTACTAAATCCCTTGGATATATAGTAGCAGAATCTATTGTGCCTCTAAATATATGCTCCATAGATATGAATCTTTTATTTACATCTAAACAAATAATAGAAAAAGTTTCAAATTTTAATTTCCCTAACTTTATAATAAGATAATTAATTAAATCTTTTTTCTTTATATGAGGAGAAGCTACTTTCAAACTGCTCAGTAAATAATACTCCAAAATAGAAGGAATACTTTTTATTAGACTAATCTTTTTTGAATTAAGCCCCTTAACCTTTGACAGTTCTTCTTCTGAAGCATTAACTATATTATGCAGATTATAGAAATTATAATAAAGTTTTTCTACTATAGTATTTGCCTTCTCTAAAGATATGCCATTAGATATAATTGAAGCTAATATTTGCTTTTCATTCGCTATATCTGCATTGCTGCTTGCTAAGGCATTACTAAATTTTGTATTATCATTATAAAAATCATTATACATACGCATTTCCTTAATAAATTATAGTATAGCCTTAGTTAAACAAATTCTTTTTTAAAAATAAGCCATTTATTAAAGAAAATAAACAGTATATATTTAACTTTTATAACTTTTTTAAAAAAAATTCATTATTATGAAAAAATTACACAATTCAATAGGATAATGTATATATTAATTTTATTTCTCCAGAAGTTTCATCTGCACCTATAGTATCATTTTTTATTGTAATTACAAATTCTTTAATTTCGCCTTTTTTAAGAGTAAAACTTTTATCATAAGAAATATTTGCAGTATCTCCTATAGAAGAATCAAATACAAACATCGCTTGAGTTTTATCATACTTAAACTTTATCATAGGTTTTTGATGTTCTATTAAAATAGTGCCATTAACAACCTGAGGTATTTTATAAGTTTTATCATACATTGTTATAGAAGCATCTAAAGAAAAATAAACTTCATCTTTATCTTCATACTGAATATCTGTAGTATAAACTGTAGAGAGAATACTTTTTCTCTCACCAATATTTACAGTTGTCAAAGAATCAAAGAATAAACTAGGTTTTTCTTTTGAAGCTATAGTATTTAATACAGGTTCTTCAGTATTTAAACTGCCTGCCAATCTAATATCATATATAAAACCAGCATAATCATAATATTCTGTTTTACCGCCTAATTTAGTATTCAAAGTTTTAGCACTAATATTTTCTATCTCTAAATTCTGAACCTGCAAAGCTATTTTATTTTTCTCAATAATTTTTATGGGCATATAAGGAGAGCGTCCAGGTTTTCCAATATCAGCAATATCCCTTGATAAATCTACTTTACCGCCTTCTACTCTAGGTGCATAACTATTATCATTTGCTATAGATGAAGTACACCAAGGATATATCTCTATAGTACCATCGGAATGAACTATTCCCACAGGATCATATTCATAAAAATAAGTAAATCCATCAACAGCAAATTTCACCTGTTTATTTAAAGTAGCACTGTCAGCACTAGCTTCCCAGCCCAATTCAACAGCTCCCCATTCCATAGGCGCAGGTATTCCTACAATAGTTTTCCATTTTACAGGTATAGCAAAAGCAAATACCAATTTTGAATAACTATCTATTGCTATTAAATAATTATCAGTATCAAGTCCTGCACTTCCAGTAAATCTATAAAACCAAAATCTCTGTAGTCTTTCACTTTTATTATAGGCACTTGTAGAACTAAAAGTAGGATTCATATTCCTATACATATAATATTTAACTTTACTAACTGTAAATCCTGCAGCTTTAGTATTTGTTCCATTATAATAATATTCATTTCTTAAAGAATCTTTCAATTTCCAAGTACCATCTTTGATAAGCATGTATGTAGGTTCATTTTTTAATCCGAAAGAAGCGGCAATTACATACTCATTGTCAAGATCTAGTTCAAATCCTCCATAGTTTTTTTCATTCCAAGGTCTTTCATTATTATAATTATAAAATGGGTCTCCTTCAGGTTTTAAAATATCCTCCCCGCCAATATCAGGCTCTTCTGTTTTATCTCCTCCGCCTGTATTTCCCATTTGCTGATAATAATATCTTGGACTGAAATAATTGCCGCAAGTATTCAAAAATATTAGATTAAATATTAATAATAAAGTAATAAATAAAGTATTTCTCATAAAAATAAATTCTCATATATAATTTTTACTTAATAATTATACTAATAAAATAAATTAAGTAAACAATATTTTTATTGATTATTCTACTAATTATCAATATAAAAAACGCCCAAGACCTTGCCTAAACAAAGCCTTGGACTAAACACTATATTAAAAAACTATCCTATGGATCAAAACTATATAATACCTGCTATCCTTCCTGCAATCTGATAGAAAGCAAAACTTACTATCCAAGCAACAGCTAAAGTATAAATCATTAAGAAAGGTATCCATTTATTACCAATCTCAGCACCTATAACACCAATAGCCGCAAAACAAGGGAAATAAAGCAGTACAAAAAGAAGTAATGTATATGCCACTATAGGATTAAATACAGGGTCATTCTGTAATGATTCAGTAAGAACTGTTTCATCTCCATCTTCTATAGATTTAATCTGTGCTATAGTAGAAACAAATACCTCTTTAGCAGCACCTCCGGCAACAAGCCCAATACCTATTCTCCAATCAAAACCTAAAGGCTTTAATACAGGTTCTATAAATGTACCTATTTTACCAGCATAACTATTTCTTAAACCTTCAGAAGCTACTAATCTGTCATATTCAGCAGTGACAACTTCTTCATCATTAGCATCTAATCCCTGACTAACAGCCAATGATTTAGCTTCCTGCATGAGTCTTGCACTATCTTCTTCTGTAGGAGTATATTGAGGGAATGTCATTAAAGCCCATATTATAACAGAAGCAGCAAATACATAAGTACCGGCTTTTTTAATATACATCCAGCCTCTGTCAAACATATGTCTTAATACAGCCTTAGCTCTTGGTATTCTATATGGAGGAAGTTCCATTACAAAAGGAGTTTCCTCGCCTTTGAAAAATGCTTTTCTGAATATGAATGCCATTATAAATGCCATCAATACACCAATCATATATATACTAAACATCACAGAAGCAGCCATTTTAGGAGCAAAGAAAGCACCTATAAACAATATATAAACAGGAAGTCTAGCACCGCAGCTCATAAATGTTGTAATCAATATAGTTACTACCCTATCCTTCTTACTTCTCAATGTTCTAGCCGCCATAACTGCAGGAATTGTACAACCAAAACCTAAGAAAAGAGGTATGAATGACTGACCATGCAAGCCTAATTTATGCATTATCTTATCCATTAAGAAAGCAGCCCTAGCCATATAACCGCAATCCTCTAAGAATGAAATTCCTGTAAACAATATCAATACTAATGGAAGGAACGATAATACAGCACCAACACCTCCTATAACACCATCAACAACAACAGACTGTATCAAACTGCCTTCAGGAAGCAAACTTCCTACAAAACCAGATAATGCCCCTATTCCTGCTTCAAGCCAAGCTTGAGGATAAGCTCCTACAGTAAATGTTACTTTAAATATCAGCCATAATACAACCAAGAATATTGGAAGACCAAGCCATTTATTTAAGAATATTACATCAGCGGCCTCTGTAAAATTGAATGCCTGTATATTATCTTTATGAACAGCCTCCTGTAAAGCTCCTCTTATATATGAATATCTTTTATCGGCCATTATAGAGTCTGTTTTTGCATTCATAGAAGTTTCTAATTTAATTATTTCTTTATTTAATACTTCTATTACTTCGCCACCATTATTGCATTCTCTTCTTATAGAATGAATAGCTCTTTCATCTTTTTCTAAAGTTTTAATAGCAAGCCATCTTTTATGAATCTCGCTTATATCGCCATGCATAGTATCAACAATATTCTTAATAGACTTTTCTACTTCTTCACCATATCTTATCGCAGAATCTCTATGAAGTTTATTTCCGGAAGTATGCATCTTTTCTATTTCATCTAATATCCTAACAACACTTTCATATTTATTTCCATGAACTTTCATAACCGGGAATTTGAAAAGCTCACTCAAATTCTTTTCATCTATTTTAATACCATTCTTTTCAGCATGCTCATACATATTGAGTACGCATACAATAGGAATACCTAATTCTACAAGCTGTAATGTGAGATAAAGATTTCTTTCTAAATTTGTAGAGTCTATAACATTTATTATAAAATCAGGCTTCTCATTAAGAAGAACATCGCATGCCACTACCTCATCTTGAGAATATGCACTTAAACTATAAACACCAGGCAAATCTATCAAATCATAAGTATAACCATTATAAAGCATATTAGCCTGTCTTTTTTCTACTGTTACACCCGGATAATTAGCAACTTTATAATTAGCACCTGTTAAAGCATTGAATATAGTTGTTTTTCCAGAGTTAGGATTTCCTGCTAAAGCTATTTTAAATTTAGTATTATTTGACGGAGCTTTTATTTTCTTTGCTATATCAGATTTACTTTCCATTAAAGTATCATCTTCATCTTTCACATCTTTATGTTCTATAGGCTTTAATACTCTTTCCTTTTTTATTTCCACATTTGATTTAGCAACTTCTATCCCATTAGCCTCTGATTTTCTAAGAGAAATTTCATAGTCCATAATATGAACTTGTATAGGGTCTCCTAAAGGTGCTTTTCTAACAACCCAGCCTTTAGCTCCAGGAGTGAATCCCATTTCTATAATTCTTTGTCTAATCTCACCATCGGTGGCTACTTTATCAACAACAAAACCTTCTTCAATATCTAGTTCTGTTAATTTCATAAATAACTATCTCCTTTATATATTTTTATAACAGAAATTAATATACACTTACAAAGTGTTTGTATATTCTAACATTTAAAATAAAATTGTCAATATACTAAAACACATTTTTGTTATTTTATTGCACAAAAAAGTAATAGAATAACAATTATTTTTTACTGCCTATCACCATACTTATTGTGGAGAGTATTATTAAAATAGAACCTATAATAATATTAATAGTAAGCTCTTCTTTATATATAAAAATAGAAGCAACAACAGTAGTAGCCGGTTCAAACATATTAAGTATAGATGCTAAAGAAGAACCTAATCTTTTTACTCCATAAAGCAAAAGCCCAAGAGAAAATATTGTAAATACTAAAGATATCGCAGCAAAATTTCCAAATACATATAAATTATTAAGAAGCTGTAAAGAATCTGTAAATATTCCTGCTATAAAAAAAGCAATAGATACAAATAAAGACATATAGAAAAGAGAAACCATAGTATCAACTTCAGCAAAACTGCATTTTTTATTAGCTATTATATAAGAGCCGTAAGTAATGGTAGTTATTAATGCATACACTACTCCCAAAAATGACTCAATCTCTACAACTTGAGTGAGCATTACTATTCCGACAACAGCAAATATTATAGAAAGAACTTTTAATATATTGGCTTTTTCTTTAAACATAAATATCATTACAAGTAAAACTATAACAGGATATCCGAAATGTATCATATTACTTAATCCTGCAGATATATATAATAAAGATTGTGATAAGAAAAAGAATGTAAGTCCAAGCCCTATTATACTAAATATCAATAATTCTATGAATTGTCTTTTTGTTATTTTAAAACTTTTCTTTGAAACAATAATGATTATAAACAAAAAAATTGCTGTAAGAAAATATCTATAAAAAACTATTGAAAGCGAAGAATAATTATAGGCAATAATATTCTTAACAAAAATAGGAAGAAATCCATAAGCAATAGAGCCTATTATAACTAATAAAATATTTAACATTGAAGTCCTCTATAATAATATAAATAATGTAATAAAATAAGTATTTAGAAAAAATTGGAATATTGTTTTCAAATTATGAAATAAAAGAAAATATCACTGCATATACAAACCCTAAAATAATTATAGTTAATTAATGATATATTATATTATTAATAAATCAATATAGTTATTATATAAAATAATTCTTTTAATAATTTAAATATTTAATTTACATATTTGTAAAGAAGTATTTTCTTTTTAGTATTGATTTGCATAAAAATATCTACTATAATAGATATATAATTAATAAATTAAGGATTCTTATCTTGAAAAAATATATACTAACTATCTTATTTTGTGCTATGTTTTTCTGTTCATGTTCTTCAAAAGAATCTAACACTAAAAACGGTAATTCGCTTGTAATATATTGCCCGCACCCTTTAGAATTTATAACCCATCTTGTAAATGATTTTAAAGCTAAAAACCCCGGTATTAATGTTGATGTTATAGCAGCCGGAACAGGAGAACTTATAAAAAGGGTTGAATCTGAAAAAAATAATCCATTAGGCGATATACTTTGGGGAGGAAGTTTAAACCTCATAAGAAATAAAATAGAGCTATTTGAAAACTACACTTCTACTAATGAACCTAATATAGCTGATGCATATAAAAATACTGAAGGCCCTTTAACTAGATTTACAACTATGCCTAGTGTAATAATGATTAATACTAACTTAATAGGCAATATAAAAATAGAAGGTTATCAAGATTTGCTTAATCCGGCATTAAAAGGAAAAATAGCATTTGCCGATCCTTCTGCTTCTTCATCTTCTTTTGAGCATTTAGGAAATATGCTTTATGCTATGGGTAAAGGCGATCCTGAAAAAGGATGGGATTATGTAAAAAAATTATGTGCTAATTTGAATGGTAAATTATTAAGCGGTTCTTCTGCCGTTTATAAAGGTGTGGCTGACGGTGAATATACTGTTGGTTTAACTTTTGAGGAAGGCGGTGCTAATTATGTATCTGCTGGTGCTCCTGTTAAATTAGTATATATGAAAGAAGGTGTTGTTTTTAAAGCAGATCCTATATGTATAATAAAAAATGCCAAGAACTTAGAAAATGCTAAAAAATTCGTTGACTATGCTACAAGCTATGATGCTCAAAAAACAATAAATGATAAATTAAACAGAAGATCTGTAAGAAATGATTTGCCTCCTTCTCCTATACTTCAGTCTATAGATACTATTAATGTTATAAAAGATGATGATGATGCGGTTGATAAAAATAAACAAAATTGGCTTAATAAATTTAAAGATATTTTTACTAGTATATAAAAAATATTATTTTATATTGTTCTTTCAAACATTTCTAATTTTTAATAAAAGATGCAGTTTTTATTATCATCTTTTTATTAAAGAATATCTAATATTTTTCACAAATTAACAATTTAAAGGAGTTCGCTATGAAAAATTTTATTATTTTTTGTATGCTTATCATGTCAATGACTTTATTCTATTCATGCTCTTCAGGAGATACTAAAAGCGGTAATTCATTGGTAATATACTGTTCTCATCCATTGGATTTAATGAATACTATTTTAGATGATTTCAAAGCTAAAAACCCTGATATAAATGTTGAAGTGGTTACAGCAGGTACAGGAGAATTATTAAAAAGAGTAGAAGCTGAAAAAATGAATCCATTAGGTGATGTTCTATGGGGAGGAACATTGAACAGTGTTAAATCAAAAACAGATTTATTTGAAAGTTATACTTCTACTAATGAAGCAAATATTTTAGATGAATTTAAAAATACAGAAGGACCTTTCACTAGATTTTCAGCAATACCTAGCATATTAATGGTTAATACCAATTTAGCAGGCAATATAAAAATAGAAGGTTATGAAGATTTACTCAATCCTGCATTAAAAGGAAAAATAGCTGCTGCGGATCCTTCTGCTTCTTCATCTGCTTTCGAGCATTTGGTAAATATGCTTTATGCTATGGGAAAAGGTGATCCTGAAAAAGGCTGGGATTATGTACAAAAATTATGTGCTAATTTAGACGGTAAACTATTAAGCGGTTCTTCTGCTGTTTATAAAGGTGTAGCTGACGGTGAATATGCTGTTGGTTTGACTTATGAAGAACCTGGAATAAGCTATATGTCTTCAGGCTCTCCTGTAAAAGTAGTATATATGAAAGAAGGTGTTATATCCAAGCCTGACGGAGTATATATTATAAAAGGCGGTAAAAATTTAGAGAATGCTAAAAAATTCATAGACTATTGTGTAAGTTTAGATGCTCAAAATATGCTTGTTGAAAAACTTAGCAGAAGGGCAATAAGAAATGATGCTGTTGTTACAGATATCGTAAAACCTATGTCAGAAATATATTCTATTACTGATAATGCTGATGTTGTAGAAGAAAGCCGTCAAAAATGGTTGGATAAATTTAAAGATATTTTCACTAGTATCTAATAATTTATAAATAAAAATCAAAAAGGATTGATATCATGAAAAAAATTATTCTAATCTGCAGTGCAGTAATACTATCACTAGCACTATTTTATTCTTGTTCTTCAAGCGAATCTGGTGAACAAGGCGGTAATTCACTTGTAATATATTGCCCTCACCCATTAGAATTTATAAATCCATTGGTAGATGATTTTAAAGCTAAAAATCCAGGAATCAATGTTGATATTATAGCTGCCGGAGTTGGCGAACTTTTAAAAAGAGTTGAATCTGAAAAAGATAATCCATTGGGAGATATACTTTGGGGAGGAAGTTTGAATACTGTAAAACCTAAAGTAGAATTATTTGAGAATTACACTACTACTAATGAAGCAAGCATAGCAGATGCATATAAAAATGTTGAAGGTGCTATTACAAGATTCACTGCTATACCAAGTGTTATAATGGTTAACACTAATTTAGCAGGCAATATAAAAATAGAAGGTTATGAAGACTTACTCAATCCTGCATTAAAAGGAAAAATAGCATTTGCTGATCCTTCTGCCTCTTCATCTTCTTTTGAGCATTTAGTAAATATGCTTTATGCTATGGGTAAAGGCGATCCTGAAAAAGGATGGGATTATGTAAAAAAATTATGTGCTAATTTAGACGGTAAATTATTAAGCGGTTCTTCTGCAGTTTATAAAGGCGTAGCTGACGGTGAATATACTGTTGGTTTAACTTTTGAAGAAGGCGGTGCTAATTATGTATCTGCTGGTTCTCCTGTTAAATTAGTATATATGAAAGAAGGCATTATAATTAAACCAGACGGAATATACATAATAAAAAATGCTAAGAACTTAGAAAATGCTAAAAAGTTTGTTGACTATGCTACAAGCTATGATGCCCAAAAAACAATAACTGATAAATTAAACAGAAGATCTGTAAGAAGCGATTTACCTCCTTCTGCTATACTTCAGTCTGTAGATACTATAAATGTTATTACAGATGATGAGGCTGTAGTTGATAAAAACAAACAAAATTGGCTAAATAAATTTAAAGATATTTTTACTAGTATCTAATAAATAAAAAAATAATATTAAAGAGTATAAATATATTTTATACTCTTTATTTATATAATTAATAATAAATAAAAAAGAGAGGTTATAATGAGTGTATCTATATCCATTGAAAATGTAGTAAAACGTTATGAGAAGCTGACAATAATACCTGATCTTTCATTAGAGATAAAAAACGGAGAATTTTTTACTCTGCTTGGACCATCTGGATGCGGCAAGACAACACTGCTTCGTATGATTGCAGGCTTTAATACAATAGAAGGCGGAGAAATAAAATTTGATAAAGATGTAATCAATAATATTCCTGCTCATAAAAGAAATATTGGTATGGTATTTCAAAACTATGCAATATTTCCGCATATGACTGTTAGAGAAAATGTTGAATACGGATTAAAACTCAGAAAAGAAAATAAAGAATCTATGAAGAAAAAAGTAGATGAAATGCTTCATGTGGTAAAAATAGAAGAATATCAGGACAGACTTCCTGAAAGATTATCCGGAGGACAGCAGCAGAGAGTAGCTTTGGCAAGAGCAATAGTTATCACTCCAAGTGTTTTACTTATGGATGAGCCTCTTTCTAACTTGGATGCCAAATTAAGAATAGAAATGAGAAGTGCAATAAAAGATATACAAAGACATGTAGGCATTACAACTGTTTATGTTACACATGATCAGGAAGAAGCACTTGCGGTATCTGACAGAATAGCTGTAATGAAAAACGGAGTTATACAGCAGGTTGGAAGCCCTGTAAGTATTTATACAAGACCTTATAATGTATTTGTTGCTACTTTCATAGGACATTCAAATTTATTCTATGCAACTATCAAAATAGAAGGAAATGATACTTATCTTTTATTTAGATGCGGATATAAATTGAAAATGGATAATTTATTGGATGTTAAAGACGGCGATGAAGTTATTGTTGGAATAAGACCTGAAGAATTTTTTGTTAATTCTGAAAATCAAGAAGGAATCAAAGCAAAAATCTTATCAAAAACTTTCCTTGGAAAATATACTAATTATTTCTTACATTTCAATGATAATGAAGTTGTTCCGGATCAGCCTAGCATAGAATATTCACAAGACTCATCATATACAGATAGAATGTATGAGAAAGATGAAGTTATAACTTTAAAACCTAATGCTAATAAAATCAATGTATTTACTCCAGATATGGAAAAAAGTCTTATTAAAGGAGTAAAAAAATATGAATAAACGTTTAAAAATAGATTTTTGGACTTATATTACTTTAATAATAGCTGTAATTTTTGCTTTATTTTTAGTATATCCATTATTCTCTTTGTTTATAAGCAGTTTTAAAGATCCTGAAACAGGAGCTTGGACTTTAGATAACTTTTTACGTTTCTTCAGCAGAAAATATTATTATCAGGCACTTGTAAATAGTTTTTCAGTAACTATATGCGTAACTATATTAGCTATAATCATAGGAACTCCTATGGCATATTTTATGAGCGTTTATAAAATAAAAGGTAAAACTTTTTTAGAAATACTCATAATAATATCCATGATGTCTCCTGCTTTTATAGGTGCTTATTCTTGGATACTTTTACTAGGAAGAAGCGGAGTAGTAACTAAATTTTTTGCAGGATTTGGAATTTCAACTCCTACAATATATGGTTTCGGAGGAATATTATTAGTATTTACTTTGAAATTATATCCATTCATATTTATGTATGTTTCAGGTGCTTTAAGTAAAATAGATGTTTCTTTAATGGAAGCTGCAGAAAGTTTGGGATGTTCTCCTTTTAAAAAGGTTGTTACTATAGCTATGCCTTTAATAACTCCAACTATATTGGCTGGTTCATTATTAGTATTTATGAATGCATTAGCTGATTTCGGTACTCCTATGCTTATAGGCGAAGGATACAGAACTATGCCTACTATGATTTACTCTGAATTCGTAAGCGAAGTAGGAGGCAATGCTAACTTCTCTGCTTCTATGGCTAGTATTATGGTATTTATAACCGCTATGATGTTTATAGCTCAAAAATACTTTGTTAATAAAAAATCATTTACTATGAGTTCTATGAATCCTATAAAACCTAAAGAAATCAAAGGAGTTATGTCTGTATTAGTACATATATTCATTTATTTCATAGTATTTTTATCTATAATTCCTCAGCTCACAGTTATATATACTTCATTCTTAAAAACAAACAGAGCTATATTTGTTAAAGGTTTCTCTTTGAATAGTTATATTTCAATATTCTCTTCTCTTGGAACTTCTATAAAAAATACTTATCTATACGGAATTATAACTATATTTATTATTGTTATACTTGGTATGTTTATAGCATATATTTCCATAAGAAGAAAAAATATTTTAACAAGTGTTATAGATACAATAACTATGTTTCCATATATAATACCTGGATCTGTTTTGGGTATTACGCTTCTTTTAGCTTTTAACAAACCTCCTATAATATTAAGCGGAACATCTATGATAATAATAATGTCATTGGTTATAAGAAGAATGCCTTATACATTAAGATCAAGTTCTGCCATACTATATCAAATAAGCCCAAGTATGGAAGAAGCCTCTATAAGTTTGGGAGCTTCTCAAGTAAAAACTTTCTTCAAGATAACCGCTATGATGATGCTTCCTGGTGTTATTTCAGGAGCTATATTAAGCTGGATAACAGTAATCAATGAATTGAGTTCTTCTGTAATATTGTATACAGGAAAATCAAGAACAATGGCTGTTTCTATTTACCAAGAAGTTATAAGGGCTAGTTACGGAACTGCTGCTGCTTTATCCACAATATTAACCTTATCAACTATAATATCTCTTTTAATATTCTTCAAATTGACTGGTAAAAAAGAAGTAAGTTTATAATAAACAATTAAAACATTATAAAAGGGTCATAAGATAAATATCTTATGACCCTATTTTTATATTATCTAAAATTGCAATTTTTCTACTTTATTATATTTACATTTTATGTTATTATTAAGTTTTAATAAAAAAATATTTTACCTATATATTAGATTTTTAAGGAGTTTATACTAATGGGAGCAATGGACTTAGTATTCAAATTAATATTCGGCTCTAAAGAACAAAATGACGCTAAAATATTAAAACCTATAGCAGAAAAGACATTAACATTTGAAGAAGAAATAAAGAAATTAAGCAATGAAGAATTAACTAATAAAACAAAAGAATTCAGGGAAAGAGTAGAAAAATACATAGGATGCAAAACAGAAGAATTAGATTTAAGCAAGGAAGAAAATAAGAAAAAACTTCAAAATATATTAGATGATATACTTCCAGCGGCATTTGCTGTGGTTCGTGAGGCTAGTATAAGAACTACAGGAATGAGACACTTTGATGTACAGGTTATGGGAGGAGCGGTACTTCATCAAGGAAGAATTGCTGAAATGAAAACAGGTGAAGGTAAAACTCTTGTTGCCACACTTGCCGTTTATCTTAATGCTTTAACAGGACTTGGAGTGCATGTTGTTACAGTAAACGATTATCTTGCCAAAAGGGACGCTGAATGGATGACTCCTATATATTCTATGCTTGGTATAAGTGTAGGTATACTTGATAATACAAGACCTCATTCACCGGAAAGAAGAGCCGTTTATAACTGCGATGTTGTTTATGGTACTAATAATGAGTTCGGATTCGACTATTTAAGAGATAACATGGTAACTAGAAAAGAAGATAAAGTTCAGAGAAAATTCTACTTTGCAATAGTCGATGAGGTAGACAGTATCTTAATAGACGAAGCTAGAACACCTCTTATCATATCAGGACCTGCTGAAAAAAATATAAAAATGTACTATGAAATTGATAGAATCATACCAATGCTTAAACAGGCTGAAGTTGATGAAAGAATGCGTGAGGTGGCAGGCACTGGTGATTATGTACTTGATGAAAAAGATAAAAACGTATACCTTACAGAAGAAGGCGTACACAAGGTAGAAAAACTGCTTAATGTTGAGAACTTATACGGTGCTCAAAGCAGTACAATAGTTCACCATGTTAATCAGGCATTAAAAGCACATAAAGTGTTTAAAAAAGACGTTGATTATATGGTTACAGACGGAGAAGTTTTAATCGTAGATGAGTTTACAGGACGTGTACTTGAAGGAAGACGCTACAGTGACGGACTTCACCAAGCAATAGAAGCTAAAGAAAAAGTTGCTATACAAAATGAATCTCAAACTTATGCTACAATTACATTCCAGAACTATTTCAGAATGTATCCTAAACTTTCAGGTATGACTGGTACTGCTGAAACAGAAGCTGAAGAATTCTATAAAATATACAAATTAGACGTTGCTGTTATACCTACTAATAAGCCTATAACAAGACAGGATTTATCAGATAGAATATACAGAACAAGAAAGGCTAAATTTGAGGCTTTGGCAAAATATATTAAAGAACTTCAGGATGCCGGAAAACCTGCTCTTGTTGGTACTGTATCAGTAGAAATGAACGAAGAATTATCAAAAGTATTCAAAAGACATAAAATCAATCATGAAGTATTGAATGCCAAAAACCACTCAAGAGAGGCTGCGATAATAGCACAGGCAGGAGAACCGGGAGCCGTTACACTTGCTACAAACATGGCAGGACGTGGTACGGATATTGTGCTTGGAGGAAACCCTGTTGCTAAAGGTGTTGCTGAAATAGAGCAGATACTTGTACTTATGAGAGATAAGGCTTTCAAAGAGAGAGATCCTTACAAAAAAGAGGAATTAACAAAGAAAGTAAAATCAATAGACCTTTATAAAGAAGCATTTGTAAGAAGCGTTATTGCCGGAAAAATTGAAGAGGCTAAAGAATTGGCTCAAAAAAATAATGCCGATGAAATGATAGAAAAAATTGACAGAATTATACAAATAAATGAAAAATCCAAAATAGATAAAGAAAAAGTACTTGCTGCAGGCGGTTTGCATGTTATAGGAAGTGAAAGACATGAAGCTAGACGTATTGATAATCAGCTTAGAGGCAGAAGCGGAAGACAGGGAGACCCAGGACTTAGCGTATTTTTCTTATCTCTTGAAGATGATTTAATGCGTTTATTCGGCGGTGAGAGAGTTTCTAAGATGATGCTTGCTATGGGAATGGGCGAAGAAGAAGAACTTGGACATAAATGGCTTAACAAATCAATAGAAAATGCTCAAAGAAAGGTTGAAGGCAGAAACTTTGATATAAGAAAGCATTTGCTTGAGTATGATGATGTTATGAATCAGCAGCGTATGGCTGTTTACGGTGAGAGAGATTATATACTTTACTCTGATGATATATCTCCTAGAGTAGAAGAAATCATATCTGAAGTAACTGAAGAAACTATTCAAGACATATCAGATAATAAAAAACATGTTGATCCTTTAGAAGTAACTAAATGGCTTAACAGTTATTTAATAGGCATAGATGAAGATGCTGCTAATAAAGCTGTAGAGGGCGGTGTTGATAATACTGTAAAAAATCTTACTAACCTATTATTAGAAGCATACAGAAAAAAAGCGTCCGAAATAGATGAAAAAATATTCAGAGAGGTAGAGAAAAATATATTCCTTTCAATAATAGATAACAGATGGAAAGACCATTTATTTGCTATGGACAGTTTAAGAGAAGGTATAGGACTTAGAGGATATGCTGAGAAAAACCCTCTTACAGAATACAAACTTGAAGGTTATAAAATGTTCGTAGCTACTATGAATGTTATACATAATGAGCTTGTGAACTTGATAATGAGAGTAAGAATAATACCTAATTCACTTGACAGTATGGAAAGAGAGAGTGCATTTGACGGAGGTGTTGAAGAGAAAAGCAGTGCTAGTGCTATGAATGGAGGAAATACTCAAACTATCCAAAGCAAAGTAAAAACTGCACAGGCTAATGTTAAAATGACTCAGAAAATAGGAAGAAATGATCCTTGTCCTTGCGGAAGCGGTAAGAAATATAAACACTGTCATGGAAAGGATAATCCTCAGTAAATAAAAGAAAAACAAAATAATTAATGCAAAAATAAAAGGTATATATAATTGATTTTATATATACCTTTTTTATTAAAAAATACTAATGATTTATTTTAATATATTTTTTAATTCTAATTATTATATGATATTTTTTTTAATTCCTGATTGTTTATAGGATAATTTCTTCCAGTTCTCACGCTAATAACTAAGCTGCTATTTCCATAAAAACTAATACTATAAGCATAATCTTTATTATTTTCTGATTTAAGAGTAAAATTTCCTGTTGTTGTAGATGCATTTATATCATAAACATCATTAAGAGCTATGCCATTAACATCTCTAATATCAATAATCAGATTTTGCTTACTAGCCTTTGTTACACTTACAGTAATATTTTTTAAATCATCCTGATAAGTACCTTCTCTATCTTTAAATTTGATTCCCATCTGTCCGAAAGGAGAAGTACAAGAAAGTAAAAATAAAGATATTAATAATAAAATAATTTTTTTATACATTTTATTTATCCTAACATTATATAGTATATATTATATAAAAAATATAGTTTTTGTAAATATTAATTTGATAAAAAAGCGGAGAGAGTTTATTTATTCCCTCCGCTTAATTTATTTATTGTAAATTATTTTCTGTTAGCAGAATATCCATACGAAGAACCTGAACCAGGTGTTAATATTGTTCCATAACTTCCGCTTACTTTTATAGTGCCATCATTATTACCCTCTAGAACAACCCATCCATGTCTAATATCACCAGCAGTACCCCATGTACCTTCTGGAACTCCATAAACAGCCCTGTAATTATTATTTGCATCATTATCAAATCTGCTTAATGTATATGTAAATGATTTACTTCTCCATTTATATTCAAACCATTCCCAATATTCCTCTTCATAAGTCAAAGTAAATTCAGTTCCATCAGAATTAAATTGATAAACTATATTTCTAGTAGAGCTATCTCCAGTTCCTTCAAATCTAGCACCAATAACTCTATCTGTAAATATAGGTCCATGATCTTCAAAGTCTGGATCTAATGAAGTACCATCAAAAGATATGCTATCTTTATTATTTACTCTTACCAATGACACTATAACAGTATCTGAAGGATTAGCAGTATTTTCATATATAGCCTTATACTTAGAAGTAATAGTTTTTACTTTATATGTTTTTTCTTCTCTAGCACTGGCATTATTATATGTTTCTACTACAACTTTTATATTAGGAGCTTCTCCATTTCCACCTGAAGCTGTTTCAAATGTATAAGAATATGATTTAAGACTAAGACTGCCATAATTTCCTGATTTCCATAAATTCAAATCTATTGCTGAAGTTCCATCAACCATATATCCTGAATAATCACGATACTTAAATTCTGGATAATTAGATTTAATAGTATTTATATTATCTTTAAAAGTTTTTTGATCTTCTTCAGGAGCAGGTTCTGTAGACGATGCATTTAAAGGTCTATAAGGAGAGTAACCCTGTCCTGTAGGAGTAGGCTGTGCCATTTTATCAAAATTATGATCTTTAGGCATATAAGAAGTAGGAGCATCAACAAACTCTGTTTTATAATGTTCATACAAAATAACAGATCCATTTTCTGTAACATATCCTATAGGATCATATTCATAAAATGCTTTTTTATCTCCATGTTTTTCAACAGCCTCAAATGAAACTGGTACATCTTGTCTCATAACATTTTTAGTACCGGTAATAGCTCCGAAGGCAAATATAAATTTAGAATATGTATCAACTGCTATTAAATATTGTTTTAATGGAGCTACAGAAGCTTCACCATTTATAGAATAGAAATTGAATCTATCCATCCTTCCTGGTAAATATCCTAAACTGCTGTAGAGAGGATTATTTCCAGGATACTTATATACTTTTAAGCTAGTAATACTAACTGTCAAAATTCCACTAACAACATAATTCTCACCATCTTTTCCATTATAGTATTCTGCTGTTATATTATTCCAGTCAGCACCTCCTGGAATCCAGCTTCTAGAATTATCATTAAAGAAATTGTATATAGGAAGCTTATCCCCCTGAAAACTTGCTTTAAACAACCAATTTTTAAATTTATCAGCAGGAAACTGATAATTAGGATCATTATAATCTTCAGGAAGTTTAAAAGGATCTTCATCGGCAGGTACTTCATCTGGAAGTTTTTCAGGACCTGTATCTGGGGCAGAACCTGATGAAGAAGAACTGCTTGATCTATTATAATAATATCTAGGATTAAAGAAATGTCCTCCGCAAGAAGTTAAAAATAATGCTGTGATTGAAAAATAAATAATAAATAGTAGTTTTTTCATAAAATCTCCTATAAAATAAAAATATAAACCAAACAGGTAATTTTAATAATTACCTGTTTGATTTTTTATTAATTATTAATCTATTTACTTACTCTATTACCCATCATCTCAAGACCAAGATTACTTGTAGGTGAATCAGTAGCTAAATCTAATGAATGCAAAGTCATACTAGAGCGTACAACTGTTCCTATTTCATTAGGTCCAGGGTTTGAAGTTCCTTCTCCATTTCTTAATACAATTCTTAAATACTTTCCTCCTAATCCTCCTTTATCACTTTCATACTTAGCTGTCCAATGTTTATCAGCATCAGAATCAAAACGAGCCAATTTGTTAACATATGTATAATGCTCACCATCATAATCATATTCTAATGTAAATGAAGTACCATCTTCATTGAACTGATATACTATATTTTTAACAGTTCCGCCAACTATAGTTCCAATAACACCTGGAATATAAGTATTACCTGCTGGTAAATATTTACTATCATATTCAAATCTTGCATTTCTTATTCTATCAACAAATATTGGTCCATAATCTTGGAAATTAGGATCTAACAACTTACCGCTTACAGATATAGTTTTTGATGAATCTGTTTCCTGTATAGTAACAGATAAAGATTCTCCGCTGCTGTTTGTATATGAAGCTTTATTAGTAGCTGTAATTTTATCCATATTATATTCTTTTGTAGTAACTTGCTTTGTATCAAAATCAGTTTCTTTTATAATAAGTTTATTACCAGAATCTGTTATTGTGTAAGTATATAATATAAGACTCTTACCTGCATATCCTGATGATTTCCAATTTTCTAAATCAATCTGTTTTTTAGTACCAGGAGCTGTAGAATCATATCCGCTATAATCACGCCAATTAAAGTCTTTAGATACCAAAGAAGCTACATTATCATAGAATGTTTTTTTATCTTCTTCACTAGCCTCTCCGTCTAAGATAATCAAATATGGAGATCTTCCAGGCTTTGATTTATCAAGCTGAGCTATAGTATCAAATCCATGCTGTGAAGGCATATAAGAAGTAGGAGTTTTAACAAACTCAGTTTCATAATGTTCATATAAAACAACTTTACCTGTACTCTCAACATATCCTATTGGGTCATACTCATAAAAAGCTATTTTTTGTCCATATCTTTCTATAGCATCAAAATCAGTAGGGTAAACATTTCCAAATAAATCATCTGTTTTTGTAATTTTTCCATAAGCAAATATCAACTTAGAATATGTATCAACAGCTATTAAATACTGCTGTAAAGTTATGCTTGCTTTACCATCTATAGAATAGAAACGGAATCTATCCATTCTTCCTGGTAAATATCCGCTGCTTCCATAAAGAGGATTTTCTCCATTATATTTATATATAGTTAAAGGGCTTATATCTAAAGTTACAACTATAGGAGCATCATAAACTTTATTTTCTCCTTTATTAGGAATATAATAATCAGCCATATTTCCTTTCCAATCTGATTTACTTGATATCCAATTCTTACCATCAGGCTCTTTAAAATTATATATAGGAAGTTTATCGCCTCTGAAGCTAGCTTGGAATAACCAGCTGTCAAATTTATTTCCATCATATCCTCCATAACCTGGATTATTCCAATCCCCTTTTTCAAAAGGATCATCAACTCCTTCAGGCAATTCTTCAGGCGGAGCTGGAGGTTCAGGATTACTTCCGCTAGAAGAACTTGAACTTTTATTGTAATAATATCTAGGATTAAAAAAGTGATTTCCGCAAGATAATGCAAAAATAGATATTAATATTAACAAAAGATATATTTTTCTCATATGTGTTTCTCCAATCGTACTATATCAATAATGAATTATCCTTTAAAAGCCAATCCTACTGTTATACCAAAATCTAATGAATTAATATAATATGATTTTAATGGAGTATCAGTTGTAAATTCAGGTCTTATTAATTTTAACTGCTCCAATAAGCTAGGAGGCATAGTTATATATCCAGGAGAATATACATTAAATCTTGTATAAGCACCCAATATTACTTCTACTCTATCATTAATAGGCTGATTATATTCTATCATAAATTTAAGACTGAACATTACAGGATTCATATTTTTGATCATAAAATCATTTACTATTATCTCCCCTATTTCAGGAAAACCAGGCATCTCCTGATCTGCATATGCTAAATATTCAGGAGATAAATCAGCTATTAATTTTCCTCCTATATGTAAACCTAATGCTAATCTGCTATTTAAGAAATAAGCCTTAGTTCCAACTCCAAAACTTATTACAGGAGCATAAGAAACATTTATATAGAAGTTAACTGTTTGAGGACCGCTTCCATCTCCTAAATCAATAGTATTTCCTGCAACCTGTCCTGCAAATCCATTTCCAACACCTAAAGAAACAAATACACTCATACCGCTAAATTTAGAAGGGTCCATTCCATTAAACCATTTTTCAGATCCGAATAAGTAACCAAGTTCAGCCTCACCATCCATAGTGTATCCAACACCGCCTTTCATATATGCAGCACCTATTTTATCCAAATCAGATGAGTTTATAGAAGGTAATGTTGCTGTACCATTAAAGTTTGCTTTTAATGCCCAAATAAAACCTTCATCAAAACCATAAGCCGCCGAAAAGCTAGCTAATAACAAAATGTTAATAAATATCTTTTTCATCATAAATTAATTTTCTCCCACTAATAAAAATCGACATATTAATTAAAATGTTTATATAAATTGTACTATCTTTTTGACATAAGTAAATACTGTTTTTCTCTTGTTTTTACAAAAAATTTACTATTATGTTTTCTTACTTAAAAAAAACACTACATATCAAACATATTTATTAGACATTTAATAATTTTTGTATTATTTTTTGTAGACATTTTCTATATAATGTTGATTTTTACATAGTTAATTTATACTATTTTATTAAATTTAGTTTTTAATAGTATCTTTATAGTATTTAATTGTTTTGTATGGAGGCTTTAATTGAAAATTTATTATGTTACTATACCAGTTAACATAATCAAATCTATCAACTTCTGACATTATTGAATGTTTTTCATCGGAATGTATATCATATTTAGCAAACATCATTGCTATAGTCTGTACAATATAGTAAGAAAATATATTCTTTAATTCTTCATTGTTTAATCCGGCAGTTAAAAATTGATATGTGCTTATTATAGAAATTGATTTGCATGGTTTTATATTATTATTTTCGCATACTATTCTATCTACAAATCCGCCATCAGCAATAGATTTAGCACTCATACCTCTATAATTTGAAGTTAATGGCATGTTTACTATTACTATAGAACTATCTCTAAATTCATTAGCAACTATTCTCCAATATAGAGATGTAAATATAAATAATCTTTTTCCATCTAGAAGTTCATTTCTGCCTTTTACAGGACTATTCCAAATATTAAGTATACTTTGCTCATAAGATGGAGTTATATTTTCTGCTATAATTTTTAAAGGAGTTCCATATTCATATCCAAATAATTTTTTTATATTTGCACTAGTTTCATTAGAAAGCGAATATAATATATCTTTCTCTAATTGATTATAATCTATATTTTTTATATCTATAAAATCTCTTTTAAATATATCTGAATTTTCTATTATGACTTTTCTATTGTCTGAATAAAATTTATTAACATCTACACCATTTTTAAGATTGTACTTTATTTTGTAGCCTAAGATATCATAAGTGAGTTTTGATAAATCATCATCAAAAATATCGAGAAAATCTCCAGGAGTAAAACCAACAATATTATCATCTTCTATATAAGTAATATTAACATCATATATTTTATCTTTATTAAGAGGCTCATTACTTTTCTGACATGATACAAAAAATATCAAAGACAAAAATATTATATTACTCAGGTATTTCACCGCTTACACCCATAGCTTCAACTTTTTCAGTATCTATATAATATTTTATTTCCCTAGCTCTTACAACACTCTCTTTCTGCTTCAAATAAGGACTTTCACCCCAAAGTCTTAGATATTTCTGCTTATCAAAATAAGTGGCCCAAGCACTTTGTGAGTTCATATCTTTGCCTTCTACATGTACATTACCATTAGCACGAAGTTTTTCTTCATCATTAAACATCTGCATAGTTACAGAGGTAATCTTAATACTTCTATCTTCTACATAAGCCTTAGGACTGCCGCTTACTGTAGCTACTTTAGTATCCGGATCAAGATGCAGTAAATCTCCTTCTAATGATAAACTTTCATCATAATCTATCATAACAACATCATTGTGGAATATAACATCTTTAAACTTTTCATCTTTTTTATATTCTATCCATTCACCAAAAGCTATAATTCCCCTGTCAGGCATTCTAACAGAAGGATCCTGATACATATAAATATGTTCATTATCTATTTCATATTCTATGTATCCGCCTTTAAGTATCATATTCTCTTCATAGAAATAGGCTGTAACATTTCCATAAGCATATAAAGTACGAGTATTATTATCCTTTCCGCCATATTCATTCAAAAACAATCTATCTGCAACTACTATATTATAATTGCTTACATTATCTTTCTTTTTATTTGTTTCAGAAGAGTTTATATAATTATTAGTTTGAAGTACATATATTTTTCCTCTTCCCATAACATTAGCAGTAGCTGTTTTAGCATTATACTCTAATATTTCACCTTCTAATCTATCAGCACCTTGATAAAGTCTAGGGTTTCCTGTAAGATATGCTGTCTCTTTATCCATATCATAGATCAAATTATCAGCATAACCATCTGTTTTTCTTTTGCTTTCAGTATCAACATGTGTTAAATGTACATTACTTATAGCCTTAGCTATTGGAGTATTGAAATCTCTTTCCATAAATGAACTTCTTATAGTCATATTATTAGTAGGAGACCTTAAAACAGGTTTGTTTTTTACATAAGCATATCTAGTTTTACCATTATAGCTTGCATATCCGCCTGATATTGTAGAACCATTAGTTTTACTTAATAGTCTAACCCCTCCGCTAAATGTAGCCAATTCTGTTTCCTGATAGAATGTCATAACATGGCTTGTAATTACAGCAGATGAATCCTCCATCTTGGAATTACCTGTATATTGAAAAACTTTTGTTTTATTATTGTAAGTAAATTTATCAGCACTTCTTCTAGATTGAGCAAGTAAAGACAATGCCAATATGAACAATATTATTATAACAAAAATTTTATTGATCTTCAGCAACTGGAACTCCTATAGCATCACCTTCATCAGTTTCATTATATACTGTAATATGTTCTAATCCCATATCACCTTCCATACTGCTTCCTGTAAGCCAGCTTCCATCTTCCTGTTCTACACGAATTGGTACAGGGCTTTTAAATTGCTGTTTTTCATTATCCCATTGTAAATATTCAGTATAAAGTTTAGTATTATTTGATGCTTTAACAATAACATTTGTATATATTTGAGTAAATAATGTTTCCTGATTTATAGTTATAAATTCTCCTGATACACTGGCAGCTATAGTATTATTAGAATCATAAGTATAAGTTCTGCTTTCATAGAGTTCAACTAATTTCTGTTTATTATAAAATTTAGCATTAGTTGCAAAAGAATCTAACTGTTTAAAATTAGTGTCATAACTTTCTCTTCTAAAGCCATAAAATTCCATTTCTGGCGGAGGTACAAAATCATCAGCCTGATTAAATTCTTTTCCGATATCATTAAAATTAGTGCAGGAAACACATAGCAGTAAAAATAGAATATTAAAACTTACTAATAATTTCATTATAAATACCCTTAGATTTAAGTATCATATCTATTACTACCCTAACAGCACCATATCCGCCTCTTTTATGTATTACAACATCTGCAGCTTTCAAAGCTTCATAATGGGCATCTTTAGGAGAAAAAGATATTCCTGCATATTTCATAACACTTAAATCTATTAAATCGTCTCCGATATAAGCTATCTCTTCCTTTTTTAAACCATATTTTTCCATTAAAGTTAAAATAACAGGCATTTTATTTTCATGACCAAGTATCAAATCTTCAAAACCATGTTTTCTAAATTTATCGAATCTTGTTTTTATAGCATTAGAATTACTTCCTGAAATAACAGCAACTTTTATACCAGCTTTTAATGCTAAAACCACTCCCATACCATCTTGAGTATTAAAAAACTTACTTTCAACACCATTATCATCAAATATCAATCTGCCGTCAGTCATAACTCCATCTATATCGGATACCAAAAGCTTAACTTTTTTTAGCTTATTTTTATTTAATAGATATGAAATATAATCTTTGATATTCATTTTAAGAAACTTTTATTAAGATATTAGGACAAAACATTTTGGGGCTTACAGGACTCGAACCTGCCCACCCGGTTTAGGAAACCAGTGCTCTATCCTGATGAGCTAAAGCCCCTTATAATAAAGAAGCTATCAAGTTTTACAAAATCGGAGAGTGTGGGACTCGAACCCACATGGGTGTTAGCCCGGCGGTTTTCAAGACCGCTGCTCTACCAATTGAACGAACTCTCCAAACAAATATAAAAAGCATTATAACATATATAAAATTTATTTCAAGTTTTTTTTTACTTAAATTTAAAATTCATCTTTAAAAAAGGCTCTTCTGAAATAAAGTCCATGTGCCGGTGCTGTTACAAATGCCCTTGCTCTGTCTTCGCTTTTCAATATATCTTCTATAAAATTAATAGGCATTTTTTTCTTCTGTCCCTCTACTAAAGTACCTACTATTATTCTAACCATATTATGTAAAAAAGCATTGCCTCTAATTATAAAATATATAGTATCTCCTTTTCTTATAGCCTTAACTCTCTCCAAATACCTAAATTTAGAATCATTCTCATCTTCTGTAGAACAAAATGAAGTAAAATTATGCTCACCTATTAAATACTTAGCATATTCATTAATTAATTTTTCATCTATAATATTTTTTCTATAAAACCATGCATATCTTTCATAAAAAGGAAAAGATGTACTGCTATTATGAACTATATACAAATACTCTCTAAAAGTAGCGGAGGCTCTTGCATTAAAACTATCAGGCATCTCTTCAGCTTTTATTATTCTTAAATCTCTATCTAAATAAGAATTCAAAGCTATATGAACCTTATGTATTGGAACAAGCATTTTAGGAACTCTGAAATTAGCAACCTGGCCCAAAGCATGAACTCCAGCATCCGTTCTTCCGCAGCCGTATATAGTAATCTTTTCTCCATATACTTTCTGAACAGCTTTATATATCTCACCCTGAACCGTTCTTAAATTAGGCTGTATCTGCCAACCATAGAAATCTGTACCGTCATATTGTATTGTTATCTTTATATTATTCATAAATTAAAAAATAAAAGCCCATATAAATAATTATACAGGCTTTTGTATAGTCATAAATTATAGTTATTATAAATCTGCAGGTATTGTAATATTTAATTTTTTTGCTGCATTAGTATTAATTTCCAATACAGGATTTTGTATATATTCTATAGGCATATCTGCAGGCTTAGCTTCGCCTTTTAATATTTTTACTGCCTGATTAGCTGTTAATTTTCCTAACTCATAGTAATCTATACCATAAGTAGCAACTCCGCCGGCATCAAGCATAGCAGCCTCCCCGCATATTACAGGTATATTAGCAGGACCTGTAACACCTATAACATTTGCCATACCAGCTGATACCATATTATCTGTAGGTACATATATAACATCTACTTTACCTATTAAACTTTGAACAACCTGCTGTAAATCATTAGGAGTTGTTACTGTAGCATCTACATAAGATAGACCTAATTCATCGGCTTTTGCTTTAGCTATATCTATTTGAAATTTAGAATTCTGTTCGCTTGAGCTATATAAAAAACCTATATTTTTAGCTGAAGGAACTAATTTTTTTAAAAGCTCCATTTGTTCTTTTACTGGTGTCAAATCTGAAGTACCTGTAACATTTCCGCCTGGAACTTTATTATCAGCAACTAACTTTGAATCTGCAGGGTCTGTAACTGCTGTTATAAGTATAGGTATATCTTTAGTTAAATTAGCTACTGCCTGTGCTGCTGGTGTTGCTATTGCCAATATCAAATCTACTTTATCATTAATAAATTTCTGTGATATTGTAACACAGTTTGCTTGTTCACCTTGAGCATTTTGATAATCTATTGTTATATTCTTACCATCTTCATATCCGGCTTCTTTAAGACCGTCTACAAAACCTTTATTGGCCTGATCCAATGCTGAATGCTCTACAAGCTGAAGTATTCCTATTTTTTTAGCATCTTTACTCAAAGATGAAGTATTTGCATTATCTTTTTTTGAACATGATGCAATGAATAATAATGCAATTGACAAAGCAATAAGTAACTTTTTCATTATTATACTCCTTATAAAATTTCAGATAATTACTATTACCAGTAGTATATAATACTGAACTAATAAAGTCAAATAAAATTTACAAATATATATTTATCATAATTGAATTTTATTGAAAATAATATATTTTATGATATTATCATTTATAATATTTTAATTTGATATGAGGAATAAAAATTGATTAGACATTCCAGACCTACTATAAGAAAGAAAGATTTAGAATCCGCTTTAAAAGTAATGATTAGTGATAATCTTGCAACAGGTGATGTTATACAGGAATTTGAAAGAGCTTTTGCTAATTATTTTGGAAAAGGTTTTACAGCAATATTTGTTAATAGCGGAACTGCAGCATTAGAGCTTATATTAAGACATTTAAAAGTTGGCGAAGGCGATGAAGTTATAATGTCATCTTTTCTTAATGCTTCACCTCTTCAAGTAGTTACAAGTTTAAAAGCTACTCCTGTTTTAATAGATATAGATGAAGACAGTTTTCAAATATCTATGGACAATGTTATAGAGGCTATCAATGAAAAAACTAAAGCAATTATAGTTTCTCATATGTTTGGAAATTGTGCTTTAATAGATGAGCTTGCTGATATTAAAGTACCTGTTATAGAGGATGCATCTCATAGTTTGGGCGGAAAATATAGAGATACTTTGCTTGGAAGTTTTGGAGATTTTGCATACTTTTCTCTTTCTGCAACTAGAATGATTACTTCAGGCGGTGCGGGCGGAATGATACTTACAAAGAAAAAAGGAATGGATGCTATAAGAGATATTATTCATTATGATAAAAAAGAAAATTTTGTAAGAAGATTCAATTATTGTGCAACAGATCTTCAGGCTTCAATAGGAATAGAAGAGCTTAAACATCTTGAAAGAATGGTTGAAGTAAGAGGAGATATAGCTTCATTTTATGATAATGCAATACTTGAAAGTAATTTGATGAAACTATCTACTCATGACAGTGAAAGTCCTTCATATTATAGATATGTATGTATGCTTAACGGCAGCATGAATATATACGATGCTATAAAAATGTTTGAAAGACATAATGTAGAAGCGGCAAGACCTATATTCAAGCCTTTGCATCAGTATCTTAATTTACCTAATGAAAATTATCCTAATACTGAGAATGCATATTTAAAAAGCATATCATTGCCTATATACCCTACTTTGCAAAAAAATGAAGCTGAACTCATTTGCAAACTTATAAAGCAGATAAGATAATAATATACTTTTTTAGTGATTATATGGGAAAATCCTATGGAAATATTTGAATATGATTTTATGCGTAAAGCTTTCTTAGTAGGTATTATGCTTGCTGTGATAATACCTTGCATAGGAGTAGTCGTTGTATTAAAAAGGCTTTCTATGATAGGAGATGCTATTTCACATACTTCGCTTGCAGGTGTTACATTCGGATTAGTTTTTAATATAAATCCAATAGTAGCTTCAATCATATTCTGCATACTCTCTGCATTATCAATAGAGTTCATAAGAAAGAAAATAGCTAAATACGGAGAAATGTCTATATCTATAATAATGTCTTTGTCTATAGGTATTGCTGGGCTTCTTTCAGGGTTCGTAGCTAACAATTCAAACTTTAATAGTTTCTTATTTGGAAGTATTGTTGCTATAAGTGATTTTGAATTGAAATTAGTAATATTAATAAGCTCCATATCAATACTAATTTTCATTTTCTTATATAAAGAAATTTTTTATATAACTTTCAATGAGAGATTAGCAAAACTTTCAGGAGTTCCTGTAAATAGAATTAATTTTATTTTCACAATATTAACTGCTGTTACCGTATCAATATCAGCAAGGGCTGTAGGTGCTTTAATAGTGTCATCAATGATGGTAGTTCCTGTTGCCTGTTCTATGCAAATTGCTAATAGTTATAAAAAAACTATTATTTTTGCTGTGATATTCAATCTATTTTTTACAATATTAGGGATATTTATTTCATATTATCAAGGTCTTAAGCCTGGGGCTACTATAGTTTTAATAAGCATAATTACTTTTATTATTATAATATTATTAAAATCTGTATTATCATCAAGGCATAATGTAGCATAAAATTCTATTACATCTGCCCACCCTCTAAATTTAGAGTTTCATTTAATAATATAATGTTATATTCCTTTTTTGATTTTTCTGTAACTATAACACCCACCCTAAATTTATTTAAATTTTTAATCATCTCAACGCACACAAAATGAAATTTAAAATATAGATTGATTAAAAATAGAATTTAAATTATACCTAAACAACTATATTTTGTTAAAAATAAATTTATATTTTTTTGATATTTGGGGCTTTGCCCCAAACCCCACTTCTTTTGTTGCCACAAAGAAGCAAAAAGGCCACATTTTGACTTTAATTTAGTAACTTATATTACCTGTAAAACACAATTAGTATTATTTAATACTAATTTTATACTTGCACTTTCGCGAAGCGTATCTGAGTTTATCTATGATATTAGGTTCTTTAATGAAGTACACCTGCAACTGAATGGAGTACCTTTATGTAGGTGTGCGGCGGGAAAAGAACAACAAAAAATTAATAAACTTAAAAATTTTCAGTATGTATAAAAAAGGCGTACACCGTGCGTTGAATAAAATTCTAAATTTAATCAACACTTGGGCGGGTGCTAAAAATTCTAATTAGGCAATAAATATGATGAAAATTAAAATACAAAATAAAGCAGTAAAGAATAAAGGGCGGGTATGTAAATAAATCAATTAACAAGAACAAACACTATCGCTATTAGGATGCTTATGCTTATGTGAAAGCTCATCGTATATTTGTTTCTTTTCAAGCTCTACTAGAGAACCTTCTTCAAAACAAAATACCCTATTTGATATATTAGACATCTTCTCTACATCATGCGTAACCATTATGATAGTTACTTTTTTTTCTTTATTTAAATCCTGTAAAATTTTGTATATTAAATCAATAGTTTCTCTGTCCACACCATTTGTAGGCTCATCAAGTACAAGTAAATCAGGTTCAGATATCAATGTTCTTGCTAAAAAAACTCTTTGAATCTGTCCGCCTGAAAGTTTGGATATCATTCTATTTTTATACTTTTCCATACCCAAAAGCTTTAATGCATTTATAACTTTTATACGATGAGTTTTATTCGGAAATTTAAATAAACCTATGTCAGCAAAATTATTGGACATAACTATTTCATAAACAGTAGCAGGAAAATTCATAATTTTTGAATAAGCATTCTGCTCCAAATATCCTATTCTTTTCCAGTCTTTGAATTTGTTAATATCCTCTTCATATAATTTTATGCTTCCTCTAAATTGGCTAATCTCTCCTAAAATAAGTTTTAATATAGTACTCTTTCCCGCTCCATTAGAACCTATTATAGATACGAAATCACCTTTATTCACATCAAAACTTATACATTTAAGTATATCTTCAGAAGTATAACCAAAATGTACATTTTTAAACTCTATAATCTTACTCATAATATTATTTTAATTAAGACCATTAGTCAAAGAAACAAGATTACTTTCCATTACAGAAAAATAATCTTCTCCTGCATTAATATATTCCTCGCTTAAAGATTCTATAGGATTTAATGTAAGTATTTTTGCTCCTGTTTCTTTTGCTATAGAATCTACAAGTTTAGAACTTGAAAAATCTTCATAAAATATAGCCTTTACATTATTATTCTTAATAAAAGCTATAGTATCAGACATAGCCTTTGGATCTGCCTCATCTCTTGCAATAGCAACTTGATTTAATGAATAAGCTTCACAAAAATGTCCGAAAGCAGGATGAGTGACTACTACATTAGTATTTTTTATTTTTGATAAAACATCTTTAAAATGATTATCTAATTCATCTAATCTGTCAGCATAGTAATTATAATTAGAATTGTAATAATCGGCATTAACAGCATCTATCTCTGCCAATGCATTTTTTATATTCTCCATCTGTTTCTTAGCTTTTATAGGCGAAAGCCAAAAATGCGGATCTACACCTTTATCATCTATATTGGAAGAAGTTTCTACATATTTCAATTCTTTTATACTATCTTTAACCGTATCAACCCAATGCTCCATTCCGCCTCCATTGTAAATAAATAAATTAGCCTTTGTTAAATTAGCCATATCTTTTGAAGTTATTTCAAAATCATGAGGCTCTGATCCTGCAGAAGTCATATTATATACATCTGCCTTATCCCCGCATATCTTTTTAGCAAAATCATACATCGGATAAATACTAGCATAAACTTTTAGCTTATTTGAAGAATCTTTATTATCTTTTGATACATTGCTGCATCCAACTAACAATGACAATATAAAAAGAATTGTTAAAAATTTTTTCATTAGTTTTCATACCTTTATATTTAAATTTCATATTATATTTTCTTAATTATATATGAGAATCATCAAATTGCAATATGTTTTATCATACTAACATTATAAAATATTATATAAAATTACATTATCAAATATAAGAAGTTTTTACCGAAAATATTTATAATATTATATATTAAATTTAGGATAATTATGAAATATATTGTACATGTTTTAATAGCAGCATTATTTATATTTTCATGCTCAACAGCAAAAGTTACTCATATAGAAGAACCAAAAAACGACTCTCTTTTTGGAAGAAGATTTAAATTGGTAAGTTTATATCCTGATATGGGTATTACGATAGAGTTCACACCAGATACAATACATGGTTTTTCTGCTGTTAATAATTATTCATCTTCATATACTGTTGATGGAGATATATTTAACATATTATCTATTTCAATGACAAAAAAATCAGGTACAAGTGATAAAATTGCCGCTGAAATAGAATATCTTAATATGCTGCAAAATGCTACTTCCTATAAAATTAATGGAAATCAGTTAATAATATATACTTTATTATCCAATGAGAATTTAGTCTTTGAAGAATTTTAAGTAATATGTTACAATGCATATAGGATATTTTAATGATAAGAAAATTTATTTTAATACTAAGTTTTACTATAATAATGTTTATAAGCTCCTGTGCTACAACTTCGCAATCAATAAATGTATCTACAAGTACCTTAAATGGAAAAACTTTTCAGCTTACAAATATGTTTGAAGGAAGAGGAATTACAATATCATTCTATAATGATGAATTTTACGGATATAGTGGATTTAATACATATTTAGGAAAATATGAAATGCGTAGAGGTAATATGATAATATTTACCGATATGGTTGTTACTAAAATGGGCGGTGCATCAGAAGCGGTAGAAGAAGAAAAAAAATATATAGAACTATTAAGTAAAACCTCTTCAATAGAACTTACAAGTAATAATCTTACAATTACTACTTTGGATAATGAAATACTTATATTCAAAAGAATAAAATAATAATGAAAAATAAAAAACTTATATATGTAATATTAGGTGTTATTATATTCATTAGTTTATGGTATTTTACAGCTTTAAAAGTAAATTCTGAAATAGTATTTCCAAATATACCAAATATATTAAAAAAATTTGCAGAAATAATATCTGAACAATCATTTTATAAAGATTTATCATCAAGTTTAATTAGAGTATTAATAACATTTACTTTATCTTTTTTATTGGCATTTATAGTAGGCATATCAGCAGGAATATTTCAGCCTATCAGATATATATTAATACCAATTATAAATTTTATAAGAACAATACCTACTATACCATTAATATTAGTTGCTATAATATGGTTCGATAATAATACTGTTCCAATATTCGTTTCTATGCTTGTTATTTTCCCAATAATGTATGATTCTATAACAAACGGCATAATAAATGTAGATCAAAAATTAATAGAAATGTCAATATCATATAATGTATCTTTAAAAACTCAGATAATCAATCTTTATATACCGTATATAAAACCATATATATTTACTGGAATATCTCAATCTATGGGGATAACTTGGAAAAGCATATTAGCAGCTGAAATATTAGCTTTGCCTTCTTTTGGAATAGGTACTAAACTTTATGAATCTCATCTATATTTAGATAGTGTAAGTTTGTTTGCATACTGCCTTATTGCAATAATATTTAATGGTATATTTGAAATCATTATAAGGATTAATCATGACAGATAAAATAAATGATTATATATTCAGACTTGAAAATATAAATCTTTCTTATAATGATTTAATAATATTCAAAAATTTTAATATAGATTTTCATTTGGATAAAATAAATATAATACTAGGTGCTTCAGGTTCAGGAAAAACTTCTCTATTAAATATAATATCATCAAAAATAAATAAAGATGATAAAGCATTCGTATATCAAGAGCCTAGACTTTTAGATTTTTTAACTTCATACAAAAATATAGAATATGTATTAAAAGACAAAATAAAAAATAAAAATGAAATGGATAAAAAAATAAAGAATGCATTAGAAATTACAGGACTAATAAATAATATAAACTCAAAACCTAATGAATTAAGCGGAGGAATGAAGCAAAGATTATCTTTAGCTAGGGCTTTGGCTTATGATTCAAACTTTATATTTATGGATGAGCCTTTACAGGGACAGGATATAAAAAGAAAAAAAGAACTTATTGATATAATAAAAAATATAAAATCAAAAACAAATAAAACTATTTTTTATGTTACCCATGATGTATATGAAGCAGTTATGCTTGGGGACTATGTATATATATTATCAAATAAAAATAACTTCACTCAATTAATATTTCAAACATATATTGACAATAATACACTAGAAAATCACCAAGCAAAACTTACTGATATATTAATAAATAATTAATTATGATACAGATGTAGTTTTAAGAAGATAAACAACATAAGCAATATATATAATCAAAAAGAAGCAGCCTTTTACTTTGCCTAAACTCTTTCCTTTTACAGTAAAAGCTAATAATAATAATCCTACAAATACCATAATAGAAAAGTCCATTAAATAATCTTGTGCTTCGCTTAAAACAATACCGCCGAATTTAAATGAAGCCATAGATGATATACCTAAAACGCCTCCAACATTGAATATATTACTTCCTACTATGTTTCCTATAGATATATCAGCCTCTTTTTTAATGGCAGCTATTACACTTGTAACAAGTTCAGGTATGCTTGTACCTACAGCAACAACTATGAAACCTATTATATGTTCGCTTAAGAAATTTCTGAATATTCCTGTAACACCTTTAATAAATATATCAGAACCGAATGCCAATGCCAATACAGCAACTATTATTTTAAATATTGCCCTTGCTATAGAATTAGTTTTAGTAGATGATGAAACTTCCTTCTCAAATACAGCTAATTCATCTTTATCTTTGGATATTACACTATATAAATAATAAACATATATACATAATAAAACTATAAGTATTACACCTTCAATTATAGATATTTTATCTCCGCTTAATCTCTTTGTATTAAAATTAAGAAGCATAATACCTAAAGCTGCATACATTATAAACATAGATATCATAGAAACATAGTATGACTTTTTGCCGGCAGACATAGTCATAAATAAAGCAGATACCCCAAGAACAAATACAACATTAAATATATTACTTCCTATAACATTACCTACCGCAATGGCACTCTCCCCTCTCAAAGCTCCGAATAAACTTACAAAAAGCTCCGGCATAGAAGTACCCATAGCAACAACAGTAAGCCCTATAACTATAGATGGTATTTTAAGCCTATTAGCTACCATAACGCTTCCATCTACAATATATGTTCCGCCCAAATATAATAGCAATATTCCTGCTACCGTAAAAACTACATTTAACAACATATTTTCCATTAAATTATATTCCTTTTATTTTATTTAATTATTCTGTTTTATTATCTGTATTATCTGTATTATCTGTATTATCTATGTTATCTATGTTACCTGTATTTTCTATTTTTTCCGTATTCTCTGTCTTTTCTGATGAAGATTGTTCAGAACTATTATCTTCTTCTTTGGACTTATCTTTTTTACTTAATGCTGATGCTATAAACACTATTATAAATATTAATAATATAACAAGCACTAATGCAGTGGAAAGCCATAAAGGAGAAAGAACCCATACCCAACTCCAGCCAACAGCATTAAACAATTTCAATATAACAAATATTATTCCCAAAAATGCAAAAAATATAACGGCTATATTCAATACTGAAAATTTATTAGCAACTGCCACTTCAGATGTTTGCGACTTTTCTTCTTCAGTATTATCTGATGAACTGCTTGAAGCATTATCAGAAACTTTCTTATTTTTGAAAAACATAGAATCAAAAGCCAATGCAAATATTACAAGTATCACTTCTATTAATAACATAACTAGAACAAAATACCAGCTTAAATCAATCAATACTTTTGATACTTTTAATAAAGATACTATAATTATAAATACCGGCAATAATCTTGAAGAAAAATTTAGTAAATTCTTGATAAGATATAAAGTTGCCATAGTAAAAACATTTTTCACTTTTCCCATAATATAAATCCTATAAAAAATATATATCTAATAATATATATTATTTTCATTAAATTTTAAATAAGTATTTATAATATTTTTACATTATATAAAGATGGTATGGGACAAGAAATAATCCCATACCATAATTATGAATTTATTTAGGGTTACTCGGATTTCACTTGTATAACTAATATCTTGAATGCTTCTATAGCCTTCAATGAATGAGGAGCATTAGCAGGAATTAAAATAGATTCTCCAGATGATGTTTCAAATGAAGTTCCATCAATTATTATTTCTGCCTTTCCATCAATCACAGTAACTAAAACATCTCCTGTGCTTGTATGTGTAGGAATTTCTTTACTTTTATCAACTGATATTATATTCATAGCTAAACTTTTTCTATCAACTAATGAAAGCATAGATATATCTTTAATTGCTACTAAATCTTTTAAAGCAACTACTTTTTTATAATCTATATTATTAATATAATTCTCCATATATAAACCTTGATTATTTTGCTACTATTATCTAACTTATATATATAAAAATCCGTTGCTGCAGCAACAAAAAATATTTTTTTATAAAAATATTCGATATTAAGCAACAATAAATAATCATGCTTTTAATTTTTTAGCAGCCTCTACAAATCCTACAAATAAAGGATGAGGATTAGTGATTCTTGATTTTAATTCAGGGTGGAATTGTACTCCTATCATAAAAGGATGATCTTTCAATTCTACAATCTCAACCAAATCAGCATTTTTCATGCGTCCTGTTACAAAAAATCCAGCTTTTTCCATTACATCTATATATTCATTGTTAAATTCATATCTATGTCTATGCCTTTCGCTAATTTCAGTTTTATCATATAGTTTATTAGCTAAACTTCCTTCTTTTATATCGCAGGCAAAAGCACCAAGCCTCATAGTACCGCCTTTTAATATGCTTTTTTTCTGCTCTTCCATAAGTGTAATTATAGGATTCTTAGCATTTTCTTTAACTTCTATAGTATTGGCATCTTCCAATTTAAGTACATTTCTAGCAAATTCTACGCTCATAAGCTGCATACCCAAACATATTCCCAAATAAGGTATTTTGTTTTCTCTAGCATATTTTATAGCCTGTATTTTTCCTTCTACTCCTCTCTCTCCGAATCCACCAGGTATTATAAGTCCCTGAATATCTTTGAAATATTCTGATATATTATCCTTATTTTCTAATTCTTCAGCTGAAATCCATTCTATATCAACATTAATATCATTATATATACCGCCATGATTTAATGCCTCGATTAAAGATATATAAGCATCTTTCATAGAAATATACTTTCCAACTATAGCTATTCTCACTCTTTCATTTGTTATAGAAATATTTTTCTGCCTAATTATTAACTCTGTCCAATCTGTTAAATCTATTTTAGCAGTCTGTAACTTAAAATGTTTGCATACAACATCTGAAAGTCCCTGTGATTCAAGCATTATAGGTACATTATAAATATTAGGCTCATCAAAGTTTTCAAATACATTTTCTTTAGGAAGATTGCAGAATAATGCTATTTTTGATTTATGAGAGTCCTGCAAATGCTTACTAGTTCTGCATACCAAAATATCCGGTATAATACCGCTTTGCATAAGTTCTTTTACGCTATGCTGAGTAGGTTTTGTCTTTATTTCTTCAGATGAACTTATAAAAGGAATCAATGTTACATGTATATATAGAACATTATCCTGACCTAATTCTGTTTTTATCTGTCTTATAGCTTCAATATAAGGCAAAGATTCTATATCACCTATAGTTCCGCCTATCTCTGTTATAACTATATCAGTTCTTTTTGTATCATTCTCTCTGTATATTCTTCTTTTTATTTCATTGGTAATATGAGGTATAACCTGAACAGTTTCACCTAAATATTTACCTTCACGCTCCATATTTATAACATGCTGATAAATTTTTCCTGTCGTAACATTACTAAATTTATTTAAATTTTCATCTATAAATCTTTCATAATGCCCAATATCCAAATCCGTTTCTGCACCGTCATCAGTAACAAAAACCTCACCATGCTGAAATGGACTCATAGTACCGGGGTCAAGATTGATATAAGGATCAAATTTCTGTATAGTTACGCTTAATCCTCTAGCCTTTAAAAGTCTTCCTAATGAAGATGCTGTTATCCCTTTTCCTAAACCAGATACAACTCCGCCTGTTACAAATATGTATTTAGTATTCATATAATCCTCAATTAATTTTTTTATTTTTATTTATTATTATCAAACCTCTTAACATTATCATAAATTAGTATTAAATCAAGTAATTATTAATTTTTAATTCAATCTATTTTAAATATTTTTCAAACCAATCTGTAATTTCTTTTAGCCTTCTAAGTCTGTGCTTAGGTTTTCCGCTTCTTGAAAGGTCATGATTTTCACCTTTAAACAAACATATCCTAGATTCAACACCATAATATTTCAAAGCAGTAAACATTTGAAAAGCCTGACTCTGATAGCATCTGTAATCTTCTTCGCTATGTATGAATAATGTAGGAGTCTTTGCATTATTAGCATATTTTAACGGCGACTGTTCCCATAACTTATCAAAACCACTCCATACATCTCCGCCTAACTCATCAGGATTGAAATAATAACCTATATCAGTAGTTCCGAAATCATCTATCCAATTTGATATAGAACGCTGAGAAGCTGCACATTTGAATCTATCAGTATGCCCTATTATCCAATTAACCATAAATCCGCCGTAAGATCCGCCTGTTACTCCTACTCTGCTTTTATCTATATTAGTATATTTTTCAAGAACAATATCAGTAAACTTCATTATATCTTCATAATCAATAGTTCCGTATATTCCTCTTATATCGGCAAATGCATTTCCTTTTCCTTCGCTTCCTCTAGGATTGCAGAAAAATACAAAATAACCCATATTAGCCAAGACCTGCATTTCATTAAAGAATATTTCTCCGTAAGCAGTTTTCGGCCCTCCATGTATATCAAGTATTGCAGGATATTTTTTATTTTCATCATAATTTATTGGCTTTAATACCCAGCCGTCTATTTCAAAATTATTAGGAGTCTTAAATGAAACTTTCTCCGGTATTGATAAACTTTTTTCTTTTAATATATCTTCATTGAAATAAGTTAATTGCTTTTCTGTTTCTTTATTAATACAATATATTTCTTCTAGTTTCAAATCTCTGAAAGCTATAAAATATATATCATCATTAGAAACATCAAAATAATTAACCGCTCCTTGTTTATTAGTGATATTTTTTATATTTCCTTTTAAATCCAAGCATTTAATATGAGCATTTTCATTTTCTGTGCCTACAAAATATATTTTATCTTTATAAACTCTTATATCCTTACCGCCTCCAAAAGAACAATCAGTTCCTATCATATTTCCAAGCCCATTATCATAATGATATACAAGATTAATATTATTATTTTCATCTATTAAATAGAAACTGCTATTTTCATTGAGTCCGTATTTTTTCATGTCAGTCATAACAGATATAATTTTTTCTTTATTATCATCATCGATTATAAAATCAGCAAAGTATATTACGTATTTATTAGAATCTATAATAATTTTTTCTTTTATATTATTAAGATCATTTATATCATATAATCGAAGTTCTGAAGTGGTAGGAGCTTTGTCTTTAAAAGAGTTTATAATACATAATACTTTACCATCTTTATATTTAAAAGAATTAACATTACTGTATTCATCTGTAATAGCAATCAATTTATTTTCTTTTTTATTATAATGATAGAGTCTATCCCTTTTCTTATTTGTTACGCCTACATTATTAATCCAAAAAGGAATTTCATCAAATACTTCATAATCAATTTCTTCTTTAGCCCATTCTAAATAATTATCTTCTTTTCTTTTTTTATCTCTGTTAATATCATAAATTGCTTTTATCAAAAAATTATTTTCATCTATAGAATATAAATCTATTACTTCAAGTTCAATATTAAATAAACTCTCTGCCTCTCCTCCGTTTATATTAATAGAATAAATTAAAGAATAATCAATAAACTCCTCATATTTTTTGCTTTTCAATTCTTCATCTCTTAATGATGATTTAAATATTACAGTATCATTATCAAGCCAAGAAACAAGAGAAGCATCTTTTACTGAAGTGAGTTTATAAATTTTATTTTTTTCAATATTATAAATGAAAGCATCTGAAATATAATTATTATTTTCATAATCCTGATTGCTTTTAACAAACAGTAAATTTTTATTATCTTTTGAAAGCTCTATATTTGATAAAAAATTGAATTTCAAAAAGTCTTTGATATTTAAATTTTCCATATATAAATCCATTATTAAAATTATTTATAAAAATATACTAATAAAAATTAACTTCAATACCTAATATATTTTTCATATAATTATTCCAAGAATTTTCTGATAAAACATTAGAAGTATGTATAAATTGATTAGTATATAATTTATCATCAACTTTTGAAAAAATAGGTAAATAACGTTCCAAATCTTTACGCATATTTCTTAATACAAAATTAGGAACAGTATTAGGCATAGAAACAATAACATAATAATGTATATTGCTTCCTAATTTATTTGATGAATATTCTCTTATAAATGTATCTCTTGCTTTTTGTATACAATCATAGGTGTATGAATGTCCATTTTCTGGTTTTCTATATACAAATTTTGAAAAGAAATCTTTTCTTTCTTCTTCTGTTTGAAGTGATAAATATTTTTTATTATAATTTTTTACTTCAATAAAAACAATTATATTATTAACATATACAATAAAATCAACATTCTTCATGAAATGACTATAATTCAAATTCTCATCATCTATTTTTCTTACAGTGATATTAGAATTATCATCATAAATCATTTTAAAATTACTTTTCTTTTCAAATACTTCCATAATCAATTTTTAAATGCTTTTTCTATAGATTGTAAATGCTGTTCTTCAAATTTATCTTCTATTGAATTATGCTGTATATTATTTAAATATTCATTACTTTCAATTAATACACCATTGTTTTTATCTTCATCAAAATAAAAAGAATGAAACTTTATTTTATCATTTTCTTTTCTTTGTAATTCAAAATCTTCTATGATAAAATTATTATGTGTGGCTAAAAATATTTGAACACCTAATCTTGATAAACTTAGTAATATTTCAACTAGAACTCTTGTGAGTTTAGGATTTAAATTTGATTCAGGTTCATCAAAAAGAAGTATAGTATCTTTATCTATCTCTCCATTTTTTATAAGAAGCCAAAGCAAAGCAAGTTTTTTATGCCCTTCTGCCACCATTGTAAACTGAACTTCACCAAAATCTTTATACTTAATAAAAAATACTTCATCTTTTTGAATAACTATTCCGCCTATTGCATTTTCTATTTTTTTTGTAATATCTTCTAAATATGGATCTAATTCTCTTAATTGAGGCACAAAAGCCTTATTTAAAATATCATAGTATACAGATTCAAAAGATACTTCCCTTTTATTATATAATGAAATAAAACCTTTTGAATTAGTTAAAATATCTTTGCATGGTATGTATGTAAATTTTTTATTAAATGGAAAAATATTCATTTCTTTTAAATAAAGATTAAACGAGTCAATAGTAGAAGCCTCATCTAAATTATTAGCATATTCATTAACTAACATTGAAAAAGGTTTAAAAAATATATGTTTATTAAAAATAATTTCCCAAATTTTTAAAGGAAGATAATTACCAGATACAGAATCTATATTATCTAATGGAAAATGACTGCCAGATAATGCAGAATAATATGTTGGATTTTTCACATCATAGAAATATTCATTTAAACAATAAATAACTTTAAGTAAATGAGTTTTGCCTGTTCCATTCTCACCAATAAATATGTTAACTCCTTTACTGAAATCTGTATAGCAATCTTTAAATACTGTAAAATTATTTATACGAACATTTTCTACATACATATTAAAATACTCCATTATCAATATCGGAGTTAACATTATTAAAATTATTTATTATGTTATACCTAAACAACTATATTTTGTCATAAATAATTTTTTTGAATTTTAAATATCTGCAGGGCTTTGCCCCGCACCCCAGTTCTTTTGTTGGCACAAAGAACCAAAAAGCCTGCATTTTTAATCTAAATTTAGGTTATATCCTATATTTAATAAATATTTTTCAAATATAAAGTTCTAGTAATTGAGTTTTTTGCTACTTTTTTGTGCGGAAAAAAGTAGATAATATATATAAAGTACATCAGTTGACAAAGTTAAAAATTTTTAGTATATCTAATCAAATTTGAATAATAATAAGCAATGTTAGCAGCAACACGGCAATTATTATAAACTAGCTCTTTGTTAGCTTTAAGACTCTTATTTTCTGTTACGCTATGAAGCTTAGCTAGTATATAAGGAGTAACATTTTTTCCTGATATGTTTTTATCCCTAGCCTCTTTTACAGTATCATCTATTATTTTATTGATGTAATCTTTATCCATTTCATATTCTTCAGGTATAGGATTACAAACTAAAACCCCGCCGTTCAAATCTAATTTCCATTTTGTATTAAGTATATTAGCTATATCTTTTGTAGTATCTATTTTATAATCAACTTTGTATCCGCTTTCTCTTGTGTAGAATGCTGGGAAATTTTCTGTTTTATAACCAAGAACAGGTATACCAAAAGTTTCAAGATATTCTATGGTAAGCCCTATATCAAGTATTGATTTTGCTCCTGCACATACAACAGCAACATTTGTTTTGCTTAATTCCTGCAAATCGGCTGATATATCAAAAGTTTCCTGAGCATATCTGTGAACTCCTCCGATTCCTCCTGTAGCAAATACTTTTATTCCTGCAAGAGAAGCACCTATCATAGTAGTTGTTACCGTAGTAGCACCGTCTTTTTTTAAAGCAAGCATAACAGGTAAATCTCTTCTGCTTGATTTTGCTATATTTTTATTAGAGCCCATATATTCGAGTTCTTCTTTATTTAAACCTACTTTTATTCTTCCTTTTATTATCGCAATGGTAGCAGGCACTGCATTATTTTCACGTATATTTTTTTCAGAGTTTAAAGCACTTTCAACATTTTCAGGATAAGGCATACCATGTGATATTATTGTACTTTCTAATGCCACAACAGCCTTTTTCTCATATAAAGCCTCTTTAACTTCTTCGCTTATATCTAAAAATTCTTCTAAATTATTCATATTTATTCTCCAATATTTAATTAATTTTTTATTCCAAAAATATATCTATTCTTTTTGTTACTTTATCAAAATTAGTACCGTCATTAACCGTTTCCTCGCTCTCCAAAGCAAACATAGCCATAACAGCAGCAAACTTCACTTTATAATCCAAATCATAATCATGAAATATAGAATATACAATTCCAGCCATAAAAGCATCACCTGCCCCTGTAGCATTTACAATATTAACCTTTGGAGCTTTAAGATAATATGCTTCATTAATATTATTATAAGTACCGTAACATATACCTAAAGCCCCGAATGTTATATAAATTTCTTTGACGCCTTTTTCTAAAAATATTTTTACAGCCTCTTTTCCTTCTTCTATAGTATTTATATCTCTGTCAATAAGAAAAGATGCTTCATTAGAATTAAGCTTCAAAGCATAAATATGTTTTTCTAATCCTTTTATATGTTCTGATTTTTTTATTGAAACGGCATCGGTAAGAAGTTTTTTATTTGGAAAGTTTTTTATAATGTATTCAAATATATCTCTATTCATAACGGCATCCATAGTTATGAACTCAGCATTTTCTATAATATCTTTTATACTCTCTAAATACTCGATATTTATATTCTTATCTAAAGTATCCATATCAGACATAGCTATTTCCATATCTCTGTCATTATTCATAATAGCTATATATGAAGTGCTGCTTCCATTCCTTACTATATAAGAAACATCAACACCTAATGATTTTATATTATTGAAAAGTATATCACCGAAAATATCATTTCCTATAGAAGTAATAAATTTTATATTTTTCAATCCTATATTCGATAAGTTATTAATGATATTTCTTTCTACTCCGCCTGTACAGACTTTTATTTTTCCCGGATTGGATTCTTTTAAAAGTATTCTGCTTTTTGAAAATCCTTGTATATCTATATTTGAGCCGCCAATAGATACTATATAATTTTTCATTTAATGCCTTTTATATAATAATTATAATAACTATAAACAAAAAAACTAAAAAAAATTAAAAATTAATTCATTTCGACTCTGTCTAAAATACTTCTAGCTAAAGACCTTGAATCTGCATTTTCTATATCGCTTGCTAAAGATATTCCATAAGTGATGCGTGTTACTTTACCGCTAAAATTATTTTCTTTTAATGTTTTATAAATATATGATGCAGTTGTATCAGCTTCTAAAGATGCACTGAATGCTATCATTATTTCTTCTATATTATTTTTATTAACTCTTTCTATAAGTTCTCTTATTCTTATGTCGCTTATACCAATGCCTTTAAGAGGAGATATAAGCCCTCCTAATATATGATAAACTCCATTATATTCTTCTGTTTTTTCTATAGCAAGCATATCCGGATAAGATTCTACAATACATATTTTATTATGCTCTCTCTTATCATTACTGCATATATCACAAATATCATTATCACTCAAACTATAGCATATATTGCATAACTTAATATTTTCATGCAAAGAAGATAAAACCTCTGAAAATTCTTTTAAATATTCATCATCACAGTCAAATAAATACAAGGCAAGCCTCATAGCTGTCCTTGTACCTATGCCTGGAAGTCTTGATATAATCTGTGTAAGTTTATCTAAGGATTGTATATTATTCAAAATGATTATTCCTTTTTATTATCATCATCATTTTTATTATTCATGTTATTCATCATATCATTCATCTTTGATATCATATCTGGAGTTATAGAATCTAAAGAAATATTTATTTTGCCGTCTTTATACTCTACGGAAGTCATTTTGCTTATATCATTAAACATCTGATTCATATCTTTAAAATTCATATTAAACAAATTAGGCTGTGGTTTAGCCTGTTCTCTTTCATTATCAGAATCTTCTTCCTCTAATTTTTTTCTTAACTCATTTACTTTTGAAACAGCTTCATTAATGCTTGAGCTTATCATTTCTTCTAATAATTCTTTCTGATCCTTTGCTAAAAGACTTTCATCTATACTAAAACTAGTTATATTATACGATTTATTCATAGTCAAAGATACTAAATTACCTGCTGAACTGTATTTTATACTATTTTCACTCATAATTTTATACTCCTCTTTATTAATATGATATAATATATATTCTTTTTAATAATTTATCAACAATAATAAAACTGTATAAATTTGACTTTTTTATTCTAAGAATATAACATATACTAGGTTAATGAAAATTGAAATAAAACTATATAATAATGTTTATAAGAAAAATTGTATTTTTAATATTGATATTTCCATCTCTATTGCTATCTCAGCAAATAAAAAAAGAAATAGGCGAAACTTACGAAAAGGAAAATATAGCTGTCTTCGAAATACAAGGTACATCATCTGGATATGGTGAAGAGGTAGGTGCTAAAATGACAGCATTAATAGAAAATTCATTAACAAGAATGAATAGATTTAATATAGTAGATAGGAAAAATTTAGATAAATATTTAAAAGAAATGGAACTTCAATTAACTGGTATCACAGAAAAACAAGTAATTGAAGTTGGTAAAATATACGGATATTCAAAAGCAGTAACAGGTAAAATAGTGGCCGCTAATGTTGCAGTAGAATATAATGATGACGGCAGTTTTAGTTTATATTCTACAGTTGATATGGTACTTCAAATAGTTGATGTAGAAACTACTAAAATACTTTACTCTTCAAAATTACAAGGTTCTGCTTATTACAGTACTAGTACATACCCTTCTTATTCTTTAAGAGAAAGTCTTATTGATAATGCCTGCAATAATTTGGCATACAAAGTAGAAAGTAAAATGAAAAGCATATTCAAAATAACATTAACTATAGCTGATGTAGACGGCGGAAATGTAATACTTCTTGCTGGTAAAAATCATGGAGTAAGTTCAAAAACTAGATTTAAAGTTTATTCCAAAAAAGAAGATATAATACTGCCTTCTGGAAATGTAATAAGCGGAGGATATAACTATAAAGGTACTTTAAGAATAAAAGAACTTAATAATGAATATTCAATAGCAAAAATATCAAGAGGAAATAATATATTGCCGGGAGATATTGCTAGAGAAACAGTTATAGGTGATTTCGGATTCGGAATATTCTTAAATTATGCTTCTTATAACATACAGGCTACAGAAAAAATATATCAAAGCAGTTATAACCCAAATGCAGGAAAAATAAAAATATCATTAAAGAAAAATGAATATGCTTTGGGTCTGCATCTTAAAATGGGATATAATGGTGTATTATTTTCACCAAATTTAAGTATAGGTATATTATTCGGAGACTTTTTAAAATCAAGTTATGCTGTAGACACTAGATTTAATTTCGATATTAATATAAATTTATATCAGGAAGTTTTGAGATTTGTAATTGCTCCTTATATAGGTATGGGAATATCGTTTACAACTATAGGAGAAGTAATTGGAGGAAATTACTATACTGACAGCTACAGCTATTTAAAAAGCGGATCTAAAATAGATTCAAGAGATATTATGTTTGGCATAGGAGCTATAGCTTCTTTACAGTATAATGTTACAGATACTATAGGATTAAATTTAGGAGTTGGATATAGATTTTACACTAATCCTATTAATTTAGGCGTTTTCAGTGATGGTCATGAGGTTTCTTTACCGGAAAAGATTAAAACTGTTAATCTTACAGGATTAGAATTTACATTTGGAGCGTTTTTTATACTATAATGAGTACTAAAATTATATTAATACTATTTATCATATCAAATACATTTTTTGGTGCCTTTTATTTTTCTGATATAGCTAAGGAATACGGAACTAATGAAAATAATAATGCAGTGAAAAAAACTGTAACTGAAACAAATGAACAATTAAAAACTGAATATAATATTGATACTAACAGTGTAGGCTCATTCTTTAGTATGGAAGGTACAAATATTATAAATCAAAATGGAGTTGTAAGTTCACCTGTTATATTGGAAGATACTTATAAAAGCAATCCTTTTAGATATACCGAAGTAACATTTATTTTAACTGCATTTTTCTCATATACTTATGCTACTTATGCAATAATGTTACTATCATCTATAGAAAACTCCAATGTTATTACTTCAACTACAGGAAGAAAAAGATATAAAGATTTATGGGTATCAACTTTGCTATTTGAAATAACAGCTGGATTATTCTGCGGAGCTGCGGTAGCTTATGACAGCTATCAAAGGGTTTATGGTAATAAAAAGAATGACGGATTCAGCTTTAGTTTTGTGCCATTTTATGAGCCAATAAATAAAGATGCTGGATTTCTATTTTCTTTGAATCACCCTCTCTAACAAATAAAATAAACCATTAATTATTTTTTCATACATATAAATATTATAGTAAATTTGTATTGTATACTTAATTTAAATAAAAAATTATGATAGAATACATAAATTTATACCTTAAGCTTATTATAATATTGATATAAACTTAACCTCTGGAAGTAATTATTTTTTTCTTTTTCAATTTTGGAAGTAAATTTTTGTTTATAAGAAGTAAATATGTTATAAAACATAGAGCTATCATTGAAGCTAATATTAAAGCACCCCTGATATTAATATAATTATCATTTTCTTTTATATCTGATGATATTGATGCCTCTCCAGCACTTTTTGTTTCATCTTCATTTTTAATAATCTTTATAATCTTTTCGTTTTTAGTATCATCTAAATAACCGAATGTTTTAGCATAAGATAATATATATTCTTTATCAGTTTTTAACCTTTCTATATTATTTGATATCTGAATTTTTCTTCTATTTAATTCTTCAACTTTCTTTTTTTTAGTTTCTATAATAACTTTTTTAGCATCTAATGTAAGAAACCCTTTAGGGCTGAATACAAATAAATATACCATAAAAGCTATTCCAACTAATATGATACCATAGAATATTTTAGAGCTGATTCTCACATTGAAATACATAAAATTATTAACCTTATAAAATATACAACTTATTATCGGAAGTAATTTATTAAAGTTAATACTATTACATATAAATATTAAACCTACATATATATTTATATAGTGTTTTTAATATTTAAAATACTATAATTATCTACTATTTTTATATTCCATAAACTATTTACTACATTCTTGATAAAATTTCTATTATGGCTTACTATTATCAAAGCACAATTAAAAGAAATTAAAGCCTCTTTCAAACGCTCTATTGAGTCTATATCCAGATGATTCGTAGGCTCATCTAACATTATAATATAAGGCTTTTTTATAACCGCCATTCCAAGCATTATTTTACGCATCTCACCCGGACTATGATTCAATGAATTAATAACAGATTTAGCATTGCTTCCAAGCCTATTTACAAAACTCATTAAAAAACCTAATGATTCATGATCCAATGCCTTTATATTATTAAAAGTATTATTCCAACTTTCTCTATCTATATCCTGAGGAATATATATTATCTTTTCTCTATCTATAGAATTATTATGCATTGTTTCAATTATATAATTTAATAAACTGGTTTTACCTGCTCCGTTTACACCTTCAATTCCTATTCTGCTGTCTTTTTTTACTATAAGTTCGGGATGTCTTAAAACTATACTATTTATTTTTGTTTCTCCTGCCTCTAAATAAAATAAAAACTTACCTTTATATCTTTCTCCAATAAACTCCATATCCATAACTTCTCTTTTCTTAGTATAAAGAGATTCCATTTCTATTACAGTATTATTGTATAAACTTTTGGCCTGCTTAGCCTTAGTTGCAAGTCTTGAATCTTTACCTGTAAGTCTTGCAGCATCAATTTTTCCCTTAGCATCATGATCTTTTTTATCTATATGTCTTTTACTTCCGCATTTGCTTTTTTTAGCATCCGATTCATTTTGTAGTTTTTTGTATCTATTTTCTAATATTTTAGCTTTCTTCCTGCTTTCCTCATATAAACTAAAATTATAATCTTCTTCATCTTTTTCATATCCTCTGCATTGAGTGTAATTACCTATTCTTATCTTGCAATTTCCATTTCTTATAAATATACATTTTTCTACTAACTCATCAAGAAAATCAATATCATGGCTTATAATTATAACTATACAATCGAGTCTTTTTATTACATTAATAAGTATATCTTTGCATTCTATATCAATATGATTCGTAGGCTCATCTAATACCAATATATCAGGATTAGAGTATAAAGCAGAAGCTATTTGTAATCTTTTTCTCTCTCCGAAACTAAGAGTATCAAATCTATATAAATAATTATAATCTATTTTAAATATAGAAGTTAAATATCCTGAGTATGAACTATCATCATAAAATAAATTTTCAGCATTATCAGGTAAATTAATACACTCCTGATCGCAGTAAGCAGTTATAATATTTTTATTTGAATATTCTATGCTTCCTGAATTAGGCTTTAATATTCCTGTTATAAGTTTAGCTAACGTGGTTTTACCGCATCCATTTTCACCTACTATTGCAGTGCATGAATTATCTATATGAAAAGAAACATCATTTAATATATTATCAGAACTATCATAAGAAAAAGAAACTTTATTGAATTTTATAAACATATATAAACCTCTTAAAAAATAATTAATTTAGTGAGAACACTTTTTGATTTTTGGTTAATATAATTTATCACATATTTGTATTATATTGCTGTTATAAAAAATGTCAATAAAAAAGACATGCCAAAACAGCATGCCTTTTTCGTTTTTTACATAATAAATAATTATTGAAAATTAATTAACCTTTCTTTCCACCCATATCCATATACTGACTGTACATAGGTGAAGGAAGCCCGAAACCTCCAGCTACAGGCATAGTTTCACCTGTTATAAATGAAGAATTATCACTTGCAAAGAATAATACTGCATTAGCTATATCTTCAGCAGCTGCCGCTCTGTTTAACGGTACATTCTTCAAAAATGATTTTAGAAACTCTTCTGACATACTCTCCATTGCCCCATCTGTTGCTACAAATCCGGGTAACACAGCATTGCATCTTATATTATTTCTAGCATACTGCACTGCTATATTTTTTGTAAGGAAATTTATTGCTGATTTTGATATACCATAAGCTAGTCTTGACATATCAGGAAAAATACCGCCTACAGATGATATATTTATGATGCTTCCGCCTCCTGTTTTAATCATTTGTTTAACAGCTGCCTTTGAAGGAAGATAAACACTCTTTAGGTTTTCATTAACTATTTTAAAAAAGGCTTCAGTGTCACCATTAACTAAGTCAAAATCTTTACTAGTATCAGTAGTACCGAAATTATTTACAAGTATATCTATTCTATTTTCTTTTTTTATAACATCTTCAATCATAGAAGTAAATGTTTCTTCTTTTGTAGCATCAAAATATACAACATCAGCTTCGCCTCCGTTTTTTATTATCTCATTTGCCACTTCTTTTCCGGCATCAAGTCTTCTTACAGCTAAATAAACTTTCGCACCATTTTCTGCAAGTTTCTTTGAGCATGCTAAGCCTATACCTCTTGTAGATGATGTTACCAATGCTATTTTTTTATCTAAAAGTTTCATAACCATATATCTCCTTTATATTTTATTATTACATTAAATTTAATAAATATTTTTATAATGAATATAACTATTTTAAATATAACTAAACAATTACATTTTATTAATTTATATATTTTGTAAATGTATTATCAACTTTTTCCCGCCGCATACGCTCTGCGGACTTCGTCAAAGTTGCTGCCGCAGGCACGCTTTGCGAAAGTGCAAGTATAAAATTAGTATTAAATCATACTAAAATTGTCTTATATGTAAGATAACCTATTAAATAAAATCCTATATGTAGCCTTTTTGCTTCTTTGTGGCAACAAAAGAAGTGGGGTGCGGGGCAAAGCCCTGCAAATATTTTAAATTTAAAAAATTTATTTTTAACAAAAAATATTTGTTTAGGTATATATAATTCTGTATTTCATAAAAAATACCATAGCAATAATAAAAGTTATAACTTCTGTAATAGGCATGACATACCAAATACTATCTTTTACAAATATTAAAGGCATTATAAATATTAAAATACCGCTTATTATTAGTCCTCTTAATACAGCAATTATAAAAGAAGATGAAGGCTTCATTATTGCCTGAAAATAGTAAGTTGCATATACATTGAAAGGAAGTATTAAAAATGATATAAAATAGGCTCTCATAATATTTTTTGATATAGACAAAGCTTCTTCTGAAGGCTTCATAAATGCTTTCATTAAAAAGTCTGTATTAAAGTATGTGAATAAAGTATATACTATGCTAAGAACCAAAGCTGAAAATATACTGCATTTTACTGCTGATTTTATTCTCTCCATTTTTCCAGCACCTAAATTAGTTGATATTATAGGCTGAGCTGCCTGCCCTATTGCATAAGCTGATGACTGAACTAATATATTAATATTTATTATTACAGAATAAACTGCCAAGGCTGATGTTCCGAAATATTTCATTATCTGCCTATTAAACATTAAAGCCAGTATTCCCATTGCTATATCTATAAAGAATGTAGAAAAGCCAATAGAAGCAATATTCTTTGATAATGAAAATAATTTATTAACCTTTTGAAATTTCAAAGTATTTTTTTTAGTAAATAAATGAGATATCAATATAGAAGCAGTAATAATTTGTCCTATAGCTGTTGCAAGTCCTGCACCAAATATACCCATATCGCATATAAACACAAAGAAATAATCACCGAATACATTGAAAATACCTCCTGCCATAACTCCTAAAGTGGCTTTCATAGGGGCATTATCGTTTCTAAGAAATGCAGCAAAAAATTGACTGAAAGCAAATAGAGGAAGAATAATTTTTATAGGAAGAAAATATCTTTTAGCTAAATTGAGCAGTACTTCATCAGCACCGAAAAAATAAAGTATATTATCTTCAAATATTAATGATAATATCCAAACTATAAATATTACTATTGATAAAGCAATAAATGAGGCGGTAAAGAAATTATTTTGTTTATCATATTCTCCTGAGCCTTTTGCCTTACTGAAAAGTACAGAGCCTCCTATACCAAAAAGAAGTCCTATACCATATATTACATTCCATATAGGAGCAAATACTGCCAAAGCAGCAGCCCCATTATCGCCCTCATATTGTCCAACCATAGCAACATCAACTATAGAATAAATAGCAGCTATCAATGCACTTCCAAAACTAGCAGATAAATATTTAAAAAATATTTTTTTTACATCTGTTTTTAGCATATCCATAAATAAACTCCAATATTAAAGTTTAAAAACAAAAAAGGCTGAATAAGAAATCTAATAATTAGACATCTTATCCAACCTTTGGTATTTTTTCTCTCCAATAAGTCCTCCGATGAACTTGACATGTATTATATCATATACAATTTATAAGTCAAATTTTGGACTAATATTTTTTTATAAATACTAAATTTTATTTCAGTACTTATCATATTTATTTATTGATATTTTTTACATAATATATTATATTAGTATAGTATAAAGTGTATTATTATAGAAAAAATATAAATTAAGAAGATTAAATTTATGAAAAAGTTTTTATTTACATCTATTTTAATGTTAATACTATCTGCATTGGCTTACTCTTTTCCATACAAAATGTATACAGGTATGACTGGAGCATTACGTCTTGGCGGAACTCTTTATCTTAACAATGACAGAATAGGTACATCAAAATATACTTTATCAAGCCCTTTAATGATAAATTTCGGAATATTAAGAAATTTAGATATATTTGCAAGAGTAGTTCCTATAACTTATCTTCCTGAACTAGGTGTAGGTGTACAAGGACAGCCTCAATTTTCTATAATGCCTAGATTCCAATTTTTTAATGGATTCATAGGAGCCATTGAAGTATTATTTCCAGGATCAGATAAACAGAAATTCGGACTTAATCCTCAGCTTCATTATTTAATAGGTTTAGGAGACTTTTTTACAGCCTTCTTCAATTTTGAACTTCCTATGTATTTCGATGATCCAAGGGGAGTTGTTGAATCTATAAGATTAAAGACGGCTTTTGGGGTTTATCCTGGAGCATTATTCGGCTTCTCTTTAGCTGGTATATATTTAGAATATCATTTCGCTTATGATTTTTATAATAGTGCAGTATTATATCTTAATCACTTAGGAGTAGGTCTTTATTTAGTATTAAACAGTGATGCTAGCCTATCTCTAAACTTTACTCCTTATTTAGAGCAATTAGCCTCAGGATTCTATTTCGGAATAGGTGCTTCTATATCATATACATTTGATTTCAGCCAATTCCTTAGATAATAATATATTTGATAATTTAATTAACTAATGCAGTTATAAAAACTATACTATTATTTTTTAGTGTAATGAAAGTTTGAAAGTATCAGGATTTTGATTTGAATTAAAGCTTATAAAATATATTCAGAATACTAATCTATTAATAATTTTATATATTGACTTTTTTTATGTTTTTATATAATCTACTTCAATGATTAAATACTATATTTTTTTAATAATAATGATAACAGTAAATGCACTATACCCCATAGTGATAGTAGAAGAAAAAGTAAGTAAAAAGAGTATGTACCTTTGGCAGAATTTAGAGTATACCCTAACATATACAGGAGATGCTGATAAATTTAAACCTGAAGGTATAAACACAAATGCTATAAGCGATTTTGAAGTGCTTAATGAAAGAGTGGAAATAGAAACTATACATAAAGATAATGAAATTCCAACTATGAATTATAAAATAATATATACTATGAAGCCTTTAAGAAACGGTAAATTAAAAATACCTGAGTTGGAAGCAAGATATTATAATGTAGAGAGAGGAAACAGTTTAGTACCTAAAGAACAGATGATAAATGAACATAATATAAGAGTATTTAGTTCATGGTTCTTATTAATAATGATAGGACAGTGGATTGTAATAATACTTATAGCACTTTTAATTTATAAGTTCATAAAAGATCAGCATAAATTAAATAAAAAGAACTTTGCAAATAAACAAACACCATAATTTTAATATATAAAGAACTATGAGGAATAACATATGACAGATAATATCAATAACAGCGAAAATACAAATGAAATCAGCAGTGAAATAGCTAATGCCAGCAAGGATTTACAAGCTATATCAGAAGCTTCAAAAATGGCTCTTGATGTTGTAAATGCTATAAAAAATGAAATAAAAAAAGTAATTATCGGACAGGAAAATATGCTCGATAAACTTCTATTAGGAATTATATGTGATGGGCATGTATTGTTAGAAGGTGTGCCAGGACTTGCAAAAACATTAACTGTAAAATCATTGGCAAGCACAATAGATGCAAGCTACAAAAGAATACAGTTTACACCGGATTTGCTTCCTGCAGATATAGTAGGTACTGAAATTTACGATATAAAAAATTCAGTATTTCTTCCTAAACAAGGTCCTATATTTTCTAATATAATATTAGCCGATGAGATAAACCGTTCACCTGCTAAAGTACAGTCAGCACTTTTGGAAGCTATGGGAGAACATCAGGTTACTATAGGAGATAAAACATATAGACTTCCTGATGTATTTTTAGTATTAGCAACTCAAAACCCTATAGAACAGGAAGGAACCTACCCTCTTCCAGAAGCTCAGGTTGACAGATTTATGCTTAAAGTTATAGTAAAATACCCTACTAAAAGCGAAGAAAAAACTATAATAAAAAATATGTCATCTTCAAAACCAGCTTCTTTAAAACCTATTACTACTATAGAAACAATAGAAAAATTAAGAAAGTTAGCTAATCAAATACATATAGAAGAAAGATTGATTGATTATATAGTAAACATTATAGATGCCACAAGAAATCCAAAAGATTATAAACTTCAAAGCGAATATATAGAATACGGAGCTTCTCCAAGAGCAGGAATATATTTAACTAAAGCGGCAAAAGCAAATGCTATGATGCAGGGCAGAGGATTCGTAATGCCTGAAGATATAAGAGCCGTTGCTTATGAGGTATTAAGGCACAGAATAAGCGTAAGCTATGAAGCACAGGCTGAAAATGTTAATAGCGATATGATTATAGAAAATCTTCTCGCTAATATCAATGTACCTTAATAGTTTATAAAATATGATTGATTATTAAAGCCTGATTATTAAGTAATCGGGCTTTTTTATAAAGTGATAAACGAGCAGATGATAACTGATAAATAAAAATAAAAAATTGGGTATATATTAACTTACTATGTATATTACTAGATTTTCTATTATACAAATAATAAATTTATTTCTAACATTAGTAATAAAATATATCAACTTTTCCCGCCGCAAAAGTTGCAAAAAGTGAAAATATAAAATTAGTATTAAATAATACTAATTTTGTCTTACTTGTAATATAAAATATTAAATTTAAGTTAAAATATGGCCTTTTTGCTTCTTTGTGGCAACAAAAGAAGTGGGGTGCGGGGCAAAGCCCTGCAAATATTTTAAATTTAAAAAAT
>NZ_CALXYQ010000017.1 GCF_944393015.1 uncultured Brachyspira sp.
CTTGCTTGCTTGCTTGCTTGCTTGCTTGCTTGCTTGCTTGCTTGCTTGCTTGCTTGCTTGCTTGCTTGCTTGCTTGATACAAGCAAAATTAGTAAAACAATAATTTAAAGTATTCATTTTGTTATTATAAATAGATAATTAAAAAAAATCAATATCAATTTAGTTCTGTAAGCATTTTGCTTAAAACTAAAGCTCCATTTCTAGCTGCTTCACCTCGGCATTTATAAGCTTCATCTTTTGCTTTTATAATATTATCTTTTAATGATGTATTAGTAATAGTATCATTAAGTATATCTGCAATATTAGCAAAATTATTCTCATCTAAAGAAACAGTTATTTTAGGTAAAGTTTTTAATGTCCAAGTTTCTTCTTTTAATTCAACGGCATCATATCCCCTTTTATCAAAATTAAAACTAGGGATTATTGTAGGTTTATCAAAAAGAAAAGCATAATCCAATATTACGCCTGAAAAATCGGATATCATAACATCAGCTCTTGATAATGAATAAATATTATCTCTATTAAAATCCCACTCTATATTTGTATTATTCTTATATTTAGTTTTTAATCTTTCTAGCATATCTTTTTCTACTATACTGGATTGAGGATGAGGACGTATAATAACATAATATCCATTTGACAAAATAGGATCAATAATTTTTTCACCAAATCTTTTAAGAAGTCCATTCATACCCCAAGAAGGAGCTATCAAAACTGTTTTTTTATTTTCTACTTTGGTGATTGATTTTGAAGCTTCCTCCTTCTTTTTATTAAGTTCATCTAAATATGTACTTCCTATAATTTCCAATTCTTTTACTTTAGTTTTTCTAGTTTCTTCTAATTCTCTTATATCTGGTATTTGATTCTCACCATTTAATAATACTGCATCAAAAAAATCTAAAGAATATAGACAGTACATAGAAGCTTCGTTTGGTGCATGAAATATATGTACATATTTCTTTACACCTTTAGAACGTTTTAACTGAAATACATCTAAATTAGGAGTTGTCATTAAACAAATATCTGCTTCTATGAAATTTAATTTAGCATAAGCTATATTGCCTACACCTATAAATTCAGTATGAAGCAAATCATTTTTTATTTCAAATATAGGATCATCTTCACTTGAACTATAGTATATTACTGGTATTTCTAATTTTATTAATTCTTCTATAAGGGGCTTAAATACATTACAATATCTTTTATCTTCTCCATAAATTATTATTCTAGCTTTTTTAGAGGCCTCTGTTTCTATATTTTTGCTTTTAGAAAAAGACATAGTTTTTAATTTTATCAAGAGAGCTTTTGATAAAAAGAAAAGTGTTCCTATTATTCCAAAAAGTGCTGAAAAAAGTAAACTTCCTGTTCCAGGATCTATATACCCAAATACATTACTTTGAAATAATATAAATAATGCAAATATTGTAATTAACATATTCATTCCTAATAAAAATTTAATATTAATATATCATAAATTATATAATATATAAATCTAAAAATCAAATTAGTTTATAAAAAAATATACTATATTCACAATTCATACAAATTGACTATATACTATTATTAAGAAATTATTTTATCAATCTTTAAAACAATAAATGTACATTTGACAATTTTAGTTCTCATATACTTAAAAAAGACTTTACAAAAAAAATAGGGCATCTTAATAATCAATTAAGACACCCTAATATAAAAATGTTTATATAAACAATTATTTTTATTTTAAAGCAAGATTATAAGTATCCATAGCTATTGCTTTTTCTTCATCAGTAGCTATAACATAAAGTTTAATAGCCGCTCCATCTTTTTCAAAATTAGCACAGCCTCTAGCTTTAGAGTTTTTGTCAGCATCGCATTTAATACCAAGCTCATCTAAACCTTCAAGTATTCTTCCTCTGATATAAGCACTATTTTCACCTATACCGCCTGTAAATACTATACCGTCAAGATGTCCTAAAGCAGCCATATAAGCACCTATATATTTTTTTACTCTATAGCAGAACATAGTAATAGCAAGTTCAGCTTTAGGGTTAGTTTTAGCAGCTTCTTCCAAGTTTCTCATATCATTGCTTACGCCGGAAACACCTAAAAGACCGCTTTTTTTATTTAAAATATTATCCATTTCTTTTGCAGATAAATTTTCTTTAGCCATAACAAAAGTAGGAACAGCAGGATCCATATCTCCAGATCTAGTACCCATTACTAAACCTTCTAATGGAGTTAAACCCATACTAGTATCAATAGATTCTCCATTTTTAACAGCTGTAACACTAGCACCATTTCCTAAGTGGCATACTATAACATTAGCATTAGGTTTGTTAGTTACTTTACAGAATTCACCATAAACATATTTATGAGAAGTACCATGGAAACCATAACGACGTATTTTATATTTATCATACCATTCATGAGGAACAGCATACATATAAGCATAATCAGGTATTGTTTGGTGGAAACTAGTATCAAAAACACCTACCATTTTTACATCTTTTAATATCTCTTTACAAGCACTTATACCTTGTAAACCAGCTGGGTTATGTAAAGGAGCTATATCACAGCAAGCCTCAATAGCTTTTATAGCTTCATCAGTGATTAATGTACTTTTGTTGAAAGCCTCACCGCCATGAACAACTCTATGACCTACAGCAGATATTTCACTCATATCAGCTATAACACCAAATTCTTTGTCTGTTAAAAGTGAGAAAATTAATGACATACCTGCTTTATGATCAGCAACTTTCTGTTCTATTTTTTTCTCTTTTCCTTTTTCTACAGCAGTGTGTTTTAAAGCACTTATTTCTTCGCCGATTTTTTCCAAAAGTCCTTTAGCTAAAACTTTTGCTTCAGGCATAGCGAATAATTGATATTTAATACTTGAACTTCCTGAATTTATTACCAATACATTCATAAAATGACTCCATAGTTTTGATTATTTTATTATTATCTTATTATACCATACTCCGTATATTTATCAATGAATTTTTACTTTTTATAAATAAATAAAGGCTTTAAATATTTAGATATATTTAAAGCCTTGTAATTTACTTTTTATTATTATTTATTCTTTCTTTTTTATTCTTTTTTTTCTATCCACATAATAGTATATATGTCAAATGATTTGCTTCTGTCGGCAAGCCATATAGTATCTTTCTTTACTTTAGCTTTTATAGTCATATTTTGTCCTACATACTTAGCGTATTCATCGAAAAATTTCTTATCGAAATAATAATCTCTCTCTTCTGTAGTTATAACTATCTCTGGAAATATAGCTGTACCTACCATTCTAATAGTACCAGTAATCTCCTGTTTCTTAGCAAAAAGCAAAAAGAAAAAAACTAACATAAAAACATAAGAATATTTTATAATGCTTTTGTAAATTCTTTTCATTAATTCTCCTTTTATAAATTAAAATTCTTTAATTTTACCGTCTTTATCAAACAATATATGTCTGTATTTAGGTATATAAGGCTTATCATCTTTACTAACTGTTTTATACATTCTTGATGCCTGTATTAATTCTATTTTAGGAACATCTATATTTATATGAGTAGGACTACTACCTACATAAGTATCTTTATTCAAAGCTAATTCCAAACCGCTTGATAACTTTCTTGTTACTAAATTATCTGACGAACTCAAAGTACCATTATAAGCTACTATTGCTCCAGGATATAAATTAACATTATTATTCTCTTCTTGTTTTTCTATATTAGCTCCTTCTACCTCTCCGTTAGCTACTCCTTCAATCCATTTTAATAATAAATCATCCCAACTAGATGCACCTGTAAAACTTACATTATTTAAAACTCTATCATAATCCACTAATGATGAATATTTTGCTATATTTTGGAATACAGAAGAATTTTTACCACTTTTTTGATAAAGCCAATTCATAAATACTGAAGCTGATGGATAATTAGCAAATATATATTTACTATTAGGATTATTAGGGTAAACAGATTCAGATGGAAGATTCCAAGTATAAAAACAATAATATCCAAGTGTTGCTTTATTAAATTCATTTATTCTTGAATCAGCTGTAGTTTGGCTGAATAACAGAGATGTAGATTCTGAAAGAGCTTCATTAAGCCAAGTTGACATTTGTCTGCCATTACGTATATAATTCACATTAAAATTAATCAAATGCTGAAATTCATGCTGTATAGTTCCAGACATATACTCAGGATATTTATTAACCATTTTTATATCCATATATAATATTTCAGCATTATTATTCCTATTCAATATCAAATCTAGTCCATAAAAATAACCATTACCTATAGAACCTGAATAGCTAGCATTCAATTCCAATAATAAAATTATAATTTTACCATTCTTATCAACATCTGTATGTTCTCCGTATATTCTTACTTCTTCAGCATAATTATCATCAAATACCTTTGCTATATAATCTACACTTTCAGGCTTATATCCTGAACCAGCCATAACATATACAATCAATTTATCATATTCTGCTACTTTATAAAAATCATAAGGTTTATTTCCTTGCTCCTTATAATCTGCTTTAAATGTTTTTTGCCCCATGCTATTATTAGGATATATTAATCCATCTATTGACTTTGCAGGATTTGTAACATTGTTCTTGCCGCAAGAAATTACAGATAAAATTAAAATAATAATTGTACAAAATATTTTTTTCATAATTTTACACTTTTTTTATTAATATTCTTTAATTTTACCGTCTTTATCAAACAATATATGTCTGTATTTAGGTATGTAAGGCTTATCATCTTTACTAACTGATTTATACATTTTTGATGCCTGTATTGATGATGCTTTAGGAACATCTATATTTATATGAGTAGGACTACTACCTACATAAGTATCTTTATTCAAAGCTATTTGTATTCCATCCGGCAAATTTTTTGTTACTAAATTTCCAGATGCCTGAATGCTTCCGCTATAAGCTACTGCTGCTCCTGGAAATAATGATACAGTATATCCGCCTTTCTGAATTTGTAAATTAGCTCCAGCAACTTCATTATTTTTTACTCCCTCAAGCCATTTTAATAATAAATCATCCCAAGTAGATGTACCTGTAAAACTTACATTATTTAAAACTCTATTATAATCATCTAATGATGAGTATTTTGCTATATTTTGGAATACAGAAGAATTTTTACCATTTTTTTGATAAAGCCAATTCATAAATACTGAAACTGACGGATAATTAGCAAATATATTTTGTAAAGGAAGATTCCAAGTATAGAAACAATAATAACCTTGCATATTATTAAATTCGTTTATTCTTGAATTAACTGTAGTTGGGCTGAATAATACAGATGTAGATTCTGAAAGAGCTTCATTAAGCCAAGTTGACATTTCTCTATTGTTTTGAATATAATTAACATTATAATTAATCAAATGCTGAAATTCATGCTGTATAGTTCCAGCCATATACTGAGGATTATCATTAAGCATTTTTATATCCATATATAATATCTCAGCATTATTATTTTGATTCAATATTAAATCTGCTCCATAAAAATAACCGGTAATTACTCCGCCTGAATAACTGGCGTTCAATTCTAATAATAAAATTATAATTTTACCATTCTTATCAACATCTGTATGTTCTCCGTATATTCTTACTTCTTCAGCATAATTATCATTAAATACCTTTGCTATATAATCTACACTTTCAGGCTTATATCCTGCTCCATCTTGTAAATATATAATTAATTTATCATATTCTGCTATTTTATTAAAATTATAACGTTTATTTCCCTGCTCCTTATAATCAGCATAAAAATATGCTCTTCCCATACTTCCATCAGGATATGTTAAAGAAGGATCAAGACTTACTCCTAAAATATTTGCAACTTCTTGACAAGATGACAATACTACTAATAAAAATAGCATCAAAAATATTTTCTTCATAAAAGTTTTTTCTCCAAATTATATAAATAATAGTAATACATAAATAATATCTAATACTAATTAATAATCTAGTATATAAAACAAAAAAAGTCAATAAAAAAATAATATTATTTTTTCATTTATTTTCTTTTATTTTTTACAAAATCATTATAAAATTAGATTTATAATTTATATAATTTTAAAACATTTCGGAGATTAAAAAATGAAAAAATTAAGTTTCATAATAATGTTCATATTTTTATCAACTTTAATAGTCAGTGCTAATACTATAGAAGATGAAGTATTAAGACTAATCAATTTAGAAAGAAGTAAGGAATCGCTTCCTCCTCTTCCAAATAATCAAAGACTTCATTCTTTAGCATTATATCATGCTGATAATATGGCTCAAAAGAAATTCTTTAGTAATACAGATTTAGACGGTTTAGATTCAAAAGGAAGACAAGTAAAATTATATCCTGAAATGGTAGGAAATATAAGTGAAAGTTTGCATAAGTTAGATGTTATTCCATTTACTGATAAAAAAGCAGCTGAAAGCATTGTTAAAGATTTGATGAAAACTCCTGACAGTAAAAAGAATATATTAAGTAAAGAATATAATGCTATAGGAGTTGGTGCTGTAAAAAGAGGTGTTGGTGTTTATACTACTGTAACATTTGCCAATATAGTAGCTGAATCTGTTGACTTCTCACCTACAGCTAAATATGAAAGTGAAATAACTGCAAAATATAGAATATTAAATGGTGCTGCATTTACTGATTTTAAATTGGCAGTTGAAATGGCTGATCCTGAAGCTAGAATCACAGGAGATGATGGAAAAACATATATAGGAAAAGTAATATATGATGTTAAAGATATGGGTAACTCTATATTAGGAAGAACTTTCAAAGCTGAATATGGAAAAGGAGATTATAAAATTTCTATACTATATAAAGGTCAGCATTTCTTAAGTAATGTAAGAACTATAAAAGTAGAATAATAATTTAGCGATAAATAAATAATGAAGTTTAGAAGAAGATTTAATATAAAAAGCGGAATAGATTTAACCCCCATGATAGATATAGTATTTAATTTACTTATATTTTTCATGGTGGGTTCAACAATCATAGTTACACCTCAAATAGAAATAAGTTTGCCTAAATCCACATCGGCTGTTGGATCTGAAAAAAATGATACTGTAGTAATAAGTATATCAAAAGACGGACAAAAATATATAAATGGATATGTTTCTGAAGATATAGATGCTGATCTAAAAAAATTAGCAGAGACAGAAGGAGAATTGGAAAAGCCTGTAGAGATACGTTCAGATCAAGATGTAAAAACTCAAGTCTTAATATCTGTTATAGACAGTGTAAAAAATGCCGGATTTACTAAACTTAGTATAGCAACTGAAGATCAAAATAAAAACTAAATAATCTTTCTTATTTAATTTTTTAATAAAAAAGCTGTTTTAATAATTAAAGTTTATTAAAACAGCTTTTATTTTATACTCAACGATTAAAATTAATATTTATTCATCTCTAAATTGCAATGAATATAGATATTGATATTTTCCGCCTCTTTTCATTAATTCATTATGAGTACCGGATTCTGTTATTTTACCATCTTCAACTACACATATATACGTAGCATTTTTTATAGTAGAAAGTCTATGAGCTATAACAAATGTAGTTTGAAGATTAATAATTTCATTCAAAGCCTTTTGAACATACATCTCACTTTCAGTATCTAATGCACTAGTAGCTTCATCAAGTATCAATATAGAAGGTCTTTTTACTACGGCTCTCGCTAAAGCTATTCTCTGACGCTGACCTCCTGAAAGCATTACACCTCTTGGTCCTATATGAGTATCATAACCATTAGGTAATTTCAAAATAAACTCATCAGCATGTGCTATTTTTGCTGCTCTAACTAACTCATCATCTGTAGCATCAGGATTTGCATATAAAATATTTTCTCTTACAGTTCCATAGAAAAGAATATTCTCCTGAGATACTACTCCTATTTGATTTCTTACACTTCTTGTATTCAATTCATTTATATCAATACCATCAAATCTTATAACCCCTTCACTTGGAGTAAATAATTTTGGTATCAAACTTATCAAAGTAGTTTTACCGCCGCCTGAATTACCAACAAAAGCAACTACATCTCCTTTCTTTACATTAAAACTTACAGGTCCCAAATGAAAAGGCTGGGCATCACTTCTTCTTGGATATTCAAAATGAACATTTTCAAAAGTAATTGAATGCTCTATAGGCTTCATTTGTTTTTTAGTAGGATCATCAACATTTTCAGCTGGTAAATCTATAATCTGAAATACTCTAAGAGCTACCATCTTAGTTAATTGCAAATTCATAAATATACCTGATAAATCTCTGACAGGAGTTGATATATTAAGCATATAAAGTAAAAATCCCCATAAAAATTCAAAAGGCATTTCCCCCTTGAATATTAAAAATCCGCCGTAAGCAAGTATTACAAGCATAGCAGCTATCATTACAAGTTCTGTCATAGGTCTGTTAAGAGAAGTAAGTAAACTAATTTTTCTCATTATATTTATTAATTCGCCGTATAAACCTCTATACCTATTAACTTCCTGATCTTCTTTAGAAAATATTTTTATAACCTCTATACCTCTTATATCTTCCTGTATAACGGAAGTAGTACTTCCTAAAAAATTTTGCTGTGCTGCTATTCTAGTTCTTATTAATTTTGAAACTTTATCTATACCTAATCCTATTAAAGGTGCAGCTATGAAACAAGCTAAAGTAAGCTTAACATTTAAAAGAAGTAATACAGCTAAAGTAAGTATCAATGTTAATGGTACTGTTATCATATTAGGTAATGTACCAGATAAAAACCCCTCTATTGTACCAGACTCATTAATAACCCTACTCATCAAATCACCTTCTTTCTCCTGTTTAAAATACGCTATATCAGTATTAAGAAGTCCTCTCATCATATCAGCACGTACATCTTTACCTATTTCCTGAGCAGTAAAAGCAAAAAGAAAAGTTTTTACATAATCAAATCCAACTCTGAATAAAACATATATAAAACCTATAATAATAATAAATGCAAATTGTGCTATTATTACAGGATTTTCAATAACATTACTGCTTAAAAACTGCTGAGTTAAATCTTTAGTACTAAAACTACTAAATTTTTGAGTTAAATCAGCAACTAAAGGTATTTTATCTAATAAATCAACTCTCTTTCCTCCAGTAATTGATATCGCTAACTGACCAAAGAAAGGAGGCAATATATTTATTATTGTGTATCCTATACTTAAAAGGAAAGAAGGTATAAATAATTTCTTATGTCTCATAGCATAAGAAAGCATTCTTCTATATGGATGTTTTTCAACTTTTGAATAATATTTTTGTATATGTTCTTCTGTAACAGCTCCATAATCAAAAGGTCTTTCATCTTTTTTAAAAAATTCTTTTACTTTTTTTATAAGCATAATTTTATATTCCTAATATAATTTTATATTTGTTTATTAATAAAATATTCTATATTATAATATTTTATATTTCAATATTCCATTAAATTTTCACCGTATTCTAAACGTAATTTTCTATCAGCCATATTGGCAATAGAAACAGAATGCGTTACAATTATTAAAGAAGCATTACTTTGTTTTGTCATACTCCATAATAATTCTCTTACCACTTCAGCATTCTTTTTATCCAAATTACCTGTAGGCTCATCAGCTAATACCACGCTAGGCTTATTTATCAAAGCTCTTGCAATAGCAACTCTCTGTGCCTCACCTCCTGAAAGCTCACCTATTCTATGCTCCATTCTATCTTTTAAACCTACAGTTTCAAGAAGAGCTTCTGCTTTTTGCCTTGCTTCTTTTTTATTATATTTAAGCATTAAAGATGGTATCATGACATTTTCTAAAGCACTAAACTCACCAAGCAAATTATGAAACTGAAAAACGTATCCAAGCGAACTATTTCTAAAATGTGCTAATTGCCCTTCATTCATCTTAACAATATTATTGCCTAATATATCTATACTGCCTTCAGTAATATCATCTATTCCGCCTATTAAGTTTAAAAGAGTAGTTTTTCCGCTTCCTGATTCTCCTGTTATGGCAAGTATTTCATTTCTATAAACTTTTAAACTTATTGATTTTAATACTTCTACCTTAGGAGGTCCTGAATATGTCTTTTTTAATTTTTCTATATTAATTAGAACTTCTTTATTATCACTCATATCTAAGCACCTCCGCAGGTTTGTATCTGCTTGCTATATAAGCCGGTATTATAGCAAATAAAACAGAAAGTAAGAATGAAATACTAGCAACCATAATAACCTGAGAAGCATGTATTATTGAAGGAAGTCCTCCGCTTACATAATATATATCTGATGGGAAGAAGTCTGGAACTATAGGTATTGATATTCCTGCACTTATTTTTGAAGGAATAAACCAAATGATATTAACTATAAACTGCATTATAATTCTAAGTCCTTCTAAAGCCTCATTGACATAATTAGCAAGCAATATACCGAATATTACACCGAGTACAGTACCTATTAAACCAATTATAGCTCCCTCCAAAAAGAAAACTTTAGCTACATTTGAAGGTCTTAAACCCAATGTCTTTATTATAGCAATATCTCTTCTTTTATCTTTAACAAATATTATCTGGCTTGATGCAATATTCAAAGCTGCTATTAATATTATAAAAGACAGTATCAAAGCAAGCATCAATTTTTCTGTATGCAAAGCCTGAAAGAAATTTCTATCAAATAGCATCCAAGGCATAACATTATAAAACTCTTTTAAATCTGTATCAATCTTTTTGGCAACCTTATCTGCATCAAAGAAATTTCTTACCTTTACGGCAACTCCAGTAACAGCATTATCATAACCAACCATTTTCTGACCTGTAGTAAGCGGAACTATTACCATTCTGCTGTCATATTCATAATAACCTGTTTTATAAATACCTTTAATAGTGAAAGTAGTCTTTTGAGGTTTGAATCCTCTCTCAAAACTTCCTGAAGCTGAAATTATATCTATAGTATCGCCAATAGATAAAGCATAATCTTTTGCCATTTCAGAGCCTATTAAGGCATCATTAGTATTCATATTTTTGTTATTGCCTTCAACAAAATTAAAATACTTAATGAAATCTTTATCTGTTGTGAATATATTATCCTCAAATGAACGCACTGTTATAAGAGTGGTAAAACCATAAGAACGCATTATACAAGGCAAAACTATATAAGGATAAGCACTTGTTATTTCCTTATTGCCCATTATATTATCAACAACATATTTATAATCTGTAAGCGGCTGATCGCTGTAAGCACTGATATTTATATGTGCTCTCATTCCGAGTATTTTATCTCTTATATCATCCTGAAAACCATTCATAACTGAAAGAACAGTAATCATTACCATATCTCCAACTAATATTCCGAGTACACATATAATTGTAATAATTGAAACAAATGAAAATTTCTTTTTGGCTCTCAAATATCTGACGCCAAGCATTAACTCTAATCTCAAACTATCTCCTTAAAAATTAAAAAATTCATATCAATACAATTTTGAATATTATATATTATATATAATAAATTTAAACCTATTTTGTTAAAATGTAATAAAACTTTTATGATCATAATTAAAAAATAATTTACAGTTATTTTTTTACAAATAGAAGTTTAAACTTTGAAATAATTTTTAGCAGAAATGTTTTTATATTATTATCAGACATATTAAAATCTTTAAGAGCATTATTATAATCTTTTAATTTATATTTGCAAAATCCTCTATAGTAATATATTTTTTTATCAGGATTACTATGTTCTATATATTCATTAAAATCTTCTAAAGCCTCTCTATAATTTTTTAATTTTAATTTCACCTCTCCTCTTTTACAGAAAGCAGGATAATAATTAGGCTCTAATTCTAAGCATCTGTTAAAATCATACAAAGCACATTCATATAATTCTAATTCTAATTCTGAAAGCCCTCTATTATAATATGCCTTAGAATAATTTTTATCTAATACTAAAGCTTTATTAAAATATTCCAATGCTTCACTATGTAATTTTAAATCCTGTTTTATTATACCAATATTATTATAAGCATGTACATTTTTAGAGTCTAATTCTAGAACCTTATTAAAATACTCTAATGCTTCATCATAATTTTTTAAATTATATTTTGATAATCCTATATTATAATATGCTTTAATATAATTATTATCTAATCGTATAACTTTATTGAAATATTCTATAGCTTCTTCATACATACCCAAATCATTTTTTATCAACCCTATATTATTATATGTATGAACATTAGGAGAAATTTCTATGGCTTTAATATAATATTTAATTGCTTCTTCATACATTCCCAAATTATGATTAGCTAAACCTATATTATTGAAAGCCTGAATACATCTATCATCTAATGATAAAGCCTTTTTATAATAATCAATAGCTTCCTCATATTTGCCTAAATTATGCTTAACCAATCCTATATTATTGTAAGCATTAACATATCCAGAATCAATACTTATAACCTTTTCAAAATCGGAAATAGCTTCATCGTACATTCCTAAACTGCTTTTAGCTAGTCCCCTATTATTATAAATCTCAACACTATCCCCATAATAGAAAATCAATTTATCAAAATATTCTAAAGATTTTTTATAATCTGCACTGCCAAAAGCTTTATTGGCTAATTCCAATAAATTATCTATACAATTCATAATAACCCCAAATATTAAAGCTATAAAATAGTTTACAGCTTAGTACAATATATTAAAAAATAATAAATACCCTAACCATAAAGAATATATTTTAATGTACCCGTAAAAATTGTATAATAGTTTTTATATTTTTCAACTATTTTTATAAAATTATATTTATACTAAAGTTCTAGTATATTTTATTATATTTACATTGATGTCATTATGAAAAAAAGTTTTTAATTTGCTGGATTGAAATAAATTTGCATCTATTTGAGGAAAAAATCTGTCGCAATTATAATCTTTATCTATATGAGTGAGATATATTATATCAGCATAATCTAAAGACTTTTTATAAATTGATTCTCCGCCTATAATGAATATCTGATTATTCTTTTCTAATAATAATTTAGAAATAGTATTCTCAAAAGATGATTCATAAAAAAGATTATCATACTTTTCTAGAAGATCATTATTTATACTAGAAGATATAACAATATTTTTTCTATTAGGAAGAGGCTTTGAACCTAAAGACTCAAAAGTAACTCTGCCCATAACAACCGTATATCCAGTAGTTGTGCTTCTAAAGAACTGCATATCTTCTTTTACATGTCCCCAAGGCATAACACCATTTAATCCTATACCATTTTTAGAATCAACTGCAGCAATTAATGAAACTATCAAACAGCCACCTCCGCTTTTATAGTTGGATAATATTTATATCCTTCTAATCTAAAATCTTCATAAACATGGCTGAATATATTAGGACGATTTTCTATAAACAATTCTGTTGTTTGATTGAAAGGCTCTCTTGAAAGCTGAGTCTTTACCTGTTCTATATGATTATTATAAATATGTGCATCTCCGAATGTCATTATTAATTCTGAAGCATGAAGTCCGCTATGCATGGCTAAAAGCCTTGTGAGTATAGCATAAGAACTTATATTAAAAGGAACTCCCAAAAACAAATCTGCAGATCTTTGATACAAATGCGTAATTATTCCTCCTCTGCTATTAACAGAAAACTGACACATCATATGACATGGAGGAAGATGCATCTGATCAATCTCACCTACATTCCAAGCATTCAAAATGATTCTTCTGCTTGTAGGATTGTTTCTTAAAGTATTAACTATATTTGATATTTGATCTATTTTATTACCTTCTTTAGTTTCCCAAGCTCTCCATTGCTTTCCATATACAGGACCAAGCTCTCCCATATCGTCAGCCCATTCGTCCCATATATGAACATTATTTTCTAATAAAAATTTTATATTTGTAGAACCTTGTAAAAACCAAAGCAATTCTATTATAACACCTTTCATAAAAACTCTTTTAGTAGTTATGATTGGTATTTTATTTCCTTCAAATTTAAATCTTAATTGAGGCCCGAATATTCTTCTTGTACCTACTCCTGTTCTGTCTTTAGTTTCTTCACCTTCTTCTAATACTTCTCTTAATAATTCTAAATAGTTCTGCATAAATAATCCTAATATTTTTTATTACATAATTCCATAGTATGTTGTTACAGAATCACTATTATATATGTTTAAAATATTTTATCAATAATCTATTTTACATTTTCATTGCATATAAAATCGATTTATATACATGAACTATAATTATATTTTTTAATAGTATCTATCTAATATATTTTATTTTTACGCACTTATTTTTTATTTTATGATAATTATTACGATACTATATATAATACTAAATAAAAGGACTGCTCATGTACAAAGTATTAATATTATTATTATCATTTTCAATAATTATATGTTCATGCCAAAAAAAAGAAATTATCAGTATAGAAAGAGGCGTTGTAGATTATAGATTTGTGGGAAGCTGGCAATTAATAAACGGAAATGAAAAATACACTTTTTTCAATAATAATAAAATAGAATACACAAGCAGTAATGGTCAGGAAAAAAAGATTTATACTTATGAATGGAAAAAGGAAGGCGACAACTATTATTACAGATTATGGAATAATGAGCTTGATAGCTGGTCTGATTTCCCAATAAAGTATATTAATACAAATACAATAAAAATATACTCAGACTTCTTTAAAAAATCTTATATTTAAGATATAATATAAAAAACTATCAATGGATATATAAAAGTGGATTTATTAGTTATTATATTTCTCATAGCTATTATAATTATATTTATTTTAATGTTTGGAATACTATTTTTTGTATCAGGCATAGGGAAAATAGTAGATTTTATATCAATGATAATATTCAGAAATCATGAAGACTGTCCATTTTGTAAATGTAAAAACTCTATGAGAATTATAAAAACTTCAACAGGTTATAAAAAAGTCTGTAATAAATGTAAGTTTTCTGTAGAAATTGATAATAATAAAAATGATGGGGAATAAATGATGTTGATATATAAAAGATTACGAGGGGAGGGAATCGAACCCTCATGCCTAGGGCGCTAGATCCTAAGTCTAGTGCGTCTGCCAGTTCCGCCACCCTCGCTTAACGTTTATATATTGTACATTATTTAATTTTTTTTTGCAAGAAGTGTTATATGGCTAAAATTCAAAAAATTAAAAATTTTTTCAAAAAATTGAAGATTTTTTTCAATGAAGAGATATATTATACAGATCCTAAATTATTTAACCCTATACAAAAGTTTTTTCTCAACTCTTACAGAATAGTAGTATTCGCTGTAACAGACTTTTTTAAAGATGACTGTACAATAAGAGCAGCAGCTTTAACATATCTTGTAACATTATCATTCATACCAACATTGATAGTAGGACTTTTTATATTAAGAATATTCAATATATATCAGAATATATTTGTTTTTATATTTGATTGGATGGAAAAAAATGCCCCATTCTATGAGCCTATGGTGAGGCAAATATTAAATATAGCTGATAATACCGATTTAGCTAGTTTTGGAATCATAGGTATTATATCAACTATAGCAAGTGTTGCATTAATACTTCATAGCATACAAAGATCATTAATAAAAATATGGCGTGTAAAAATTAAAACTTCTATACCAAGAGTAGCAGCTAATTACATTGCACTATTATTTTTAATACCTATACTTATTGGTATATCATTTACTTTAATTACATATACTTCAATAAGCCTGCATAGCCTTCCTGCATTAATCAAAATATTATTATCTTGGGTTACTCCTATAATATCTACTTCCTTATTGGTATTATTCTTATATGTATTAGTGCCTCAAACTAAAGTTAATTGGTCTAATGCTACTATATCATCTGTATTGGTTGCAATTGCCATAATAACTCTATTCAGTGTATATTTTAAACTTAATATAGATGTAAAAAATTATAAACAAATATTTGATAATGATAAGTACAAAATAGAATATTTAGTTAAAGAAATAAATACTGCAGATCAGCAAACTAAGATTATAGAAACAAATAATAATATTACTGCCGATGATAATAATATAGAAACGATTAACGATAATGAAATAAATACAAATAAAAATATGCTTCAAAAAAATCAAAAAATTGATGTTGATAATATATCAAGCATAAAAATAGAAAGAATAAGCTATGCTATTATACAAAATGTCGGAACAGGTATAGGTGCTACAACTTATGAAAAAGAACCTTTAGAAACTAATATGCTTGAATTTTTAACTTTTTCACCAAATGTATCAGAACAATTATTAAAATATAATTTTCAAATAGATGATATAGTTACAATAAGCAGCGAAAATAATATGCTTACAAGTATAATGCCTGCTGAATTATCTTCTGCTAGTTCTTTTGCTCAAATACCTGTTTTGCTATTATTACTATATATAGTATGGCTTATAATGCTATTCGGAGCTGAACTCACCTACTCCATACAATATTTCAGATCCTATGGAGTTGATAAAAACAGTATTAAATTGTCATTTGCTGAAAAAGAGCTTATAGCATTAGAATTTATAGATATAATATCATATAGATTTATAAAAAGAAAAAAAGCTATAACTATGTATGAATTAGCTAAGGAACTTAGAACAGCTCCTACTATCATTACTGAAATATCCGAACCATTGGAAAAATCAATGTATGTCATAAAAATATCCAATGGACCGAATATATCATATTCTTTAGGATGTCCTCCGGAATCTATCAGTATAGGAGATATTTTATATGCTCTTAGAATGGAAGGAGGATTTAGAAATAAAAGCATAAAGTCAGATGACAAGTATAAAAATTTACTATATAAGAATAAAGAAATATCAAGAAAGGATTATAATACTAATTTCTTAGATATATTACATCAAAAAAATCGTAAATAAAAAATATATAACAAAAAACTAATAATATTTAACTTTAATAAGTTATATTTACTATTATAGTTATATAATACGTTTGGAGTAAAATTAAGAGAAATATTATAAAAGACATTAATAACTTGATGTTTAAATTTTTACTTCCATTTTCAACTTTTTTATTTATAGCTATATAATTATATCATTGATATATAATCCTATATAAAAAAGGTCTATAAATGTTATGCATAATATAAAAATAGATATATCAAATTGGTTATTAATAGAAATTATCAAATCATAAATAAAGTTCTAATATAGAAAGAACATATAAGTAATTATCTTCTAATATAGAAGCTTTTGTATTTGAAGTATCCAATATAACAAATGTATAGAAGAAGATGAAAATATCACTAAAATAAAAATAGCAGTTAACTCTTTAAATAATATTACTCAAGAGAATTCTTATATGGCTCAGGAAAGTGCTAATCTCAGTAAAAATGTATAAGAAAAAATAGAGGCGATGCTAAAAGATTTAGAGTATTTTTCATTAGAATAAAATATACTTGTTTAAAAACTAAATTAAAAAATATTTATACTGATTATTTTTTAGTGTTTTAAATTTTATAATTGAAAAACCTACCTACACATAGTGTAAGCAGGTATAGGCAGATTTATACATTAAAATCAATTATTATAAAATATATGAAACATTAATATATCTAAAATCATATTGAAAATTAATCAACTAATTTTGAAATAACTCTATTATACAAAACAGTGCCACCAATATATTAAAATATCATTGTTTTTCTCTTCCTACATAAGTAAAATTAGCGTTACCAAAAGTGTCCCAATTAGAATCATCCGGATTTATAGCATTAGGTACTATTAAATTTTTAAGTTCTGGGCAATTATAAAAAATATCTTTATCCAAAAATTTTATATTATTTGGAGAATCACCATAATAAATTATAGTTGTTAAATTTTCACAGTCATCAAATGCAAAGGCAGCTATTTCTTTTACAGAAGCAGGTATAGCAAATTCTGTTACTGCTGATAATTTATGCAATGTATATGTTGGTAAATATTCCAATGAAGAACAACGAGATGTATCAATTTCCTTTAGGACATCGCAATACCCAAATATAAGTTCTTCAATACGTTTAATTCCCTTACCTAAAGTAATTTTTTCTAACATACCACAATCAGCAAAAGCAATAGTACCTATTTTTGTTACAGAATCTGGTATTACTATTTCTTTTATAGCACAATTACACTGGAATGCACTTTCTTTTATAGCTGTTATTTTGTTTTCCGGGAATATAATATTATAGAATACTAAAAATAATCATTTTTTTCGGGATCATAAGCGTTAAACATATATTCTGGTAAAGTTCCATTTATAAAATTGATATATCTAAGATCAACATCTATAGTTATATTCTTAATATCCATTTCAGCTAAAGCATTTTTTAATGCTACTTCCACAGTATCAGCATAATCATCACTAAGACTAAAAATATATTCTTTAGGAGTTCCAGTCAATATTATTCTATATGAACCTGTTTCCTCAAAATAAGCTTTTAATTTTTCTTTTATTTCCTGCTTTAATTCTTCATATGGTAAACTTACATCTATGCCATATTTTTCTTCTTCTGTAAGCGGATGCCAAACTTCGTCCCCATTATTGTTAGAAGATGTAATATTATTAGCACATGGCAGCAATATAAATAATGATGCTAATATTAATAAACTTTTTTTAATCATCAATATTTACTCCATAAAATACAAAAGATATTTATAATATAACAGAGAGTAAAAAAAGTAAAGTCATTTATCATATATTTTTTAATTATAATTCTTTAAAAACTAAATTAATAAATATTTATACTGATTATTTTCTAGTGTTTAAAATTTGTAATTTGCCATGTGAAGCATATCTGTAGTAAGTGCGTTTATAACAATTAATGATACAACATATAAGCCGCTATTTTATAGTAAAAATTATATTGATAATTATTAAGTACTTTTGAAGCAAGTCTAGTATAATTAATAAAAATAAAGCCCCAGTAAAAATACTGAAGCTTTTTTATATAAACTTAATTACTATAATTTATATTTTCTTTTATATAGGCTATTTATTAATACATACCGCCCATTCCGCCGCCAGGCATTGGAGGCATTGGTTTTTCAGGTTCAGGTATATCAGTAATAATAACTTCAGCAGTTAATACTTGGCTAGCAATAGAAGCAGCATTTTGTAAAGCACTTCTTGAAACTTTAGCAGGATCAATAATACCAGCTTTTAACATATCAACCCATTCATTAGTAAGAGCATTGAAACCCATATTGCCTTTTTGTTTTTTAGCTTCAATAGCAACAACAGAACCATCTAAACCAGCATTTGTAGCGATCATTCTGATAGGCTCTTCTATAGCTCTTTTAACTATATTAACACCAACTTGTTCATCAGGGTTTTCTACAGTTAAAGATTCTAATTTATGCTGAGCATGTAAGTAAGTGATACCGCCGCCAGGAATTACTCCTTCTTCAACAGCAGCACGAGTTGCAGATAAAGCATCTTCTACTCTAGCTTTTTTCTCTTTCATTTCTACTTCAGTAGCAGCACCTATATTGATAACAGCAACACCGCCAGAAAGTTTAGCTAATCTTTCTTGTAATTTTTCTCTGTCATAATCGCTGTCAGTTTCTTCTATTTGTTTTCTAATAGTAGCTACTCTGCTTTTAACATCTTCTTTACTTCCAGCACCTTCAACAATAGTAGTATTTTCTTTATCTACAGTGATTTTTTTAGCTCTGCCTAATTGTTCGATAGCAGCATTTTCAAGTTTCATACCTAAATCTTCACTGATAACTTGTCCGCCAGTTAAAATAGCTATATCTTCTAACATAGCTTTTCTTCTATCACCAAAACCAGGAGCTTTAACTGCACATACATTTAATACTCCTCTCATTTTGTTTAATACTAAAGTAGCTAAAGCTTCATTTTCAATATCTTCAGCAATAATAATGAAAGGTTTTCCTGTTTGAGCAATTTTCTCAAGTATAGGAAGAAGTTCTTTCATATTAGAGATTTTTTTGTCATATATAAGAAGTAAAGCATCTTCTAATTCAGCAGTCATACTGTCGCCATTAGTTACGAAATATGGAGAAATATAACCTCTGTCAAATTGCATACCTTCAACTAAAGAAAGGCTAGTTTCTAAAGATTTAGCTTCTTCAACAGTGATAACGCCTTCTTTACCAACTTTTTCCATAGCATCGCTGATTAAAGAACCTATTTCTTTATCATTATTAGCAGAAATAGTAGCAACTTGAGCGATTTCTTCTTTACCTTTAATTTGTTTAGCTTCAGATTTGATGTATCCAACTATTTCGCTAACAGCTTTTTCTATACCTCTTTTAATAAGCATAGGATTAGCACCGCTAGTTACATTTTTCAAACCTTCTTTTACCATAGCTTGAGCTAAAACTGTAGCAGTAGTAGTACCGTCACCTGCAACATCATTAGTTTTAGTAGCTACTTCTTTAACTATTTGAGCACCCATATTTTCAAATGGATCTTCTAATTCTATTTCTTTAGCGATAGTTACACCATCATTTATTATAGTAGGAGGACCGAATTTTTTGTCTATTACAACGTTACGTCCACGTGGTCCTAAAGTTACCTTTACGGCATTAGCTAAAGCATCTACACCTCTCATAAGGGCACGTCTAGCTTCTTCATCAAATAATAGCTGTTTTGCTGCCATATATTTTCTCCTTTTCAGTATTATTAAATTAAAATTATTATCATTTATTAAACTTTTAAAATTATTTCATTTTAAAATTGTGAGAATTATACATTAAATAATAAATATTTTCAAGTATATATATTAACTAGATTAAAAAAAAGCACTGATACGAAATATCAATGCTTTGAATAAAAAAACAGATAAATTATAACAAACCAAGTCTGCGTTCTTTTTTGATTTTTCTTTTCATTCTCTTAAGAGCTTTTTCTCTTTGAAGTTTTTTCTCAAGAGAAGGTTTTTTATAGAATTGTTTTTCTTTAAGATCCTGTAAGATGCCTTCATTTTCACAAGCTCTGCGGAATCTTTTAATAACGCTTTCTACTGGTTCGCCTTCGTTAGCGAATACTCTTACCAATTCACTCACCTGCCTTTTTATAAAATTATTAGCGGCGAAGGGACTTGAACCCCTGACACTGCGGATATGAGCCGCATGCTCTAACCACCTGAGCCACGCCGCCAAAACAATAAGCCTAAGTACTATTTTTGGCTATTAGCGGGGGCAGGACTTGAACCTACGGCCTTTGGGTTATGAGCCCAACGAGCTACCAACTGCTCCACCCCGCGATGTCTATTAAATATTAAAGCATTGTACATGTTTTTAAAAAAATGTCAAGCATTTTTATATAAACTTATTCAAAAACTCTTCTGGTTTTTCATTTTCTCCTGACTCAAATAAGCCTATTATGTACTTATTCACAAATATTTTCTCTTTTTTCACCTTAGTTTCAGAAAACAAGCCCTCTTCCCTTAACTTTGATAATAATCTTGCCGCTTTATCTCTTTTCCAATCAAATATTTCCATTAAATCAACTATTCTTATATAAGGAGTAATAAATATAATAGAAAATACATTAGAATCGGTCAATTTCTTAAAATTTTTATTAAGAAGCAATTTATTTTTAAGTACTAATAAATTTTTATGAACAAAGCTAATAGTATCTACAGCATATAAACATATTCCTCTTAAAAATTTTAAATACCTTATTATAGACTCTTTATCCGAAGCTCCATTCATACTGGCTTCAAAAAACTGATAAGGATATAATATCGGTGTATCTAATAATTTTAATTTATATGAATATATATTAAATATAACACGGCATATTATAAAACTGCTTTGATACTCTTTGACATATTCATAAGATATTTTCTGATAAACTAATAATTTTAAAATAGGATCTAAATCCAAATTATCTATATAACTAATATCTTCATCGTATTTTTTATCAATGACAATATCATTCCCCTCTAATAAACTTACTATCTCTGATAAAACTGCTGAATTATATTCTCTATCTAAAAACTCTTTTAATATACCAAACTCTTTATGTTTAGAATGATATTCTTCTAAAATACCATACGATATCATACCAATATCTTTATATTCATAATGATTTGCAGGATTTAGTATTAAAGATAATATACTTAATAAATACTCTGAATTTTTTAATGATATACAAGACATTCTGAAATTATAATAAGCATGCCAAGTTTTTGCTAATTCTTTTAAAATATCAATATCATCAAATATATTTATATCAAACCTATTACACATAGCGATATATTAACATGAAAACATTTATACATCAATATTAATTTATATAATAAAAAAGTTAATACATTATTATAATATTAATCATATACTATAATCACAAATATTTTTATATATACATACATTAACATTCTTTATCTTTAATAAACTTTGACAAATAAAAAATAGAGTATATAATATAATTAAATATGGGATAAAGGTTATCAAAATGACTCCTCGTGAACAGATAGTAAATGCAGGGAAAAGATTATTCAAAAAATACGGATTCAAAAAAGCATCTATGAGCGATATAGCATTGATGGTGCATAAATCTAAAAGCAGTATTTATCATTATTTCAAAAGTAAAGAAGAAATATTTTTTGCAATAGCCGAAAATGAAGCCAATGATCTAAAAAAAGAATTATACGAGGCAATAAAAAAAGAAGATACCGCAGAAGCAAAATTAAGAGCATATATTCTTACAAGACAAAAAGGTTATATAAAACTTGCCAATCTTTACGAAGCATTACATAGTGAAATATTTGAGGACTTTACCCTTATAGAGCATATGAGAGCACAATATCATAAAGAAGAATATAATACTATAAAAATGATATTGAGAAGCGGAGTAAAAAAAGGTTTATTCAATATAGATTTAAGACTTGCCACTGAGGCTGTACTTGCCATAATAAAAGGTTTTGAATTGGAATGGGCTAAAAATAAAAATTCAGAGCTTTATGAAAAAGACTTAGACACAATTATAAATATTATTTTTTATGGAATCGTTAAAAGAGATTAAAAATTATAATAAATTCTTTTTTCTATATCCTCTCACATATATAATATACATTACATTATCATTTGCAATCGGTGTAGCGATAGCATTTAAAAATAACAGCTTTTTTAATGTTTCAATTATAATTTCTTTTGTATTTATAGTTTTATCAATAATATTAGCATTAAAAAATAAATTAAATATTTCTATGATAATGATTATATTTTCATGCTTATTCATCGGTTATAGCTATACAGTTATTAGATATTATGACATATTAAAAAATCCGCTTAGTAATTTTGATAAGCCAATAGAAGCATACAATGCGAAAATATTATCTTATGACGGAGTTGTCGGCTATAGAGAAAGATACATTGCTTATGTAGATAAAGTTTATGACGGCACTAATTGGTATAATTATGCTGGAAATATAAGAATTTATAATGATTCATTAAAAACATTGTTTATTAATGATGAAATAACAGTATCTTCAAAGATAAATTTATACAAAAACATATTAACCAATAATGATATTTATAATTCTCAAATAATAATTGAAGTTCTAGCTGATAGAATGCTTTATGGTGCGGCAAGTATATACAGATATAATAATTTTGTTATTCAAGAAAATGGATTTTCTATTATTAATTATATAAATGCTCATTCTACAAAAATAAGAAACATAATAAAAAAATCACTAGGCTCAAATATGGAAGCTATACCCTACTCTATAGCACAGGGAATAATGATAGGAGATAAAAACATAATACCATATCATATAAGACAATATTTTATAGACTCCGGAATATCTCATATACTTTCTATATCAGGGCTTCATATTTCAATGATACTTTCAATTTTATTTTTAATATTATCTTTCTTTCCTATAAACTTTTATAAAAGAATATTAATATCAACAATCATAACCATAATAATATATCCGCCTATAACATTGTTTTCAGTTTCTATAATAAGAGCAAGCATAATGGCTTTTTGTCTGCTTATTTCATATTATTTTGATAGAAACAGAAATTCTATTAATGCATTATTTTTATCAGGATTAATCATACTGCTTTTAAATCCAAATTCTATTAAAGATATAAGTTTTCAATTCTCATTTTTGGCAACTTTAGGAATAATTATTTATTATCCAATATTCTATTTTTATATAATAAAAAATATAAATAATATAAAAACAAATAATAAAATTACTAGCCTAATAAAAAATATTTCTATAAAATTATTATCATTTTTATCTATAAATGTATTTGCTCTTATAACTGTTCTTCCATTAAGCATACATCATTTTTCAATATTAAATATTACATCTCTAGTATCAAATATATTTGCAGTTCCTATGTCTTTTATAATACTTTCATCATCACTAATAACTATAATAACATATCAAATATATGCTCCATTATCAATTTTTCCTTCTAAAACTTCAGAATTTTTTTCTGCTATTTTAATAGAATTAGCAAAGAAATTCAGTAATATTGATTTTCTTAAATATGAATTAAGTCTGAATTTATATTATGCCGTACTAATAACATTTATAATAGTATTTATAGGAATACTAATAAGAATAAAAATTAATAAATAGAATTCTGCTTCATAATAAAAATATTGAAACTTCCACAAAAATTGAAAAATTAAAATAAAACTAAAATTTACTTTGACAATTATATATATTTTAGTATATACCTAAACAACTACATTTTGTCAATTTTTATATTTTGTAAATGTATTATCAACTTTTTTGACGCACAAAAAAGTTGCAAAAAACGCAATTGCTACAACCTTATATTATTATAATATGTATTAAATGTATGGTAATACCTAAAATTTGGGTTAAAAATGCAGTTTTTTTGGTTCTTTTATACCAATAAAAGAACTGGGGTGCGGGGCAAAGCCCTGCAAATATTTTAAATTAAAAAATTAATTTTGACAAACTTAAAAATTTTTAGTATAATTTAAGCTATGAATAAATATATTTTAATACATAGAATAGTTAATGCATCTATATTTATGCTTTTTCCTATAGCAGCTTTTTATATAATAGAGCATAATAATATAAAAACAGGAATATATGAGGCTATTTTTATTATAGTAAATGCTGTTGAAATATTATTATTTATTGCATTTATAATAATGTATTTTAAATGCGAATGGGGTACAAGAAAACATCATGCTTTAGTAAAGGCAGGAATTTCTTTTATTGTATACTTTATTATTATTATAATGACTATAGCAGCTATTTTGTAATTTAAAGGTTTTATAATTTAAAGGAAATCATCTATGCAGAAATTTTTTATGTCTGTATACACAATATTTGGATATATTTTTTATCCTGTAATATTTATAGCTTTTTCCATTATGATGATATTTAATAAACCTATTAGAAAAGGGGCTTTATCAAGATTAGGGTTTATATACCCTAAAGAAAATAATAAAAATGCTGTATGGATACATGCTGTAAGTGTTGGTGAAATAGTAGCAGTTAAAGAAATAATCTTTACTTTAATAGACAAGGGATATACAATTTATTTATCAACTACTACTGTTGGCGGATATGATATAGCTAAAAAAAATTATGGAGATAAGGTAGAATTATTTTATCTTACTTTAGATTATCCGCATATGATTAATAAACTTATAAATTTGATTTCTCCTGAATATGTTATGATAGCAGAAATAGAAATATGGCCTACTCTTATATATTCGCTTCATAAAAAACTTATACCTCTATATATGATTAATGGAAGAATAGGTAAAAAAGAAATAAAAGGATATAAAAATTTTAAATTCTTTTTCAAGCCATATTTCAATATGTATACCAAAATATTAGCACAAAGCAATATAGATAAAGAAAATATGATATATATAGGAATGCCTGAATCTCTTATCACTGTTACAGGAAATTTAAAATATGATATAACTTATTATGTAGATGAAAAAAAGATAGATGCTTTAGAAAATATGATCCCTGTAAATAAATTCGTTATAACAGCAGGAAGCACGCATGCAGGAGAGGAAGAACTCATATTAAAAGCTATAAATGAACTTGGAATTAAAGATAAAGTATATGTAGTTATAGTACCAAGAGATATAAACAGAGGCGAAGATATACAAAAAACAGCTAATAAATTAGGTTATAACATGCCTCTTTATACAGATTATGATAAAACATCTGAAGACGGAATAATAATAAATACAATAGGTGAATTATTGAATTGGTATAAACTTTCTGACTTAGTTATAATGGGCGGTACTTTTATGGGAACTATGGGCGGACATAATATATTAGAAGCTATTTATTTTAAAAAGCCAGTTATAGTTGGAAAATATATGTATAATTTCATTGAAATATATGATTATATGAAAGAAGCAGTACTCACTTGTGATGATAAAAGAAAATTAACTGATACAATAAAAGAAGCATATCAAAATGAAGAACTTAGAAATAGTTTAGCAGATAAAGCATATAATTTACTCATAAAAAATAACGGTGCTTCCAAAAAAACAATAGAGATTATAAATAAATATCAAGGTATAGTATAACAAAATAGATATTTTCATATTGACTTTTATGTAAAAATCATTTACCTTAAAAACAGGCTTATGAAGTTTTATGGAATTAATTTATGCAATATTTAAATTTCTATTTAAAAAATTCTACGTTTGTATTATTTTAAAATTTTAAAAATTCTTTTATTCTTTCACTCTTTTATTTATCTAAAATAAATATTCTAAATAGTTTCATATTTCTGTCATATTCACAAAGATAATAGTTTCAAGGAGAAAATATGAAAAAAATAATTATACTAACCAGTCTATTTCTGGTAATATCGGCATTAGCATACTCTCATACTTTAGGTGTAGGACTTTATATTCCATTAGGGGGAAGTATTCCTAGCCTCTATCAAAATGATAATTTAAATCCAGCTACATCATTAAGTCCTCAAACAGCATTTGAAGTAGGCGTTATATTTAACCCTAGAGTTACTTTTAACGTAAATAAATATAATAATGTATCTATAGGTATAGATGTTGGTTGGTATAGAGACACATTTAAATTTCAAACTGATTCAAAAAACTTTACTCATGAATTTGATACTGTTATGACAGGTCTTAATTTCAGATGGAATCCTATGCTATTTGTATTAGGTATAGGAGGAGGCGTTAAAATTCCTTTCACAGGTAAATATTGGGAAGGAAATAATAATATAGCATTAAGTGCAGGAAATTTCTCAGCAAGATTTAATAATACTATTATACCTTATGTAAGACTTTATACAGGTATAGATTTATTCCTTGTAAGTTTAGCATTATATGTTAATTTTGACATACCATATTATGAGATAAAAAATAATTTGTCTTCATTGGGTGAAGGATATAGCTATCCTGGAAAATTAGGCTCTGTTGATGTTGGTGTTCAGCTAGGTATTCATTTAGATATATTCAAATTCGGAGAAGAAGCGGAAGAATAAGCATATACATATTATTAAGAAATCATCTAATCGAAAAAGTTTTATAACATATTGGGGATATATTTTTATATATCCCCATTTTTATATAATCAATAATTTAATCATACAAAATTAACATAAATATTTTATAAAAAATATATACCAAGATATAGTATAATAAAAATAGATATTTTTATATTGACTTTTATATAAAAAACATTTATATTAGTAATAGGTTTATGAAAAGTTTTATGGAATTAATTTATGCAATATTTAAATTTCTATTTTAAAAATTCTACGTTTGTGTTCTCAAATTTTAAACGTTCATTTATTCTTTCACAATTTTTTGTATCAAAAAGTAATATTCTAAATTGTTTCATGTTTCTATCATATACCTAAACTTTTTTATTAGTTTTAAGGAGAAAATATGAAAAAAAGTATTACATTAATCAGTTTGTTTCTGATTACATCCGCGTTAGCCTACTCTCACTCTTTAGGTGTAGGACTTTACATTCCATTAGGAGGAAGTATTCCTAGCCTCTATCAAAATGACAATTTAGATCCGACTGCATCATTGAGTCCTAAAACAGCATTTGAAGTAGGCGTTATATTTAACCCTAGAGTTACTTTTGATATAGATAAATATAACAGGGTATCTATAGGTATAGATGTAGGCTGGTATAGAGACACATTTAAATTTCAAACAGGTTCTCAAAACTTTACACATGAATTCGATACTGTTATGACAGGGCTTAATTTCAGATGGAGTCCTTCTCTATTTGTACTAGGTATAGGCGGAGGTGTTAAATTTCCTTTCTTAGGTAAATATTGGACAGGAAACAATAATGTAGCATTAAACGGGGGACATTTCTCATCAAGATTCAATAATGCTGTTATACCTTATGTAAGACTTTATACAGGTATAGATTTATATCTTGTAAGTTTAGCATTATATGTTAATTTCGACATACCAAATATGCAGATAAAAGACAATTTAGCTTCATTAGGTGAAGGATATAGCTATCCTGGAAAATTAGCTTCTGTTGATATAGGTGTTCAGGTAGGTTTACATTTAGATATATTCAAATTCGGAGAAAATCAATAACCTATTAATTAACAAACTATCAAATAATTCAGTATAGAAAAAGTTTTATGACAATGGGGATATATTTTTATATATCCCTATTTTATATAAACTAATATAGTTTAATTATACAATAATATATAATTTTAAAAAATAAATACTAATATAGAGTATAACAAAATTACATATTTTAATATTGACTTTTATATGAAAAACATTTACATTAATAATAGGTTTACGAAATTTATGGAATTAATTTTATGCAATATTTAAATTTCTATTCTAAAAATTATATGTTTGTATTCTCAAATTTAAAACATTCGTTTATACTTTTAATGTTTTCTTTATCAAAAAGAAATATTTTAAATGATTCTATATCGTATAATAATTAGTTTTGAGGAAAAAATATGAAAAAAAGTATTGTAATGATCACTATATTTATAATGACAACATCATTAGCATATTCTCATAATTTCGTAATGAGTTTGTATGTTCCGTTTGCTGGAAGCCGTCCTAGTTTCTATCAAAATGGTATTTTATCAGAATATTTAACTGATCAGGCAGAATCTGCATTTGAAGTAGCAGTTATATTTCAGCCATCAATTTATTTTCAGCTAGATAAATTTCATTACATAGTATTAGGAATAGATTTCGGATGGTATAGAGATACATTTAAATTTCATGACAATTCTCAAGACTTTACACATGAATTTGATAGCATTATTACAGGACTTAGTCTTGAATGGAAGCCTTCAATATTCCAAATAGGAATAGGAGGCGGCGTTAAAGTTCCATTATCAGGTAAATATTGGACAGGAGAGAATTATACTGCATTAGATTACAAGGCTTTATCATCAAGATTTAATAATCTAATTATACCTTATGTAAAAATTTATACTGGTGTAAATTTCGCTTTAGTGAGTTTAACATTCTATGCTAATATTGATCTGCCAACATCACAAATAAAAGATAATTTAGCTTCATTAGGCGGAGGGTATAGATATCCTATTCAATTAACTTCTGTTGATCTAGGTGTTCAGATTGGTTTACATTTACCTATTATAGAATTTGGTAAAAATAATGATCATGATGTTAGAAATAGCATAATAGGATCATAAAAATTTTGCATAGTTAATTTAAGCAGTATTTAAATATATATATATTGGAAAATCTTTATTTGTATTTTTTAAATATTATGTTTCTATTGTATATTTAAACATTTTATTAGTTTAAATATTTAAGGAAAAAAATATGAAAAAAATTATTATACTAATTACTATATTTATAATGGCATCAGCACTAGCCTATTCTAACTCTTTAGGATTAGGTCTTTATATTCCATTAGGAGGAAGCATTCCTAGTATTTATCAAAATAATAATGCAGATCCAAATTTAATATTATCTCCTCAAAGTGCATTTGAAGTAGGAGTTATATTCCAACCTAGAATTAATTTTAAAGTAGATAAAAAAGGCATTCATACTATTTCTATAGGTTTAGATATAGGTTGGTATAGAGATACATTCAAATTTCAATATACTTATAAAGATTTCACACATGAATTTGACAGCCTTATGACAGGGCTTAATTTTGAATGGCGGCCTTTAATATTTCAATTAGGTATAGGCGGAGGTGTTAAATTTCCTTTTACAGGCAAATATTGGATTGGGGGCAATTATACAGCATTAAACGGAGGAACTTTATCAGCAAGATTTAACGATACTTTAATCCCTTATATAAGACTTTATACAGGTATAAATTTAATTGTTCTAAGTTTATCATTATACGTTAATTTTGATATTCCAAACATGGCAATAAAAGATAATTTAGGTTCATTAGGAGAAGGATATCAATATCCTGGTAAATTATTTTCTGTTGATGTAGGCGTTCAGTTTGGAATACATTTAGATATATTCCAATTTGGCAAAAAAGAAAGAGAAGAACTATTATTTATATAATTAGAAAAAGTTTTATAACATATTTGTGATATACCTAAACAACTATATTTTGTCAGAAATAATTTTTTAAAATTTTAAATATCTGCAGGGCTTTGCCCCGCACCCCACTTCTTTTGTTGCCACAAAGAAGCAAAAAGGCTATATTTTAACTTAAATTAATAGTTTATATTACATGTAAAACAACATTAGTATGATTTAGTACTAATTTTACATTTGCACTTTCGCGAAGCGTATCCGAGTTTATCGAGGATATAAGGTTCTTTTTGCGGCGGGAAAAAAGAACAACAAAAAAATTGACAAAGTTAAAAATTTTTAGTATATACCTAAACAAATATACTTTGTTAAAAATAAATTTGTATTTTCTTTTTATATTTGTGGCTTTTTACCCAACTTCTTTTGTTGCCACAGGCGAAGTCCGCAGAGCGTGTGCTGCAAAAAAGTTGATAATAATTATATAATGTCAGTAATCGTAAAAATGAAATCGTTTCAGTATATATTTTTATATATCCTTATTTTTATATAAACTTATAAATTCACTGGCTGCATATAATGAACCTATTACAAGTACAGGCTTATCAGTTTTATTAATTGATTTTAAATTTTCAACTGCCTCATAAAAATTTGGTATATGCTTAACATTACTATTATCTTTAAAATATTTATAAGTCTTATAGCTATCCGTTTCTTTATGAGCTATATTATCAGGCGAACTTAGTACTATTAATGAATCATGCTGTTTTAATACCTCAGCCATATTTTTTATATCTTTTTGACTCAAAGGGGCAAACAATATTATAACATCATCATACCATTTATATATAGTGTTCAGTACCATTTCTAATGATTTTGAATTATGAGCACCGTCTACTATTATATCAGGATTTTTATGCATAAATGTTAGTCTCGCATTAATACTAAAATCTTTTAAAGACTTTACTGCCTTATTAATATTTTTTTCTATATGATTATTATCCGCTTTAAGAAGTATATTTAATGCTTTAAAAGAAAGAGATATATTTTCTGCCTGATGTTCTCCAAGCAAAACAGTTGAAAAACTATATTTTTTATCATTCTCCAAATAATTAAATTCTAATTTTTCATTGCTGTTTAGTATTATTTCTGCATCAAAATCCCTTTTAAAAACATATAATTTGCAGTTATTTTCTTTTGATATATCATCTATTATCTTTATGGAATTTTCTTCCTGATATGCTGATATTACAACAGAATTAGGTTTTATAATTCCTGCCTTTTGAGTAGTTATTTCTTCTATAGTATAGCCTAATACTTCCATATGATCATAAGATATTGATGTTAGTATGCTTATATCAGATTCCACTATATTAGTGCAATCTAATTTTCCTCCTATACCAACTTCAATACATGCATAATCAACGCCTTTTATAAAGAAGTAATACAGCCCCATTATTGTAAATATTTCAAATACAGTTACATTACTATATATTTCATTATTATCTATGATATTCTTTATTTTCTTTGTTATATTTATAAAATCTTCTTCGCTTATCCATTCTTCATTTATAGATATTCTCTCTCTTTCATTAACTATATGAGGAGAAATGAAAGCTCCAGCCTTATATCCTATATATGAAAGCATTTTTGACAATACCAATGTAGTAGAGCCTTTTCCTTTAGTTCCTGTTATATGTACAACTTTAAAAATCTGCTTGTATCCTAAAATTTTTAAAATACCTTTAACATTGTTCATATGATTAAAACTATTTTTATGCAATGTCTTTTTACCCATAAATGAGTATATATAGTCTAAGGCTTCATTCATATTGTTCATATTTGTTTCCATTAATTTATCATATTATTTATCATAGTTTCAAAAAAATAAGAATATCATATTTTAAAAAAGACTGCAATATAAAACTATAAAATCTATTAAATAAAAAATCAATAAATTCAAAGTTTTAATTTTAATATTATATTAATAAATCGATGCAAATAAAAATTAATAATTGAAAAATATTCTATATAGTATAAAATATATTATCAATTTTTAATATTATTATTGACTGATTGGAGGAAAAGAATATGAAACATACTTTAGAAGGGTCATACACCCCTAAAAATATTGAGGACAAATTATATAATTTCTGGAAAGAGAATGGATTTTTTCATGCTGTTATGGATAAAAATAAAGAGCCATATTCTATAGTCATACCTCCTCCAAATGTTACAGGTGTACTTCATATGGGACATGGTCTTAATAATACGCTTCAGGATATACTTATAAGATTCCATAGAATGCTTGGAAAATGTACTTTATGGATGCCTGGAACCGACCATGCTGGTATTGCCACTCAAAACGTTGTTGAAAGAAGATTAAAGGCTGAAGGAAAAAATAAGCATGATTTAGGAAGAGAGGCATTCGTTAAAAAAACTTGGGAAGTTGCTAATGAACATCACTCTATCATAGTAAAACAGTTGGAAAAAATAGGCTGTTCATGCGATTGGGATAGAGAAAGATTTACTCTTGATGAAGGACTTAGCAATGCTGTTAGAGAGGTATTCGTTGAGCTTTATAATCAAGGTTTAATATATAGAGGAAAATATCTTATTAACTACTGTCCTAGCTGCGGTACTGCTTTAGCTAATGATGAGGTAGAACACGAAGAAGTTGCCGGTGCTTTATATCATGTTAAATACCAAATAGAAGGAAAAGATGAATATATTGAAATAGCCACTACAAGACCTGAAACTATTTTGGCTGACGTTGCTATTGCTGTTCACCCAGATGATGAAAGATATGCACATCTTACAGAACAAGATGTTTTAATACTTCCTATAGTAGGCAGAAAATTAAGACTAGTAAAAGATACTTATGTTGATAAAGAGTTCGGTACAGGAGCATTAAAAATCACTCCAGCACATGACCCTAATGACTTTGCTATAGCTCAAAGACATAATTTAGAAATAATAAATATACTTAATGCAGACGGTACATTCAATGAAAATACACCTGCTAATTATCAAGGTAAAACAGTTAAAGAAGCAAGAGCTTTAATAATATATGAACTTGAAAAATTAGGTGCTTTCGTTGGTAAAGATAATATTAAACACCAAGTAGGACACTGTTATAGATGTCATAATGTTGTAGAGCCTTATTACAGCGATCAATGGTTTGTAAAAATGAAGCCTTTAGCAGAAAAAGCATACAAGGCTGTTAATGACGGAAATACAAAAATTTATCCTGAAAGATGGATTAACACTTATAATCACTGGATGACTGATATCAGAGATTGGTGTATAAGCAGACAATTATGGTGGGGACATAGAATACCTGTTTGGTACTGCGATGACTGCGGCGAGATGATGGTTTCAAAAACTGATATTACAGAATGTACTAAGTGTAAATCTAAAAATATTCATCAAGATGAAGATGTACTTGATACTTGGTTTTCTTCTTGGTTATGGCCTTTCTCTACTTTCGGCTGGCCTGAAGTTAATGAAGAATTAAAATACTTCTACCCTACTACAGCACTTGTTACAGGTTATGATATATTATTCTTTTGGGTTGCTAGAATGATTATGGCAGGAACTCATTTTATGAATGATGTACCTTTCAAAGATGTTTATCTTAACGGACTTATAAGAGATAAAATCGGAAGAAAAATGTCTAAGAGTTTAGGAAACGGCATCGACCCTATAGAAATTATTGATGAGCATGGAGCTGATGCATTCAGATTTACTTTATCATTCATAACTTCATTAGGCGGTCAGGATATTTGGCTTGACAGAGAACTTTTCAAAATGGGCGGAAAGTTTGCTAATAAAATTTACAACAGTGCTAAATATATTTTTGGTAATATTGATGATAATGCTAATATAAAAGATTTAGAGAGCTACAATCTTGAAAATAAAGATAAATGGATATTATCAAGACTTCAGAAAGCTATTGAATCAACTACTCAAAAATTAAAAGAGTATAGATTCGATGAGGCTTCTCAGACTATTTATAAATTCTATTGGAATGAATTCTGTGATTGGTACATAGAGATAAGTAAATTCGATTTGAAAGATGAAAGCAAGAAAGAAAAAACTATTGCTGTTCTTTTATATGTACTTGAAGAATCAATGGCTATGATTCACCCATTTATGCCATTTATAACAGAAGAAATTTACTCTAATTTACCAAAACATAATATTGATTCAAAAGCATTGATGATTAGAGAGTATCCAAAAGCTAATGCTAAATATATATTTGAAGATATAGAAAAAGATTTCAACTTAATTCAGGATATTGTTTCAGGAATAAGAAATTCACGTTCATCATTTAATTTGCCTCCAAACAAAAAACTTGATGTAATAATTCGCTATACTTCAGATTATTTCAAAAATACTGCAGAAAGCTATAAGGATATTATATCAGCACTTTCACTTACAGAATCATTGAATATAGTTTCTTCAGCAGATAGTGAGAGAAATAAAGGTTCATTCGTTAAAGTATTTGAAGGCGGTGAGATAAATGTTAATCTTGTGGGTATAATAGATTTAGAAGCAGAGAAGAAAAGATTAGAAAAAGAAGCAGCAGGATACAAAAAAGATTTAGAAGCTGTAAACAAGAAACTTTCTAATGAAAACTTCATGAAAAAAGCTAAACAGGAAGCTATTGACACAGAAAACAGAAAGAAAAAAGAGTTTGAAGATAAATTAAAAGGTATAGAGGAAGTTTTATCTTCTCTATAATATTTTATATGAATACGGTATTGTATTTAAATTAGTATATAATTTTTAATTTGTGGGGACTAGCCCCCACACCCCCAGTTCTTTTGTTGGCACAAAGAACCAAAAAGACTGCATTTTTAATAAAACAAATATATTATAATTCTTAATTACGTTTTATTAACACAATTTAATTTATATAAAATTAAAAACTTGGCTTATGTTTGTTAATGTAAGTCAAGTTTTTTATTTTAATTAATTTACTATTGACAAAAAGTCAAATATTAATTATACAAATTTTATAATGAGTTTTTTATTAAGAAATTTTGCAGCTTTTTCTAAAGTGTCTAATGTTACAGAGTTGTTGTTTTCATCTAAAAGTCTATATACTGCTGCTCTGCTTGTATTCATTTTAGTTGCTAAATCAGATTTTGAAATATGTTCTTCTTCCATTATAGCTTTTAATTGGTAAACTATTAATTCTTTAGATGATAATGATAAACATTCATCTAAAATATTTTCTTCTTTAAGATACTCAAAGAAATCTCCTCCTATAGGATTATTTATTTCTTTGGTATCTTTATTATTATTTCTTGTTTTCATCTATGTAACTCTTTATTTCTTTAGCTCTTTCATTTGCCAAAGATAAATCCTTTTTTGGTATATCGTTTCTCTTTTTTATAATAGCATGTAATAGATACATATTGCCATCATATAAAAGAACAAATATTCTAATATTATTAACTCTTATTTCCCATATATCATCATCAATCTTTTTAAATAACTCTTTAGATATTTTCTGATGATTTTTCAACATTTCAGATACTACTATTATTTTAGCACCTACTTTCTTTTTGCTATCGTTTTCTAAAGTATTAAAAAACTCCTTTACAGGTTCTTTCTTTTTGGAGTTTTTGTAAAATACAATGGTCATTATTGCAATCCTTTAGGTATAAAATACCTATATTTAAAATTTTTGCTATTATTTCCATTCATACACTCCTTTAACATTCAAATTGTATCATTTTTGATACATATTGCAAGTATTTTATAAAAAAATTAATATTAAATTTTTATATTACTATGTTGCAATACTATCATACTAAAATAATTAATTTCTAATTAAAACATCAATGCTTCTATTTTTATATAAAGCTATTGATACAATTAATGTTATAATCTCGCTTATAGGAAGAACCAAAACAAGACCTAAAAATCCTAATATATTTGGTAATGTTAATACTAGTAAAACAGGTAAAATTAAGGTTCTCAAAGCGGCAATCAAAGCAGATGCTCCAGCTTTTTGAATAGAAGTATAATAGGCACTCATTATTATATTTATACCAACGCATATAAAAATTGGTATAGATGACCTTACAAAAAACATAGCATCTTCAGTAGTTTTTGAATCTATATTTTTTAATAAAGCATTAACTAATATACTTGGATTGATAAGTAATATTATAGAAGCTGATATTGATAATGATGAAACAAATACCATTCCAATTTTTAGAAAATCTTTCATCTTGTTTTTATTTTTAGCACCGTAAGAAACACTGATTAAAGATGATAAAATTTCTCCTATATCGCTTGCAATCATTATAAAAAATGTAATTATATAATTTGCAGCAGAATAAATAAGTATTCCATTGTTTCCTAATATTTTGTATGCTGTTATATTAAATAGCCAAGGTATTATACCAGAAGAAATATTGCTTAAAAATTCTGAAAAACCATTTAATATAGCCTTGAATATATAATTCCAGCCTCCATATACTTTTATGATTTTTATTTTGCATTTAGGATTAAAGAAATATGAAAATCCTATTATAAATGCAATAATATACGAAAAAGCTGTAGCCCAAGCAGCACCTGAAATACCTAATTTTAATACTACTATAAATATAGCATCTAATATTATATTTGTTAAAGATGAAGTTATAAACATCAATGATGCAAACTTTGGGGAACCATTTAGCCTTATAAATTGACTAAATACATAAGCCATTCCCCAAAAGAATACTGCTACAATAACACCGTTAATATACTCTAATGAAAAATTATATATATTTCCATGAGCTCCGAATAATGGAAGTAATGTTTCTCTGAATATATAAATTAATATTAATACTGGAGTAGTTAAAGTTATAACGGTTATTAAAGTTTGAGTAAATATTAAACTTGCACGCCTCATATTATTTTCACCAATACATTTTCCTGCTATGGCAATAGAACCTAATGTAAGCATAACATATAATGCAAATGATAATGCTGTAATAGGCCAAACAATACCTATTGCAGAAAAAGCCTCCGATGATATAAAATTCGCTACGAATAAACTGTCTATAAATACTGCTGAACTTTCCATAAGCATTCCGAGCATACTTGGAATTGCATAATTTATAAATATTTTTTTACTAGAATTTTCTTTTAAAACTTTATTATTAAGCTGCATAATACACCTCATAGATTGGTATATACCTAAATAAATATACTTTGTCAGAAATATTTTTTTTAATTTTAAATATCTGCAAGGCTTTGCCCACTGCTCTGCATGCTTACGCAATACCCCAGTTCTTTTGCGACCGAAGGAAGTACTGTAAGTATTGCCACAGGCGAATCCCGCCTACGGCGAGAAGCTATATCCTCGACAGGCTTGGATACGCTTCGCGAAGGATAATATTTTAGCTTAAATTAATAATCTATATTACTTGTAAAACAAAATTAGTACTATTTAGAACTAATTTTACACTTGCACTTTTTGGTTCTTTTTGCGGCGGGAAAAAGAACAATAAAAAAATTGACAAAGTTAAAAATTTTCAGTATATATATTTTTTTATAGATTAAATTGATTGATTATTTTGAAAAAATTTAAAATACTTTTGTAAGAGATTTGTATATAAAGAATAATATATTAAGTTTTGAAGTTATAAATATTTTTATATAGCCTAACATTTATTTATCCCCATTAATAAAATAAATTATAGTCCGATTTTTTACTAAATAGTATAATGCTTTTATATTTTTATGTCAAGCATATATTTAATGGTCTTAGAAAGAAATAAAATATTTTAAATAATTATTTAGAAGATATAATCTTTATTATTTCAATAGTAGTTTGTAAACTCTTATAAAATGAAGATATAGGCAGAAACTCATATATAGAATGAAAATTATGAGCACCGGTAAAATAATTAGGAGTGAGAAGCCCTTTCGATGATAAAACAGAACCATCAGTACCGCCTCTCATAGATAAGGTTTTAGGCTCTATACTAAGATTTTTCATAGCCTCATACATAACATCTATTGCAAATCTATCATCTTTTATAGAGTCTGATATATTGCTGTATACATCTTGAAGATTCAATTCTATATTAGCTCTAGGATTTAACTTTTGATATTTTTCAACGGCTTCTCTTACTTTTGATTTTTTATTTTCATAAAGAGTTTTATTATGATCTCTTATGCTCAATCTTAAAGATGCATTTCTCTGATTTCCGCTTATACCCTGCACCCAAATATAACCTTCCTTTTTTTCTGTGCATTCCGGAGTTTCTTTTCTATCAAACTCATTGGCTATATCTATAGCTATTAATATAGGATTTACCAATACATTTTTAGCACTCATAGGATGAGCAGTTACACCTTCTATATTTATAATAGCAGTAGCAGCATTGAATGTTTCGTAGACAATCTCCCCTATTTCGCATGAATCTATTGTGTAGGCAAAATCAGGTTTAAATACATTCAAATCCAATTCCTTAGAACCTAAAAGTCCAATCTCCTCATCGGGTACAAATGCTATGTATATATCTCCATGTTCTATATTATTTTCTATGATATATTTTAATGCCGACATAATAGTAGCTATTGCCGCTTTATTGTCTGCACCGAGTACGCTAGTTCCGTCTGAAAATATAATATCCTCACCTATATAATTATTTATTTCATTATGTTCTGATACTTTAAATATTATATTTTTTTCTTTATTCAAATAAAAGTCATCACATTTGAAATTTAATATCTGAGGATTAACATTTCCATCAAGTCCTATATCAACAGTATCAAGATGTGCTACAAATCCAATAGAATGTACATTATCTTTATTTTTAGGAAGCAATGCTGTAACTATAGCATTATTATTCAATACAATATTTTTTAACCCTAAAGTTTTTAAATCATCAGCAAGAATACCAGCAAGTTTCATCTGTCCTTCAGAACTTGGAATGGTATTTGAACCTCCTTTGCTCTGACTTGGTATTTTTACATATTTAAAAAAACTATCTATCTGAAATTTTTTAATATCTTCATCGCTAATCATTTATAAACCTTTTGCTAAAAATATTAATGAACAGGAGGATAAACATATCCGCTATTAAATCCTATAGGTATATTCAATGCCCAGAAACCATAAAGCATTATAAGCAATGCAATAAATATTCCTATACTATAAGGTATCATCATTGAAGATAATGTACCAACTCCTGTTTTCTTACAATATTTTTGACAGTAAGAAATAATCAAAGGATAAAATGAGAACATAGGAGTTACAATATTCATAGCCGAATCGCTTACTCTGTATGAGGCTTGAGTCAATTCAGGAGATATACCAACAGCCATAAGCATAGGAACAAGAACCGGAGCCATTATAGCCCATTTAGATGAAGCTGAACTTATCAATATATCCAATACACCTGTAAGTAAAATGATACCTGCAATAGTTACCTGAGGAGGCATATTCAAAGATTTCAAAAACTCAGCACCTGATACAGCCATTAATGTACCTACATTTGAAGTTCCAAACATATATAAAAACTGAGAACAGAAAAAAGCAAAAGTTAAAAACGATGCCAAATTTTTTATACTATCAGCCATAGCACCGCTGAAATCTCTTGATGTTTTAAATTTATTGGTTAATTTTCCATATACAAATCCCGGTATTGTTAAAAATAAAAATATCACTGGAACTATTGCCTGCATAATAGGGGCATCTGGTGTAGTTAATTCTCCTCCAGGGGATCTCAATAAAGAGTTTTTAGGGGCAAGCAAAGCTATTAGAAGAATAATCATTGATATTAAAACTAATACTGCAGCTTTGAAAGCTCTATTTTCTTCTTTAGTTACCAAAGATATATCAGTGTTTTCTATAGCAGCATCTTTATCAATAGGCATAGTTCTCCATAAAAAAGGCTCTACTATTCTATCAGTTACAAACCAGCCTACTAAAATTACAGCAAACGTTGATGAGAAACTTAAAAAATAATTACATAAAACATTAACTGTGTAAGTAGGGTCTATCATTCTTGCTGCATTTTGAGTGAATCCCTGCATTATAGGGTCTATTATCGAAGGAGTATAACTTGCTGAATGTCCTCCTGCAAGCCCTGCAAATGAAGCAGAAATTCCAGCCAATGGATGCTTACCAAAAGAAAAAAACATCATAGCAGCTACAGGCATTAATATAACATAAGCTGAATCTGAACTTATATGACTTAATATAGATATAAACATCACAGCCGGAGTAACAGCTTTTCTTGGTATTACGCTTGATATTTTTATTATAATCATTCTAATGAATCCGCTGCCATTAGCTACGCCTATTCCCAATGTTCCTACAAGTGTTATACCTAAAGGAGGAAAACTCACAAAATTACTTATCATTTTAGTTATAAATATTGCTAATTCATTAGGAGCAAGCATATTTATAATTTTTATCTGTTCTCCTGTAGTTGGGTGAAAATAATTAAATGTGAAATGCGACAATATCCATGATAGTATAACCATTATAAAAAAGGCTATCAAAAACAAAATTGTTATATCAGGAAGTTTATTACCTAAAAATTCAACTGCTTTAAGAAAATGCTCAAATTTACCATTCACATTTTCTTTAATGTTTTCTTTCTCCATAAAATATATCCTTAATAATAGTTTATAAGTATTTGTTATATAAATACTAAAATATTTTTATTTAGTAAAAACTATATTAATTTTTAAAAGTTTTATAAATATCCTTTAATGTAGTTTTTTTAAGCTCCTTTTCCATAGCATGCTGAACATCATCTAGTTTAGGCTGAAGTATATCATTGATTCTGCTTCCTACAGGACATTTTTTATTTGGATGTTCATGAAAGCTGAAAAGTTTATTATCATCTAAACTTTCTACAGCATTGAATATATCAAGTAAAGTTATATTTTCTATTTTTCTATTTAAAGAAATACCGCCTGTTCCTCTTTTAACCGTAATAATATCTGCCTTTTGAAGCTGTATTAAAATATTTCTTATTATTACAGGATTAACATTTACACTATCTGATATAAGACTTGATGTCATTTTCTCATCTTTGAACTCTAATATACAAAGTAATGTATGAACTGCTATTGTAAACCTTGAACTAATTTTCATAAAAATTACCCTTAAAACTATTTGAAAATTATAATATATTTATACTATTAATGCAAATATAAAAATACGCTTAGTTGTAACACTTGACATTACAACTAAGCTATGTTACTATTATTGTAATAATAGCTATTATAACTCTTTAATTAAAGAAAATATTTTAGATAAAAAGGAGAATTAAAATGAAAATTGCAATAATAGCAGCAAACGGAAGAGCAGGAAAATTAATCATGAATGAGGCATTAGAAAGAGGACTAGATGTTTCAGCCATAGTAAGAGATAAAACAAAAATGAATAATTCAAAAGCAAAAGTTATAGAAAAAGATTTATTCGATTTGACAAAAGATGATTTGAAAGAATTTGATACTGTAGTAAGTGCATTCGGAGTATGGGACGAGAAAGAACTTGATAAGCATTCATTAGCTATGGAACATTTATGTAAAATACTTGCAAATACAAATATCAGATTGATGATAGTAGGAGGTGCCGGAAGTTTATATATAGATAGTAGAAAACAATTAATGGACAGTGAAAGTTTTCCAGAAATATTTAAACCTCTTGCAAAAAGTATGTCAAAAGCATTTAATATATTAAAAAATAATAAAGATATTTTATGGACTTATGTATCACCTTCTGCCGATTTTCAAGCTGATGGAGAAAAAACTGGAGAATATAATATAGGTAATGATAAATTATTAGTTAATTCTAAAGGTGAAAGTGCCATAAGTTACGCTGATTATGCCATAGCTTTTGTTGATGAAATACAAAATAAAAAATATTTAAATCAACAAATAACATTCTGCTCAAAATAATAATTAACAGTGAAGTTAGTGGAGTTAATGGAGAAAATTATATTCTCTATTAACTCCCTATAACTTCATATTATAAAACAGTATTTTAAAAAATTATACAACAATATCATAATAAAAAGTTGCATATCATAACAAAACTATAAAAATATCATACTATTAATATAAACTAAATTTATTTGCAATAATATCCGATTTTAAAATGTAAAAATAACTTGAAAATCTTTCAATAATAATGTTAAATATATCAATAATTTTAAGGTAGGTTTATTATTAGAAATATAAAAAAGCATATTGTAATTATTTTCCTTATAATAATAATGTTATTTGCAAGCTCTTGTGACACTTTTGATATGTATATAAGAAAAGCATTAGACGGAGTAAATTTATACGAACTTAGTGTTTTTGGAGAATCACTCGGACGGGATATAAAGGTCGTAGAGCTTAGAGGCTTTGATGTAAATAATTTTAGAAGCGATAGAGTTTCATACTATATAAATAGATATCAGGGAAGCTGGAAAAACTATATGCAGAAAATTATAGACAGATCTCAAATATATCTTCCATATATAAAAGAAGTATTTAAAGAAAAAGGCGTACCTGAAGATTTAGTTTACCTACCTATAATAGAAAGCGATTTCAATCCTCAGGCAGTTTCTCATGCCGGTGCTGCAGGACTTTGGCAGTTTATGCCTATGACAGGTGCTATATACAACCTTAAAGTTAATTACTGGTCTGATGACAGATTCGATCCTGAACGTTCTACAAAAGCTGCTGCTGATCACTTAGTAAGACTAGATAAAAACTTCAAATCTTGGGTTATTGCTTTAATAGCTTATAATGCAGGAGGAGGAAGAATATCAAGAGCTATAAGAGAAGTAAAAAGCAATGATTTTGAAGATTTATTAAAAGCCGGCGTTCTTCCAAAAGAAACTGAAGAATATATACCTAAATATGTTGCCGCTGTTATAATAGCAAAAAATCCTGAAAAATTTGGATTTAAAGTAAATAAGCCTAAAGTGCTATTTCCTCAAGGTGATTTAGTTTATGTTGATGATGCCGCTGATTTATCTGTTATAGCTAAGATGATAGGTGCTGATACTGAAGATTTGAAAGCTTTAAATCCTCATTTAGCAAGAGGCGTAACTCCTCCTGGTATGATTAGATATCCTTTAAGAGTCCCTGAGGGAATGGGAGAAAAATTTAATGAGACTTTTGCTAAAATACCAGCTTCAGAGAGAGTTACTTTCAGAAGACATGAGGTAAAGATGAATGAAACTCTTTCTCATCTTTCTAAATTTTACGGTGTACCTATAAATGCCATAGTAGAAATAAATAAATTAAAATCAAGAAGCCTTAATATAGGTCAGCAAGTAATGATTCCTATTCAAGGACTTGACAATGCTAAACAGGTTGATTTGGCTCAATATGAAGAAGAACAGCAAAGAATAAGAGAAGGTAAATTTGTTTATTTTGAGTCTTTGCCTCCTCCTGATTATGAGTATAAAGATATAATGTATCATGTCAGAGCCGGAGATACTCTTTGGATTATTGCAAGAAGATTTCATGTTGATATAGCAGAAATAAAAGCTTGGAATAAATTAAATAGTAATGTACTTTCTATAGGAACAGAAATATTTTTAAGAATACCTGTAAATAAATAATATTATTTAAGTCTTTCATTTATAAGAGTTTCTAATTTATTTAATATTTTTACTCTCCTATCCCAAATATAATCAACGGCATTATCATATATTTTTGTCTGTTTTAGGAAAGCATCAAATAACTTATCATCTTTATGAAGTTTTTCTATTTCTTTTATAAGCTCCGTATTATCTTCATCTTTTTTAAAAAATAGTAATGCATCCTTATTAACCAAATCAGGTTCTATGTTTTCATCACCATTATATATGGGTATGCATCCCGCTTTAAAAGAATCAAAAAGTTTCTCTGTGATATATCCATCACTAATAGTATTTTCAGGACATATATTGAATTTAAAATCTTTTAAATATTCTATTTTATCATTATTAAAATCTTGTTTCAATGTATCATCATTATGAAATAATTTTCCAGGACAACTTATAGAATCTATTTTTATTATTTGATTATACATTTGAGTTCTTATATTGGTAGCATCATGACTAGCAACCAATGAAGCAAATTTATTTTTTTTAGATTTAGCATTATTAATATTGTCTATAACTTTTTTAATATCATCTTTAGTATAATCTTTGTTATCCAAAAGTCCATTAAAATTATAGGATATCCAGATAGGAAATCTCACATAATTATCATATTTATTTTCATCTATCCTATCAAACCCCATTGATAAATCAACATCATTAATGCAATTATCTGAATATTCAGCCCATATTTTATTAATAGCTTCATTTGATACACATTCACCAGTATAGAAAATTTTTATTTTTGCTTTAGATTTTTTTAAAAAATATCTTTTACCTATAGGAGCAAAAAATTCTATATCTGGATTATAACTAATTTCCAAGTCATTAATATAATTATTTTTTATTAAATTATAGAAATAATTACTAGTAAATTCTTTTTCATTTACATGCCAATCATTCCTTACAAAAAATGTTTTTTTATTTTTTATAGTATTTTTATAATAATTGTAATTTATCTTATAACCTAAATCTTTTAAATATATAGAATTAATTCTTATACTATTTCTAATGTTTTTAAAAGGAATAGGCCATACTAAATATTCAATTAAATTTTTTTTTAATTTTAATTTATTAGCCATAAAATATCTAATTTTTAAACTTATCCAAACTCAAACCAACAGTTTTTAAATCATAGTCTAACATTATTTTTACTAATTCTTTAAAAGTAGTTTTTGGCTTCCAACCTAATTTCTCTTTTGCCTTTGTAGGATCACCAAGTAAAAGATCAACTTCAGTAGGTCTATAATATCTAGGATCTATCTCCACATATTTTTTCCAATCTAGTCCTACAAGTCCGAAAGCTTCATCTAAAAATTCTCTCACAGAATGTGTTTCACCTGTAGCTATAACATAATCATCTGCTTTATCCTGCTGAAGCATAAGCCACATAGCCTCAACATAATCTTTAGCATATCCCCAGTCTCTTTTAGAATCCAAATTACCTAAATATAATTTATCTTGTTCTTTATTAAGAATTCTAGCAATGGCATGTGTAATTTTTTTAGTAACAAAAGTCTCCCCTCTTCTAGGACTTTCATGGTTAAATAGTATACCATTGCAAGCATACATATCATAGCTTTCTCTATAATTAACAGTAATCCAATATGAATATACTTTAGCACAAGCATAAGGACTTCTAGGATAAAAAGGTGTTTTCTCTGTTTGAGGTGTTTCTACTACTTTTCCATACAATTCACTAGTTGATGCCTGATAAAATCTTGTTTTTATTTGAGTTTCTTTAATAGCATCTAATAATCTTATTGTACCAAGTCCTGTAACATCAGCTGTATATTCAGGCATATCAAAACTTACTCTTACATGGCTTTGAGCTGCCAAATTATATATCTCATCAGGCTGTATTTTCTCTAATATTCTCGATAAATTAGAGCTGTCAGATAAATCTCCATAATGAAGGAACATTCTTACATCATTAATATGTGGGTCATTATATAAATGATCTATTCTTTCGGTATTAAAAGATGAACTTCTTCTAATAATTCCATGTACTTCATAACCTTTTTCTAATAAAAGTTCTGTTAAATAAGAACCATCTTGTCCTGTTATTCCTGTAATAAGTGCTTTTTTCATTTCTATTAATCCTTATTATAATTTTTTAAAAAATCATTATAGGCTATTTTTAACCCTTCTTCAAGTTCTATTTTATATTTCCAACCTAATGAATTAATTTTTGATACATCAAGCAATTTTCTCATAGTACCATCTGGCTTAGAACTATCTAATTTTATTTCACCTTCAAAACCTATAACCTTTTTAATCAATTCAGCCAATTCTTTAATTGTAACTTCTTTTCCTGAACCTATATTTATAAACTTTCCTATATCTGAAGCATTTTTATTTTCCATCAAATAAAGACAAGCCTCAGCCAAATCATCAGAAAACATAAATTCTCTTAAAGGAGTACCGCTTCCCCAAATAACTGTTTCTTCCAAATTATTCATTTTAGCTTCATGAAATCTTCTAATAAGCATAGGTATAACATGGGCATTTTCAGCATGATAATTATCATTTATACCATAAAGATTACATGGCATTACAGCTATATAATTAGTATTATACTGTCTGTTATAAGCATCACATAATTCTATACCAGCAATTTTAGCTAAAGCATATGGTCTGTTTGTGCTTTCTAAATATCCTGAAAGTAAATACTCCTCCTTTATAGGTTGAGGACATTCTTTAGGATATATACAGCTTGAACCTAAGAACATTAATTTTTCGACATTGTATTTATGTGATGCTTCTATTATATTATTTTGTATCTGCAAATTATATAATAGAAAATCAACCGGATATGTATTGTTGGCATATATTCCGCCTACTTTAGCAGCAGATAAAAATACCCAATCTGGTTTCTCTTTTTCAAAAAAATTAAAGACATCTTCTTTATTTCTTAAATCTAATTCTGAATGTGTCTTTCTTAATATATTATTATACCCATTTTTAGTAAGAACTCTGTCTATAGCACTTCCTACTAAACCTTTATGTCCTGCAATATATACTTTTTTCAAAATCCCCCCCAAAAAATTTTATTTATCTTTTCCTGTTATTGCCTCTACTATATTAACTAAATTTGCTATAGAACGGTTAAAATATACCAATACATCGCCATATAAATGCGCATTCAAAGCAGGTATCAATGATTTATCAACATTATCATAATGCCTTTCCCTAGCTTCATAATAAAAACCTTTAATCTGATGATACTTTTCCATAGCCTCATCATAAGTTTTTTCTCTATTCAAAGAATAATACTGAAGTATTAATCCTGATAAATAATCTATAAAATCTTTATTATTATGAAGCATTTTTATTATATCTTCTTTTTGAGTTTCATTAAATAATGTTTTCTTTTCACTTCCTTTAATGATAGCTTTTCCCAAATCTTTTAAATTATCACCCAAATTCTCATAATATGTACTTATGTTTATAAGAGAAGCTATATTGGCTGAATTCAAAGTATTTTTACCCAATAGTTTTAATAAAAAGGAGTGAATTTCCTGATCTGTATTATCCAGCATTTTTTCATGATCTCTTATCTTTGTAAGAAGTCTTTCGCTTGGATTATCAAATAATTGTTCTATTCTTGCAAGCATTTTTTTAGCAATATCGCCCATATATGTTACTTCTTTTCTTACTTCTATTTCAGCAGAAACAGGCATATTAAGAAGCTTATCTGAAAGAACACTGACATGTTTTTCATCTTCTTTCTCTTTAATAATAAAACAAACTATTTTTTCTAATTTCTCTGTTAAGAAGTAAAATACTATAACGTTTATAATATTAAACATAGTATGTGCAGCTGCTATATAGAATGATATATTAACATATTTATTATCTACTATAAGATTAGGATCTCCTATATTCATAAAACCAACAATAATATCAACTAATTTAATATAATATGGGAATAGGAAGAACATATATATAACACCGAATATATTAAATAAACAATGCACCAAAGCAGCTCTTTTAGCATTAGTTGAAGCTCCAAGAGTGGCTAAAACTGCAGTGATTGTTGTACCGATGTTTTGTCCTAATATCAAAGCAACACCGGTAGGATAATCTATTAAACCAACAGAAGCTAATGATATAGTTACACCCAAAGCGGCACTGCTTGACTGTATTATAGCTGTTACAACCATACCTATTACTACGCATAAAAATCTTCCGTACATTGTATCAGCATTAGCCATTAAAAATACTTTTTCAAAATCTTCTGAACCCCTTACACCTTCAAAGGCTGTTTTCATAAGTATAAGTCCATAGAATATCATACCGAATCCCATCAGTATTTCACCGAAAAATCTTAGCTTTCTATTTTCTGAACCAAATATAACTATTATAGAACCTATACCAAGAGAAGGTAATGCAAGCACATCTATGTTTAAAGATATTATCCAACCTGTAACTGTAGTACCTATGTTGGCTCCTAGTATTATATTAATGGCTTGGGATAATGTAAGCAGATTAGCATTTACGAAACTTACCGTCATCACCGTAACTGCACTACTAGACTGAACTATAGCAGTTATAAGAAAACCTAATGATATACCTAGGATCTTATTCTGAGTTACTTTATGAAGTATATTTTTTAATGCGTTTTCTGTACTTTCCTGAAGTCCATCTGAAAAAACTTTAAGACCGTACATAAAAAGTCCGAATCCGCCGATTAAATAAAAAGATAATGTTAAAAGCATATATATCCTATAAATTTTATAAAACTAGGAATGCTTAGAATATCATAAATAGCTAAAAAGTCAATAAAAATAAATTATTATGTTAACAAATTGTAACATTTATATAGCTTAATACGGCAATAATATACAATATATTTACAAATTAATAATATTTAGTATAAAAAGTTTAAATATTCATATTAATGTTTTTTTATTTATTTTTATTAATACATAAAGAATCAATATTTTTTAATCAAAATTGATTTATTGCAGAACTGTTTACAGCATATAAAAACTCTTTAGGAGATTTATCAAACTTTAATTTATTATAATCTTCTAAATGCATTTTATCTTTCAAATAAGGTAAAGCAATATTTAAATGATTTTCTCTATACCCTATTTTTTCATCAGTAAGAAAAACAAATCCTAAATCACTATATAATTTTATGGCTCTAAAACTTCCAGCCTGAGTATGCAAAAATATTGGAAAATCTTTTTTATCTATGGAATTTAAAACATAAGAAATTAAAGCCCTTCCTATACCCTGCCCTTCATATTCTTTTTTTACTTTAAACCAATGTATTGTAGTTATAGAATTATAAGCTTTCCAAGCAAAGCATGTTCCTATAGGAGTATCATTTTCATCACAAATAAATAAGCATTTCTCAAAAAATAATTTTTCATTACTTCCGTACACATCTTTGAAATATTGCTCCATAAAATTTCTATAGTTTTTCTTATCTTCTTCATTATCAAATGGAAATTCAAACCATAAATTTAATTCATCTCTTTTGCAATTTCTTATATAATAACCATTAGGAATATCTGATAATGCATTTTTATTAATTGATTTGCATATCATAAATAAATTACTATCTTCTATTTTGTTCATTTTCAATACCAATTTAACACCAATTATTTATTACTCACTTTTATACCAAATTGGCGTATTATCCTGCATGGCAGAGCAGTAGAAAGACATATACATCTTCGCATTTTTTGCCAAAACCCAAGAATCTAAATTCTGATTAAAACTGTCAGCTACCCAAAACATACCATCAATATTTTTTACTTTACTAACATTCCAATTATCTAATGGCTGATTAAATACCTTAGCAATCCTAAACATATTTTCCATATTTGTAACATTAGAAACGTCCCAGCTATTCAAAGGCTGATTAAATTTTTCCGCAAGGCAAAACATATTACTCATATTCTTAACTTTGGATACATTCCAATTAGATATATCATGATTAAAACTTTTAGCACCGCAAAACATTGAACTCATATCTGTTACTTTTGAAGTGTCCCAAGTTTCAATGCCTTTAAAATTTCTTAGCATAGAATTTTCAAATAATCCTGACATATCTTTTATAAAACTTGTATCTATTCTATCAAACTTTATTTTTCTCTCTATCAAATCTATTAATTCATCTTTTGTTTGGGGTTTATATTTTTCTTTATTCATGATATATTCCTTAATTATTATTTAAAAATACAACATTTTAAACTATATTTCAATTTTTTATATAAAAATTATAAATTTGTTAAAAAAAATAGTAATATCAATAAAAAACCGGTAACATTACTATTGACAATAATACTATTTAATGTATAATGTTTCCAACAAATAAAAAAATAAAAAAGGAGATTAATTTATGTCTTCTCAAATGAACGAACAATTAGAAGCCATTTACAACAAAGTAGTAAAAAGAAATCCTGGTGAAGTTGAATTTCACCAAGCAGTGAAAGAAGTGTTAAGCACCTTAGAAGTTGTATTGAAGAAAAAGCCTCATTATATTGAACAAAAGATAATAGAAAGAATATGCGAACCTGAAAGACAAATTATGTTCAGAGTTCCTTGGATGGATGATAAAGGAGAAATACATGTAAACAGAGGTTTCCGTGTACAGTTCTCAAGCGTTATAGGACCATACAAAGGCGGACTTCGCTTTCACCCATCTGTTTATTTAGGTATCATCAAATTCTTAAGTTTTGAACAAATATTTAAGAATGCTTTAACTGGTTTACCTATAGGCGGCGGTAAAGGAGGTTCTGATTTTGATCCTAAAGGAAAAAGCGACAATGAAGTTATGCGTTTCTGTCAAAGCTTCATGACTGAGCTTCAAAGACATATAGGATATGATATAGACGTACCTGCTGGAGATATAGGAGTTGGTGCTAGAGAGATTGGATATTTATTTGGTCAATACAAAAGACTTAAAAATAGATTTGAGCCTGGTGTATTAACAGGTAAAGGCTTAGGCTACGGCGGTTCTTTAGCTCGTACTGAAGCTACTGGTTACGGACTTGTATACTTCACTGATCTTATGCTTAAAACTAACGGCAAAAATGGTTTTGAAGGTAAAAAAGTAATAGTTTCAGGTTCTGGTAACGTTGCTATATATGCGATGCAAAAAGCTACTCAATTAGGTGCTAAAGTTGTTGCTTGTTCTGACTCTAACGGAGTTATTTATGATGAAAACGGCATCAATTTAGACACTGTAAAAAGATTAAAAGAAGTAGAAAGAAAAAGAATTAAAGAGTATGTTAATGCTCATTCTTCTGCTAAATATATGGAAAACGGAAACATTTGGGACATTGCTTGCGATATCGCTTTGCCTTGTGCTACTCAAAATGAACTTGATGTTAAAAGTGCTGAAACATTAGTTAAAAATGGATGTATATCTGTTACTGAAGGTGCTAATATGCCTTCTACTCCTGAAGCTGTTGAAGTATTCCAAAAAGCTGGAATATTGTTCGCACCTGGTAAAGCTACAAATGCTGGAGGTGTTGCTACTTCTGCTTTAGAGATGCAGCAAAATGCTTCTATGGATAGATGGGATTTTGATTATACTGATAACAAACTTAAAAATATTATGACTAATATTCACAATACTTGTTATGAAACTGCTGAAGAGTACGGATTCAAAGGTGATTATTTGAAAGGTGCTAATATAGCAGGATTTGTTAAAGTTGCCGATATTATGATTCCTTACGGTTTAGTTTAATTTTATTTAATAAAATGCTGTATGCCGTTAGTATATATATTAAATATACTAACGGCTTTTTTATTATTGTCTTAGTAAAATTAAAATGATTAATATCTTTAATAAATAATTATTACATCTCTTTAGCTGCTGCTATTTTAGAATAACCCTCCCAAGCAAATACAGGTTTTTCTTTATAATCAGCATATACTTCTTCAACATTGCATATATATAAATAATGATCTCCTGTTTCAATAAATTCTTTTAAATTACATTGAATAGCAGCTGCACTATGAAGAGGAATTTTTATATCACTTGTAGGAATACTTTGCATTTTTATTCCTAAATTTCTTATTTTATCAATTTCTCTTCCGCTATACATACCGCATCCCACTACAATTTCTTTAATATTTTCACTAGGAATCGTAATTATAACTTTTTTATTTTCACGAACTAATTCACCGCCATAAGAATCTTTATTCATTGCATAAGCTATCATACTAGGATTATAAGATAAATAAGTATACCAAGATACTGCAGTAACATTAATTTCTCCATCAGGTTTATTAATACATACTAATGCCACAGGATTTGGAGAAGTGATTAATGATGCTTTTGCCAAATTTATTTTTTCCATGATGAAATACTCCTTAAATATTAAAAAATATTTAACATGATAATTAATTTATAATAAAAAACAAGCAAAAAAATAATAAACTAATTTTTATTAAATCTAAAAATTGTTATAGTTGAAAATTAGTTATATATAAAGGATATATATTTTTAATAGATAATTAATTATTAAAAAATAGTAATGCACTAAAAAGCACATTACTATTTCTTATTTAATTAATCATTAAATGTCTTTATAACTTCCGAATATTGTCTGAATCTCAATAATTTAAATTTATAATTATATTTTTTTAATACTTCTTCAGCTCTTTTTATAAACTCATCTTGATTGTATAAAAGTAAGTCTATATATCCGCATAGTATTCCAAAAGCACTGCCTAACACAATACCTATTTCTTTACCACTTCCTTTCTCACCCATCATGCTTTCAAGCTCATCTGAAATATTATTTCTTTCATCAAGGAGTTTTTGATTTATATTTTCATCATTAAAATCATTATCTTTATTATCTGAAAATGCATAAGTCAAATATACAGCCCTTGCTCCCATTTTGGAAATATTAACAATAGCATCTATATTGTAATTAGCATAATCACTAATAAGCTCCATATAGCATGTATTACCCATAAATATATCTTCTCTAAAAAAATTATCTGTAGGCTTACACTCATAAACCGTATATCTATTTATAGGGTCTAGAATAATTTCCTTATTTTTATTTTTTAGAGTGTCCATTATAAAATCATAAAGTTTTGTAAGCTCTATCATACCATCAAGTTTTTTATCACTTTTTTCAACATTTCCTAATAAATATAATTTAAATATATTCTCACCTACTGCATGTTCAAGCATTATATAAAAAGCATTGTATGCATAATCTTCTTCTAATTCATTTAATTTTTTATTATAGAATTTCAAATTGAAGAAATTGGTATCTTCATCATATTCAGGATATACCAAAATTTCTTTAAAGCTTAAATCTTTATTATACATTCTAAAATTAGAGTTAGCTATATCTTGTTTTTGCATATAAGGAAAGAATTTCCATTTATTTTTTAATTTATCAGGCATAGCAGCAACTATTCTAGGTGTAAAATAAAATAAATATTCTTTGCCCTCTACAGTAAATGTAAACTCATAATTACCACCGAAAACAAACTGCAAATTGTTTGATATTAAAGCTGCACCATTAGAAATAAATTCAATTATTTCATCTGATGACATATCAGATTTTTGCTCTATAAAATCAGATATAACTTTTTCATTTTCCTCAAACCATTTCCAAAATCTATTAACTCTCTCTTCAAAATTTATTCCATCATCTTTATCTTCAGAACATAGCATATAAAAATTATAAGCATCTGTATCATCATTATTTAAATCATAAGCCTTTTTAAAATACATCTCTGCATTTTCTTTATCGCCTTTATAATAATAAGCATAACCTACCCTATAATTCCATAAAGCATCATCAATGCCTTCTTCTCTTATATACATTAAATTGTCCAATGCTTTATCATACTTTTCTATATTATTATAAGCTCTGGCAAGCAAACTAAAAAGTTCTGCACTTCTTTCATCTTCTGGAATTTCAGTTATAATATCAATAATTTTTTCATGTTCATCATTTTCATGTAATTGATTTATTTCTTCTATTATGTTCATAGCACCACTCCTATCATTAAATTAATAAAACTTACTTATGATATTATAAACAAATTTGTTATGAGTTTATAATTTTTCTATTTCTTTAATACTTAATCCGGTATTCTCGCTGATAAATTTTGCATCCAAGCCTGACTTTTTTAAACTTTTAGCTATGGATATTGCCTTGTTTTTTTCTCCTTCTTCTCTGCCTTCTTCCCTACCTTCCTCTCTACCCCTCTTTATACCTTCTTCTCTACCTAATCTTCTTTCCTCATCAAGCATTATTTGATTACCATATAAATAAGCCTCTTTTTTCTCATATTCCATCATCATTAATTTACTTTTGACAAAATTATTATATTTTTTTTGTACTTCTTCCATTATAGTTTTTTCTTTTACTATTTCAGACATAGAAGCCTCCAAATTTTTGCTTGTAAACATTTTTAACCAACAATTTAAATCTTTAGTTAATATGTTTTTCTTGAATTTTTTTAATTCTATTATATGTATTTGTAAATGATCAGTTAATAATTTTTTATTATTCATCTCATAAAGCATATAACAGGAATGTATATTTTTACTTTTATCCAAATTAAAATTTAATAAATTAACACTTATTACAGGAGTAAGTTCATCATATCTTTCACCATGCTTTAATAGCTTACTATAATTAGCTGCCCAATAATAAAGTATTCTTTCAGGAAATCTTGAATTACCTTGAAGCTGAATCTCTATTATAACTACTGAACCATTTTGTGTAATACATTTTACATCAACTATTGTTTCTTTTAAATTCCTATTTTTCTTTAAATTAAGGCGACTGCCCGCCTTCGGCGATGGAGTAAGAATTTCCACGGAACGAAAAGTCTTCATATTAGCATTAATCATTATAGAATTAATAAAATCTAAAAGTATAGCTTCACTGCTTCCCTTATCTGTGAAAAGATATCGTATAAAATAATCGTTTAAAAGATTAAAAGTTTTTACAGCATTTGTTTTTTTTCTCATAAATATATTATACTAATAATTATTAAGTTTGTCAAAAAACTATATATTAATCAAGTTCAGCTCTAGAAAATAAATCTCTTATTAATTTATCATCTTCGCATGCCTCTTTAAATGATAAAGCAAATTTCTTTAATGCTTCAATATCACTGCTGTAAGCACAGAACATACTTGATTCAGAATCAAAATCAATAAACTCTTTTAACTCTGGAACTTTTTCATCTAAAAATACCAAAGCTAAAGACTGCCAATCATATCCTCCGCCTTCAAATCCTTCATCTTCTCTTTCTTCAAATATTTCTGCTTTATATTCGCCAACATTAAGACAAAGAGAAGCGGTATCTTCATGTTCCACAAAAAAGAAAGGTTTTATTTTTTCATCAAAACTATTACTCATAATTATTTCCTTTTAATTTTATAAAATCAATAAACATTTATAATTGAATTTTGTAAATTATTTTAACTCTTTATAAAAAATATTATATATCTTATAAATTTAAAATTATTCTAATCCCATTTAAACTTTAAACGAGTTTAGAGTTTAGAGTTTAGAGTTTAGAGTTTAGAGTTTAGAGTTTAGAGTTTAGAGTTTAGAGTTTAGAGTTTA